>CAZESP010000010.1:0-133327 GCA_964515185.1 uncultured Alcaligenaceae bacterium
GCTAATCCCAGGCCAGCGATGGCCCGACCCGGCTAGAATCAACTCGGGCGTCATTTCGGCGCGGCGTCGGGTGCTTTCGGCGGGAGCTTGCCATCCGTTAGCCGCTTGCGCCACTGGGCCAATATCTTGGTTCGGACGTCGGCGTCGGCCGCCGCCGGCGAAGCGGTCAGCCCCCGCGCGAAATCGGAGTCCAGTTGAGCCAAATGCCAAAAGGCCAACTCCCGAATCGCCAACTTCTCATTCTCCAAATGATGGAACAACGCATCATAGGTTCGCGCTACGGCTTTGTCCGCGTCGGAGAACGAAAACAGCAGTTGAACCAAGGCGTCGGCATCCGCCTCCGAGTAGCTCTTCTTGTCGCGTAACAGGCCGTGCAATCGCATCGCATTGGCAGGACTGCGGCTGACCCATGCCCGCAACGCGTACAGCGACGCCCCTCGGGTTTCCGATTGCAACACGCCGTCAAGCGTATCGATCACATCCAAGACCGAGTCGATCGCCGCCAGCCCAAACATGCCGTAGACTCTCGCCGCCGCTGCCGGTGACTGGCGTTGTTCTTGAAGGGTCAATTCGATGTCGGCCCCCTTGCGATTGGCGCGTGCAGCGAAATCGGTCAAGACTCGCTGCATTTGCTGGGCAATGTCTTTCGCGGGCGACTTCGTGGGTAACTCGCTCGACCAATGGGCTGGGGCAGCGTTCAACTGAATCGGTTTCCCGCGACCGGAACCTTTGCTGTTCCAATCGACTTGGGCCAGACCCGGCGGAGCCTTCAACACCAGCGGTTCATCGTATCCCGATTTGAGCGTCACATGCCCTCGAGGTACACCGAGGAAGACCTGAACCTGAGGCGATTCACCCCCAGGCTGTTTGCTGAAGCGCACCCCAGGGGCATAACTGCTGAGCGAATCGACGATCGCCTCTGATTTCTCGGCGAGGGTCAGGTCCCATATCTCATTCAAGAACCGCACGCGCACAATTGCCGGCCCCTTGCGTTTGAGATTGGCCAGCAGCACCCGCCCACGATGCAGAGTGAGGTCGGCGTCAACGCCCGCCGGAGGCAAATGGAGCGTCGCGGAACTTTCGAGCAGCGGGATCGGAATGAACTCCAACAGATTCCCCCAAAGCACGACTTGGACGTCCGAAGCCAAACGCACGTCACCGCGGAAACCCGGCAGGCTTAACAACTCATCGGAACTTTGAATGGCCGCACCCGATGCCACGGATTGCCACGAGGTTTTCGCTCCCGCCGCGCGGCTGAGAAACACGGCGTCGCCGGCAAGTTTGCCGATTTCGACACGGGCCGAGTTCGGCTGAGCCGGCGCGATGGTATCGATCGGCGTTTTCGGTTCGACTTTGGGTTCAATCTTGGGGCCGGCCGTTTTTGGCTCGGGCTTTGGCTCAATCTTGGGGCCAGCCGGAAGGGCGACCGGCGCCGCGATCTTGGGAACGTCCGGTTCCGCTTTTGCCGTCGCCGGACTCGGAGGCACGATCCGGAAACCGTAGACAACCTCCGGATCGTGTGGCCGCGGCGCGGATGATTCGGGCAACGACATCCAGACGGCAACCACCAAACCAAAGAACATCACCACGGCGACAGCCAAATACGCCAGCCGGCGATGACCACTCGTTCCGGTATCGATGTCCTCGGGCGCGATTTCAACGAGGCCCACATCCGTCGGCACGACAGGCGGCTTGCGATACGGCAGCGACTCGCGACCACGCACCAACCGGCACATGCGCTGGCGAGCCGTCGGCGGTACCTTGGCGGGTTCGCTCAACATCAAGGTCAGAATCTGATGACATGCCGCGACCTCGGCCAGATAGACATCCTCGTTGAGGCAGATTTCCTCGACTTCGGCGGTTTCGTCGGCGGAAAGCACATTGCTCAGGTATTCCGCAACCGTGTTGGCATCGAGCTTCGACCCCTCGCCGGCGATCGGCGGATTGCCGATTCGGCGCCGGCGCGTCACTTTGCGAATTCGCTCAACGAGGTCCTTAGCGACGTCGCTCTCGGCGACCTTTTCGCCAATTTCCTTCGCTTCATTCGGGCCTAAAGTGTCATCGAGATAGGCCAACAGCGTTCGCAGAGTTAGTCGCATGGGAATCGTCACCCCTATCGTGGGCGTCTTGCGGTTCGCCGCGGCTCATACTAAATAGTGGGAGCTGGCGACGAATTTCGTTCACGATTTGGAATGACACTCGACTAAGGCGCCGCGAAAAATCAATCTGGTCAATTGGTGGCATGATCATGTTGGTGGCACGATGACCTTGGTGGCACGGCTTTCCTAAGCCGTGCAGAGAGTGCGCGCGAAACGGGATAGGAAACCCGTTCCACCAGAGCGTGCGCGGAACGGGCTTCCTAACCCGTTCCACCAATTGCAAATAACACTCATCGCACCATCTCACCCGCCACGCTATTGCAGATTGACCAGATTATTATTTCGCGGTTCCTAATCAACGATCCAGGGGTCGTCACCGGCGAGCAGTTTTGCCAATGGTATCGGTTTTCGCGGTCGAGGTAGATCTTCCTCTGGCTCGGCCAGCAACTCGTCAAAGGTCGGGCGCTCGACCCGGCGGAAAATGCCAAAAGACTCGGGGAAATCTGGGAACGCAAGGCTCGCCAAAAGTTGAGCCAGCAACGGCGACGACGCGGCCTCATCGTGAACCAACAAGTCGGGCAGTTTCTTGCCCGTCATCGTTACCACGGTCGGGTTCAGCCCATCGAGCCGAATCCCTTGCTGGCGGTCCTTGCCGAAGATCACGGGCCTGCCGTGTTCCAGATAGATCGTCTGGTCGGCTTTCACGGTCTTGTCGGTGGCAAAATCGAACGCGCCATCGTTGAATATCTTGCAGTTCTGCAACACCTCCACGAATGCGGTCCCTCGATGACCGGCAGCCGCCCGCAAGATCATGGCGAGATGCTCGACGTCCACGTCGATGCCTCGCGCAGCAAAGGTCACGCCGGCAGCCAAGGCGACCGCCAACGGGCGAATCGGCGACTCAATCGACCCGCGGGGACTGGAACGGGTCCGCGTGCCGAGGCGCGAGGTCGGTGAATGATGCCCCTTGTGCAGCCCGAAGACCTCGTTGTTCAGCAGAAGAATCTTCAGGTTGGCGTTGCGTCGGGCGGCGTGGAGCAGATGGCCGGCCCCCGGTCCGAGGGTATCGCCATCGCCGGCCACGACCCATACGGAAAGGTCGGGCCTCGCCGCTTGGAGCCCTGTTGCGATCGGCAGTGCTTTCCCATGAACCGTATGAAAGCCGAACGTGTTGAGGTAATACGGCAACCGGCCGGCGCAACCGATACCGGAGACGAAAACGATTTTCTCCCGGGGGACACCTAAACCCGCGAGCACCTGTTTGATCGTTGCGAGAATCGCCAAGTCGCCGCAACCCGGACACCAGCGAACTTCGGTGTCCGGCGTCAGATCGTCGACAGAGGCAAGCGGAATCGACGGTGTCATGGTGTCTTCATCGCCTCGACAATGCGTGCTTCGATTTCGCCCACAAGGAATGGCCGCCCCTGAATCTTTCTGAAGCCGACGGCGTTAATGTCGGATGCCGCACGAAGAAGCAGGAGCAGTTGGCCGCCGTTGAGTTCGGGAACGAGTAGTTTCGGGTATCGCGCCAGAACAGCGGCTAGGTTTCGCGGCCAAGGGTGCAGGTGGCGTAGATGGGCCTGGGCGACGTTTTTGCCTTGGCGGCGACAGCGTTGCACGGCCGCAGCGATGGTGCCGCGAGTGCTGCCCCAGCTCAACACGAGCAGTTCGGCCTTGTCGGGTCCATCGACGACGAGATCGGGTATGGAGTCAGCGATTCCCGCGATCTTGGCCGCTCGAAGCGAGACCATTTGCTCGTGGTTATAGGGATCGAAACTGACCGCGCCGGTGCCGTCTTCTTTTTCGAGCCCTCCGATGCGATGTTCGCGTCCAGGGGTGCCCGGCGCGATCCATGGTCGTGCCAACTTTGAATCACGAACATAGGGTCGCACCGCATTCCCGACGGTTGGATCGATGGGCGACTCGATCGGCGGCCAATCGGCCGGATCCGGGACACGCCACGATTCGGCGCTGCGAGCGAGGAAGGCATCGGCCAACACGATCACGGGCGTCAGGTAGCGGCAGGCGATGCGTGTGGCTTCGCGAGCGATGGCCACCCCATCGCCCGGCGAGTCCGGGGCCAGCACGACGACCGGACATTCTCCATTGCGCCCGAATATCGCCTGCAACAGATCGGCTTGCTCGGTCTTGGTGGGCAATCCGACGCTCGGGCCGCCGCGTTGGATGTCAAAGACGATCAGAGGCAACTCGGCCATCGCGCCCAGCGCGATAATCTCGGCCATCAAACCCAAACCGGCGCCGCTTGTCGCCGTCGCGCCAAGGGCACCGGCAAACGCGGCTCCCAGGGCCATGCCCACGGCCGCCGACTCATCCTCGGCCTGGATGACGCGGACACCAGCCAAGGGCGTTTCGATCAATCGCTGCAAGAGTTCGTTGGCCGGTGGGATGGACGTCCCCGCGAATATCAGCGAGCGCCGCGCGTGCCGTGCCGACGCGATCAATCCCAAAGCCAAGGCCTCGGTCCCGGTAATCTGACGGTATGTTCCCGGCGGCAACTCGGCAGGGAGGACGCGAACGCGAGCCGGCAACAGGTGATGTTCGGCCGCATAGCGCATGCCTGCCTTGAACGCCAACCCGTTGGCCTGAAGCACTGCGGGATTCGAAGCGAAGCGAGTCTTGATCCAGGCCATGATCGGGTCGGCTTGGCGATCGAACATCCAGCAAACCACGCCTAACACGAAGAAATTACGGCATCGATCGACCTCACGAGGGCTGAGGCGCAACTTGACGAGGGCCGCCTGCGTTCGCGTGACGACGGGAATTGGAATAAGTCGAAACGCCGAGAGGGAGCCGTCGGTTAAAGGATCGGAAGCGTATCCCGCTTGGGCACACTCCGCGGGTGTGAAGGCTTCCGCATTGACGATCAGAATGCCGCCGTGGGCCAAGTCGCGGAGGTTTGTTTGTAGGGCCGCGGGGTTCATCGCCACCAGGGCATCGAGTCGATCGCCCGGCGACAAGATGGGCGAACTCGCGAATTGGACCTGAAATCCCGAGACGCCGGCCAACGATCCGGCGGGGGCGCGAATCTCGGCGGGGTAATCAGGAAAGGTGCTGACCGCATTGCCGGTGTAGGCGGAAGCTCGTGTGAGCAACGCGCCGGCAAGCTGCATTCCATCGCCGGAGTCACCGCAGAACCGGATAGTGACCGACTCCGCGGTGACCATCGCGGGCGAGACAGGGGCTCTCGAAGAGGCCGTCATGATGCGATCGTTTCTCGTCACGCTCCTTCGCGCCGCCGTGCGATGGGGACCGCCGGCGGGAGATTCCGAACCGTCGCCGGGAAATGTTCGACCAAATAGTGGATCACTTGTTTGATCGACAGCACGCCCACGGGTGCCCCGGATTCATCGACAACCGGCAGATGGCGATAGCCCCCTTCCTGCATTCGGCGTATGGCCATCTGCACCGAGTCCTTGGCTTGGACGGTCACCGGCCTCGGGGTCATGCATTCGGCGACCGGGGAATGCAGCGGCTTTCCCGCAGCCATCACCCGCCGGGCGACATCGCGTTCGGTCACAATTCCCACGAGCGTACCAGCGTCACAAACCAAGAGGCATCCGGTGCGTTTTTTCGTCATCAACTCAGCGGCTGCCGACACGGGTTGAACCGGGGCGATTTGCTGAGGCAATGCGGGAAAGAGCCGCGATACGCTGTCAATTCGGAGATTGCGAGTGAGGTCCATTCGAACCGCGTTCCGGGCCTCTCCAAGTCGCCGGCGATTCGCACTCGCGCCGCGGCCACGGAGTAGAAGCAACCGTGTTCCCGACCTCCTTCCGGCCGGCACTCACGCAACTGAAGTCGGCCACGGCAGGCTAGGCCGTCGCGACTCCAATTTGTAAACCAACGGGGGTTATTTTCAACATCAACGGCATCGTCGGCAAGGCCGACATCATTTAGACCGTCACGCCATGCCTGATCCCGCCAAGCTGCTGCTCACGATTCGACGAGCCGTTACCGCGACGCGCGCGACGCCAGGCCGGCACGGTTACCTGATTCGGTTGCCCGAAAACGCTGATGTCATGGTCACCGGCGACCTTCACGGCAACATTGCCAACTTTCAGCGAATCTTGCAAGTCGCCGACCTCGCCCGTCAGTCGAACCGGCATTTGATTATGCAAGAACTGATCCACGGCAAGTTTCGATACCCCGATGGGTCGGACAAGTCGCATCAAGCCGTCGATCTTTGGTGCGCCCTGAAATGCCAATACCCGGCTCGCGTCCACTACCTGCCCGGAAACCACGAGCTTGCCCAGTGGACCAATCGGCTTATTGGCAAGGGCGACGAAGACCTGAACGCTTCATTCCTCGATGGCGTCCGGCACGCCTACGGAGAACATTCCTCGGAAGTTTACGCCGCCTATCTGGAGTTGTTTGCCTCACTGCCCTTGGCTTTGCGAACCCCGAACCGCGTCTTCATCAGCCATAGCCTTCCGCCGCCGGCCGGTGTTGCCGCCTTCGACGCTTCGCGGTTGGAATCCGCGAAATTCGCCGACGCGGACCTTCAGGCGGGCGGTTTTGTCTATGGTCTTGTATGGGGTCGCGACACGTCGGCCGGTAATGTGAGTGCGTTTCTCACCAAGGTCGATGCCGGCCTTCTCATTAGCGGGCACATTCCCTGCGACCAAGGCTTTGCCGTCCCCAACGAACAGCAACTGATACTCGATTGCCTCGGCTCACCGGCCGCGTGCTGCTTGTTCCCGGCGAGTGAGACCATTCGCCAAACCGACTTGTTGAACAGAATCCGGCTCCTGTGACATTCTCATGACTGGACAACCATTCTTCCCCGAGGTTCCGGCCGAGATACTCGGTCCGATCATCCGCGAAACGGTGATCGTCGACAATTATCAGTTCATCATTGAGCGGCCCGATCAAACGGAAAAACTGATCGACAACCCACTCGTGGCGATGTATTTCGCCGCGGATGAATACCTGCCTTATTGGGTCGATCTTTGGCCCGCGTCGCGAATGCTCGCCCGTGCGGTGCTGCGGGGCGATTGGCCCGCGGGGACGGAGGCCATCGAGATTGGCTGCGGATTGGGGCTGCCCGGAATCGCTGCCCTCGCCAAGGGGCTTCGCGTCACGTTCAGTGATTACGATGTGACAGCGATGAAATTCGCGACGGCCAACGCCAAGCGGAACGGCTATTCGAATTTCACCACGCTTGCCGTTGACTGGCGATGCCCTCCGGAAGGGTTGACGTTTCCGCTGATTCTTGGTTCCGATCTGGTCTACGAACGCCGTCACGTTGAACCATTGGTCGGTGTCGTCAAGAAACTGCTCGCACCCGAGGGCGTTTGCCTCTTGACCGACCAAGACCGGCCGCCGGCGCCGTTCTTTCGTGAAACGTTGGAAGCATCGGGCTTGATCTTTACGACGGAGTTGGCGCGAGCGGGCGAGCCGGGAGGCAAACGTTACAAGGGCACGCTCTACCGCATCCGCCAACCGCGATGAGGTTGCCGGCAAGGCATCGAGTTATTTCGCCGGCGAACCGAAAACCGCGTCGAGCGTCGCTTGAACGCCGTCGTCGCGAAGTTTGAGATCGAGACGAGCTTTGGCAAAAACGTCGATGAGTGAACCGAGACCCGGACCCGTGGTCGGTGAGGGGCGACGCGGGCTGCCAAACCGTTTCGACAGGGTTTCGTCGGTTCGGGCATCGTAGCGGAATCCGCTGCCGTCCGGCGCCGCCGCGACGAACCCGAAGTGGCGAAGCGATTCGCGAACAGCCGTGGATTCTGACGACGACGGCTTCAGGGCACCGCTTCGATAAAGCGCCTCCCAAGTTGCGGCCGAGGCAAACGCGATGCGGCGGTTCTCATTTTCCAGGAGAGCTTGCCAAACCTGCCGGATAGGCTCGCCCGCCGCCGATGGAGCCACATAGAGCGAGGCACTTTGTCCATCACCCCCCGGAGGCGTCGTTCGACGAGCCTGCTCGCGAGAAACCGCACGCTTCATGGCAACCTCTCGGGCGCCGGCGACGCAATGTGAATTGACCAAGGCGAAATCGATCGCCAATGGGTCGCCCGGCGGCGGCCGTTTGCCGAACATCTGCTGAACACCCGCCGGCGTCGCGATGACCTGATGGATCTTGGCGCCGCGATATGACTCGCGTTGGGTCTCCCAAGAGGTCAGCCCGGGGTAGCGATCCTCGATGATCTTCCGCGCGGCGGTAAGCAACCCGACAAAAATCAGTGGCCTGCGAAACTCAATGCCCGCGGAAACAGGGGCTTGCGCGAGCAAGTACATCTCGTCGCGCCACGCGTCAATCGATTCCATCGAAGGCAACGTGTAGCCGGGTCGCAGCAAATGCGACATCAATTCGGCCACGCCTGGCCCGGAATCGACGTGGAGATACATGTCGTCGCCGGCCCAATCGAGGCGGCTTCCGAGGAGCTTACGAGCAATGCCCGCGCGCAGAAAATTGTTGACGAGGATCCCGCGTTCGGGCGCCTCCGGCGAGATGTGGATCGACAAATGGGCGAGCGTCGGCGGTTCAAGATCCGCTGGGTCGATATTGATGTAGCCGTCGCCGATTCGATCGTAGAGCCAAGCAAAATGCGTCGCCGTGGCGGAAGGCATCGCGAACGCCTCAACCTTCGCTTTCTCCTTGCCAATCGTGGCCCGCACGCCAATCGGAGCGAGGAACTTCTGCCACTGAGCCAACTCGCCGCCGCGAAACGTCCGATACAACTTCTCTTCGTCGGGAGTCACGCGATCGATGGCCATTTCCACCAACGGCGTACTAAAAGCCACGGTGCCATAAACGTCGGAAATCACCGTATTCGTCGCGGGGTCCCAATGAATCGTGCCGTCGAGTGGTACAATCTCGGCCATCGGTAGTCGATAAGTCTGAGCTAGTGACGAAAGGTCTCGAGGCCATCGACCGCCATCAACGCGTGCGAATAACGCCGCATGTTGCGCGCGTTCGATACACGCGCGGGCCTCGGCGCGGCGGGCCATTCGGATCCGCGTCTCCGGCCCAAACCATTGTTGCATGAACGTCTCTGTGAGGAAAAACGAAATGTCCTCAGGCTGATTCGCGGGGTAGATCGAACGAAATAGCCGAAACTCCTGCGAGTCCGCGATTGAGGGTAGTCGTTTCTGGGCGGCGTCGATGACTCGGCGGATCGAGACCGGCGAGTTTGAGCAGACGATGGTCACGCCCAAGAACGCGCGATGGAGCGAGATTTCACGGTCGGGGGTGACGTATGATTCAATTTCGACTCCGTGATAAGAAGCCTTCGATTCACGCATGCGACCCGCATTTTGCCGGCGTGCGAGGCCCAAGGGTATGTCGATCAGCGATTTGAACGCGGCTACGTTGGTCGGCCGAAGGATAACGGTGAAGTCCGCCCCTTCGCCAAACGACAGATCGCGAACCGTGACCGTGACGTCGTGAAAGATATTCAAGTTGATCGGACTCGACGGAAGGCAGAGCTGGGCCTGATACCTTTCTCGGAGTCGAGCGTCGTGTCCCGAACCGGCGATGAGCGCGGGCAGCGCCTGTTCGAGCCGATTGATTGGGTCGCCCGGCGCCGGCAGCCGATCAAAGGTGGCGATGCGCAAATAGGCCTGATCGAGAGGTATCATTGCGGCCACGGGTTCCATGTCAGGTTTGCGTCCAGTGAGCAATCGCTGCCACGGTTGGTTTCCGGCGGGAACGGTTGGCAGTTTTACCAGCTCAACGTTGCGAGTACCCGGAGTCCGAACAGGTACGGCGGTCGGCATCGGGTCGGCGACACCATATCGGCGTGCGACCAGGTTGCGAGCCACGCGACAATAGCTGTGTCCGCCGCTGCGCCGATCCGAGATGAAAAAATCGTTTGCCCAGGCACTGGCCCAGCGCGATTCCAAGTCGTCGGGATGCGAAACCCGAATCGGGAACTCGTCGCCCTTCGGGGGCACGGCCACGGCGAGGGCCTTCGTGAGGTCAATCTCGATATTCTGATCGGCGATTGACCTAAGAACGAACTTCGCGACGCCCGGCGAACGCGTTCGGCCAAAGAAATCGAAGGCCGTCGCCTGTGCCATCGGCCATTCCATGACAACGACCGACTCAAGTTTGGCCGGCACCAGTCGCGGCATGAATGCCAAGTCATCCGGTGGAATCGAGGCCAACGGTCGATTGAACGTCGGCGGCAATCCCCAACCCGCCGGGACCGGAACGCGAACATGGAAATAGGTCACGTCGCCAACCGCCTGTTTGCGAACGAGCAGAGCCTGAGCGGCGAGGTTGCTCACAGAGAATACGAGGCAAGCACAAGCGATTGACCATCGATGCATGGGACACTCCAGCAGTGAACCTCAATCGAATCGTCATAGGATAGCGGGTAAGTCTGCCTTGGCACAAGGCCGGGGCGCGTCAGGAGACCCCAATGCCGACCCCGACCAAATTGCGACCAAGCCGAACGTCCGGCGTGTTGTTGCATCCGACATCGCTTCCGGGACCGTTTGGGATCGGCGATCTTGGGCCGGCGGCCTACTCCTTTGTCGATGCCCTCAGCCGTACGCGGCAGACTTGGTGGCAGATTCTGCCGCTCGGTCCGACGGCCTATGGCGACTCCCCGTATCAGTGCTTCTCGGCATTCGCGGGCAACCCGTACCTGGTCAGCCCGGAATTGTTGGTTCGCGAGGGGCTATTGTCGCGAGGCGAACTCGACGGCGTTTCCTTTCCCGCGGATCGGGTCGATTATGGTTCGGTCATTCCGTGGAAGGTCAAACTACTCGACCACGCCTGGCAGCGCTATCAAAGTGGTTCCGGCGCGTCACTTCGAGATGCGTTTGAACGTTACTGTCACGAGAATGCCTTTTGGCTCAATGATTTCGCGTTGTTCATGGCGCTGAAGGATGTGAACGACGGTAAGAGTTGGCATGAATGGCCTGCGGACCTTCGCTTACGTCGCCCCGAGGCGTTGGCCGCCGCGCGCCACAACCACGGGAATCGAGCAGCCTCCCATCAGTTTCGCCAGTTCCTGTTCGCAAGGCAGTGGTCTGCATTGCGCCATTACGCGCGACAACGCGGGGTGAAGTTCATCGGCGACGCGCCCATATTCGTGGCCGGCGATTCGGCTGATGTCTGGTCGAACCCCGAGCTGTTTCTGCTGGATTCCAATCGCCGACCCACCGTGGTCGCCGGCGTGCCCCCGGACTATTTCAGTGCCACGGGCCAACTTTGGGGCAATCCGCTGTATGATTGGGACGCAATGCGCCGCCACGGCTATGGATGGTGGACAGCCCGCCTCAAAGCAATCCTGGCCCAAGTTGATCTGGTTCGCTTGGATCATTTCCGCGGATTCGCCGCGGCTTGGCATGTGCCGAATGGCCACAAGACCGCCGAGCATGGGACGTGGATTCCCGGTCCCGGCGCCGATCTATTCTCACGCCTGAGAGCCGAATTGGGAGGGTTGCCGTTCATCGCCGAAGATTTGGGGCTGATCACCGAAGACGTTGAGCAACTGCGACTCGCCTTTGGGTTGCCGGGAATGGCGATACTGCAATTCGCGTTCGGCAGCGGCTCAACGAACAAGTACCTACCGCACAATTTCGTTCCGCTGTCCGCGGTCTATACTGGGACTCACGATAACGATACGACTCGCGGTTGGTATTCAAACACATCTGAGAAAGAGCGGGACCACGTGCGGCGATATCTGGGTCGCGATTGTAGTGATGTTGCCTGGGACCTGATTCGCTTGGCATGGCAATCGGTTGCTGACTTTGCCATTACGCCATTGCAAGACTTAATGAATCTCGGCAGTGAGGCCCGAATGAACTCACCCGGCAACCCGATCGGCAACTGGTGCTGGCGATTCGCCGAGAACGCCCTGACGTCGGCAATCTTCAATGGGCTGGAGGAACTGACCGTCGTCTACGGGCGCGAATCAAATTAGGTTCCGCGATTCCAGGAGTATCCCCGAAACGCAAACGGCCCGCCTATTTCATTGGCGGGCCGTACCGTCTACTGCGGAGTTATTTGCCAGGAGGTGGCGGGATCTTCGGAGGAGCGGGAGGCTCGCCGAGCTTGTTCGACTCAGTTGGAGGCCCACTATACGGCTTGGTGGCCGGCGTACATCCGACATAGGTCGTGATAATCAACGCGATCAAGAGAAGACGTAAGATACCTTTCATGTGTCTTTCGCCAAAACAGGTACAAGGTCTGTCTACGCCGTCTGTCGTAACCGGACCCGATGCTGTCATGTGATGGATTTATCCATCAGACGGTCACAGGTGTTAAATAATCTAGGAGTCGCGAATCTAGGAATCAACGATGCGGCCGGCATTCTTCGGCCTTTGAGCAACGATCTTGCGTCAATAAGGCGAGACAGAATCTTGACTCGCTACCTCGGAACAACTTCGAATCAAACATCTCAGAACCAGATGCGGCTGAGACGCCAGGAAAACAAACATCCCCGCTCTCGAAGAGAGAGCGGGGACATTGGCAGTAACTTAATTAATCACCAATCGTGGTGAAGTCCACAATTTCGCCGTCCTGCATACCCAACGCGCGATAGTAGTTGCGCAACGGGGTGTTCAGGTTGTTCGTGCGATACAGAGCCGCAATCCAGTCAGCCGAGGCATACGCGAACTTGCGAACCTTCGTCACGTGACCGTCCGAGTAGCCGATTTGAACGATACCCGTATGACGGCTGCTCGCTTGATACCAGTTCGACTTCACTTGGCCCGGCTCCCAGATGCCCCACGCACCGACGACGCTGTGAGAACCCATCCAGGTCGAGGCATAGTTACGGGTGCCGGTTTCCGAACCCGCCAAGCTCTCGATGATCATCGCCACGTTCGACGAACCGTCCGTCAACGCTGCAATCTTCTCATTCGATCGATTCGAGAACGGGCCGGCCCAATAGCTCAGGCTGCAATTGAACCCGAAAACGCCGCCGTTGGCATGGTAGTTGGTCAGACCGAGTTGATTGACGTTAACACCACCGGTCAGGTTGGCGCCCTTGGCCAAGTAGCCACCGCGATAGGTGCAGTTGTCGAGCATGCCATATACAGCGAAGTAGCCGGTCTGAGCCGATTCCGGGGTGTCCGACGGGCAGAGGAACGGCTTAATCTTCGTGGTGGCCAGCACATTTACGGCAGCCTTGGTCCACCATCCACCGGGATTCGGTGGCGTGGCCTTGTTGATGTTCAGGTCCATGGCCTGTGCAAGACCGCGGTAGACGTTTTCCTGTTCCATGTACGGAAGCAGGTAAACGAGCAAACCGACGTGATCGTACACATAGCCCGCCCAGGTGGTTCCCTTGGCGTTGGCCAAGTAGCCCGGGGGAAGAGTCTGGTAGGCACTCTCGTAGTTGTGGCAGGCCAAGCCAAGCTGCTTGAGGTTGTTTTGGCACTGCATACGAGCTGCTGCCTCACGCACCTTCTGAACGGCGGGGAGGAGCAGGCCGATGAGAATGGCGATGATCGCGATCACCACCAATAGCTCGATCAGCGTGAATGCCGACCGCTTCAAAGAACGTACCACTGGCAAACCCTCCGATTGAGAAAAAGAGTAAAAAAAACAATTCTTGGATGTACTAATAACGCCATACGACGTAGAAACACCCAAGTGACAGCCCTCACGATTCCGATGACCGGCCAACTTGTCGCAGCCACCCCAAGCTCACCATTACGATCCGACTTCGGATCACACAAACGCAGCATTTCGTGAACTCGGCGATTCCATCATTCGGACACCGCGTCAGGGCGAAACACCTTTACCGCGGATCGATTGGCCCCGTCGGAGCTTGTTCGCCTATGAATGTTCTGTGAGAGGACACTAAGTGCCCGATATTCTTTCACAATCAAATACTATATGAACGAACCGTGATAGGTGCAAGCCCTTTTCCGAAAAAATCACCTGATTCTCTTTGGTCCTTTTTTTTGCGAGAGGCGCAAATTTTCGACGGCTACCTCCGTTTCGACCCTAGAGATACGACTGCAATGACGGAACGAAGTCTATTGAGAAAACAGTGCTTTCCACGACCCGTTGCGGAGCTGTTCGGCTTTTTTGCCGATGCTCACAACCTCGACGTCATCACGCCGCCTTGGCTAAAATTCCGCGTCTTGACTCCGGCGCCGATCGAGATGCGTGTCGGCACTCTTATTGACTATCGGCTTCGTCTTCATGGGTTGCCGATTCGATGGCGAACCGAAATAACCCAATGGGAACCGCCCTATCGATTTGCAGACAATCAACTCCACGGCCCCTATCGACGATGGTTTCACGAGCATATTTTCGAGGAAACATCGGCAGGCACGCAGATGACAGACCGTGTCACCTATCGCGTGCCGGGGTCGATATTCGAGCCACTGATTCACGACTACTTTGTGGAGAGAGACCTGCGAAGGATCTTCGACTATCGAGCCGAGCAACTCGCGAAACGATTTGGCTAGGCGGAATGAGGGGACACGATCGTCGTGCCCAGCAGAGCCTTAGCGATTCGTCGGCGGGCTGAACAGAGCCGCTTGGGCGAGCTTTCGATGTTCGGCGGCACGGGCGGGATCGCCAATGCGATCAAAATAGTCGGCGAGTCCTCGATGACTCGCCGCATGATTGGGATCCTCACGCAGTGCGCTTTCCAGCCACCGCTTCCCTTCGAGTTCCTGGCCGTTGCGCATCAGAATCAATCCAGCTTCCAGCCGCAACGCCGGATCGTGAGGCCGATTGGAAATCTCCTTCACGACGTTGGTCATTCTCTGGTAGTCCGCTTCGGCCTTCTTTAGGCGTTCGCGCCAAGAGTTGGCTTCTTCGGATTTTCCCAGCCGGTCAAGGCAACGTGCTATGTTGTAGATGAGATCCAACTCAAACGGGTTCCTGGCCGCGGCCTTTCGAAGCCATGGCTCTGCTTCGTCGGGCCGATCGGCGTCGAGTTCGAGCTGCCCACGTTGCGCTAGTGCCGCCGGGTCGTCAGGAAACTCGTCGAGGTACTGCGCCAGCATTCGCCGGCCGGCCTCTTCTTCCCCCAGGCCGATCAGGCAACGGGCGGTGCCGAGTCGCACTTTCGGATCGTTGGGTTGTCGTTCCATCAGCCAATCGAAGTGCTGTTTCGCTTCTTCGTTCTGTTTCACGTCGATGAGAATCAGACCGCATCGAAGTCTCGCCTCGGGGTTGTCGGGCGCGAGCTTCACGGCTTGGCGAAACGCTTCCAAGGCGATGTTCTTGTTTCGTACCCGCTCCGCAAGATCGCCCTTGAGCAACAGCGCGGTCACGGCCGTCGGATCCAGGGCGATCCACCGATCCAGACCTTCCGCGGCGCTAGGCAGGTCAAACTCGCGGGCAAAGGCCGGCACGATGACCTCAAGAATGTACAACGTGTCCGGGTGATCGCGACGGACGCACGACACCAGATACCCCGCAACCGACCGGAAATCACCGCGTTGGACCTTCAGTAGACTTTCTTCGAGAAGAACGGCGTTGGGAACCCAATTGAGGCGCTTGGCGTCGGCGAGCAACCGCGCGGCAGTTTCGAGGTCGCCGGCACGACGAGCGTTTCGGGCCGCCTGAAAATGCGTCTCGGCACTTTGCGACCAGATCGTCAAACACTTGTCGAAATGCCGCTGAGCCGTCGTGAAGTCCTTTCGATTCGCGGCCGCCACTGCCGCCCGATACCGCCACCCCGCATAGAATTGCCGACCGATCGGCACCAATCCCACAGCGAGAATCGCCACGACGACCAGCGTCAACAACCGTTTGCGTTTCATCGGCAAGGCCCCCGGAATCTTCGTCCACGAGATTGTATACGGTGCCGGGGAATTGCCGGTGCGTTGGCCTTGGGGAATCGAAGGCGCCGGTGCGATGTTACGGTGTTGATTTGTGTAATTCTTGCCAAGCCAGGGCGGAAAGGAATCGAATCGAGCCGCCCTGCGCCAATTCGGCTCCAGTTTGGATCCTAACCGCTCGTCGTCGTTCGCTGGGGGCCTGATCGACAACCGTAGGCACATCCCAAGCACGGATATTTTTGGCAGACCACGAGAACAACCGCCGGCCATCAGAGCTGAGCGCGAGATACTGAGCGCCGGCGTGTTGCAAGACCGGCCCGACGGGTTGGCCGGAAACGCTGTCCCAGCAACGAATGCCGTCGGGAGAAAGCGTGTAAACCAAAGCGCCATTCGCAACGAAAACAGCGGCCCGACAGTCGCCGCCCGCACCGTCGAAATGGAGCAGAATCGGGTCGCCCGTCGCGGGAAGAAGTCGCGGAATATTATCAGTCCCCACCACGACCGAGGCCCTTGCCTCTGAGTCAATCGCCAGCACGCGCGAGTTTTCGGCAACCGCCGCCGGCAACGGTTTGTCGGCACCCGTCCGCGAGTCGAATCGCCGAACCACGCCGCGACTGTCTTTCGTCCTCACCGATACGCCATCGTCTTCCATGGCGATTTGCATAATCGGATCGGGATGAGAATGTGGCGGGCCCATTGGTTTGCCCGATACGGACCAGGCGCGCGCCTCGCAGCGAGTGCCGGTTCCACCGGCCGCGATCAAGACCATCCCGTCGGGGCCGACTCCCAAAGCCAAGACCGGCCCAGCGGCGTTGATTTCCGCCGTAATCCGCCCGGACTTCACATCGACGATTTGAACCCCACCGTCGAGCGCACCAATAATGACCGCCGACGTGTCCGACCGAAACGCGGCCGCCGTTACTTTGGATTTATTTCGAAACGGCCCGGCAACAATCTTGCCTTCTGCCGTTTCGCAAATGGCCGACTCGCCTGAATTGCTCGCCCCATCGCCGGCGACGAGGACCAACGAACCGTCGAGGGCAACCGCGATGACCCGATTAGAACCACCAAACGGCGGAGTCGCCCAGGAGCGACTGCGTTGCAACACCACGTCCCACTCCACGACCTGGATGGACATTCCCGACGACAGGTAGACCTTGCGGCCGTCACCCGTGGCAGCGAACCCCGCGAGGACGTCGCCATTCCAGCTTCGCGACATGCCAGGCAATTCTGCCGGAGCATCCCACACCTGGATATTGCCGGTTGTGTCGAGGGTCGCAAACCGGCCGCCATCGTGAGTCAATGACAAACCCGCCAACGGTTGCGAAAACGGGATCGCCACGCCTGAGCTGGAAAGATCCGCGGGCCAAAGTCGAGCCAGCCGGTCGGCACCCAGGCTCATGAGAGTCGATCCGCCCGGAAGTAGATGCACCACCGACACACCGCCGGGATGTCCGACGGGCGCCACCAGGAGCCGTTTGATTTCCACGTCCCAGATGCGAAGCTTGCCGTCGTTGCACCCCGTGTAGAGCGTTTTGGCATCCGGCGAAAATGTCAGGGAACCGACGGCTGCCGGATGATTGAAGATGTTGGCTTGAGCGGCATTGTCGCCGACGCGAGACGACTTCGCCTGGCCCGACGTGCTGCCCGCCGCGAAGGCCTTCCCGCTCAAATCCCAAGCCACGCTGCAAATCTCACCATCAAGTTTAAGATTCACGGGCGACGATGTACCGTTGGGCAGATCCCAAACTCGAAGCGATCCATCAACGCAGCCGGCCAATAGGGAATGGCCATCCGGGGAAAAAGCCAACGCGCTGACTCGTTCCGCATGGGTCAATGGTTGTGACAACTCCTGTCCAGTACGCGGATTGAGCAGCAGCACGGATTTGCCGACGACGACGGCGGCTCGCGTTCCACCGGGAGAAATCTTTATGATCTCAACAGTGCCCGACACCGGCCACGATGTATCGGCTCGATCATCTCCGGCGATACTAAGGCGACGCACCGATTGTTCCAGGCCGACCAGAATCGCCTGACCATCTGGGGTGATCGTCGCGGTCCGAGCCCCCCCAATTGGGGACAAAGACACTCGTAACGATGGCGTGTGCCGGCTCCACGTCGCGAGGTTCGCGCCGACAGCCCCATCGAGTTCTTGGAATCGCCCAGCCAAGTCAGCCATTCCAAGGAGGCCGCGAACGATCTGACCCTGCTCACAAGCGGTTCGCGCCTGAACCAATCGAAGCCGCGCATTTTCCAATTCGGCCGACCGGCGTAACGACGTCTGTTCGTCAAGCTGATCGGCATCGATCGGCGGCGTCTCATGGTATCGCTGGTATTGTTGCCAGCCCACAAGCGCCAGCAAGGCGACGAGCATGATGGACATGACCGTGGTTGCCGGGCGTTCCCAAGCTCGGCTCCACATGGATTGCCAGGGCGCAATGACCTTGGCCTGAATCGTCAGCCCCTCATTGAAACGACGCAAGTCATCGGCCAGGGCCTCGGCGGTGGGATAACGCCGACCGGGCTTCTTTTGCAGGCATTTCAGGCAGATGACTTCGAGGTCGCGCGGAATCTCTGGCCGGAGTTTTCGCGGGGGTACCGGCTCTTTGGAATGAACCAGATAGAGCGTATCGAGCGGCGTTTCGGCATGAAATGGAGGCTGACCGGTGAGCATTTCATACAAGATGGCGCCCAACGCGTAGACGTCGATGGTCGGCAATATCGCATAGGGTCTCCCTTGAGCTTGTTCGGGAGCCATGTAGCTCGGCGTGCCGATGATGTCGCCGCTATTGGTGAGCTTGCCGTTGCGATCGACGACTTTGGCGAGACCGAAATCGGTAATCTTCGGAAGATACTGCCTGAAGTCCCAATCAGCGGGATAGGCCTCATCGTCACTGAACACGCGAGCCGATTTGCGTGTCTGCAACAAGACGTTGGCCGGCTTCAAGTCGCGATGAATGATGCCGCGATCGTGGACGAAGTGCATGGCCCGAGCCAAGGCTTCGATCAACTGCGAGGCGGCTCGTGGTGACTGGGTCTGCCCACAAATCTTGTCGGCGAGCGTGCCCCCCTCGACCAATTCGAGGACGAAAAACAGGCGCCCATCGGCCATCCCGCATTCGTAAATCTGAACGATATTGGGATGCCGCAAACGAGAAATGGCCTCGACTTCGTCTCGAAATCGCCCCATCTCTTCGTCCGTGGCCAGAGCGCCGGCCAGAATCATCTTGAGGGCGACCAGCCGATCCGGCTGCCTTTGGCGTGCCTTGTAGACGACGCCCATACCGCCGCGGCCAAGCTCGGCAAGAATTTCGAAACCAGGGACCGTCAGATTGGCGGGCGCGGGTGGCGGCTTCCGATCGCGAACCGCCGACATTTTGATCCACCCGTTTGGTCCGGGTTGCACCGGCGCTTGCAAGGGCGGCCCTTCCATCAATTCACGCAGGAACGTGCTGTCGTGACGCCGTTGTCCATCCTCCATGGCGACACGCCAATCCTCGGCGTTTTCGGGCTCGCTGAGATAAACCAGCTTAATGCGGCAGCGCGCGCATCCTTCTACGTGGCTCTCCATCGCCTGCCATTCGGCGTCCACGTCGCCATTGAGCAGGGCGTCAAATTGTTCGGCGTTAAGGCAACCCATCATTCGTCGCCACTCTTTAGGCGATCCCAGCCAGACCTTTCACGACCCGAGTCTCTCGTCGATCCAATCAGCACTGCTCGTTCAAGACCGCGAATTCATCTTCGAGCAGAAGACAGACCCGATGGCGGGCGACGTAAACCGAGGCAACGCTGGCGCCAACCCGTTCGGCTGCCGCCGCGCCGTTTAGGCCATCGAAGGTCAACAAACTGAACGCCTCCCACACGGCGAGATCCACACGCGATCGGACACGCGCCGCCGCCTCGCGCCGGCGCACCTGGCTGCAAGTCTCATCGAGATGCTGCAGGAAATCATCGTGCGCATCGGTCGACTTGAGCAGCGCTCGAACCGCCGCGGAAACCTGAGGCGATTCCATGCCGCGTAACCAAGCGTCATGAGCCGCTTTCTGAAGCCATGCCCGAAAACGGAATCCACGGCTGAAATCAATCTTCGCGAATTCGCACTCGATATCGCTCAAGATCACTCGCGTCAGGATCGCCGCATCGACGGCCTTCAAGATCGTGTGCGCGAACCAATCCCACATCGCACAACCGTAGGTATCCCGAAACACGATCGGGTCACATTCGGCAGCAGGTCGTTCAGTTATTACAGCCTCCAACGGGTCACGGTTTGTCGAGTGCGTAGACATACGGGTCCATGGTTCCGATTGTACCAACAAGGTAGCATATTCAGGGCAAGCCGGCATTCCGGAGCGACAGGTCTCTCATTTTCTTTTCGCGCCTCAGCAGAATCACACCAACGTCTCCACCTCAACCAAACGCCATCGCGACGCCAAATCGCTTTGTCATGATCGCTGCCGCAATTGTCCAGGTATCACGACCTAAACAACGGCCCACGCTGTCCGGGTGACCCTTCGGAATAACCCGAATTCGCCGACACGTTTCGAATTCTCAAGGCGCGACTCGCCGAACTGGGCAGGGAGACCGGCGACCCCGTCGGCCGATAGCGATAATATCGCACCCGCACATCCATTCCACTTTTCGCGGAGTTTCCGATGCGAGTCGAGGGCTTCAACGAATTCAGTGGCCGAACGAGCGAGTCGGCCGCCATCGCCAAACTTCTGGCCTACGTCAAGGTTACCAACCCGGTGACGGGCCGATCCCTGAGCGAGCCCCTCTGTTTCGGCATCGCAGGTGGAATCGGGGCGGGGTATTCGTTTTGCCCGTCCGTCATTCGCCACGGCACCGGCGGCAGCGGCGTTTCCATCGTCGGCAGACACGTTGTCTATTCAACGACAGGGGCTTGGTATCGCGACGCCTTCGACCGTCTCGGCGTTCCGTACCGCGTCACCGAGACTACTGCGGAAGCGAAAGCCCTCGCCAACCTAAAAGCTGAGATTGCCGACGGCCGCCCTGCCGTTACCTTTTGCGGTTGGCACAACCTCGCCTGCCTCGGCGGGCTTGAATCATCGAATGGCCTCTGGATGCATACCTTCATCGTGTATGAGATCGATGAGGCCGCCGGCGTCGCTCGTGTGTCCGATCGCCAACCGACACCCGTGACCCTCACCCTGCCCGAACTCGCCGCTGCTCGCGCTCAGGTTTGCACCCACAAGAACCGAACGTTGACGATTGAAGCGCCGCGGTCGCTCGACGAACGACGGTTCCGAGATGCCATCCGCGATGGAATTCGCGCGTGCACACGCGAAATGCTTGAAGGAAAAATGAAGACCTTCAGCCTGCCGGGCCTGGAAATTCTTGCCAAGGCCATCGCCAATGACAAAGCCGCGAACGGATGGATCAAGGTCTTCTTCCCGAATCTTGTGTACACGGCCCTTCGCGACTTCTTCGACTCGATCGAGACCATGGGCACCGATACCGGACTGTTCCGGCATCTGTTCGCCGATTTCCTCGATGAGGCCAAAACACTGATCGACGCGCCGGACCTCGCCGGATTGGCGAGCCAGTATCGAGCCTTGGGCACGCGATGGACCGAACTGGCCGAGGCCGCGCTGCCTAATCGCCTCGAACCATTCAAGAAGACCAAAGCCCTGCTTCGCAAAAGAACAAAGCTCGTCGAAACCAAAGGCGAAAAAGCTCGCTCCGCCATCAGGGACATTCTGGCTGAACTTCAAACGATCAAGACAGAGATGGGCAAGGCGTTTCCGCTCGACCTCAGGGCGACTCGCGAATTGCTCGAATCGTTGCGGAATCAGATCACGGCCATTCACGCCGACGAGGTCGCGGCAGCAGAGCAACTCCGAGCCGTCGTGGCCGCGCCTGTCACGAGCCGCCAAGTAGCGATCGATAGGTCTCGTCATTGAAACCCACCACCAGTCGCCGGCCAATCTTGGCAGTCGGCGCCCTCAGGTTGCCCGTCGGCCCCAGCAAGTGACTGAGCAACGTGGCGTCATCGGGTCGCCCCTCGACGAGGTCAAAAGTCTCGACTTTCTTGCCCCGCATGGCGACCAATTGGCTCATGCCCTTGGTCAGCGCCAGAGCTTGGACAGCACCGAGGCGATGTTTGGTCGCGTCCACGGTTTCAACGACTTCGCAGTCGATCGACTCAAGGAACCCTTGAGCGCGCTTGCAAGTCATTCAGGAACGGCGATGGTACAACCAGTCGATTCGAGTCTTCATCCACGATTCTCCGTGAGACGTATCGACCCGCGCTTGACCGCAGCCACGCGAGCCGTCATGCTGAGGGAGTAGAGTTTACCGGATACGGAACAGGCTTTGCACCATGGAATCGGCCGAAGCATTTCTCTGGACCATTCTCGACCAGCCCAACGACGACGGGCCACGACTCGTCTATGCCGATTGGCTCGAGGAGCGCGGCGATCCTTTAGCCGAGTTGATACGCCTTCAAATCGAGATTGAAGGAGTTGGGGGCGTCCACCAACAGCTCGAAGCTCGCGTTCAGGAGTTGCTCGAATGCCATCGGGAGACATGGTTCGAACCCATCCAATCGCTGGGGTTGTCCGGTTGTTTTCGCCGGGGACTGATGGAGGTATCGATCACCGGGGTTAGCTTATTCCTAGACCTCGCGCCGGCCCTTTTTCAAATGCCCCATGTGTTGGCGATTCGGCTGAGCGACGCCGCCGTCCAGCCATCGACTCTGATCGAATTCGCCATGTCGCCGCACTTTGGCCGGGTTCAGCACCTGAATCTTAACCGAAGTCGGATCGGCAATGACGGCGTTGCGGCATGGGTCGATAATTGCCCGGAGTGCCGATTGATTAGTCTAAACCTGGGGCAGAATGATATCAGCTCGCGCGGTATCTTGCGACTGGTGGACCGGCTTCGGGTTTCCCAATTGACAGAGCTTCGACTGGCGGGCAACGGCATTGGCGACGCGGGAGCCAAAGCCCTCGCCGGAACTCCGCGACTGTCTCGGCTTCGGACACTCGACTTGTCGTACAACCAACTCGGAACTGTCGGCGGCGAGTACCTGGCCGAGTCGCCGTTTCTCGGGCAGCTTACCAACCTCAATCTGCGGGGCAACAGCATTGGCAATCGCGGCAAGAGAGCGCTTCGCCGGCGATTCGGCCTCCGTGTGCGCCTCGCCGGCACGTTGGAAATCCGCTGAGTCGCGGCGGCCGGTAGCAATCGACCGGCGCAAGAAACGGCATTTGAGAGGCACCACCGACTCTGCCGGCGCGCCGACCGGCCTGTGAACCCTAACGATACTCGGATTCGTACAACAACCATCGGCGAATTACGCCCGTATCTGTTTTGGTCGTCGTCTTGAGAGTGCCTCTCCATGCGTCGAGCAACAATACTCCTTATCGCGGCGATTGGAATCGCGGCGATCACCACGATTGCCGCATGTAAGCCCAATCCAACGACGCCCGTCTCCGTCGTCGCCGTGGAACCGAGACCCGCGACCGGACCGGAAGTGCCCGACGGGCCGCCGATGTTTCGCGACGTCACCGACTCCAGCGGCGTGGCGTTCAGTTATCGCAATGGCGAGGAATCGAAGCACTATGCCATTCTCGAATCGCTCGGTGGTGGCGGGGCGCTCATCGATTTTGACGGTGACGGGAAGCTCGATCTTTTCATTGCCGGCGGCGGTTATTACGACGGACCAGAAAAGAAGACCATTCGCGGTCACCTGGGCAGGCTCTATCGCAACCTCGGCGGTATGAAATTCGAGGACGTTACGGCGAAGGTTATGCCCGACCAACCTGACTTCTACACGCACGGTTGCGCCGTCGGCGACTATGACCGCGATGGCTGGACGGACTTGCTCGTCACCGGCTACGGCCGCGTGGCCCTCTTACATAATGAGCCGGACAGTAAGGGTGGCCGGAAGTTAGTCGACGTGACGCAAAAGGCGGGGCTACTCAGCCAAAACAGCGACCAAAAAAACGATCGCTCGGGGCAACCCGGGACCCATTTCTGGAGTACGTCGGCCTCGCTCGCGGATCTCGACGGTGACGGCTTCCCGGACCTCTATGTCTGCCAGTACGTCAATTGGTCCTTCTACAAGGACGACAAGATCAACGAGAATCCAAAATGCCCCGGCTACTCGGTGAAATATGACCAGGACGTTTGCCCGCCGAAGCAATTTGAGTCGCGCCCGCATGCTCTCTACCGGAATCGGGGCGACGGGTCGTTTGAGGATGTCTCGAAGTCCGCGGGGCTGAGGTTGCCACCGCGCGAGGACAAAGACTATGGCAAGGGACTGGGAGTCCTGATCGTCGATGTCGATGGTGACGGCAAGCCGGACCTTTATGTCGCCAACGACACCACCGACAATTTCCTTTACCTGAACCGGTCTCAACCCGGAAAGTTGTCGTTCGAAGAGAAAGGTCTGTCGTTAGGGGTCGCTCGCGACCATAATGGCACGCCGAACGGCAGCATGGGCGTGGACGCCGGCGCCTTCGACGGGTCCGGCCGGCCCTCAATCTGGGTCACGAACTACGAGGCAGAATATCACGCCCTGTATAAGAATGTGCTCACGAACAATCGGCTTGCTTTCACGTTTAGCACCATGACCGCAGGATTGTCGGTGATCGGTCCGAATTTCGTAGGCTTCGGTACGGTTTTCGTCGATGTTGATCGCGACGGGTGGGAGGACATTGTCGTTTCCAATGGTCACGTTGTTCATCATCCGCCTCGCGAAAACCTCCGCCAACGAGCCATCCTGTTTCTGAATCTGCCCTACCAGTCCAAGTCGGGCGTTCAGCGTCGTTTTGTTGACGCTCAAAAGCGTGGCGGATCCTATTTCGCAGGCGCTCATCGCGGACGCGGATTGGCAGTTGGTGATCTCGACAACGACGGCAGACCGGATCTGGTTTTCATCAATGTCAATGAGCCGGTAACGGTCCTGCGAAATGAGGCCGCCTCGGAGAGCCATTGGCTGGGCATCGAACTCGCCGGCAAAGACAAGCGTGACGTTGTCGGGGCGAGGCTGACGCTCGAGGTCGGCGATCGCAAGCTCGTGCGATTCGTCCGAGGCGGGCGAAGCTATCTGAGCGCTCACGATATGCGGACGGTATTCGGCCTGGGTGACGCGACCAAGATTGGCAAGCTCACGATTGAATGGCCTCACGCCGAGCCGCGCGAGCAAGTGGTAGCCGACCTCGCAATTGACAAGTATCATCGCATCGAACAAGGGAAGTAGCCAAGCCAGGGGACGTTGGCCGGCCCCGACCCGCATCGGGCCAGGCCGTATTTTCAAGGATATTTCATGACCACTCCGACGCGTCGCAGTTTGACCACGACCGGTGGCCCCGGCCGTGCTCCGAATAGGGCCATGCTCCGAGCCGTCGGCTTTCTCGACGAAGACTTCGAGCGACCAATGATCGGCGTCGCGAGCCTGTTCAGCGACATCACGCCATGCAACGCTCACCTAGATCGGTTGGCCCGCAAGGGCATCGAGGGCATTCGCGCCGGCGGCGGCGTCCCACAGATCTTCGGGGCGCCGACAGCCTCCGACGGCATCATGATGGGACACCAAGGCATGCGATATTCCTTGGTCAGCCGCGAGGTCATCGCCGATTGTCTTGAGGTCGTTTCCGGCGGCATGAACCACGACGGCCTGATTGCGTTCGGCGGCTGCGACAAGAACATGCCCGGCTGCCTCATGGCGATGGCTCGGCTCAACATTCCGAGCATCTTCGTTTACGGTGGCAGCATCCTTCCGGGGACAGGAGCCGACGGCGAGGCTCTGGACATCGTCAGTATCTTCGAGGCGGTCGGGCGGCAGCAAGCGGGCAAGCTCGATGACGCCGGCGTCCATGCCATTGAGTGCGAGTCGTGTCCTGGCGCGGGTGCCTGCGGCGGCATGTACACCGCCAACACCATGAGTTCCGCCATTGAAGCACTGGGAATGTCGCTGCCGTTCGACGCCAGTTACCCGGCGGTGACGGCCGCCAAGGAACGAGAGGCCTTTCTCGCCGGCCGTCAGCTCGTCCATCTCGTCGCGAAGAACATTCGGCCGCGAGACATCATCACGCGGCGTTCGCTGGAAAATGCCTACACCCTTGTCCTGGCTCTGGGCGGTTCGACCAACGCGGTCTTGCATCTGACGGCGATTGCCCGCGAGGCCAACGTCGAATGGACGCTGGAGGACTTCGACCGGCTCGGTGCCAAGGTGCCGCACCTGGCTGATCTCAAGCCGGGCGGGAAATACGTCATGAACGACCTTCATGCGGTGGGCGGCACGCCGGCCGTTATGCGGGCCTTGCTCGATCGCGGGTTGCTCCACGGCGACTGCCTCACGGTGACCGGCGCAACCTTGGCCGAAAACCTCAAAGGCATCAAGAGCGTCTACAGCCGCAAACAGGACGTTGTCCTGCCGTTCGAAAAGCCGATGCATGCGACGGGTCACATCGTCATCATGCGCGGCAACCTCGCGCCGGAAGGCGGCGTGGCCAAGGTCGCGGGCCTGAAGGTGCGCAAAATCACCGGGCCGGCCAAGGTATTCGATGGCGAGGAAGCATGTGCGGACGCGATTCGGACGCGGCACATCAAACCGGGCGACATTGTCGTCATTCGCGGCGAGGGGCCGGTCGGCGGGCCGGGAATGCGCGAAATGCTCGCGGTGACCGCGGCCCTCGTCGGTCAGGGGCTAGGCGAATCCGTGGGACTCATCACTGACGGCCGGTTCAGCGGCGGAACCCATGGCCTGGTCGTCGGCCATGTGTCGCCGGAGGCGTGGGTCGGCGGGCCGCTCGCACTTCTAAAGGACGGCGACACCATTACCATCGACGCCGACGCCAAACGGTTGGACGCCCATTTGAGCGATGACGAATGGGCGAATCGTCGTGCTGGCTGGGCCAAACCTGCCGTGCGCGTGAAACGCGGCGTGTTGGCCAAATACGCTCGCACGGTCCATTCCGCGTCCGAGGGAGCGATCACGGGTTAGTTCCGTGCGCATCCCAGTTAGAACTCGGCAGCCTCAAGGCGGCGGCAGAGGATACTGCTGCAACGTCTGATCGCCCCCGCCGACGACGAGGCTCGCTCCATCGGGCGTCATGGCGAGGCAACTGACGCCGCCACGGACGCGGACATCTTTGGCCAGCCCGCCGCCGATGGGTCGAACCTTGACCAGACCATCGTTGGCGCCGGAGACAAGTCGCAGTCCATCGGGTGTAAACGCGACCGCGAGCACGGTCTTCGAGTGATGATTGTCTTCGGTCCTCGCTTGGCCGTTGCTGGCATCCCAAATCGAAACTTTGCCGCTGGCGCCACCGGTTGCGATGAGTTGCCCGTTGGGCGAAATCGCGACCGACGCAACAGCTCCTCGTTGTGCCGGCCACGACAGCCGTTTGCGGCCACTGGCCATGTCCCAGAGACTCACCGATCCATCAGCGCATCCGGCGACCGCCAGCCCGCCCGACGTCGAAATGGCCACGCAAGTGACAGCTTGATCGGGGTGAACGTCAAAAGTTCTTTTGACGACGGCCTCGCCCAATTGCCAATGCCGAACGGTTCCATCCGATGACGCCGCTAGAAGCGCCTTACCCGCAACCGCGATGCCCTGAGCCGTACCGCGTTGCACCATGTAACGACGACCGAGGGAGTATTGCTTCAAGTCGAGATGCTGGCATCCGCCCTCATCGGCAACGATGATCTCCGAGCCGTCGGCGACAAAGGCCACGCCCACGCCTGGGCCAAACAGTTGCCGGATCGCCAGCGGCTTGCGATAGCCGTTGCGCCAGATGATGACATTGCGTTCGGTGTCGACCGACGCGATCAGTTCGCCATCGGATGAAACGGCCAACGCCTGAATAGGACCGGTGTGGCTTCGGTAGATCTTGCCGTCGTTGATGGCCTCGGCGGCGTCGGCGGGCGGGATCATGACGACGCGAGGCGGCGGTGGCGGCAACGCCGGCGGATTTCGCGGCGGGGGCGGGGGCGCCGGAGGAGGCGGAGCGATTCGCACCATTGGGGGCGAGACCGGAGGAACCTCCCGGACCGTTTCCGGCTCGCTGGCAGATGTCGTGGCTCGTTGGGCATGGATGATGCGACTGACAATGATCCAACCGATGGCGGCCATTATCACGAACAATAAGCAAACGACGCCGAGCGTCACGACCAAGCCGATGACGCCCGACTTGGCGGGTTTCGCGCCTCGGACCGGCTTCCATTTTGGAGCTGTCACCTTGGGCTGGGTGGCAACGGGCTGGGCGACCGGCACCACCAGCGCCGCCGTAGGCACGGGAATCGGCTGCGCGAAGGGAATTCCGTCGGCGGGTGGCGTCTTGGGATCGGCTGGCGCCGGCGGATTCACCCCACGAACGAGCTTGTCGACCTCGAGATTCGCCAAGATATCCGCGGGGTTGTTCGATGGCGGTCGCCGATGAACGGCGCTGCCTGCCGGCGCTGCGGCTGCAGGGGGCGTCACCGGCTCAATCTCAACGGCGTCGGCGCCCTTCCACCATTGATTGGGGTCGTCCGCGGACGCGGGCACAACGGGTTTTTCAACTGGCTCAACCGGATCGGTCCCCTCCCACCAAGGGCCGGCCGAGCGAGTGTTCGGCACCGGCAGATGCGCGGCCGGCTCTTCGGGCGGAGGTGCTTCCCACCAGTGATCCATTTTTCCGCCGCCGCTGCCCAGGGTCGCGTCATAGGCTTTGCGACGATCCGGGTCCGACAATACGTAGCGTGCTTCGACGATCTCCACCAGTAACCGGGATTGGTCGTCGAGGTGCCCCTCGCAATTCGCGGATTGGAGTCGCCGAATCTGTTTCTCGGCGGCAGCGGCGATGTCGGATGCCGATAGATCGCACATGGCAAGACCGAGAAGCTGATACCACGACGGGGGCCTCGGCCCCGGCGGCAACCCGAGCCATTCGCTGTACGGATCAAACACTTGGCATCCTCCGAGATCTTCAAACCGCCACGTCAACCATCGTAAAATCAGCGGACAAGGTGGGCAAGCGCCAACGGCCGCTTCGCGAAAAACCGAAAAACCTGTTGACACAAAACCCGCTCGAACTTATAGGCCGACCGATTCATCATCCAAAATGGGGACGCCATGAACCGTTCGGCCAAAGCCCGGCCCGGAATCTTGCGCGCGCTGGGACCGGAAGAACCGCCGGCCATGATTTCACTGGCTGGTCGGGACTATCGCCGCGTTGAGGTCTTCAAACACGACTCGTGGGCAGCCACGGCACGCTACCAAGGCGACCATGGCGACGTCGTGTGCAAGTTCAACCGCGTCCATCCTATCCTACTCCTGCCGCTCGGCTGGCTCGGGCGTTGGCTCGCGCAGCGTGAGGCGATGGCGCTTCGGCATTTGGCTCATCTGCCGGGAATTCCGCGAGATTGCGGCCCCGTTGTCGTCGCGGGAAAAACGATCGAAAGCGCCGTCGCCCACCTGTACATTCCGGGCCATCCCCTGGGGTGTTCGGAAATGGTCGGTGACGCATTTTTCGAGGAATTGATTGCGCAACTCGCCGCGATTCATCGCAGCGACGTCGCCTACGTTGATTTGCACAAGCGCGAGAATATCATCGTCGGCGAGGATGGCCGGCCTTACCTCGTTGATTTCCAAATCTGTTATGGGCTGTGGCATCGGCGTTCGCGAACCAACAACCTGGCTCGCGCCGTTTTGCGCTTGGCTCAGCAAGCCGATTGGTATCACCTCGCCAAACACCTTCGACGCCTTCGGCCGGATCAGCAGCCATTGCTTCGCGTTCACGGATCGGATCATCGCCCATGGTGGATTCATCTGCACCGGGTGCTCGCCGTGCCATTTCGCGAGGGGCGTCGCCGGATGCTTGCCAAAATGGGTGTTCGCCACGGGCGAGGGCGTGCCGAATCGGAACTCTTCCCCGAGGAAGCCGTGCGACTCGCGCAGAAGCACGCCGCGTGATGGCGGCGCCTTTCATTCCGCGACTTCACCGACGAAAAATAGCAACCAACCTCTTGCTATCGTCCCCGCGCCCGGTTACAGGAATGGCATCCGAATTTTGGAGTGCCAATCATGAAACGGGCATGGGCGGTCATTTGCGTCGCGGGTCTGGTCACGATCCATCCGCTCCGGGCCGCCGAACCGGGGCTGGTATTGAGCGAGTTCATCTACGAGAAGGCTCCATTTCCAAGTTGCCACGCATCAACGATCGTCGAGACCCCCTCGGGGCTGGTCGCGGCATGGTTTGGCGGGCAATACGAGAAAGCCAAAGACGTCGGCATTTGGGTCTCGCGACGTTCCAACGCCGGTTGGAGCGACCTCGTCGAGGTTGCCAACGGTGTGCAGAGCGACGGTTCTCGTCATCCATGCTGGAATCCGGTCTTGTTTCGGCCGAGCAACGGCCCGCTGCTGCTCTTTTACAAGGTCGGCCCTGATCCCTCCAAATGGTGGGGGATGCTTCGCACATCAGCCGACGACGGGAAAACGTGGTCGAGCGCGACACGTTTGCCCGATGGTATCCTCGGCCCGGTCAAGAACAAGCCCGTGCAACTTCGCGACGGGTCGCTGTTATGTGGAACCAGCACCGAACACGCCGGCTGGCGCGTCCATTTTGAACGGACGGCCGACCTTGGCAAGACTTGGGAAAAATCGGCGCCTGGATACGACGGCAAGCCGTTCCATGCGATACAGCCCAGCATCCTCATTCACCCCGGCGACAAACTCCAGGCCGTCGGCCGCACCCGTTCCGGGCGACTGTTCAGCGTTGAATCCGCCGACGGCGGCAAGACCTGGGGCACCATGACACTGACCGACCTTCCGAATCCCAACGCCGGCACCGACGCCATGACGATGAAAGACGGCCGGCACGTCTTGGTTTATAATCACACCCCCGTGGGCCGCTCACCACTCAACGTCGCGATTAGCCCGGACGGAAAGACCTGGAAGGCGGCGATTGTCTTGGAGCGCGACCCCGGCGAATACAGCTATCCCGCCGTAATTCAGACGAGCGATGGAATGTTACATTTCACCTACACTTGGAAACGCCTCCGGATACGCCACGCCGTTGTCGATCCCGCGAAATTGGAGCTTCGAGATATGCTCGGCGGAAAGTGGCCCGAATTGAAACGCGATTGAACGAACCCTGACTGAAACAGTGTCTCATGACCCGATTGAGATTCACCATGAAACGATGGTTGATGGTTGCCGCGGCCGTTGCCGTTACGGCTCACTGGCTTCACGCCGACGCGCCGCGTCCGAATATCGTCGTCGTGATCGCCGACGATTTGGGCTATGAAGATGTCGGCTTCAACGGCGGGCGCGAGATTAACACGCCCAACCTCGACAAACTGGCGGCCTCCGGCGCTCGCCTTGCTCAGTTCTACGTACAACCGGTTTGCTCGCCGACACGGGCGGCATTTATGACGGGCCGATATCCGATGCGGCACGGCTTGCAAGTTGGCGTTGTTAGACCGTGGGCCAATTACGGCCTACCTCTCAACGAGCGCACGCTCGCACAGGCCCTTCAAGAAGCCGGCTACGAAACGGCGATTTGCGGCAAGTGGCACCTTGGCCACGTGCGTCCCGAATATCTGCCGACGCGCCGGGGGTTCGATCATCAGTATGGTCATTACAACGGGGCCGTCGACTACTTCACCCACATCCGCGATGGCGGGTTCGACTGGCATCGCGACGACAAGGTCTGCCGCGATGCAGGTTACTCGACTCATTTGCTCGCACAAGAATCCGTCAAACGAATTCGCGAACGTGACCCGAAAAAGCCTTTGTTCCTGTATGTTCCGTTTAACGCGGTCCACGCTCCCCATCAGGTACCGGCGAAGTACACGGCTCCTTATAGCCAACTCAAGGAACCGCGGCGCACCTACGCCGGCATGCTCGCGGCGATGGACGAGGCCATCGGCCAAATCGCGGACGCCCTCGATACTGCCAAGATGCGATCGAACACGCTGATCGTATTCTCCAGCGACAACGGGGGCCCCGCGCCGGGGCGAGTGACCAGCAATGGCAAGTTCCGCGCCGGCAAGGGCACCCTTTACGAAGGCGGGGTTCGCGTGGCCGCTTTCGCCACGTGGGCCGGTCAGATCAAACCCGGTTCGGTCGTGAATGAACCACTTCACATCGTCGATTTGTTTCCAACACTCGTCAAGCTCGCCGGTGGCAAGCCGGATCAGTCGCTGCCCTTGGATGGACTTGATGCCTTGCCGACAATCGCACACGGCAAGCCAACGCCCCATGATGCTATCTTGCTGAACGCAACGCCGAATAAGGGCGCCATTCGGATGGGAGATTGGAAGCTCGTGCTCAACGGAGGCCGCGCCGACGATGGCGGCGAAGAAACCGCCAAAGCCGGTCGAGATACCGTCGAACTGTTCAATCTCGCCAACGACCCCTACGAGAAGTCAAACCTCGCGGCGTCGAATACCGAAAAGGTGAAAGAGCTTCGAAGCCGATACGACGAACTGGCTCGACAAGCCGTCGCCCCGAAAGCGGCTCCGAAACCGAAGGGATTTCAATCGCCCAAGGTATGGGGTGAAAAGGAGTGATAATAAATCGGCGGCAGCGATGTCATCCGGCACCGCTGCCGCCAATTGGTTACAGTAACGAATAGTAGCGATGTGTGGGAGCGCCGGCCTCCCAGAACGGCCGAGTGTAATAGATCGTGAGGTTGTTATTGTAGCGTATGTTGAGAGACGCCAAATCCTCGAAATGAAAACCGCCACCCATCTGAAGGCCGGTGGTATGAGCATGGTAGCTCAGGTTGTGTAACACGTAGTGTGTGCCACCGAAAACACCTGCGTACAGGGCGATGTGATTGACAACCGCACCGCCATTGTTGGTATCTTCAAACGTCAGAATGTCACCCATGTTAGGGATGGCGCCACCGCCGACGTTGAGGACGGCGGCCGTTCCGAAGAGCGCGCGGAGTTTCAGGTCATTGGCGGTGGGCAGTTGATAGAATGTCACGCATTTCTGCTTGGAGATGGCGTCGCATTGGTAGGCCAGATACAAGACTCCTTCCCAGCAGTTCATCACGAGGTTCTGTTCCGAACTCGTTGATCGTTTCGTCTTCGTCCACATGGTAAAGCGGGTGGCATTTCCATGGACCGGCAGGCTTGCCGCCCAGAGAAGTTTGCCGACGCGCCAGATGCCTTTTTTCATGACCCGGCGCGTGACAGCGTTTCCGATCGTCGCGAGCTGACCGGCGAAGTGATTCTGTAGATTGGTCTGCTGCGTCGTGAACGCCGTCGCGACGGGGCCGCCTCCGAAGCGCGCGTTCAACCAGCCCGTTGCTGTGCTTGGCATGAATAGTCCTCCTAATCGAGTGAACGCGAAGTCAACAAACCGGGCAGAAAATGCGTTTGATCGTTGTGGGAATCGTATGCGCCGGCGTGCCGAACGGCTATCGGAAGCCCGTCTTGTTTGCGGAAAACCGGCGTGGCAAACTCCGCGATCGTTCTGAGTTCTCGCAAAAGGTCCGCCCCGGATCGCATTGCACTTAAGCCCGTTCATCGCTGCGGTCGATACATTCGATATGTCTCCCCAGATTTCGCGCCGCGAACTCCTGGCGTCAATGGCCTTGGCGCCGGCGATAATGCACGCCACAACCGCCGAGGCCGGCATTCGCCGCCGAGCCGGCGACGGTTGGATTCGAGGCCGGTTGACAGGGGCCGAGGCTGCAGTTGCGGCTATCAAGATCGAGGGAGTCGATTGCGTATTCGGCATTCCCGGCGCTCAAGAAAACGAGCTATGGGATGCCATGAAAACGGCGGGCCTGGGTTACTTGCTCACGACGCACGAATTCTCCGCCGCGTGCATGGCCGACGGGTATGCCCGAGCGACGGGACGGCCCGGCGTCGTTTGCGCGGTACCCGGTCCCGGCGTGACCAACGCTCTCACGGGATTGGGAGAGGCGCGACTCGATTCCGTACCCATTGTCTGTCTCGTGGGTGATGTCGCTCGCGGCGAGAAATACAGGCCGTTTCAGGTTCACGACGTTAACACCCGGCCGATGCTCGATGCCGTTTGCAAAGCCGTCATTGACGTATCTCACGTTTGCGAGATACCCAAAGCGATTCGCCAGGCATTCGCTGTCGCGTGCTGCGGCGAACCCGGACCCGTCGCCGTTATTGTCCCCTACAATCTGTTCATTGAAACTTATCATTACGAATCACCGCCAGTCGCTGTATCCGCCCAGCCGTGGGATGAAGCCGCGTTTCAACGTTGTATCGCACTTCTCGCTAATCGATCGCTTCGGATTGGAATCTACATCGGGCTCGGCTGCATGGACTACCGCGATCAGCTCACGCGTGTCGCCGAGATGCTTCAGGCACCTGTCGCTACAAGTGTTTCAGGTAAGGGTGCGATCGACGAATCACATCCACTCGCTGTCGGTTGGGGATTCGGTCCCCACGGTACAACGACGGCCGAGGCCGCTTTCTCTCGTATCGATTGTCTACTCGCGATGGGTGTACGATTCAGCGAAGTTTCAACGGGATATTATGGCAACCCTCAGCCGCGGCATGTCATCCATGTCGATGTTAATCGTGAGAACCTGGGCCGGATTCTCCGAACCGACGTTTGTATGACGGCCGATGCCGGAGCCTTCATGGGTCGATTGCTCGAGGTCTCGGATGCCATTCGCCGGCCATCGAATCCGGCGTTGTTATCGCGAATCCGGCAATGGAAATGCGACGAAGCCGCAACGCACCGGACACTCGCGAAAACTCGGTGCGGTGTCGATCCGATGGCTGTCGTGCTGGCCCTGCGCCGGTGCCTTCCGCCGGATGGCATGCTCTTCGTCGACGTGACGCTTTCGGAGCACCTTGCCGCGGAGGCGTTTTGCACGATCTTACCGCGGACATTCTTCAATCCGTCCAATAATCAGTCGATGGGCTGGTCGATTCCCGCTGGTATTGGTGCGCAAAAAGCGTTTCCGGGACGGGCGACCGCAACGCTGACGGGCGACGGTTGTTTTCTCATGTCAGCGATGGAGCTATCGACGGCTGCTCGTGCCGGTCTTCCGGTGAAATTCGTGGTTCTTGACGACCAGACCTACCACTTCATGCAGGTGCTGCAGCAGGCGGCGTTCAAGCGCACCACGGCAACGGTATTGGCGCACCTCGACTATGCGGCATTGGCGAAGGGCCTGGGTTTGGCCTATGCCGAGGCCTTGTCGTGCGATCAGCTTGACGCCACGCTCGGCGCCGCCTTTGCCCATCCCGGCCCGGTGTTGATTCGCATCGTGACCGACTATGGGGACCGGAAGATTCGCTGGATCGAAGCAGTTCGCAAGCGATACGCCTCGGAGTTGACCGCCGCGCAAAAGGCTCGCTTCCTCGCACGCCTCGGGACTCGTGCCCTGGATTCTCACCCGCGCAACGATTAGAACGATCCAAACGGATCGTCGTTCGCCGCGAGGACCGGGCATGGCACGCATTGCAATTCGTTCATGGATCCACGGGCTGGCATGGTGTGCGTTGATGGCATCGGCGCCGGCATGGGGTCAGTCGGAAAAGGATGTCGGCGCCGCTCGAAGCGCTTACGGAATCGAACGAGAACAAGCCAGGAAAGACTTCCCCTCCGAACCACTCGCCCTCGCCGATCGCCTCGCGGAGCGTGCCGATGCCATGCGAGCCGCGGGCCGGCTTCGCGAGGCAAGCGAAGCGATTCGCGAGGCACGTTGGCAACTCCCGTATCGCCCGGCGAACCTCCCCGCTCATGTTGATCGCGTCCTTGGTTCGGTGCGCCTTCGACATTCGGGCGCGATTCAATCGATTGCATTTAGCGCAGACGGTCGATTGTTGGCGTCGGCTTCGAGCGACCGCACCGCGAGAATCTGGGACCTCGACAATGGCCGCGAGATTCAACTTTATCGGCATGAACGGCCCGTGTTCGCCCTCGCGTTCGCACCTGACGGCAATCGCGTCGCGTCGGCTAGCGGAAACGAAGTTCATCTCTGGAATCCGCGCTCGGGCAAGCGTGACCAGGTGTTCGCATCGCCAAAAGGCGCGGTGCTGGCTCTCGCGTTTCGCCCCAATGGATCGCAAATCGCCGTCGCTGGCGACGATCGGCAAATTCGCGTCTTCGACACCGGCAGTGGAAAAGTCGTCCACGAGCTGCCGATCCAACGTGAAAAGGTCACGGCGCTGGCCTACAGCCCCAACGGCAACTTGATCGTGTCCGGCAATGGCGCCGGCTGGCTAAACGTTTGGAACCCCGAGGCACCGGCGGTCAATCGCCGCATGCCCATGGATTTGCAAGCTCATGCCGGACGGGTCAATGGTGTCGGATTCTCCAGCGCTGGGCTGGCGGTCTTTTCGGTTGGTGATCGGATCGGCCTCATGTTCGGTGCCCCCGCCGCGGACGGCTCGGTGGGGCCAAATACCGCTGTCCGGCTCCGCGAATTCAGTGGGCACGCCACAGCGGTCAACACCTTGGCATTGAGCCGGGACGGAAAGACCCTCGCGACGGCAGGAACCGATGGCACGGTTCGATTGTGGGATACCGGCAGCGGAAAACTGGTCCGGACCATGCAAGGGCACACCCGATCGGTCAACGCACTGTCGTTCTCTCCGGACGGTCGATGGTTGGCATCCGCGGGCGACGATCAGAATATCCGGCTTTGGAATCTCGATCCCGTGGACCCGCACCAGTCATTGGCCGGGCACACGGCCTACGTTTGGTCCGTGGCGGCGAGGCCGGACGGAAAACAGTTGGCCAGCGCTGGCGCCGATCGCACGATTCGACTTTGGGATACCGCGACCGGCATGGTGCAGCATGGACTAACCGGCCACACGGCGCCCGTCACGGCGGTCTCCTACGCGAATGACGGTTCGTTCCTGGTGTCGTGCGGCGGCGACAAGCTCGTCAAGCGATGGGATGCATCAACCGGGAAACCGGTGCGGGATTACGAGGGCCACCGCGCCGCGGTCATGGCCGTGGCGGTCAGCCCCGATGGCTCGCGCCTCATTTCCGGCGGCGCCGACAAGCAAGCGTTGATTTGGGATGCCTCCACGGGAAAGCGTCTCGATGTGCTGAATCTACGGGCCGCGGTGAGTGCCGTCGCCATTCGGCCCGATGGTAAACAGGCCGCGGGCGGTACGGCTGACGGCACGATCACCTTGTGGGCGTTTCCCAACGGCAAGTCGCTGGCCACGTTTGCGGCCCACGACCGAGGCGTCGCGTCGATTGCCTATACTCCCGACGGCCAGTTTCTGGTCAGTTGCGGCGGAGATTTCAAGGTGAAGATCTGGGATCTCGGAGCCACGCCTCCCAACGCGGTCGCCACACTGGAGGGCCATACCGGCCCGGTCAGTTCGGTGGCTGTCAGTGCCGACGGGAAAACAATTGCGTCGGCGGGCGGTGACCTCGTTGTGAAACTGTGGAGCATGGCGACCCGCAGTGAGTTGCGAAGTCTTCGAGGGCACACCGATTGGGTGGCCGCCGTCACGTTCATGGGCGATCGCAACACGGTCGTTTCCGCAGGTGTCGATCAGGCGGTTCGCATTTGGGAAACCCCGATCAGTGGCGAGGGGGCGAGAGTCACGGGTCACGCCAGCGGAATTCATGCGGTGGCCGTCAGCGGTAACGGGTCGCGGTTTGCGACGGCTTCATCGGATCGAACCGTCAAGATTTGGGATCTCGCGACCGGAGTGGAGATTCGCACGCTGACCGGCCACTCTGATGAAGTGCAATCGGTGGCGATCTCCGCCGACGGGAAGCGCGCCGTGACTGGCGGCAAGGATGGCCGGATCAAGCTCTGGGACGTGGAGACCGGCCGGGAACTCAAGTCGATTGATCGCGTTGAATACACGCCAAGCCTGTTCTTCATGCCCGATGGCAACCGGTTCGCGGCATGGTTTCTGAAAACCAGCGGACGCGACGAGAGACAGGCGTCGGTCGTGACGTATTCGTTCCCCGCCGGCGAGGAGGTCGCTCGCCACACCGAGGGTAGCCGCTCCGTGGAAAGCCTGACTTTTAGCGCTGCCGGAGAGTGGATCGCCACGGGGGCCAATGACGGCACGGTGCGCATTACCCTGCTGGCGAAGGACGAGCGGATCAAGGGCGACCTGCCGGCTCATGCGAAACCGATACACGACTTGGCGATCACTCCTGATCGGAAGACGCTGATAACCGGCGATGCCGATGGCGAGGTCAAGATATGGGACGTGGAAAAACGCGAGACTCGCAAAACGTTTTCGGCCCACAAACAGAAGCTCGTTGGCATCGTCGCGTCGCCTGACGGAAAGCGTTTCGCGACATTTGCCGCCGATCAGAATATCAAGCTTTGGAACCTGGAATCGAACGAGCCATTGCGTTCGTGGTCGATGCCGGGAGCGGTCCACGCGGTTGCCTTTACACCGGACGGGCGCCGGCTCCTCGCCGCCAACGCCGACGGCACGCTATACTTACTAACGCTTCCCTGACCCCAATAGCGAATGGTCGCGCGTGACGATTCGGATTGGGGTTTTACCGAGGATCGTTCATGAAACGCCTATTAGGCTTGGTGCTGATCGCTTGTGGCCTGACCGTTCCCGCCGTCATTGCCGCCAATGACGACGACAATCCCTCGAAGACCGCGTTGCAAAAGCTCAACGACTTCATCGGAGGATGGAAGGGCGACGGCGGCCCGGACCGGTCGTCCAAGCCCGAAAACTGGAAGGAGCAGTTATCTTGGGGTTGGAAATTCAAGGGAAACGACGCCTGGCTCACCGTCGAGTTTAAGGATGCCAAGTATTTTTCGAGCGGCGAGTTGCGATACCTTCCGGCGAAACAAGTTTATCAGTTCACTGCGGTTGACAAGTCAAAGAACAAGCTCGTGTTCGAAGGGAAGCTCGAAAAGAATTACCTCAACCTCGACCGCGTCGATCCGAAGACGGGCGACACGCAGCGTATACGCATGAATAGCGCTGCCGGCGGCATCCGGTTCGTTTACACATACCTGACCAAGCCGAAGGGTCGAACGATCTATGCGCAAGTCTATCAGGTCGCGTTGAGCAAAGAGGGCGAGGCTCTCGCCGGCGGCGGTGCCAAGGATCGCGAATGCGTCGTGACCGGCGGTCTGGGCACGATGACGGTCTCGTACATGGGCAAGACCTATTACGTCTGCTGTTCCGGTTGCCGGGACGCGTTTCTTGAAAACCCAGAGAAGATTTTGAAGGACTACGAAGCTCGGAAGAAGGCCGGTCGTTAGTGAAATGGCATATCGTTTCGCGTTCGCCGGCGAACGCGAAACGATACAAATAGTCGCGTCTTAGGCGGTGCGCCGCATCGGCAGGTTTTCGACGGCATTCTCGCCGGCATATCGAACGAGTCGCTCCCAAGCCTCGGCATTCGCGGGCAATCCGGTCCCCGCATCATCGAGGGCGATCAGCACGGCCGACGCCGACGAGAATCGTTCTGGCTCTGGATACGCGGGAATCGTGGTCTTGTCGTCGATAACGACCTCGGCCCCGAGTTTACGCAGCACGTCGATCAACACATCCGGTAGAATCTTCGCGCGACTGCGTTTGGGCCTTGGGGCCAATTGGAGCCATGAGGCGGCGAGCCTGCCGAGTGCTCGCAGGTCGGCGACGATCGGGTCCGGCGGATTGTCTCGGGCCGGCGCCAACCACGCGGGTTCGCCGAAGCCGGCCAATTTGACCGTGCCGTCGCCGGTCAATACGACGTCATCGGCATTCAAATGACCGTGAGACAATCCGGCGTCGTGGGCGGCTCGAACACCAAGGGTTGCCTGACAAAGGAGCCGATACCAGGCGCCGGGAGCGGCCGCCAGCGCCGGCCAATCGGAGCTGGCGACCCCGCGAACCCATTCCTGGAGGACCGCCGGGCGACCCGACACTTCGCGGACCTCGTAGGTCGCCGTCAAGTTCGGGTGTTGCAACGCGGCCAGAGCGCCGAATCGCTGGCGATACTCGTCCGGGTGGGTCGCGTCGTGCATCTCGGCATCGGCCAAGTGTCGCAGCAGGCATAACCCGCGGGGCTTACCGTCCACCTCACGCGGATCGAACACACGGAAGACCGCTTCGCGCGGATTCGCCTGCAAGCGGTCAATGACTCGCAACGGGCCGACCATCAAGCCGTCGAGGTTGCCCGCCTCGATAAGGGCCAATTGATAGAGGGTAACGGCACCGCTATTGAGCAGGATTTGCCGCAACGAGCGCCGCTGACGCCTCGCCTCGGCCCAGAGCGGCGACAGCATATCCGGCTCAACCAGTCCCAGGGTCAACAGCTTTTCGCCCAAAGCACGGTCGCCGGCATCGACTTCGCCAGTGACCGTTAGAATATCACGCCCAGCACCCGGTTTGCCCGCGACCGGATCGTTGACATCATTCGCCGGATCGACGGCAGAAGGATCGGTCACCTTTAACGGGCCGCTGGCTGCCAATTCACGAAGCTTGCGGCGATACCATTCCCGCATGTCGTTGAGGTGACGCTCCAATTCGCCACGACGTTCTTCAACTTCCCGCTGCTGCGATCGAATCAACTCCGCCTGACGAGCGAGGGCGTTGGCGTCGGCGTCGATTCGCTTGGCGGCCTCATCGACGAGCGTCTGCTTCAACTCAAGCCGCGTTTCGTTCTGGGCGAACAAGTGCTTCATTTCGTTGACGCGGCCCTGCCAGTCGATCAGTTGTTGGCGGAAGGCGGTGACAGCCAGGCGATGCTCCGAACGGGCGCGATGTAGGAAGAGCTCTTGTTGACGTAAGCGATCGACTTCGCCCTGGACTTGCTCGCGCAACACCTGTAACTCGTCCTGGCCCTGGCGCGCGTAGGCATGCAATTCGGCGAGGTGCTGGCGAATCTGGTCGCGGGCTTGGCCGAGTTTGTCGGCAGCCCCCTGACCTTGCAGTTCCAACTCGGGCAAGAGCTTCTGAAGGTCGCGGGCCTGTTCGAGCGTGTCGCGGCGGAAGGCATCGAGTTCGTTGCGGGCGTTTCGCAACTGCTCGGCAGTATTGCGTTGATCGGCTTCCCAACAGGCTCGTGCCTCGAACAGGGCCTTGCGGTCGCCCGCGAGGATTCGGCCTGCCTCTCGGAGTTTTTCGACGTTGCGTTGCAGATTTTCCTCGCGTTGCGCGATGCCGGCCACGAGGCGCTGTAACTCCGAATCGCGGTTGTCCAAGCCCGAACGGGCCGCCAGGATTCTCGCCTCGGCTTCGCGACGCTCGGCTTCGAGTTGCTCTCGAAGTTTGTCGACTTCACCTTTGCGAACGTCGAGGAGTTGGGCCTGTTCGTCGAGCTGGCGCGACCTTGCGGCCAATTCCTCGCCGCGTCGGCGCAGTTGTTCCTGGAGCGTCTTGCGAGTCTCCTCGGCTTCGACGATGGCCCGTTCGCGTTCGCGCAAGGCGGTCCGATCGGCTTCGAGTCGTTCTTGCAGCTCCATGACCTGGGCGGCGCGGGCTTTCATCAAACCCAGTTGCTCGGCATGTTCGGCGGCCTGCGCGTCAATCGCCTCGCCCCGTTCGCGGAGCCGCCGTTCCTCACCGGCCAAGCGTTCTTGCAGTTCCTTCAACTGAACGACGGCAGCATGGAGAGCGGCGGCCCGTGCCTCGACCTTGGCCCGTTCATCGGTTCGGAAACGGTTTTCGGTGTCTAGTCCTGTTCGAACCTGATCGGCGTGATCGAGCTTCTGGCGCAGCTCGGCCGCAATCTCCTCGTTGCGTGCCCGGTCTGCCGCCAGTTGTTGGGCGTTTTTGCGTAGCTCCTCGCGCATTCGTTCGAGCCGGGTCCGCAGCGCGGCGAGGGTGGCCTGTTGCCCGTCGAGGGTCGCGGTCCGCTCCGCCAGTTGTGTGGCGAGGTGATCTTGATCAGCCTTCTGTTTCGCCAACCGCTCGGCTTCGGCGCGATTGCGCTCTTGGGCCGTGTCAAGATCGCGTGCCTGTTGTTCCAATTCGACGGCGTCTCGGCGAAGCTGCTCGTACCGCAGGTCGATGTGACGGCCACGCTCGACGAGATCGCGTTCCTTTTGCTCCAGCGCCTCGCGTTGGCGGTCGAGCCGGGCCAAATCGGCCTGATATTGAGCTTGGAGCCGGTTGAAAATCTCGCGATCGGCCGTCAGTTGATCTTCGCGAGCGCTCAGCGCGGTCTCATGGGCATCGAGTCGCGCGGCCCGTTCGCGGACTCGGGGGTCCTGCCAGAACTCGGTATCGTTTTCAAAATGTCGAGCCAGTTCCTCGGCGCGGGTCTTCAGGGCACGTTCGCGATTGTCCAAGTCACGCGAGCGTTGTTCCAACTCGGTTCGCAGGTCGCGAAGCCGGGTCGCCTCGTCCTGCATCTGCCCTTGCATGTGGTTAAGTTCGGTTCGCCCGGTTTGGTAGCGATCCTCCATCTCGCGGCGCAGGGCAGTCAGCTCGTCGCGGAGCTTGGCCAGTTCAAGCCGTTGCCTTTCACAGGCGGCCTCTTGGCGATCGACCTCAGCGCGAGCCTCGGTCAATTGTCGTTCGCGATCGCGCAATTGGCGCCCGAGATTGACGGCCTCGTCCTGTTGTCGGCGACATTCCTTTTCAATCTCGTCGCGGCGTCGATACCAAAGCACGCGATCGGCGTCGAGTTCGGCGGCCTGATCTTCGAGGAGTTTCTGTTTCTCGTCGAGTTCTCGTTGTCGGGCTTCAAACACGGTTCGAAGCCGCTGAAACTCGCTGTCGTTCCTCGTGGCGGGTCCGGGCGCGACAATGGGACCCGCGGGTACATAGGCCACGGGACTCACGACAACCGGCGGCGCCACAACGGGCGCTGGACCATAGGTCTGTGCCGGCGGCGGAGAGGCCGGCGGAGCATATTCGACCGCGGCCGGTTCGGGCGGCGCCGCGAAGTTCATCTGCACCACAAGCTCGACCGGGCCGATGGCGATCATGTCCTTATGAGCCAAGACCGCTTGGTTGATCGGTTGGCCGTTGACGAAGATCGGATGGGCCGGTGCTAATTTGCGAAGCCGATAGCCATCGGTTCGCCGCGTGATCTGAGCCACGACGGGCGGCAGATTGGTGCCGGGCAGCCGTAAATCGCACCCGGGAACGCTGCCGATGAGGAACTCGTCGCCGGTGACTTCATAGAGCGCCGGTCGAGCCGTCCCGTGCCGGACCTCGAGCCGAAGGGTCACCGGCGAGGCTGCGGGCCGAGGTGTTGTTTGTCCAAGTCGAGCCATACCGCGGAATCCTGGGGTCGTTCGACGGGGCCGCGTGTAACAGCCTCCGACGACGGTGACGATCCATGCCACACGACCATGCCCACGGCCAAAAGACTGTGGGCCGGGGCAATTGGAACCGATTCGGGGAGTTTTGGGAAGCCCGAGTTGACGGAAACATCCAACGGGCGCGACAAATTGATTCCGGCGACGCTGCGCCACCCTTCTACCGGAAGCAAACACCTTTTCGAAGCAATCGTATCCTCTCTGAGGCTAATGTTTTGCGATACCCTGGCAACCGCGACTACAGAACCCGCCGGCAAGCCTTTGCGACAGGTTCGGTATCCAACGCCACTCACCCGTGGCCTAGGATTGCGATCATGTCAACAATCGAATACCTTGCGATAAGAGCGATTGCGTCGAAGTCGATCCATTAGTCCCTGAGGGGCCTTCGCAGGGTTGTGAGGTGTCATGGCAATTATCTTTACTGGCCAGTCAACGTGTGCCATCTGCGAAGCGGTACTGGAACAAGGTCAGCCGCTCGTCGCCTTTCCGGCTTTCTTGCTGCCCGGAGACGAACTTTGGCGATACTCTGATTCCGCAATGCACGAGTGCTGTTTCTGGTCGTGAGAGCGTCGAGACGACTTGATCGACAAGTACCGCGCTTTCATGGGTGAAATTCGAGGTGAGCCAAGCCCTGCGCCGAACCCCGTCCGAATTGGCATCTTCGGTCGTCCCGATGATGGCGCCGATCTGCTGAGATTATTGCGGAAAGGCTCCTGCGAGCCATCCGCCTCACCCATTCTAAACGACGTCATTTGACACTTGTCAAGTGCGTATTCAAAGGCCCTTGCTGGAGCGGCACTCTCTGGTAAGACAGGTAATGTCGTTGAATTCACCGAGATCAACAACAAGAATCGGTTCCATCACGACATGCCATGGAGCTTGGCGTGTTGGCTTTGTTCGGCATTCTCCGGCATTGCCGCATGCCTGCTTTGGCTCATCCCGAGGGCAGCGTGTGTCCTTTGGGGGCAATTAGACTTGACGTCCGACCGAGGTATACCTTTTTTTGGAGTGCTTCAATGAGGTTCGTACGCTGCTCGACATTTTTGGCCTTGGCACTCGTGACCGCCCCATGGCTTTCCCAAGCTCGTGGCGACGACACGGCAACCGGTCCCCGACCGGGCAAGTACCTGATCTTGTCGTATGGAGCGGTGAACAGGCCGCCGCTGAACTTGGGATACGTTATTTTGGAAGCCGGCGGCAACTATAAGGTCTTCCTGCCGGGCGACAAGCCGGCCGGCACCGGGCAATTCTCGTATGACGCGGGCAAAAAGGCAGTAATCTGGAAGTCCGGGCCGTATGAGAAGGACGGATTCGGCGGAGCGTTCGAGATCGATCGAGAGGGCAAGACTCACAAGATTCGCCTCAAGCGAACGACAATCGCGACCAATAGCACTGACTCCTAAATCCGCATGGTTGCCCCGCCTATTGGGCGATAATCAATTGCGGGCGCCTGCCTGAATTTTCACTAATACAGGCCAGCGCGCTATGAGTAAGGCGCTTGCTGAGCACATCGCGCCAGCAAGTGCCTTTTGAACCCTGTCTGCCTCCCGGGTCCTTGGTGCGTACTACATCTTGCTCGAAGTCGTACCGGAATCGACTCGTAATCAGCTACTAGCGTTGCCTGGGTTGTTGTCCTTCGGCATGATCGCTCTGACTTCCTCCATAATCTTAAAGCGCCGCTTGTTGGAGCTTTCGAGTCGGAGACGATCGCGTCATCGTATCCCGGCCGGTATCGATGACCGCGAGCGAACGTCGAAGCCGAACTTGAACGCCGTCGAAAACAACTCACCTCGCTGATCGACAAAATGCCAAAGTCATGACAAAAGCCATGAGGCACGAGTCAATGGTTCCGGCGACGTTCGGCGGTCATTCGTATTCATATTTGACAATCCACGGGTCGTTCGTGCGCTGCTGCCAGGTCCGGAGTTTCTTGCGGAGGCTTTCGAGTACCTCGGTCTGTTTTGGGTCGCCGGCGACATTCTTTAGTTCATTCGGATCATTCCTGAGATCGTAAAGTTCCTCTCGCGGCCGTTGCAAGAACTGCTGCACCGATCGTTGGCCCATCATCGTATCGCCTCGCTTCAAGATCCCTTGCCACGAAGGTGACCCGTGAATGTCCGCCGCGAAAGGAAACCGCAACGGGTGAGCGATATTCAGGATGAGCTTGTGTGTTCGGGTCCGAATCATGCGCATCGGATAGTACATCGTGATTTCGTGGAACTGATGCGACCCATAGACCTCGTCCCATCCCGCCGGAGATTCCTGATTCAGAATCGGCAAGAGCGACCGGCCGGCCATCACCGGCAGCGCCTTCACGCCCGCCCAATCGAGAATCGTCGGAGTCACGTCCACCCAACTCGCCATCGCCGACGTCACAACACCGCCTTTGCGACCCGGGGCATGAATAATGAGCGGCAATTGTAGCCCGCTATCATAGAGCGTCGTCTTGGCTCCCGGAAACGGGATACCGTTGTCGCTGAGGAAAATCACCAGCGTGTCGGTGTCGCGGCCCGAATCGCGGAGCAGCTTCCGAATCAACCCCACGCCATGATCCAGACGACTCACCGATTGGTAATACTCCGCGAGATCGGCTCGAACGTCGGGCGTATCCGGGAGGTGATACGGCACCGGTAGGTTTTTCGGGTCATACCGAACCGCTGGGACGTCGGGATACTTACCGTCGTTGGCGAAACCCTTGGCTGCCCGATGCGGATCGGTATAGCCGAGAATGAGGCAAAACGGCTTATCGCCAGCCTTTGCCAGAAACTGCTTGGCGCGATCGGCGACCGCTGCGACGTTGCGGGGATTCACCATCTGCGAGTCGTCGTCAAAAAGGTAAACCGATTGCGGTTGAACATGGAGCTTACCGATGACGCCCGTATAGTAACCCGCGGCCTTGAGGAGCGCCGGCAAGCCGCGAACATTCGTTCGCGTGTAGGCATTGTGGCTCGCGTGGGCCAATCCATATTGCCCGCTGGTGTGAGTGTGCAGCCCGGTGTAGAGCACCGACCGGCTTGGGCTGCACGACGCCACCGTCGCAAACGCGAATCGGAAGAGCGTTCCATCGGCGGCCAACTGATCGATATTCGGCGTTCGGGCCGCTTTGTCTCCATAACAGCCAGCGGTCAGCCCCATGTCGTCGGCAATCATCAAGACAACATTCCGCCTCTCCGCGGCACCGGCCGGCGCCACCAACGCCCACACGAGAGCCGCCGTCATCACAACTCGACGCATCGGTTTCTCCCCCAAGGCTACCTATAATCTCTAACGACACGATTGGAACCGATGGCCAGCGCGGCGCCAAGGGGTCAGCCATGCAATTTTCCGGAGAACAACGGTTCGCGATGCCGTTGGACGCGATTTGGTCGCGGCTGAGCGACGCTCGATTCCTCGTCGATTGTCTGACAGACGTCACTGTATTGCGCCGCGAGACGGACGTGGCAACCTGGAAGCTGAAGCCGGCATTCTCGTTCGTCACCGGCAGCCTCGACACGACGCTCACCCTGAGCAACCGCCAACATCCGGTGAGTCAGATCGCCACGGTTTTTAGCAAAGGCATCGGCGCCACGACGACGGTGGTTGTTCGGTTGGAATTCGCGGCGACTGACACGGGCTGCCGTGTTCAGTGGCAGGCAGAGATCACGGCGCTGACCGGACTGCTCAAGGCCGTTCCCAAGGGTTTGATTCAAGCAGCGGCCGCCAAGGTCATCGCCGACGTGTGGGCGGCCGTTGCCCGGCGACTCCAAGCGGAATCCGCTATTTGAACGCCTCCCACTCTTTGCCGCCCAGAATTGATGCGGCGATTTTCAACTTGAGAATCTCGTCGGTGCCCTCATAGATTCGACAAACGCGAACGTCCTCCAGATGCCGGCCAGGGCGATAGAGCCGAGACCAGCCGCGGCCTCCAAAGACCTGCACCGCTCGATCCGCCGAATCCCAGGCCGCGTTCGACGCCAGGAATTTCGCCTGTGCCGCCAAGAGATCAGCCTGGCGTGCCAGTTCGGGATCCCGCGAATGCTGAGCCGCGTCCTTGGCCTGAGCGGCTCGCATGACAACCGCGTCGGCAGCCAATCGGTTCATCTCGATCATGGCAATGTGTTCCTGCACCAGTTGATGGCGAGCGATCGGCTTGCCATGTTGTTGTCGATCCTTGGCATAAGTGACGGCCTCCGTGAGGCAATCCTCGATCACGCCCAGGCAACCGGCGGCAACACTAATGCGACCGCTCACCAGAGTTCCCATGGCGATGCGGAAACCGTTGCCTTCGTCGCCCAAGAGATTCTCCGCCGGAACGATGCACTCAGTCATGGCGAATAAGGCCGTGTTGGCCGTCGGCATCCCAAGTTTCGCCTGCGGGGTGAACGCCTCGGCCTCGAATCCCGGTTGATTCGTGTCCACGACAAACGCGCTGACCCGCCCGCCTTCCTTGGGATAGGCAAACACGACGACGGCCCCCGCAATCGACCCGTTGGAAATGAGGTACTTCTCGCCATTCAAGATGAACTGATCGCCGCGACGCTCATAGGTCGATCGCATCTCCAACGGATTGCTGCCAGCCTCCGGCTCGGTGAGGCCGAACGCCAGGATCACCTCACCCCGACATGCAGCCGGTAGGTATTTTCGCTTCAACGCCTCGTTGCCCCATGTGAGGATCGGGTATTCGCCGATCGACGTGTGACCGGAAAAAAACGTGCGGACGCCGGTGCCTTCGCGGCCTAGCCGTGCCAAGGCCCTCGCATAGGTCACGGTATCGGCTCCGCGACCGCCATAGGCCGCCGGTACGATCATGCCCAGGATGTCGTACTTGCGAGCCAGCGGTAGAAGTTCCTCGTTGTGCTTGAACTCGGCATAGCACAACTCCTCGGTGGGGCGAATCTCTTGGCAAAACGCCTCAACATTATCGAGAAGCCGTCGCGATTCGGTTGGGTTCATCGTGGGAGCCTCTTTCGGGTGCCAACGGTACTCGACCTATTCTAGGGCGGGTCGTCGCCTTGAGTCCGGTTGATCTACGTCCCCCATTGCTGGTATGCTGGGGATGAGGGGAAGAGCGTACCAACGAGGTCGCCAATGCGTCGAGTTCATTTTGTCTTCGCGTCGCTGGTCTTGATCGTGGGCCAGGCCGAGGCTCAACAGCCACCCAAACAACCCACCAGTCCGGGCCAAGTCGATCCCAACCCCCGAATCGGCGACAAGACGCTCGATCAATGGATGTCGGATCTTCAACATCGCGACCCCAGCGTCCGGACCAACGCCTTGCGGGTTATTCCGCAGTTCGGACTGCCGGCGAAGAAAGCCTTGCCACGCATCGTGTGGATGATGGCCAACGAAAACGACAACACAGTTCGGGTCAACGCTCTGCTTGCCGTGGGAATGGCTGCGTCTCAAAACCTCTTTGATGATCCCAAGGTCAGCCGCGATGCCGTCAACAATCTGGTACTCGTAGCACGGGGAACGCAGGGCGTCAATCGGCTTCACGCGACCGCCGCCCTAGCCAGCTTCGGCCCCACGGCTCGCGGCGCTATCGAACAGTTGCTCGTTAACCTGCGAGACACGACAAGTTGGGAGATTCGCAAGGCCAGCGCATCCACGCTTGGCCGCGTCGGACGCGATGAACAGAATTGGGCGTTGCCGCGAGTCGTTAACGCGCTGACTGACCGGCTCAAAGAGGAGTCAGCCATTCTGGTTCGTGTCGAAATCTATCAAACGTTGATGCAGCTCGGCGCGCCCCTCCAACCCGAAGACCTTGACACGGAGAAGAGAGCCATCGAGTCTCGACTGAAATCCGAGACCGATCGCATGGCCCAGGTCTGGGGACGCGTGACATTGATGCGCCTCGACCCTGTCGCGTTGAGCGAATCCAACCTGATGTTCATCGCGCGAGGGCTTCGCGAAAAAGACTCGCGCCATCGCATGGTGTCCGCGGAGGCCCTTGGCGTCGTGGCGTCGTTCGTAAAAGCCGATTCGCCCGGCTCACTCGGCGCTGTCGCCCGCATCACGGTAGGTGAGTTGATGCAGGGCCTTCAACACGAAGATCTGACGTTTGTCGGAATGTGTTTGTGGGCCTTGGGCTGTTTCGGCCCCGACGGAGGCCGCGCCGCTGACGAGGTTCAGAAAATGACCAACCACACCGACGCCGGCATCAAGATCGTCGCCAAGGAAGCCCTCGACCGCATCAACGGCAAGAAAAAATAAACGATCAACTCGTGACCGGCGGCACCAACTGCGCCGCCGCTCGCTCGCGTTTCAATAGCTCCATAAAGTCCTCCGCCTCGCCGCGAGTCAGCCCGTCGGCCACCCGTGCCGGAAGCGATTCGACCATCCGATTGACATCGGACGCCGACAGGTTTCGCGTCGCACGCAACAGCAGTACAATCGCATCGCGGGCCAGGGCCGGGACGTGGGTCAAGGCGACGCCCCAATCTCGCTTGGCCGGCTCACGCCGAAACAGGCGATCCAAATCCGATAACGTTCCGATTACCACGAGATGTTGGCCGGCGCTCAACCGGCTGCAAGGGTCGGGCTGCGGATTCCCTTTTCCCTGACCGAGCGGCACGACCCCATAATCGATGGCGATCGTGCGAATGACAGCCCCATCGAGTACCGGGTCACCGGCCGGCACCGTGAACTTCACGGCGGCAAGCATGGTCCGGGCAATGCGGAACAACCCCAGAACGCGGTCGCCATAAAGGGCCGCCAAGAAAGCGGGCGCCGCCAAGGCCGGCACCGATAACGCCAGCGGAATGTCCACGGTCTGCCTCACCGTCTCAGCCAGTTCGGGATCCGACAGCCGGACCACGACGCGCTGACTTGGATTCAGGTCTCGCGCGAGCAAGGCAATTTCGATATTCGCAAGATCGTCTGAGGTTACCGCGACCACGGCTCGCGCGGTTGCCGCGTTGGCTTGCTTCAGCACTTCGGCGACGGCAGCGTCACCGGAAATCACGGCGGCACCGAGTCGCCGACACGACACGATGAACGGATTGTCGGTTTTTCGTTCAACGACCACCACTTGATGTTCTTGGCGAAGCAATTCATCAACGACGCGGAAGCCGACGTTGCCCAGACCGCAGACAACAACGTGCCCGCCATCGGGAATCCTTCGCAGGTCCAAGGCGCCGCCGAGTCGGGCACGAAGCAGGTAGTTCGTAAAGATGGCCGTGAAGGCCGCCACCAACATCAGGCCCGCGATACGCAATAAGCTGACAAAAACCTTTTGCCAGCCGACAAATTCCTCGCCGCGCATGTCGGCGCCGGTCGCGATCACGCTGATCGTGCGATACAACCCATCGGGAATCGTGCGGCTCATTCCACCAGCGTAGTAAAGCAGCGTACTCGCCATCACAACCAGGATCATCAGCGCGGCGCAGAATTGCAAGGCGCGATCAATCTCCCGCATGGCGCTCCAAACCATTCGGCCGAATCGGCGTAAACGTCCCGCCCATTGAACGTCCAGCAATAACTCCTCCCAGGCAGCGGTCTGTGCCGCGCTGCGCAATCGGTTCAGGTCGCGAGGTTCGCCGCAAACGAAAAGTTCGTCTCCCTCGTGAATCGTGGTTGCGGGGTCAATGTCCCCCAACAATCGCTGCTGACCCGCTTGGCGGTGAACCAATGGCACGGATCGAAACTGCGACGATATTCGCGCGATCGTCTGACCGACAAGGATAGAGTTCGGCGAAATCTTCATGTCTCCGATTTGCCGCTGTTCGTCGTCGATCGCGAACGACCCCAAAATCTCACCGGTCAAGGCCGTTAAAGCCATGACTGGAGCGGTGAGAGCCGAAACGCTCAACGTGGTCACGTTTCTGACGGCTTTGCCGAGTTGAGCCAGAAGGTTTTGGTTAAACATTCTGACAACGATCCGAACGTCAGGTCTGAGCCGTCGTACGAGAAGGGCCGTCGCGATATTCGTGAGGTCATCGCTGGTCAACACGATGACCCCATGGGCGTCCGCAATGCCGGCCTTTTCTAGAATCGCCCGATCGCGGAAATCCCCCCGAATCATCGCGGCGCCGCCGAGCCGAGAGTCCGCCGGATCGACATTGCGATCGATGACGACCACCGGCATCCCAGCCGCCCGAAGGTAATCGAGAACACGCCAACCAACGCGACCCAGCCCGCACAGAATTACCGGCGACTCAACCATCGCGACCCCGATTTGGGTATGATGGACTCAACACGCCTACAACCGTGAGGCCCCCATGAACCTCGATGACCGCATATGTTACTGCTTCCATATCACGCGCCGCAAGCTTGTGAACTACATTCGCATTCACCAGCCCCGAGTGCCGAGCCAGCTTTCCGAATGCGGCGGCGCGGGCACCGGTTGCGGGTGGTGCATTCCATTTATCAAACAGATTTTCAAACAACAGGACGATGGAAGCCTCGTGGAATTGGATCGAATGACCGCCGGCGACTATGAAAAGATGCGAGCGACCTATATCCGGTCCGGTGGAGGCACGCCACCGCCCGGAGCCGCCCCGCTGCCGCCCGACGACCAGTGACCACACGTCCCCACGCCGGACCCAGGCGACAAAAAAAGGCCGGTTGAGCTTTGGCTCAACCGGCCTTTTTTCGCCCATCACTGCCTATTGCAAGATCTGAACGAATGGCACCACCGTGTTGGAATACGGCGGTTGGTCATACGGGATTGGCAAAATCTGCGGGCCAGGGTTTCCGATACGCGACGTGCTAATCGCCGTCCCCACCGGAATCGACGGCGGAATCGCGCCGGGCAGAGGCCCTGCTCCGGGCAGCGTCACCGTGATCGTGAACGTCGGCACCTGAGCGGTCGGCGGATTGATGCCCACCACCTGGATCGGTATTTGGCTGCGGACCCGAGGCTCGGTCGCGTCCAGCGGATCCGGCGCCTGCGTTAGGTCTTTGCCGCTGTACCATCCCGGATCATAAAGCTGGAGGTAAAGGATCGAGCCGGCTTTGAGGACGAACTTGTTGGCCGGCGGATCGTTGAACTCGACACCGTCGTAGGTATCGCGAAGCACCAACCCACCATCGTCGGCACTGTAGTCAAAGTGCGGGACGTGAATCTGCACCACCGACGACGGCGGATTGCGGAACACGCCCGGCGCGCTCTGCGGATTCGGGTAAGTCGCCGGGTCGATTACTGGATCGAACGGGAACATGAACGGCCGCGGCCCTTGCATGCGTGGATTGCCCGAATCCTTCGACAGATTCGTGCGATCGACGATGGCAAACATTCGCCGCCGCAACGACGTGCTGACCTCGCCGCCGAGCTTCACCGGGCGAGCCGAGGCATCACGCACATTGAAGAACCCGACAGTACACCAGACCGCGAAAACGTTGCTGCGGGTCGTCAGATGGCTGAAGACCTTGTTGAGCAATTCATCCTGTTGATAAGGATGCACGCCATTCGTGGGATCCTTGAAAATGGCGGTGCCGGGCGACCCGGGACGGCTGCGGAGCAATCCTTTCTCCGACCCCGGCTCGTTTCCGGTCGGATACTGCGAATCGAACTGCGGAGGCATGCCGTTGACATTCGGATTGGGCATGGTCAACGCCCAATACGGCCGATCGTCAGGAGTGAACGGAACCCCGTCGCCGCCATTCATGGAAGCGCTCAATAAGTTCCAGATCGTATCGACCGCGGCCTGCCCGCCGGACTCTGGGAAGAAATTGCCAACGTCGGCGTCGCAAATCGCTCGGAACGTCTGTTGGTCTGCGATCGTGTTCACGTTCACGCGCCCGGCCGTTCGCCCACCGAACGCCGCTGACATATACCGTTCGCGGGTCCCGAAGAACTCCAGGGTTCGATAGAGTCGCGTGCTCGGATTGGCCCACGGTGCGCGGTGGCCGTGAACCACCGTCGTCGGGCCGTTCTGATAGATGAACTGCTGCGTCAACTGATGCGGGGCGAAGCCAGAGACGTGACGAACCTCGGAGGCGTTCGCCAGTTGCCGGTCATAGTGAATCAGCCACTCGAACGGCCGATCGATCGTATCACCGCCGCCCCCGCCGCCATTCATGGCGTTCTGGCCATTCTGGCGGAACATCGTGTGCTTGGGCTGATCCATCGGGCCTGGGTTCGGGTTCTGGGCGGTCACGCCGGTCGCCCGGAACGGTTGCCGACGCCCGAATCCTTGACGTTGTTCCAATGGCGTCCGTTCGCCTGACATCGGATTCGAGTTGTTCCGCTTACCGACGTTGTCATAGAGAACGGCATCCTGAATCTGCACGCCCTGAATGTAATCCACCGTAACGAACGGGTTGTAGTCGCCCCGCGTCGGATCGGGCTGGGCCGCCTTGTAGGGGCTGGCCAATCGTTGCAGGTAAACGCCCGGCTGATAATCCTGGTTTTGCAGATTCATCGTCAACTGTTGCCCGTTGGTCAAGGGCATCGTCGAAAAAGCTTGGTTGGGGCGACCGGACGGGCTGCCGGCCTGAATCGCTATCGTAGCATTGACCGGCGACGCCCCCATGCCGGCACGGTCATGCGGGAAACTGCTCTCCAAGCCGTTACCGCCGGGGCCGACCACGTAATAGCCCTGATTGCTACCATTGGTGCCGTTGTAGTTGGCATTCGACGGCGCGACGGTGTTGATATCGACGCCACCCATCGGCGGGTTGCTCGGGTCCGCCTGGAAGTCGTAAATCTCGGCCTGAATCGCCTGCGACTGTGGCGGGTTACCCGCGGGGGTCGCGTCCGGGTCGCCCGTTACGTTCCACGCGGCCGTGATATGGTCGGCCTTGGAACGAATCTTAATCTGATAAGCGTTCCGGTTTCCGGGATTGGCGCCGGCACCGGTGAACTGAAGCCGACCCGTACCCTGCTCAATCAGATTGGGGTCGGTGTTGAACGGGTTGTGCAACTCCACATAGAAGTTGACGCGAAGATCCTTCGACGCCCGAGTGTTGTTCGGAATGCCCATGAACGGCCGGTTCATCTGACCCGCGGGCGTGTCGGGATCGGAGATCGAACCCGGGGCATAGGGCGGAATCGAGCCGTCCGTCGGATCGTTGATGACCTGAGCGTAAACCTCATTGACGACCAATCGCGGCAATTCGGTACCGAATACCCAGCCGGCAGGGCGAACCACTGGGTAGGCGCCGCCATCGAAGTTGGGCAATTGATCTTCGAGGAAGTTGAAGCCCGTGCGGTAATCGTCCTCGTCGATGAAATCGACGATGTTCACTGCGAGTTGGGCCAGATACCGCAGCGCCTCGAAACGGGGGTCGCCCGGCATGTTGGCCTGCGCCGGTACCGGAATCGCCGCCGGGTCCGGCTCCGCGGCATTCGTCACCTTCCGCAATCGGAAGAAAATCTCGCGAGCGAGCGTCACCCGGTCGCGGACAGCTCGATCGTATTGAATCTGCTCAGCACCGGTGTAGCGCCCGTACTGGCCCGGCCCCGTCTGTGGCGGGTCGGGGTACTTGGCGAGCTTGCGATTCAGATCGACCTTGCCGATATAGGGCAGAACCGAGCGCCAATCATTAGTAGCCATATCGCCTGCCTGAACCGGCGTCGATGCCCGGTTGGCCAACAGGCTGCCGAAGGTCGTCGGAGCGCCGGTCGGCATTCGTTGCGGCAACGGCTGATTGGGGTCGAGCAGAAGCTGAGTCGCGATCGTCGAGCCGGGCAGGCCGGGGGCCGCGCCGGGTCGATCCAGGTCCATGCTGTAGGTCGTCACTCGTGTTCGGCGGATTTGCGCGTTGCCCATCGCCGCCGTCATGAGCTTGTAGGCCCGCGCCTCCTGCCAATCGGTGGCTGCCGTCCCGTGGAGCAAATGCTTCATGTCCCCGATCGGCAGCAGGCTGTCGAGATCGTTCGGATTCGAATACGAGTTGGTCCGATTGATCGCGAACGGGTTGAACAGGCCCGCGTGATCTTGGCGCTCGAAGTTGCTGCCATTCTGATAGCGATTGGGGTAATTGGGTGCAATGTCCAGCGACGGGCTTGTCGCATAGGAGAGACGCGACGCGCCACCGGCATTGGTCTGTGTGCTGCCATCGAAATCGACCTTCGCATAATACGGCGGCGTTGAACCCGACGGGACTTGGTTCGTCAGAGGCCAGCCGGGCACGGGATTCCCGCCTGGCAACGCAAACCGGCCATTGACCGGGCTGCCTTGGAAATTCGCGCCGGAAAACAATTGAGCGTAGTTTGCGGCGCTGATGCCGAGCTTCAACGGGTTCATCTCCCAACGTCCCCAACCTTGCAGGGACGTGTGAGTATTGCCCGTGCCGCGACGATTACCGGCCACGCTTAGATTCAGCCGGCCATCGAGGTCCATCACGAAAAAGGCAAACAGCGGCTTGACCTTTCGGCCCGTGGTCAGCTCGACGACTGGAAAATCGAGATCGACCCAGATGCTGTCGTTGCCGACACTCCAGGGCACATTTTGAACGTCGCCATCCGGATTCGGGCGAGGGAATAGCCGCGTCGTGCCGGCCCCCGGCGTACTGTTAGCAAACACAAAGGCAAACGTTTGAGGGTCGGTGCTGAGCAGTTGATCTGCCGGTCGCGGGCGCATCGTCAACGCGCGGCGGAACAGATAGTTTTGATCGGGATCGCACCAGAACTGGGTATTGTTCAGAGTCGCGTTTGCCGGTAGCCCGTTCACCGCGCCCGTGTAGTCGCGCCAGAACGAACGAGCCAAGACATTCCCGTTCGCGTCCAGCTTTCCGAGGAACATGTTGTTCTTGTCGACGGCCGTGTACGGCGCGTTATTCCCGCCAGTGAACAAGCCGTTGCGATCCCGTTCCGGGTGCCGAATGTAATTCGGGTACGAGGCATAGCTCGGGTAGCCCTTATTCGGGTCGAAGTAGCCATAATTCACGAGTTCGAAATCGTCGGCGTTCCAAGGGTTCATCACGGTCGGCCCGCTCGTCCTCAGCCGGCCCGAGCCGTTGAAGGGCGTCTCGTTATCGTGACCCTTGATCCCGAGCATGTAATTCGGATCGTTGGAGTAGTTCCAACCATACATGTTCCGCGCCAAGGAATGACCGCGGATCGACACGAATCGCCCCGTGTCGTCATCGGGCACGTCGTAGATCAGGTCGCCCAACGCCCAGCCGAGCAACTCTTCGCCCGTGGGGTAGCGTTCCGCAAAGAACACCGCCTCGCGATAGACACGCGACGAGGTGGCGGCTGATTCGCCGAACAACACGAAGCAGATGCCCACCACCATGAACAGCATGAGGATGACGATGACCACCATGAGGATGGCGCCATCGCGTCGATGATTCGCACGAAGATGATTTGGTCGATACATGATTCGCACTCCCAGGGTGCGGGTGGTTCAGGTCGCGGGACGGTTCCAGAGCGCCCCGCCAAGGCGACGGCGATTACAGGTCTTGAACGATCTTTACTTGTCGGGTCTGTTCGGTCTTGCGATCCCAAACGCGGATGACGATGGTGACGGCCTTCAACCGAATCCGCAACGGGATGCGGTTGGCGGTCGCCGCCGGGTTTCCATTTGGGGTCGTCGTGTTCCAGCCGCCGTAGGGGTTGGCCGACGACCAGGTATCAAATACGCGGTAGCCGCGATTGCGCAGAGCCATGTTCCCCATGCGGAAATTAGTGTTTCCGCCGGCCGGCTGCACAACGGGCGATAGAGGCAGGTAGTCATAGGGCCAGTCGGGATTCACGATGCCGCCCAGATATGTCAGGCGCGGGGCCAACTGTTGCTCCATCTGTTGGCGTTGCGTACGCTGGGCCTGGGTGTTCGAGGGCATCCAGGTTTGGTCGTAATCCCAGAGAGCTTTCACCTCGAAGCTGATGACATCCGTAAGCAACAGATCGTCACCCTGGCGATTGACGCCGGCTTCCTCGCCCAGATTGCGAATACGCGGTCGGCCATCGATGGGGTCGAAGAACTGCGTGGCGGCAAACACCGGCGGCGGCGCACCGTTCGGACCCGTGACGAACCCCGGCAGCCCAGCCAAGGCTTCCGTCGCGGGATGAACCGGCGGCGGGAAATTCCGAGTCGTCATCGCCGGCATCATGCCTAGGCGATTGCGCGGCTGGGTCACCGTCACCATGCGGTTGTAGAAATTCCCCGGCGGATTCGCGCCCACGTCGATTTGCGTGCGGTAGCTCATCTCCTCGGGATTCGGATTCGACACAGCGGGAAGATTCGCCGGCCCGTTCTGCGGAATCAACAGCCGTTGCCGGCGACAGAGATCATACAGCGGCGTGCCGTTCGCCGTGTCGCCCGTATTCACCATGAAATAAGCCAGCTCCGCCCACTCGCTCGAATAATAGCCAATCTGTTGGAAATCGACCGGCTGGGTCTGTGTCAGCAGTTGTGGATCCAGAGTCTGAATCTGAAACCGGTCATGAGGCCCGGTCGGCCGGCGACGGGCCGTGAACATCAGCATCGACGACACGGATCGCGTGAACGCGATGCCATCGGGATCGGTTCCCTCCAAGACGGCCGGCTCGCCGGTCGGGTTCGACGGATCCATGGATGATTGAAAGATGCGAAAATACCCACCGCCGCCGCCGCTGTTCTGCGTCGGTGGAGCGTCACCCCGGTTGAATCGGAAGTCGCTCACGTAATCGCGGAACGGGGCCGCATTGGTTTCGCGAATAAAATGTTCCGAGGCGAGATCATGCCGAAGCATGCTCTGCGCCATGCGCAACCGCTCTTGCAGATTCACCTGCGCCCGCAAGGTGCGGAACATTCCCAAGCCGCGGACGAACGCCTCGCTCAGGATCCACATCAGGATCATGCTGACGGCGGTCGCCACCAGCATTTCCACCAGCGTGAAGCCCGGACGGTCGGGAGCGCGACGTCGGACTGAATGACTCGGCATAAATCAACTCCCCATACCCAAAGACACGGGTATCCCCTGATTCCTCCAACAACGCGGAGGAACCGATAAATCCAGGAACGAATATCGAGCGATCACGGAACCGGAGGCGTCTCCGGAGTGATCGTGCCGTTGTCGAAAACCTCGCTGACGTGGTCCATCACGACCAGAAACCCAATCGGGGCGTTGGCCGGATTGCCGCTGACAAACGTCGGCAACCGTTGTGGGGACCCCAGGGCCGGCGTATGAATTTCCAAGCGAATATCAGTCGCGCTCACCTCGGTGATGTCCACGACCCGATAGAAGTGGCCGTGAGGATCCGGGGTGCCGTTGGTGTCCATCATGTGCATCGTCGAATCGAGTATCCACTGACCTTTGCGGATCGCCGGCTTCCGCTGGGTGGACGGGTCGTAACGCAACAGAACAGAGGTGCTTCCCGGGGTGAAGCCGGCCGCATACGCCGTCTCATCCGACGGCCCGTCGGGGCTGCGACCGCTGTACACCACGACCGTCAGGTTAATCATCGACGGCAACCGGGCGCTGTTCAGCTTCATGAAGTAGGCGAAACTGTACCGGCCATCGCGCTGAATCTCACCCGTGAGCGGGCCACTTTGCCCCGAGGTGTTGCTGTTTGGGCCGACCGGTGTCCCGTCGGGACCAAACGCCAAGTCATCCAGTTGGATGAAAAACCGCGAGGTCAAGATCTGCCGCGTCGCGGGAGACATAATCTGCGTGTACAACCCGCGATTGTCTTGAGAGTATTCGAGGAATCGCAAGCTGCGGCGCGGGATGCCCAAGATTCTCTGGGGTGACCCGCCGACCTGGGTGCTGCCGGCGATCCAATAACGCATCGCCGGATCGGCCGAGATATTCGCGAAGTTATTCCAACCAACCGGATCGACGAATACCGGATAGCTTGGTCCGGTGTAGGTCGGGGGCAACTGCGGCAAGCCGGACATATAGCTCGGCGGAATTTCGCGAAGACCGTAGCTCGGGTAGGGCGTATAGTCGGGGTTCAGCGACGCATTGGGATTGCGGAATGCGTTCAAGAACGGGTCCCGGCGATACGACGAAACCGCGAGGGCGTCTTTCCACATCTGCCGAGCCTGAGCGGCGGCGTTGTAGTTGGTCGCTGCCGTTCGCTCGTCCTTGATCGCCTGGGCGCTTTGGAGAGCGCCGACGACAAACAACGTCGCGATACCCAGCAGCCCCAGGGCCAGCACGAAGATCGCGATGAGGACTTCGCTCAGGGCAATGCCGGCCCGTCGCGTTGTCATTCGAGGAGCAATCATCGACACGTCTCCGTGTTTACAGCCCGGACGATTTACCGTCGCGGACGAAATCATAGGCACTCGATAGATTCGACAGATCCGAATGATTCACCGGATGGGCCGCGATCAAGCCCGTCCGCGTATAGATCGTCAACAGCGTCTGATCGCCGCGCTGATAAACGTTGTAAGAATTCGATCCAATTGTCGTTTGACCATCGGGGCTGTGATCGACGTTGCGGATTCGCAACACGAGTTTGCCCGTTGAGGCGGCCGTGTCGCCCACCAATTGGCCCTTCGGCCCAAAGATGATGTCGATCTCTCGCCCCGCGACGCCACCCGGAGCCGGCACGTTCGTGTACGGCGGCAAAAAGCTCGATCCGTAGGTGCTGGGATCGAGGTCGATGGCCACGTCTTTCGGCATCTGCAAATTCGCTTCGCCGACCATCGGCCGCGGCGCTCGGATGATCCGATAATCGGTCGTGTTGAGCGGCTGCCCGTTGTCCAGGCTCACACGGCTGGGCTGGCCCGTTGCGGAAGCGAGGACCAGCCGCGTTCCACCCTGTCCCGGCCGGAACTGAACTTGATTGATGCGATGCAACGAATAAGGAGCCGTATCGAGTCGCAGGTAGTCGCCGGGGAGAATCGTCTGTTGTCCGGCCAGATTAACCGTCGTGTTCAGGATGAACGCGACTTGGTTATTCGGCGCGGGATTGACCCGCAGGCGGAACGAATAGTTCTTGCCGCCGGAGCCGTTATCCACGCCCAGGTCGCGGAAGTCCTCGGGCACCTCGATGAAAACGGCGCTTCGGACCAAGTTCGGATTGTCGGCGTCGCGAACCAGACGAATTCCTCGAGCGGCCCCGTCCCGATACGCTCGCTGCTTGGCAATCAAGAGCCAGCCCTGAAAAACGTCGGCGGCGCGGCTGGTGCGCTGTTCATCCGCCAATCGCGGCCCAATGGCGACCGTGATGGTCAGCAATGTGATGAGCAACGCCACGACCACGAGCATTTCGAGCAGGGTGAATCCGCGACGTTTCGGCCGTGACACTTGCGATCGATACATCGGCATGATTAATCTCCCCGGTTGCCCGCGCCGCGAACGCGATGGCTATAAATGTTGTCGTTGTGTTCATCCACGGCGCCGGTCATGACGCTCAGGTCTTGATTCACGTTAAAGCTCTGGTCGGCCCCAGCCGAGAACACGATCGGCGACAGATTTTGAGGCGGATTCCGAATCGAATGCAACAACTGTTGGAAGGCGTTGCCGAAATTCGAACGCCACGAGTTTTCCAGAAGCGTCCGCTCGGGATCCTGCGGATCGATCAACTGATTCTGCCGATTGCGAACCTCATAAGGAGGCTGATTCAATTCCGGCACGGCAGCCGCGTTGGTCGCCGCGCTGGGCCATCGCGAAAAGGCAATCGGTGTGCCCCAGGAATCCTGAAAGACGCGGAACGACTTGTTCCCGTAATTGACGTTGGTGGCGGCATGGGCACCGACCGACTGTTCGACATCAAATGCTGCCATACCGCGACGCGTCATCTTCAACGCCGCCATGAGTAGTATGGCCGACTCCATGTGCGGGTCGCGCGGATTCGGAGCGGTCCAACCTTGGATCAGCGACACATAGGCGGCCTTGTTCTCAAATCCGTTTGACGATGGCCACGTAATCTCGTCAAAGTTGACGGGGAATTCCCGCTTCAACGAAACCTTGGTCCAAATCACCAGCGCCCGCCGTGAGTCTCCACCAGCAAGCGTCACGACTCCCGAGGGAATCGTGCTGTTCTTGGCATCGCCCTTGGCATTGTCGATGACGGCGTTCCACTGCTGTTCGAGGGCACTGGCAACCTTGACGATTGTCACCTCGGCAGCCCGATTGTTCTGCGAACGGCGCACCGTGCCGAAGACCCCAAACGCCAAACCGGCAATCGTCACTACGATGGCAATCACGATCATCACTTCGAGGAGCGTGAATCCCGACCGGCGACATGATGGCGCATGTCTCATGAGTTCGCTCCTTATTCGGTGGTAGAGCCAAGCAGCCGGCCATGGAAGTTGCTCATGTCGTCGGCGCCGGGATGATCCTGGCGATAACCGGCGTTGGGCTTCCAATACCAAGCCCCACCGGAGGTAATGCAACTACCAAAGACCTGATCCTTGCCCGCGGAGATAATTTGAAACGAATTAGGGTTGTGAAATCGTACGCCACCATTGAGGATGGCCTCGGGATACGGCAAGACCGGCCCGACGACCGATCCTCCGAGGTCGGGGTGATCATCATATCGCGGAGCCGACGGGCAATCGGATGTCGAGAAGTTGTTGTTTGGCCCAACCCAATAATCGTTGCCGCCGCGACTCGAGCTGAAATACAGATATGGCGTTCCCCACGGATCGTTGTACGACAGGAACTGTGAGTTCCCGGTTTGCGAATGATTCACCATCGCCAAGCGCGAGCGCTTAAATTCGTAGAACGGGCCTTTGGTTCCAGCGGTGAACAGCGTCGGGTTCTGCGGATTCGTCGAGAAACCGGAGGGCGTCTTGAAGGTATTGGTCACATCGGGACGTTGGATGCCACCGAGGAGGAACACAAGGCTCTGGTCGCCTTCGAGAATATAGGTGGCGCCACTGTTGTAAGCGCCGTCGCCGTTCCAATCAGTGAAGTTCGTGTTTGGCAACGGGGTCCGCGAATTTGGCGGCGGATTCCCGGTCCGGCCTGCCGTTACCAATCGCGGCCAGAGGCGCTTCAGGTAGCTCTCCGTCTCCAACTCGATCGCGGCGATCGTGCTGTTGGGGTTGTCGCCGTAACGCCCGTCTTCGCGAAGCGCCAACCGGCTGGGGACGTGATTCACTTGGTACTCGCCCATGAACGCTTGCAGCGACGTCGCCAGTTGCGAGATATCGCTGCGGGCTTGCGCTTCATTCATCTTTGAATAAGCACGCATGATACCCGCCGTCAAAAGCGACATCAGAATGACGATGACGGCGATGACGACGATCAACTCCACGAGCGTGAAGCCGGAACGTCGAGTGACACGAGAGCGGATCATTCGATGAATCTCCCTACGATGATCGAACCGGTGCCGGCCGGCATGGAGAGCGACTCCACGACCGGCCGGCCGTATGAATCACTTGCTTAGACCTTCGAGCAGTTTGATCAGGGGCAAGAACAACGCGATCACGATGAACCCGATGATGCCGCCCAAAACGACGATCATGATCGGTTCAAGCAAGCTAATGAGGCTCTTGACGGCGGTGTCCACTTCTTCGTCGTAGAAATCCGCGATCTTGTACAACATGGTGTCCAGGTCGCCGGTTTCCTCACCGACTTCGATCATGTTCACGACCATGTCGTCCACGAGCCGGCTTTCACGCATCGGTTCGTGAATTGATTCACCTTCGCGGATCGACTCATAGACTCGCTGGAAGCATCGCTCGAAGACGGCGTTCGTCGCGGTCTCCTTGACGATGGCCAGCGATTCGAGAATCGGCACGCCCGACGCGACGAGGGTACCCAGCGTTCGCATCGTTCGCGCGACAATTGTTTTTTCGAGGATCTTCCCCATGATCGGAATATGGAGTTTGACCCAATCCCACGCATAGCGGCCGGCTCTAAAGAGGCATATCAGTTTGATCAATAACCAGAAGCTGAGCGGGAACAGCGGCAGGCACCACCAGTAGTCAGCGAACCACATCGAGGTATCGATGAGGAACTGCGTCATGGCCGGCAGCTTCATCTGGAAATCGTCGAAGATCTTTTTGAACTTCGGGATGATCGCGACCATGATGAAGGTCAAGATGCCGACCGCGACGAGGATCACGACGCACGGATAGACCATGGCGCCGATGACTTTTCGCTTCAACGACTGGCTCTTTTCCTTGAAGTCGGCCAGACGCTGAAGGATGACTTCGAGGGCACCGCCGGCCTCACCGGCCTTGACCATATTCACGTAGAGGCGATCGAAACACTTCGGGTGTTTTCCCATCGCTTCGGAGAGTGAGCTACCCGATTCGACATCGTCCACGACATCGATGAGGGCGTTTTTCAACACGCCTGGCCGCATCTGGCCTTCGAGAATCTTGAGGCTCCGCAAGACCGGCAGACCAGCGTCTTGTAGCGTCGAGAATTGGCGAGTGAAGGTACAGAGCTTCTTGGACGACACCTTGCCGATGGTGAACGTCTTGCCGCTCTTCTTCTTCTTCTTGCCTTTCTTGCCTTTGCCTTGGACGCCGACGGGGGTCAACTTCGTAACGAAGTAGCCCATCTGCTTAATCTTTTGTTGCGCCTCTTCCTCATTCAGCGCGTCGATCTGATCCTTGACCTCTTCGCCGGTCGTGTCCATCGCCTCGAATTTATAGGTCGGCATAACGGTCTCCCGAGATCCCCAAGCTCCGAAGGTCCACGGCTCGTCCGCAAAGACGAGCCGCCCAATTCCGAAGCGATTCGATCAATCGCTGTCTTCCAAAACGGTCTCGCGCACCACTTCTTCGATCGTGGTCACGCCCTTTTGTAGCGCCTCCAGGCCCGCTTCTCGCAGGCCGGGCGTGTTGCGGGTCCGAATCAACTGCCTCAACGCATCGGTCGAGGCACCCGACGAGATCAAGTCGCGCATTTCGTCATCAATCGGCATCAACTCGAAAATGCCGGACCGGCCACGGAAGCCCAGGTTGTTGCACTTCTCGCAACCGGCACCGTAGAAGAACTTGCGGCCCTTGGCGTCTTGAGGCTTCAGACCCAGTTCCATCAACATCTCGGCCGACGGCGTGAACTCTTCGCGGCAATTGGCACAGATGCGACGCACCAACCGCTGAGCGAGGATGCCCTCCACGGTGGCCGTGATCAGGAACGGCTCGACGCCCATATCACGCAATCGCGTGATGGTACTCGGCGCGTCGTTCGTGTGAAGTGTGCTAAACACCAAATGCCCCGTCAGCGACGCTTGAATGGCGATTTGTGCCGTTTCCAAATCGCGAATCTCACCGACGAGGATGATGTCCGGGTCGTGACGCAGGATGGACCGCAACGCGCTGGCGAACGTCAGGTCAATCTCGTGGTTAATCATGCACTGGCATATGCCGTCGATTTCATACTCGACCGGGTCCTCGGTCGTGATGAGCTTGTCGGTGATCTGGTTCAATTCGTTGAGAGCCGAGTACAGCGTCGTGGTCTTACCGGCGCCGGTCGGCCCTGTCACCAGGACGATACCGTTGGGCTTGTGAATCAGCTTGCGGAATTCGGTGAGAATCTGCTCGGGCATACCGATGCGATCAAGGTCAAGGTTGACCACGGTACGATCGAGAACACGAATGACCACGCTTTCGCCGAACATCGTCGGCAACACGCTAACGCGCATGTCAACCGGGTTGCCACCGACGTTGAGTTCGATCCGCCCGTCTTGCGGAAGCCGGCGTTCGGCAATGTCGAGATTCGCCATGACCTTGATACGGCTGCTGATGGCCGTCGCCAGGTGGCGTGGAGGAGGCACCATTTCGTACAAGACACCGTCGCAACGATACCGCATCTTGTACTCATCTTCGAACGGCTCGAAGTGAATATCCGAGGCATGGTCCTTGATGGCCATCAAGAGAACCATGTTGATGAGTTTGCGGACGGGGGCGGCGTCGGCGATTTCCGTGAGACTTTCGAGATCGATGCTCGTCTCGCGACGCCCGCTGAGAGCATTGAGGGCCGAGTCGGCATTGAGTTGGGCGATCAGGTCGGTGATATTCTCCTGTTTCCCGGAATAGGCCTTGGCGATTGCGGCCTCAATCTGCGCCGGCGGGGCCAGCACGGCTTGCACCTGCTGAATCCCGAGGAAATTGCGAAGATCGTCCAATGCTTGAAGGTTACTCGGATCGGACATCACTACGGTGAGAACGCCATTGTCAAACGCCAACGGCAACAACTTGTACACCGTCGCCATGGTCTCTTGCACCATGGTGACGGCATTCGGTTGCGGCTTAACCTCTTCGAGGTTGACGACCTTGAGGTTGTGTTGTTCGCCAAGAGCCTGAAGCAGTTGGTCTTCATTGACCAGGCCTCGCGACAGCGCGACTTGGCCGACGCGAAGCCCGTTGGAGCGAGCCTCTTCGAGGATATCCCACAGTTGGTTGTCGTCGAGGTAGCCCAGATCGACGAGAATCTGACCAAGTTTCTTGGTGCCGCCTTCGACCGACCATTTGCGATCGCCGGCGGGGGCAACCTTCTTGGCGGACTTGGCTTTGGCATCCGGCTTCGCAGGGGCGGGTTTTCCAGCGGCGGGCTTCACGGCGTCGGGTTTGGCCGGCGCCGGCTTGCCGGCAGCAGGCTTAGCGGCGGGAGCTTTCTTCGGATCGGCCGGCGCTGGTTTGCCGGTCGGCGCGGGAACCGGCTTCTTGGCAGCGTCTTTGGGATTCGGTGTGGACATTATCGGGTCTCTCTTTTCAGGTCCAAGGATGAAGGTATCGTCCGATTACATTCCTCGCCAAGCCGGAATCAACGTCCGGCTCGGCCCACGGGGCTACCGCCGGCCGCGCCGCGGTCGCTCCTCCTCGTCTTCATCCTCGTCCTCGTCGTCCTCTTCGTATTCCTCGTCGTCCTCGTACTCCTCGTCGTCGTCAAACTGCCCTCGCTCAGCCAAGGCGATCTTCGCAGCCAACTCGGCTGGTTTGTTCGCCTTCAACAAGGCTTCTTCCTTTTCGACCAAGCCGTCTTTCCAAAGCCGGAAGAGGCTCTCGTCGAGCAAGAACATGCCGTGTTTGCGCCCGGTCTGAATCGAGCTTTCGATGCGGTAGACCTTGTTTTCGCGGATCAGATTCTGAATGGCAGGCGTGACCACCATCATCTCGAAGGCCGCCACCAGCCCCTCGGGCTTCCGCGGCAAGATGCCTTGCGACAACACGCCAATCAACGCGGTGCTCAACTGCGTACGAATCTGATCCTGCTGTTCTTTGGGAAACACGTCGATGATGCGGTTGATCGTGGAGGCCGCACCAGAGGTATGGAGCGTCGCGAACACAACGTGGCCCGTTTCGGCCGCTTCGATCGCGGCGTGAATCGTTTCCAGGTCACGCATTTCGCCGACCAGGATGATGTCCGGGTCCATACGCAAGGCCCGGCGGATGCCCTCTTTGAAACTGGGGCAATCGACGCCAATCTCGCGTTGATTCACCGTGCACTTGATGTGCTTGTGGTAATACTCAATCGGATCTTCGAGCGTGATGACGTGCCGGTCATAGTTTTGGTTGAGGAAGTTGATCATCGACGCGAGACTGGTCGTCTTGCCCGAGCCGGTTGGCCCCGTCACGAGAATCAAACCACGAGGCTTGACGATCAACGAACGAATGGCGTCCGGCATGCCAATCTGTTCGAACGACAGAAACTGGCTCGGGATACGCCTCAACACCATCCCGATCGATTGTTTCTGCTTGAAGATGGCCACGCGGAAACGATAGCCATCGATGAATTCGATAGCGAAGTCGGCGCCGCCCTTTTCCTGCAACTCTTGTTGGCATCGATCGGGCGTGATCGACTTCATCAATGCCGTCGTGTCGTCGTTGTCGAGAACTTTGGCGTCGAGCTTTCGCATCCGCCCATGATGGCGCACCACCGGCGGCTGCCCGACCGAGATATGGAGGTCACTCGCCTTGAGCTGGATGACCGTCGTCAACAATTTGTCGATAAGGACCGATGACACAGGGTTCACCTCGGTTGGTTCGGCGGCGATCCATCAAACTCACCGAACCTTGGCAGCCTCGTGGGCGCCCACGTGGCTTGCCGAATTATCCGGGGGAACGCCAGCCGGTCAAATTTTTTGGAAATTCGCTGAAAAAAACGTCGCCTTCAACGTTCTACTATTTGAATCCCAATCACCCTCCACAACCACGGGTCATTCACCGACCAAAAACGGCCGGTAAAACATCACTCAACTGGTTAAGATTCCACCTGCTGTTTGAACGACCATCATGGGCGGCCTCAACGCTTCCAAGAGGAAGTCGTCTCTCGAGATCAATCGTCCGTGACTCAGGAGACCGCAAGGCACGAATCGCTACCAGTTGAGTCAACCTGATAGCGATTCGACGGGGACCATTGGATCAGTCCATGGTCTCGTGGTGGCAGATGCTCAGAACCTCCTCAAGCGTCGTAACACCTTTAAGTGCTTTCTGCACACCATCTTCAAGCAGAGTTCGCATACCAGTTTGACGGGCAATTCGACGGATCTTCTGTGTCGGCTCCCGATGGAAGGTCATCTCACGAATCTGTCCGTTGAGCCGCATCATTTCGAAGATGCCCAGGCGTCCGCGATACCCCCGTTGGCCGCAGTGGTTGCATCCTCGACCTCGCAAGAACGTGGCTTTGGCGGCCTGATCGGGGGTGATGCCGGCGGCCTCCAATTCGGTTTCGGGCGGGCGATACGGCTCTTTACATTTGCTGCAATTCACCCGAATCAGGCGCTGAGCCATGATGGCGATGACCGAGGAAGCGATTAGGAACGGGGGCACACCGATGTCACCGAGACGTGTAATTGCCGATGGCGCATCGTTGGTGTGAAGTGTACTGAAAACCAAGTGTCCTGTCAGAGACGCCTGTACGGCAATCTCAGCGGTCTCCTTGTCGCGAATCTCACCCACGAGAATAATGTTCGGGGCTTGTCGCAACATGGCGCGAATGATCCGGGCGAAGTCGAGGCCAATCTGGTGCTTCACTTCGACCTGATTAATGCCCGGCAGATAATACTCGACAGGATCTTCGGCGGTGATGATTTTCCGATCGGGCCTGTTCAATTCGTTCAAGGCGGCATAAAGGGTGGTCGTTTTGCCGGAACCGGTTGGCCCTGTCACCAAGAAAATACCGTTGGGGCGTTTGATAATCTGTTGGAATCGGGCAAAGTCGTCTTCGCCGAAGCCTAGATCGCGAATGCCGACCTGAATGTTGCCACGATCCAGGATACGCATCACGGTCCCCTGACCGTGAACGGTGGGCAGCAAGCTCACGCGCAGGTCGAAATGTTTACCGTGGACCGTCATTTTGATACGGCCGTCCTGGGGCCGCCGTTTCTCGGCAATGTCGATCGACGACATGATCTTTAAGCGAGAGGTGACTGATGCGTGAAGCCGGCGTGGGATGTTGTCGCGCTCCACGAGAACTCCGTCGATGCGATATCGCACCCGTACCCGATCCCCAAACGGTTCGATGTGAATGTCGCTGGCACGCTGGTTAATGGCCTCGGCAATGATCAGGTTCACCAACTTGACCACGGGGGCGTCGCTATCTTCGGCGGCAGCGGCGTTCGCGGTCGCTTCCGTTTCCGTAAAGTCGATGGCGGTGTCCGTGAATTCCGCGATCATGGAGTCGACGGACTCCGTTTCGGTCTGGCCATAATGGCGATTGATGGCTGCGACGATCTGTTCGCGATCGGCGAGGACCGGCTGAATATCCTTGTTCAGAATGAACTGGAGTTTCTGCAAGGTGTCGTAGTTCTCCGGTTCGCTGGTAACGATTTTGAGAACGTTGCCTTCATGCGACAGAGGAATCACCCGATTTTCGCGTGCCACCGACTCAGGCACCATTTCGATGACCGACTGGGGGATGGTGACATCGTTGAGGCTGATGAACTCAAGGTTGTGGAATTCCGCGATCGCCTTCATGACGTCATCGGCGCTCGCGTATTCGAGTTTGATGATCGCTTCCTGAAGCTTGATGCCGGACGAGGAGGCAAGGTTCTTGGCCTCTTCGAGTTGGTCGGCACCCAAGATGCCTTTGCGGACCAAGTGTTGAGTAAAATCGTTGGGAGCAGCTGCTTTAGCCATTCGCGAAACTCTCCTGGCGACGAGCGTCCAAGACACCGAGCCGTGTACAAGGGGGGCGAAGATTGAAAGCGCAAGCCATACGCGGGACAGGATTGAACGAACGGGATACTATTTGGGTTCATTGTGGCAGGGGGAAAAATGATTAGCAAGTGAGAAGATTGGGAAAAGTTAATCTTTGCCGATTGGGCCGCCGATGGCCTCGCGTCGACCCGCACCGTTCGCCTGGTTCAGCACGGAATTAATGCACCTCACCGGCATCGCTCCTATAATCGTTTAGAGTGGGTTGTTCCTACGCCACCGCAAAAAACAAGGAACCGTCACAATGTCTTCAACGACCGCGACCGCTCCCCTGCCCTCGCAAGCTCCGATTCACGATGACCTCGTTCTGGAAATCCTCGACCTGAAGAAACAGCTTGGGGCGACCATCCTCGCTCACTACTATCAGGACGGCGAAATTCAGGCGCTGGCCGACATTACCGGCGATAGCCTCAAGTTGGCCCGCGAAGCGACCAAAGTCGATTCGCCGGTCATCGTATTCTGCGGTGTTCACTTCATGGCCGAAACAGCCAAGATTCTGAATCCGAAGAAAAAGGTTCTGTTGCCCGATCTCGAGGCTGGTTGTTCACTCGCCGACAGTTGCCCCGCGGACAAGTTGCGCCGCTACCAAGAGATGCTGCGAATCAATGGTCACAAGTTTCAGACCGTGACCTACATCAACAGTTCGGCGGCGGTGAAGGCACTTTCCGATTGGGTCGTTACCAGCGGCAACGCCGAGGAGGTCATCCGCAGGGTTCCCGAAGAGTACGAGATTCTCTTCGTGCCGGATCAACATTTAGGCGCCTATTTGAAGGAACGCACGGGCCGACAAATGATCCTTTGGAACGGCTCGTGCATGGTTCACGAGATCTTCAGCCTGCAAGACCTCCTCAAGCTCAAGCGGCAAATGCCGAAGGCCCTGACGGTAGCCCATCCCGAGTGCCCGGCCAATATCTTGGAGCACTCCGACTATGTCGGAGGCACCGAGGCGATGATCAAATATGTCGGCTCTTTCGCCGAGACAACCGACTTCCTCGTCGCCACGGAAATTAACATGCTCTGGCAACTTCAGAGCAAGCATCCTCGCCATCGCTACCATCCGGTCCCCGGGATCACGTGTGCCTGCAATAAATGCCCGCACATGGCGCGAAACACGTTGGAGAAGATCCGCGATTGCATGAAGAATGGCTACCCGGAAATCACTTGGCAACCGGATTTCGACCGCGCCAAAGAAGTGCTGGAGCGAAGCCTCTTGAATCCGATGCCTGTCGCCGCAACGCACCCCGCCGGCGATTAGACGCGGCCCGTCATGGGCACCGATCTAATCAACGTGAAGGTCGGCGCCCAATTCCTTCAGAATCTCTTCGCGCTGACGGTGATAAAGCATCAGGTCAATTCGTTGACGTCGATGGCGACGTTCCATGCGGCGTTGCGCTTTAACGAACCAAGGCAAGAACTGTTGCCAGTTGCGAGCCTCGGAGGCGACCTTTCGGGCGAAAGCCTTGATTCGCTCGAACCGGTCCGGTCCGAGTCCCTCGAGCAAATCGTCTTCGAGTGACACGAAGAACTGACAGCTTCCCGGATCACCTTGGCGGCCGGCGCGACCAGCAAGCTGACGGTCGATGCGCAACGACTCATGGCGTTCGGTTCCCAGGACGTGCAAGCCCCCCAGCTCAAGGACCCGCTCCTCGGGCTTGATGTCGGTTCCGCGGCCAGCCATGTTGGTGGCGACTGTGACCCGCCCCAGCATGCCGGCTTGTTTGACGATCTCGGCCTCGGCGGCATGATTGCGCGCGTTCAAGACCTGATGCTTGATTCCTGCGTCTGTCAAACGCTTGCTTAAATCTTCCGATTTATCGACCGATCGCGTACCCACCAGCACCGGGCGCCCCGAAGCGTTGAGCTTCTTGATTTCCTCGACGACGGCGGCGAATTTGACATTCTCGGTCGGGAAAACCGTGTCCGGCCATTGTTGTCGAATCACGGGCCGATTTGTCGGCACGCATACGACCCAGAGCTTGTAAACGCGGCGCAATTCGAGCCAGTTTTGGGCAGCCGTGCCGGTCATCCCGGCCAGCTTCTTGTACATGCGGAAGTAGCTCTGATAGGTAATCTCAGCCGCATGAGGCGATGCCTTCGTGACGGTCACGCCTTCCTTGACCTCGACTGCCTGGTGCATGCCTTCGCGCCAGTGCCGGTCGGGCTGTGCTCGGCCGGTCGATTCATCCACGAGAACGACCTTGTCATCCAAGACCATGTAGTGCTGATCGCGACGATAGCGATGATGCGCATAGAGCGCCCGCTCGATATGCTCGATCAACTTGTCCATGGCGTGGGAATGCTCGCCGACCGGGGGGTTGGACCAACGCACCAATCGGCGTCCGGCATCGGTCAGGTCGATCTTGGATTTCTTTTCGTCGTAGAGAAAATGCTCGTTGCGAACCATCTGTTGAGCGACCGCGTCGGCCCAGCGGTAGACGAGTTGTTCGTCCTTCGTTGCCGGCCGCGTTGGGTTGCCGATGATGAGGGGCGTGCGAGCCTCGTCGATGAAGACGCTGTCGGCTTCGTCGACCAGGGCAAAGTGATGGCCCCGCTGCACGCGTGGATCCATCGCCGGTCCGGCTTCGTCGCCCTTGGCCAGCCAGGCGTTCCAGAAGACCGCCGCCGGCGCCTTACCGTCGGTAGCCCGGAGCTTCAGCTTGTCGCGCAAGAAGTCGAAGCCAAAATCGCTCGCCGTCCCGTGGGTGATGTCCTTGCGATACATCTGGGCCCGTTCCGCGTCGGGCATGCGTTGTTGCAAATAGCCGACGGAAATCCCGAGCATCTCATAGGCCGGCGTCATCCATTCGGCGTCGCGCTTGGCAAGATAGTCGTTCACGGTGGTTACGTGAACGCCTTTTCCGGTGAGCGCATTCAGGTAGGCAGGTAATACGGCGGTTAGCGTCTTACCTTCACCGGTCGCCAGCTCGGCGACGGCTCCGCCATGGAGAACCGCCCCGGCTGCGAGCTGAACATCATAGGGTCGCAACCCCACGGCCCGCTTACAAGCGACGCAGGCCAGTGCGAAAGCCTCGGGCAAGAGTTTGTCGAGCGGCTCCCCGCCACGGGCACGGCCGCGAAGGTGCTTGCCGAACTGCGTCACCTGCGGATCCGCCAGTCGATCAAACTCGCCCTCATGAAATCGGATTCGGTCGATGTGCAAAGCGGCTCGGGCCAGTCGTCGCCTCGCGGGCGGCCCGAACAACGACAAAAACCGGTTCCACGCTCGCGATCCTAATCGAACAGAAGCGGGCACGCCGGGCCACTGGTCGCCGATCGTCGGGGGCAGCGGATGTTCAAGGACCGAAGTCACGAACTGGCTCCATGCAAGTGTTCAAACGCAGGCGCTTTAAGATAGCAGCAAAAACCCGGGTGACGCAACCCAGCCTCGTACCGGATTTTTGCACTGGGTCCAATTCATCGAACCTCGCCGCGGATGCAACTTTTTCTGGCTTAGGCCGAAAATCACTGCTACATTTCCTTACCGTGCGAAATGTGGACGAGGATCATGACCATCCTGACAGGGCATACTGAGCCGATCAATCAGGTCGCCTTTTCCCCGAACGGCCGACTGCTGGCCTCGGCTTCGGACGACGGCACCGTGCGCATTTGGGACATTCCCAATCGTGTCGTCATCTTGACGCTCTCGTGGGGTGCTAAATGGGTATTCGGAGTTTCTTTCAGCCCGGACATGAAATGCTTGGCGGTCGCCACGGAAAATCGCGGGTTGATCCTGCGTGAGATCAATGGTGAATGGAAGGCGATTCTGGATCTGAAGGATCATCATACATGGGTAACCGCTATCGCGTTCGCCCCCGATGGGCAAATGCTCGCGACGGGAAGTGCCGATGGCCTGGTAAGGCTTTGGGATGTCGGTCAACGGCGCAAACGCCCGCTGATGACTTATGACGGTCAGATGGGCGCCGTTTGGTCAGTGACGTTTGCCCCCGATGGGTTGACGATCGCGGCGGCGGGCGCCTCCGGCGCGGTCTCACTTTGGGGAGCGGGCGCCGAAGACCCGCACTACTTCGGCCGATTCAAAGACACCGAGGTTCGCAGCGTCTCATACGCACCGAACGGGACCACGCTGGTGGCCGCCGCCGGTCGAACCGTGATCGCGCTGGACCCAATTCGCCACGCGTCCAAAGAGGTTGCTCGTGGCACGCCGGGCCATTTTCGCAGTATCGCCTTCTCGCCGGATGGCCAACGGGTGATGACAGGGTGTGACGATGGCGTCATTCGGTTGTGGAACCTCGGCAACGCCGACGAAAGCCGAGTCTATCAAGGCCATGAGGGGTCGATTCATTCGGTCACGTTTAGTCCGGACGGGCGACTCGCCGCTTCCGCCGGCGACGACTACACCATCCGCATCTGGGAAATCTGATCGATTGTCGAATCGGACGGTACGCATTTCCCCATGCGCATACTCTCCGGCCATCGAGCCGACGTTCTAAGCGTGTCCTATTCTCCCGACGGCCGATGGTTGGCTTCGGCGGGTTGGGACGGCATCGTCTGCGTGTGGGACTTGGCAACCGGCGACACCATTCGCGTCGGCCGAACGCCCTACGCACACGCCTTGGCGGTCGCCTTCTCGGCGCGAGGCGAATTCTTGGCGGTGTTGTTGCGTGACGATCATCCGCTCGATGAGATGTTCGGCGACTTCGGCAACTTGGCCTGGGTCCGTTTGGAAGAGCCGCGTCCGTATGGGGACATGATTCGAAGCGACGACACGTTTTTTCCGATACTCTCGCCAAACCGGCGTGCGCTTCGGTGCATGGCCGTCGCGGGATACACCGACGCGGTGGCGGTATCGGACGGCGAGGAATGGATCACGGTTTGGAATCCGAATCATCGCGACCTATTGCGGCGAACTCGGACGGAAAAATGGCGAGCCACAGCTCTGGCATTCGGCCCCGACGAACGTGGCATGGCAGCGGTCGGCGTGGGTGAAGCATCGGGCATCTATTATTGGTCGCCGTGGCGTTTATCGGAAAAGCCGATGCAGCTCCCGTTGCCGGCGTCGCGTGGGCAAGCCGTTGCCATCAGCCGAGACGGCAAACACGTTGTCGGCGCGTTCGACAGTGGCCTGCTAATCTGGTGGAAACCGGGATCAAAATGGCCTCGCGTGATTCAGGCTCATGAGGGCGCCGTTCGGTCGCTGGCCTTTTCGCCGGACGGCCGACTATTGTTCAGTTCAGGCGCGGATGGCCTGGTGAAGTCGTGGGACGCCGATCGGGGCCACGCGATACAGACGTTCGACTGGCAGATTGGCGATATTCATTGCTTGGCCGTCGCGCCGGACGGGCTGACGGCGGCAGCCGGGGGCAACCGCGAGATTGTTGTTTGGGACCTTGATGTGTGACCGTTCGGCACAAGATTCGCTAAACTGTCCATTGTCGCAGTTCCCGATATCGCGTGGGAGGAAAGCGCTATGACAACGATCCTGAATCCGACTCGATCGCGCCGGCCATTTAACGAATTGACCGCCGCCGATTTGATGACCGCGAATCCGGTTTCGGTTCGATCGAGCGCTCCTGTCCGCGAAGCCGTCCGATTCCTGACCGACAAGGGCGTCAGCGGCGCCATGGTGATCGACGAAGCCGGGAGGCCTTTGGGTGTTCTCAGCACCTCGGACATCATGATTCACAATCGCGAAGGCTCCGTAGCCGATCTGGCCATTGTCGCGGACATCATGACGCCCATCGTTTTCTCGGTCCGCCTCGAGACCAAGGGAACCGAGGTCGTCGAGCGAATGGTCGATCTTAATGTTCACCGCGTGTTCGTGCAGGATGGAACCGGCGTCGTGGTAGGGGTGATTTCCGCCATCGACGTATTGCGACACATTCGATAAGGCGGCGAAACCGAGACTCTTGAGCGCGTCACGCAGACAGCGACTTGCGTGGCGCGCACGTTCGTTTCGGTTGAGGCGACCCAGAGACTCCTCAGCGATATATCCCCTTTTCGGTGATATAAACTTCCACCGCTCGCGGGACCAAGTAACGGATACTGCGACCTTCGGCCACTCGCCGGCGCAGGTCCCGGCTGGCCAGGTCAACGAGCGGAACCGGCACACATTGGACCGAAATTGCTACATCTTCAGGCAACCGTAACGCCGCTCGCAGACGCTCGGCGGGCCAAACCGGCCAGCCGGGACGTTCAGCAACAACCAATTTCGCCCGGGCCAGAATCCGCTGCGGCTCGTGCCAACCCGGCAGGTCCGGCAGGCAATCCGACCCGATCAGGAGATGCCATTCGATGCCCGGATGCAAGCAATGCAAGTGGTCGAGCGTGTCCGCCGTAAAGCTTGGCCCCGGGCGATCGTTCTCAAGTTCGTTCACGCGAAAGTTGGGATGGCCCGCGATGGCTAGGCGCACCATCTCGGCGCGGCGATCAAAGGGCGTGACCGCACCTTTGTGCGGCGGGGTGGCGGTCGGCACGAACCAGACTTCGTCGAGGCGGACCTGTTCCCGGCATTGCTCGGCGATAACCAAATGGCCGTGATGAATCGGGTCGAAGGCGCCGCCGAATACTCCAACGCGCATGGAACACCCCTCGGGGTCGCGGGTCACTCTCTGGGCAATTCTACGCGGCGCAAGTATGCGGCGGCCTGCTCGGGCGGCACGATATTGATCGCTTCGCCGCTGCCCCATTCAAACCCCGCGACGCCCGTCAGCCGCGGCAGTAATTCCAAATGCCAGTGAAAATGCGGCAACTCGCGACTGCCCAGCGGTGCCGTATGCAACACGATGTTGTACGGCGGGTCGTTAAGCCCAATCGCCAGCCTACGGAACAACTGTTGCAACAACAGAGCGAGATCGGAGAGCGAATTGTCCGGGAGATTCTGATAATGGCTTGAATGTTCTCGCGGCAGCACCCATGTTTCGAACGCGAATCGGCCTGCGTAAGCGGCAATGGCAACAAAGCGTGGCGACTCGATGATCCATCGCTCGCCGGCCATTCGTTCGCGGTCGATCAGCTCGCAATAGACACAGCGGCCGAATTTCGCGTAATGGCCAGCCGAGGCGGTCAGTTCGGCATCGACGGAGGACGGGATATGCGGCAAGGCCAGCAACTGCGAGTGAACGTGTTCAAGCGAGGCGCCCGCACCCGCTCCGTGGTTCTTGAAAAGCAGCCCATATCGCAGTCGCGAGTCGCCGGCCAAGACGTTTAGCCGATCACGATAGACCCGCAACACTAATTCGAGTTGGCCGACGGGCAGGTCTGCCGGGCTTCGATCGTGCGACGGGCTTTCGATAATCACCTCGTGAGCGCCAATTCCGGGTTGTTTCAGAAATAGGCCCGAGCCTTCGACCGGCGCGGCATCCAGTCGCAGCACGGGGTATCGGTTGGGGACAACGCGAACGCGCCAGCCGCCTTCACGCGAAGCCGGCACGGCGGCGACGGCCTGGGGAGCCAGCGACTCGTTTCCGGCACAGAACGGACACTCCGCGAGTCGTTCAACAACGGGCGCGTCGTGCGACAACTCTAAGGGGCGACCGGCTCGGTCGGTGGAAAAGGCAACCCAGCGATCAACGATCGGGTCCTTTCGCAACTCGGGGTGCGGCAATCGACGGAGCCGAAACTGCGGAACGTAAAATGGGATTTCGTCAGCCATCGGCACAGGATTCGAGTGCTATTCCTCGGGAGGCAGGTGAAGCTCGGGGAAAACCTCTGCTGAAAGGCCGGCCGCCCGAACGTGTTCGCTGAGCTTCCGAACAGCGGCGAAGCGATAATTGGCCACCTGCTGCTCTCCGACGCGCAGAAACCGGGCCACGTCACGATTGGCCCAGCCTTTGACGAACAGCAACTCGAGGATCTTCAGCCGCGTTATCTCGCCGCTGGTCTGCCACTGGCGGATGAGATGCCCCAAGGCACGGGCGACGGCGGCTTGTTCGAGTTCTCGGCGTTCGACACCTCGGGCCGCGCTCGAGGCGCTAATGCGGTGATGATCGACAAGCTCATACAGCGCGTCATCGCCAACGGCTGGGGGCGCTATCTGAGGTCGGCGGCTCGATCGCCGAAGATGGTCGGTGATCTTGTGCGAGCAGATCGTGAATAGATAGGTCTGGAGTTCTCGCTTCTCGTCGTAGTTCGGCAAGCTGGTGAGGAAACCGATAAACGCCTCTTGGACGACGTCCTCGGCGACGGATCGATCGTGTAACCGCTGCCGCGCGAACGCGAGCAACCGCCCTTCGTATCGGCCGATCAGCTTCTGCCACGCGGCTTGATCGCCCTGTCGAATCTGCTGAATCAGCAGCCGGTCCGATTCGGATGACATGGGAAATCGTCACAGGATCGTGGGAAAGCAACAACAACGCCCACTGCCAGCATACGGCAGCGGGCGAGAAAATGCACGATGATTTGGCGAGCGTTACCCAATCAGCCAGATAGCAGCGGCGCCGGCAATCGCGATCAGGATCAGGCTCCACTTGATGGTGCGGCTCAGGTAGCCCTTGGTGTAGTCATCGAGCCGAACGTAGCCCGCAACCGCGCCGAACAGGAGTACCAACCCAGCCAGCCCTTTCCCAACCAGCCACATCCGTTCCTGTGAGAGGAAGGAGCGATCCTGAACGTGGATGTCCTTCATGGTGTCGGCATTGATGGCAAGCTTGATGGTGAAGCGATAAGTCATCGGGGCGCCGGGCAACTCCGGGGTATGCGATTCGTCGGTCTCACCTTTGCGAATGTGCCTCGCCACAAAATCCAGCGACGGTTCCCAACGGATCGGCGGTTCCCGATCCTGCAAGTAGGCGATGACGGCGTGACGAGCCGTGATGAGGGCGTCCTGGCGAGCCTCTTCGCGATTCTGAAACCACTCACCGGAGACCTCTTTTTCCCAAACGGTGGGCGGCGCGACCGGCTTCGCGGGCGCGGGGGCTTGAATCTGTGGCGGGGCGTTGCGTGTCCGTTGGCCGCGGTTATCGGCTCGGACCTGGCTTCGCATCGGCTTTGGGGTCGCCTGCCCTCGCAGGTAGAATCCGAACGCCGCCAACAGCACGAAACTCGCGATGACCGAAGTACGCATGACCGAATCTCCCTTCGCTCGCCGACCGATGAAGCCAACCACGAACGACGGTTAGGCCCGGCGCAATCGCAGCCGGCGAGGCAGCGGCGGCGGCGGACTTTGCCACGGGCTGACCCATTGCACGATCATCGACGCCATCACCAGAGACGCGGCGCCATAGGGCCGTTCCGGATTCGGGTAGATAAACAGCAGCAGCAACGACCATATGCCCGTGGCCAAGACCGGAAAGAAACTGAACCACGACTCGCGACGACGATCGACCGATTTCCACCACCGCAACAACCCCAACGCCAGCCCGAAGTAGCTCACATAGCTCGCGCCGGTGGTGATACTATCGCGGTGCGTCGATAATGATGACCAGCCATCGCCGACGGAACTGGCCGGGATTGACGACCAGCCCTCCAACCACATGGCCCCCAAGCCAATGACGACACCGCAAATCGCAAGGACCAGTCGCCGCATCCACTCGTCGCCGGGCCGGGCCGTCCAAAACTTCGAGGGAATCAACACCGCCCAACAAACCGCGACCGTCATGAAAAACAGGAAGCCGGCACCCGTCCAATCGGGGACTTGCGCCAGAGCCGCCCAAAGTGTCGTGGTGACGCCGGCACAAACGGCCGACAACGCCAGGGAGCCACTCAATTCCCCCATCCGTTCGCGAAGCGTGAAGCCGGGCAGAACGCTCGGAACGTCAGGGCGATCGGGGTTGGCGACGCGGCCTACCGGGACGGCTTTCGCAACGGGGACGGCAACAGGCTTGGCCACCGGAATCGGTGGGGCACCCGCTGCTTCGACTTCGGCCGCCAACTCGGCCGCCGCCTGCTGACGATGGTTGGGATCCTTGCTCATCGCCTTACCGACAATGGCCTTGTATGCCGGCGACAGCTTCGACAAATCGGGCACCGCCATCAGGTGCTTCATCATCACTTCCTGAGCCGATTCGCCATCAAACGGCGGGTGACCGGTCAGCATCTCGAACAGGATCACGCCCAGAGCGTAAATGTCCACCGTTTTGTTGTAATTGCCGCCGGCGATCTCGGGGGCCATGTAGTGAACCGTTCCGACGCTCTGCGTGTGAGCGTCGTTGCGGCTCGAACTGATGCTCTTGCTCAGGCCATAATCGCCGACCTTGATGAGGCCGTGTTCAATGAATATGTTCGCGGGCTTAAGATCGCGGTGAACGATTCCGTGATCGTGCAAATAGGCCACGGCACGGGCCAAGGCCGGGAACCATTGCTTGACAAGTTCCTGGGGCAATCCGCGCGGGTGCCGATTGAGCACCTGAGACAGCGTCTCGCCAGAAATGTATTCCATGATGACCCACGGCTCGCCGTGAGCGTCTTCGCGGACATCATAAAGTGACACGAGGTTGGGATGCTTTAGATTCAGGCATTGGCGAATGCCGCGCAGCTCGATGTCGCTTTGGCCGCGAACGAGCTTGATTGCGACTTCCTTGCCGCCGTCGGAAAGGGCGAAATAGACTTCGCCGAAGCCCCCTTTGCCGACGCCTCGCTTGATGGTGAAGCCCTCGAGAGGGCGTTGTCCGGAGCTATAGTGAAACTTCATGGCTCGGTACCTTCGTCCATCATCTCGGGGGTCAATGGTTATTCGTAAAACCAAGCCGGACATTTAGCCAAAACCGTCGATTCGCGGGGTTCGCCGTCGGCCGCTTGGTTAAGGCCTGCCCACCGGCTCCAACGCAAACGCAAAATCCGGCCCGCTGACAGCCGCTTGAAGTCCCAAGACGCCACGGTCGCGGCACGGGCGGCCGTCGATCGTAAATGGGCCGGGGCAACGCAGGGCCAAGCCTTCTTTTTGTTTGTACAGGACCAAATCGTGCCGAATATCGGGCATGGGCACATGGGCCTGCTGGCCTCGCCCCATCACCAGACTGTCGGACATCAATAGGACCGAATCGACCCCATACGAAAGTCGATGACCGCTGACCAATTCCAGCCTGGCGCTGCTGCTGACCGGAACGGGAATGCGAAACACAAACTGACACGACATGCCCAGAGTGACACGGTCGCCGGTTTGCAGCGTCGCTCGATGCGTCGGTTTACTGTTCACCTGTAGCGGGCGAGCGGCCTCGATCAGATAGCCTTCGGGATCGCGAGTGAGCGTCGCGTGCATCCGCGAGACATCGGCCAGCAACGGTACGTCAATCGGTCCTTCTCCCGCGGCTTGGCCCAGAGTCACGCGATTCCCCAAACAGATAAGGAATCCGCCGACGCCATCGATCCAGAGCAACAACCGGCGCGATGCCGCCAAAGGTTCAACGGGCGTGTGATCCGAAGGCGGGCCAGCGTTAATCGGCAGCGTTTCCGGCTCGATCGCTCGCCATGCCTCGGAACGAACGCGCCGGGCGTCGGCATGATGCGGCGCGACGACCAGCACCTGATCGGCGAGACTCACGACCTCGCGCCAATGACGGGCATCCAAGGCGGCATGCAGATCAACGATCAAGCGCGTGAACGACTGTTGCCGTGCCAAGAGTTCGCCGCGGGTACGATCCAAGCCGGGGGTCGGTGGTGAGAGATGCAGGCGGATCTTGTCAATGATTTGAATGGCGAGGCCGAACTCGCCACGATCAGCGGCATCGCCGGCCTTTTGCCACTCGCGAGCCGCATCGGCGACCGCGGACAGTTCCGGGACATAGGCCCGGCGGTCGCGAAGGCGGGCTGCCGCCTCCGCCGCTCGAGTCGGGTTGCCGGCTTCCAAAGCCGCTCGCGCCTCGGCCAAACCGAGTCGAGCCAGCGCTTGACGCAACTTCACAACTTGCGGATCGGCCGGATCAAGAGCCTCGGCCTGTAACAGATCGGCCCAGGCTCGTTCCGAATCGTCATTGCGGAGATGGCGCTCGGCACGGGAGAGGAATCCGCGAAGGATTTGTTGTTGAAGTTCGAACGAGGATTTGTGCCCGCGAGCCGACGTTTGCGTGAGGATGCGATTTGCCTCTTCGAGGCGCCCGTTTCGCAGCGCTTCGCGAGCCTGACGTAACGATAACCAAGCGGTGCCGAACATCGTGATACCCACACCTGCTCTGGCTTCACACTGGCGGCCGCGTTTTGGCAGAAAGCGATGTCAGCCGCGAGGACGAGGCGAGCGCGGGGCACTCGACTTCGGCTCGCGGCTGACCGGGGCGATTCTCAGACGACGATCATGGATCAATCGTTGCTTCCGGCGGCCACCTTCGGTTCGTCACCCGTCACCGCTCGGACTTTGCGAATGACCTCGTCGTTGGCCCCCTTGTCCTTCGTCGGGGTTGTCTTGTCGCCGTCATCGGTTGCGTTGAAGCCTTCGCGGAGTTCCAACTCGCGGGTCCGGACATCAACGTGCTTGCGAAGCTCGTCCATCGTCCGCTTGATGTCGTCGAGGCGATCGTTGGTGCCGGCGGGCAAATGGCTCTTGGTCTCGGCCAGCCGCAGCACCTGAAGCTGAGCGTCAATCTCAGCCAGTTCGGCTGTCAATTTTTCCTTCTGGGCTTTCATCTCGACCTGCTTGGTCTTGAAGGCATCGAGCTTCTTCTCCCGAGCGGCCAAAAGTTTTCGCTTGCTATCGACTTCCTTGAGCTTGATCTCATAGGTGTTGGCATCCGTCGAAAGCAGCCGGCGGACCTCGGTCGGCGTGCGATCTGAGTTTCGGTAGCGGATCTTCGTTGCCTTGGCTTCAAGATCGCTCGCGGCCGCGAGCATCGCGGTCTTCATCTTGTCGAGGGAGTCCGCAACGCCGTCGATGTCCTTCTTCAGATCCCGTAGCGCGACTTCCTCAGCCGCGATCGGGCCCCAATTTTTTTCGATGTCGCGATCGAGCTTGGCGATTTCCTGTTTCATGCGGTCGATTTGAAGCTCGACCGGGACTTGCTTCTTGGCCCAGCCTTTGATCTTGCCGCGGAACAATTCGCCCCAACTGGTTTTGACGGCGATGACCGCAGCGATAACTCCGGCAGCGATAACAGCCCATTTGGCTCCGCGGCAGCAACTCATGGCTTAACCCTCTTCTGTGATTTTTGGGATGGCCCGGCCAGCACCCCGGCAGGCCGCTACGACCGATCTATGAAGCTATTCGCAAAAACCGGACGGGCATTTAATCATTGTCATGGGAATTTCCCGACCTGACAAGGGACAACCCGAGGGCAGCCGGCCACGCAACGGGTCGCTGATTGCAATCCCTTCGGGCGGCGTCAGTTACGATCCAGCTGGCTGTGTTCGTCAAGACGGATCATCCGAGGCGCCGCCACGCGACATTCGCTCGCGCCGTCGTGGCCATCGGGTAAACTGACGTGACGGCCTTCTCAGAAGCATGCTAACATCGCAGGCGAGGGGTCGGCGGGTGTAAAGTCTGTTAATGATCCTCATGGCCCATAATCCTTCCACTGAGCGCCCTCCAATTGGCCCTCTCATGCCGACGACGGGCCTGTTCGCCGATATTGTCTTTGATCGGCCGCTCGATCATGCTTTCACTTATGCTGTCCCCGAGTCACTGAATTCGGCCATCGGTGTCGGGCGTCGCGTCGAGGTGCCCTTTGGCCGGGGCGACCGCACGACCGTCGGCTTCTGCGTCAACGTGAGCCATGTCGCTCCCTCACAGCCAGCCAAGGATATTATCCGGGTTCTCGACACTGAATCGCTGATACCCGATGCGTTGATGCGACTCACGCGATGGATGGCCGATTATTACTTGTGCGGTTGGGGGCAGGTGCTCCATGCCGTCGTTCCGGCCGGCGCCCGCGAGCAATCCGGCCTACGCGAGGCCGTAATGATTGAGGCAATCCCGGAATCGGAATTGCCCACGTTGCTGCCCGACCTGACCACGAAACAAGCCGCCGTGCTGGCTCAGTTGCGGAGTCAAACCGCCCCAATCGAACAGCGGCAACTCGGGCGGCTGGCACATTGCGGCACCGGCCCCGTCGCTGCCCTGGTCGATAAAGGCTTCGCGCGTCTCTCTCGTCAACGAGTCGAACGCAACGCTCTGCTCGAACTCGCGTCACCCCAACCTTCCGAACCGATTACGCTGAACCTAGAACAGGAACTTGCGTTCGGCAGGATCGAATCGGCCCTACACGCCAATCGGTTCAAGGCCATTCTGCTTCACGGCGTCACCGGCAGCGGCAAGACGGAAATCTATCTGCGTGCCATCGAGGAAGTCTTGAAGCAAGGCAAGGAGGCGCTCGTCCTCGTTCCGGAGATTAGCTTGACGCCCCAAACCATCGCCCGTTTCCGCGGCCGGTGGGGGGACGTCGCGGTATTGCACAGCCATCTGACCGACGCGGAGCGCGGCGCTCATTGGCGGCGAGTGGCGGGCGGACATGTGAAGGTCGTCGTCGGCGCTCGCAGCGCGGTTTTCGCCCCCACGCGACGGCTAGGCATCATCGTCATCGATGAGGAGCACGAAAACAGCTTCAAACAGGAATCGACGCCGCGGTATCACGCGCGCGACGTGGCCGTGATGCGAGCGATGCTCGAAGGCGTGCCGATCGTCATGGGGTCGGCGACGCCCGCGTTGGAAAGTTGGCACAATGCCCATCGGGGCCAATACGATCTCGTCACGCTGCCCAATCGCGTTCTCGATCGCCCGATGCCTCGCGTCGAACTCATCGACTTGCGCCACGACGGGCCTCGTGGGTCGCACGCGCTGAGCCATGCGTTGGAATCCGCGATGAAACAGGCTCTCGCTGCCGGCGGACAAGTGATGCTGTTGTTGAATCGGCGCGGGTTCAACACTCACGTTCATTGCGTCAATTGCGGCCATGTCGCGACCTGCCGAAATTGCGACTTGTCATTGACCTACCACCGTCACCGTACGGCGTTGGTGTGCCACCATTGCGGCTTCGATCAACCGCCGCCAACGCGGTGCCCGATGTGCAAGCAGCAGTCGATCCGTTTTCAGGGTCTGGGGACGGAGAAGCTGCAAACCGAGATTGAGATGAAGTTTCCCGGTCGAGTTGTGCAACGGATGGACAGCGACACCATGCAACGTCCCGGGAGCCATCAACGGGTATTGGATGCCTTTCGCGATGGCCGGATTCAGATACTCCTCGGTACGCAGATGATTGCCAAGGGTCTGGACTTTCCGAACGTGACGCTGGTGGGCGTGGTCAATGCGGACATCGGTCTACACCTTCCGGATTTTCGGGCCGCAGAGAGGACCTTTCAGCTCTTGGCCCAAGTGGCGGGCCGCACCGGGCGCGGGCCGCGTGGCGGGCGCGTGCTGGTGCAAACCTATAACCCCGAGCATCCGTGCATCGCTCTTGCTGCTGCCCATGACTATATCGGCTTCGCGACACGGGAATTGGCGGAGCGGAACACCCACGGCTATCCGCCATATCAACGGCTGGCCCGCGTCATCGTCCGAAGTTTGAAGGCCGAAGACGCCGCGGCATTCGCGGACAAACTCGCCTGCGCCTTCCGAGCCGCGGTCGCCCGGCTAACCGCGGCGCCGGGTTCCCCCGCTGTGAGAGTTCTCGGCCCCGCCGAGGCTCCAGTCTTTCGATTGAAAAACTACTTCCGATTCAACTTTCAGATTCAGTCACCGAGCGCGGGGTTGTTACATCAAGTGTTGCGCGAGGTGTTGGCAACAACAAGATCCCCACGTGGCGTCGAGTATCAAGTTGACGTAGATGCTTACAATATGATGTAAGCAGTTTCAATTTCAACCAAACGTGCATTTTGGTGATACTCTCATGAGCGTCTACAGCCATAACATCTACCAGAATATCCGCACGCGAACGATTGTTCTGCACGAGGGTTGCCTTCTCGTGATCCCCGCGGGAAAATCTCGCGAAGGGTCGATCGTCTGGCGACTGCCCGGCGGCGGACTGGAGCCACGCGAGTCATTAGCCGATTGCGCCCGGCGCGAAATACTCGAAGAGACGGGCATCACGGTGACCGTCGGCCGTATCGCCTTCCTTCGCGAGTGGGTCGTGCCGACTCATGTGCAATTGCCCGACCCCAACCCCGACGGGCGCGAATATGGCTTTGGAATCGAGGTCTTTCACTATGCGATTCCGGTCGAACCCGTGCCGGCGCTGCGACCCGAGAAACCCAGCAAGCTCCCTCCCAAGTGGGTGCCGATCGTCGATGTGCCAGCGATTCCAATCTGGCCGAAGGAAATCAAAGCCCTTTGCCGGCGACTCATTCGAGGAACGCCACCGGAAGGAGCGATTTCATTCATCGGCAGTTGGGAGGGGCCGCTGGAGGATTACGAAGCGGATCCTTTTGAATAGAGCCAAATCGAAGGAGATGATCGAGCTAGCCCATCATCTCGCGGAACTGCTCGAACAGATAAGTGCTATCGTGGGGGCCGGCCGACGCCTCGGGATGATACTGGACGCTGAAAATTGGATGGCGTCGATGCCGCATCCCCTCGTTCGTGCCGTCGTTCAGGTTGACATGGGTGGGAATCAAGTCGTTGGGTAAGTTGTCCGTGCGAACCGCGAAGCCGTGATTCTGCGTCGTGATTTCGACCTGTCGCGTCACGTCGTTTCGCACCGGTTGATTGGCGCCGCGATGCCCAAACTTCAGTTTGAACGTCGAGGCGCCGAGCGCCAGCCCCAGGAGCTGATGCCCCAAACAAATTCCAAAAATTGGCTTCTGGCCTGCCAACTGGCGGATCGTCTCATGGGCATAGGTCAACGGTTCGGGGTCGCCGGGGCCGTTGGAAAGAAACACGCCATCGGGGTCAAGATTGAGGACTTGCTTCGCGGTTGCCGTACCGGGCAGTACCGTCACGGCACAGCCCACCTGCACCAGGCATCGCAAGATATTCCATTTCATGCCGAAATCGAGCGCGACGACCCGTTTCTGGCTCGGTCGTGTGGTGATGTGCGTGGTCAATGGGCTGGTGAACCCTTCGTTCCACTCGAAGGGCTTCTCGGGCACGACCTCGCGAACAAGGTCGCGGCCGACAATGCCGGGACACGTCTTGGCTTTGTGAACCAGTGAGCGATCGTCAAGGTCCGTCGTTGACAAGACACCGGTCATGGCGCCGCGTACTCGGAGTCGGCGAACCAGACTTCGAGTGTCGATTCCCTCGATGCCGATGATGGTGTTCTTCTTGAGGTACTCGTCGAGGCTGAGTTGCGAGCGGTAGTTGCTGGGATTACGGGCGAATTCGCGGACGATAAATCCTTCGACTTGCGGCCTGGGCGATTCCTGATCTTCACCGGCAATTCCGTAGTTTCCGATGTGCGGGTAAGTCATCGTGACAATCTGGCCCTTGTACGAAGGATCGGTCAACACCTCTTGGTAGCCGGTCATGCTGGTGTTGAACACGACTTCGCCGAAGGTCTCGCCGGCGGCCCCAAATGCAGCGCCGGCGAAGACAGTTCCATCTTCGAGAGCCAGTTTCGCGATGGCGTGGGTCATTTCGTGTTGGATCTCCCAGCACAGTTCTTGGAGGCGTTTCAAACCTACGACAACAGCCCATACGTCACGAGCGTCTGGCGAACGCGAGCCTCACCGGCGGCATCGAGCGGGCACATTGGCAGGCGCATTTCGCCATTACCTCGGCCGAGCAACTTCATTGCGGTCTTCAACGGGATCGGGTTGGTGGCCACACCGAGCATGTCGCGGCAAAGCGGAAAAAGCTTTCGGTGCCAGCGTTGAGCTTCGGCCACCTCGCCGCGATCGAAGGCCTTCACCAGCGCCAGCATGTCGCGCGGGACGATGTTGCCGACGACTGAGACGACTCCTCTTCCACCGATACTCATTAAAGGAAGCGTCAGACTGTCGTCGCCGGACAGAATAGTCAGATCGCAAAGAGCCGCGATCTGTGACGCCTGATCGAGTGAGCCTGTGGCTTCCTTGACGGCCACGATGGGTGCATGGGCGGCCAAGCGCGCCATCGTTTCCGGGAGAATGTTCGAGCCGGTTCGGCCCGGAATGTTGTAGAGGACGATGGGCAACCCGACGGCGTCGGCCACAGCGGCGAAATGGCGGTAGTAGCCCTCCTGCGTCGGCTTGTTGTAGTAAGGCCCGACCATCAAGGCGCCGTCGGCGCCGGCAGCCTTGGCGGCCTTCGTCAACCGGATGGCCTCCCGCGTGCTGTTTGACCCGGTGCCGGCCATCACGCGGATTCGCCCGCGTGCCCGTTCGCAAACGGCGGCCACGACGCGTTCGTGTTCGTCGTGATCGAGCGTCGGCGATTCGCCTGTCGTGCCCACGGGAGCGAGGCAATTCGTGCCCTGCTCGACGTGCCAATCGACAAGGCGCAACAATTCCGGGTAATCGACGGCCCCATCCTTGAAGGGCGTTACGAGTGCCACGGTCACGCCCGCAAACATCTCACCTTTGGTTGCCATCGCTGCCTCGAAATTGGCGATTGACCTACTTCACCGATTCGCCGGGTCGCACCCGCATCATCCACTTGTTGACGCGAGCCCCCTTGGCGGCATCCAGGATCTTGATGACGGATTCCCACGTGACGTCACGGGCATCAACGATCATTTGCTTTCGCCCCTGTTGCACCCAGGTCTCCAGGGTGTACTGAAGATTCGCCTCGGGGACTTCGACGTCCTGAATTTTGTACACGCACTTGCCGCCCTCGATGCGTGCTTCGACCTTGATCATTTCATCGTTGACGGTCTTGGTATCGAGGACCCGAATCTTCTCGCCTTTGGCCGAGGCCATCGCGGGCATATCGAGGACCCGGCGCAGTTGTTCGTAGCTGGTCGTCAGAATGAAGAAGATCAGAAGGACGAGGGCCACATCGATCAACGGGTTCATATCGAGATGCGACTCGTCATCGTGATGCCGCGGAGGTTTCGGCTCCATGTCGGCCACGACCTCGGCGAAAGTCGGATGTGCCTCGAGGGGAGTCCATGCGTTGTCCTGTGGGCCGCGAATCTCGTCGGTCGGCTCCCAAATGCCTTCGCGCAATCCTTCCAAGACCTGAGCCGACGTCAGGCCCGACTTTGGGTTCGGCGAACCTTCGTGACGGACAGACCAGTTCATTTCTTTTTGTCCCCCACTTCAACTTTGAGGGCGCCGATCTTCTTGTTATTCTTGCGCGTCTGCAACTCGACGGAAACGTCCTGAATCAAGCGAAACATGATCTGCTTATCGGCAGCGACTCGGACTTCGGGCGTGGCAACGCTTCGAGCGATGCCCTCGTCCAGTCGCTTCAGCAGTTCTTCCATCTGAAGTTCGGCATCTTCGGGCTTGGGGTGTTCGCTGTCAAACGCGATTGAATACCCCGGCGGAACGCCGTCGCCATTATGCTTGATGCCGATCCAGACCATGTTGACGTTGGCGGTCATCTCTCCGGCATTCGAGGCATCCGGAACGTTGATCCGGCCGGCGATGGCCGCCACGGTCGACGTCATCATGAAGAAGATGAGCAGCACTAAGCTGATGTCGATCAACGGAATCATGTCCGGGTCGTTGTCGCCATCTTCTTCGGGTTGCTTCCAGTGGAATTCGGCCTCAACGGGTTCAAGGGCCTCGGCACGATCGTCGGGATGGAGTTCGTCAGGTTTCGGAATATAGGCCTTGAACACCGGAACGTTGCCAAGAACGAACCAGTCGTTGGTGCCTGTTGGCCGAATCCGGTCGTCTTCAAGTAATCGACCCTGTTCGAGCCAATCAGTCACCACCTCGAAGGGCACGGCCTTGTAGACGGCGCTGTTGGAGATCAGCCAGACATCGAAGAACTTCTTTTTTTCGCTCATCTCGGTGTTATCCCCGCGCTAGCCCCAGCCGATGCCGACTGGGGACGTGCAATCAGTTCGCTTATTGTACCGCAAAGAGCGCCACAATGCGCGGATCAGCGGCGTCCGGCGGGTTGAACCGCGACCGACGCGGGCGCGCCTGCCGGAGCGGGTTTTGGTGGATTGTCCTTGAGATTCTGAACCAAGATGATGAGCTTCTGGCCGGCGCTTTTCATCTTCGTCTCGAATTTGTGGATGCCGTCCTTGAACAACACGTGGGCGAACACAAGCGGAATGGCGGTGATCAAACCCATGGCGGTCGCGAACAAGGCCAACCCGATGGCGCCGGCCTGGCTCTGAACGCCGCCCGCGCCGCCCGAAGGATCCTCGGCGGCTTTCTGGATGGCGCTAAACGTCTGGATCATACTCACGACCGTCAGCAACAGACCGACCATCGTGGCGATCTTGGCAATGGCCAGAATTGGAGCCAGCAGGAAATTCAGATCAGGGAGAATGTCCAACTCGATGGTGGTGGCCATCGCTCGCCGCATCGCCGCCGCACCCTGCTGAACGTTGTCTAGGGCCGCGACGAACAACTTGCGCGGAATCAGACCGGGCTGAGCCAAACAGAGCTTCTTGGCGCCTTCGGTTCCATCCTTTTCCAACACGGCTTGAAACACGGGCAGGAACAGGCCCATGTCGGTGCGGGCGCTTCGATTCAACAGAATGCGCCAGATGACCAGGGACATACCGCTAATCGACATGAACAATAGCGGAAAGAAGAAGTACCATTCGTGGGTGACGAATTTCGTCAGCGCTTCAGCCATCGGTGCAAATCCTCGGGGTCAAGACCGCGAACCAGTTGTGAATAAGATTAGCAACCCCCGCAGGTCGCGTCATGGGGAAAAGCAGCACCGCGACGATTTCACAACACGAGCACAACGCGCCAGCACGTGATCCGACCCAAATCACTGGCGCGTCGTGTTCGCACGCGGCGCTTACTCTTCCTCGTCATGGGCCAGTTTGGCCTTGCTGACAATCTGCTGCTGGATATTCGGCGGCACCAGGTCGTAGTGACTGAATTCCATCGTGTAGGTGCCCTGGCCTTGCGTGATGCTACCAAGTTGGGCGGCGTACCGGGTCACTTCAGCGAGTGGGACCTTGGCCGTGATGACCGCCAGGTCCCCGGGCAGACTGTCTTGATTCTCGACCCGCGCCCGTTTCGTGTTCAGGTCGCCAAGAATGGCGCCGGTAAAACGCGACGGCACGGTGACCTCTAGCGTGACGATCGGCTCGAGCAACACCGGGCGGCAAGCGGCAAACGCCTTGCGAAATGCCATCCGTGCCGCGGTCTTGAAAGCCGCTTCGGAGCTATCGACCGGATGGTCCTTGCCGAAGTGAACCTCGGCGGCGACATCCTGAATCGGGTAACCCGCCAACGCCCCGCGTTCGATAACGTCGACGCATCCCTTCTCAACAGCAGGGATGAACTGATTCGGGATCGTTCCACCCACGATGTGGTCGATGAACGCGAAGTTATTGGCCGCGTGGTAGTGGGCCGACCGCATTTTCTCGAATTGCGACTTGTTGGCGAACTTCTCCAGCAGTTCCGCTTCCGTGGTTATTTCGCGCGGTAGCGGGAAGAGTCGCAGATGGACCTCGCCGAACTGCCCACGGCCGCCGGACTGTTTCTTGTGACGATAATCAGCTCCGCCCGGCGCGGTGATGGTTTCGCGATATGCAATCTTCGGTTCGTGGGTGATAATCTCCAGGTCGTATCGCTTCTTCAGCCGATGCTGGACGACGTCCAGGTGCAACTGGCTGATACCCGTGATTACCAGTTCGTGAGTCGCGATGTCGCGATAGACCTTGAACGTGGCGTCTTCATCGACCATCTTCTGCAATGACCCCGAGAGCTTTTGCTCGTCGCCCCGGGCTTTGGGTTCCACGGCGAGGCTGAACATCGGCAAGGGGAATGTGGGCGGGGCGAGCTTCGGGACATTGGCGGAAGCCCCGACGGTGTCGCCGATGTGCAACCCGTCCACTTTCGCGACGGCGACGATATCGCCGGCGATGCCCTCGGGAACCGGCGTCGTCGTCTTGCCTTGGGCGCGTAAGAGGCCGGCCAGACGCGACGGCTTTCCGAGTCGCAGGTTGAACAGGCCATGATCGGGAGTGAGCTTACCCGAAACCACGCGAATGTAGCCGAGGTTGCCGACAAACTTGTCATTGACGATCTTGAAGACCTGCCCAACGAACTCGCCATTCTCCGAGGGCGCCACGGTCACGGGCGTATTCTCTTTACCCGTCGCGGCAGCCCGCGGCGGCATCTGCGCCGGCGACGGGGCGAGTTTGACGATGGCATCGAGCAATTCAGGGATGCCGATGTCTTTCTTTGCAGACGTGCAGAAGATGGGGACCAAGGTGCCGGCGACGAGCGCCTTGGGGATTGCGCCGGCCAACTCGTCAGCGGAAACGTCGCCCTCATTCAGGTATTTTTCCATCAATGCTTCGTCGGCCTCGACGACGGCATCGACCAATTGCGAGCGAGCGGCGGCCAAATCGACGGGAAAATCGCCGGCGTTCGCGGGCGGATTGAGGACACTGACAACTCCCTTGAAAGCGGGCCCCACGCCTTGAGGTGCATTGAACAACACGCACCCTTTGCCGAAGGTCGCCTGGATGGCCTTGATGAGGTCGGCGAAATGGATGTTGTCGCTATCGAGCTTGTTGATGACGATCATCCGTGCCAGGCCGCGTTTGCCGGCCTCGTGGAAGAGTCGCCGCGTATTGACTTCGATGCCGGCCGGCGCGGAGACAACGACGGCCGCCGTCTCGATGGCCGGCAAGGCGCCGATGGCGGCGCCGACAAAATCGGGCGAACCCGGCGTGTCGAGGAGGTTGACGTGTTTCCCTTGAGTCTCGACGAACAGCACGGTGGTATCGACCGAGCAACGCCGCGTGTGCTCTTCTTCGTCGAAATCGCTGACGCTAGTTCCGTCATCCACGCTCCCTCGCCGATCAACGGCACCGGCCTTGAAGAGTAACGCGTCGGCGAGCGTGGTTTTGCCGGCGGCGCGGTGACCGACCAGGGCGAGATTGCGAATGTCTTCGGTGCGAAACTTTGCCATCGGCTCCTCCTGGCGGAAACCACAGGGTCTCCGCGGTTATCCTGTGCGAGTTGATTGAAGGGCGTCTGAAAGGGAGAGGCGGCCTTCGTACAAGGCGCGCCCGATGATGCAGCCGGCGACGCCAAGTCGCGCGACCGCCCGCACGTCGTCGGCCGTGGTCACCCCACCGGAGGCAATGACCGGTAGATGCACTGACCGAGCGAGTTCCGCCAACGCCGACAGGTTCGGACCCATCAGCATTCCGTCGCGGCCAATATCGGTGAAGATGATTGCCGCCACCGGCCAGGCCGACACCCGTTGGGCTAACTCGATCGCCGTCGCCGACGATGTTTCGAGCCAACCGTTGGTGGCAACTCGACCCTCGCGGCAATCCAACCCGAGGGCAACCTGATTCGGGTGTCGCCCGCATAATTCGCCGAAGCCTTCGAGGTCGGCGACAGCACGAGTACCGAGAATGACGCGTCTGACGCCATCGGCCAAGGCATCGGCGACGTGTTCCCGTGACCGAAGCCCACCGCCGAGTTGGCACGGAACGGGCACGGCCTGAACGATCTTTTGAATAACACTCCGATTGACGGGCCGGCCGGCCTTAGCTCCATCGAGATCAACCAGGTGCAACCACGTCGCGCCTTGATCGACCCAACGGCGCGCAGCGGCGACCGGGTCCGAATCGAAGACTGTTTCCTGCTCATAGTCGCCCTGCCGCAGCCGCACACACTGGCCGTCGCGCAAGTCGATCGCGGGGTAAATCTGCATTGACCACCTCGGCAGCGTCATTGTGCGCAGGCGCCGCGAGAATTGCAAGTATTGGCCCAGAGTCGTTTCGGCAATTCGACTTGGCTGATTCTGACGAGGTTGCGACGCCGGCCTGCTGCATTCGAAGACTCGATCGAAATCAACGAATCCTGCAACTCTCAAAGCTCGAAGCGCCCGCGACCGGCTTTTCGTGTCGCGCCAAACGACAAAGGTCGTTAATGACTTGGCTGGGTCTTTCAATGACGTTCGTTTGACTGTGGTCGTGATGTGGAATCTCGGAGCGGCAAAGAACTCGCGATTTTCAAACCCCAGATTGCCACACGTTGCTTTTCACGCTGACGCCCGGTTTCACGCCTTTCTTTCTTGCCGAAATGGGATCCAACTTCGTCGAGCACCGGCAAGGTTTGAAACGCGCATCAGCCACGGCTGTCCGAGTTCGGTGAGGACAAATGGGTCACCCATCATGTAAGTGGCACCAATCGTCTTCAACACGCTTCTGAAACGCGGGCGAGATTCACCTCACGACGGATCGCGCCCAACGCACTTGCTCGCGCCGCGGGAAAAAAAGATAGTCGTTGCAATTCTGTTAACTGACGGCGAGAATCAGATCATTCGTTGCGTGCCAGTGAGCACGAGACATCAGCTCCGTTCAGAATCCGCGCGACCCTAATCGACTATGGCACTTTCATGGGCCATCAGGAGTGGGCGGATCACAGGGGACTGCATGTGACGTTTTTGCGGACAATGGCCAAGCCATGATCGACTTGGAATCGCAAGCGGACCCGATTTAGGTGCCATCGTGACCACCCGGTTGTTAGCATTAGCCTTCGGTACACTCCTTGCCGGTGTCCTCGCGGGCTGCGGCTCCAAAGTGCAGCCGGTGGTGTCACCCCCTGTCAAATCCGGTACCAGCGGGAGGCCGGATGAGCCGGCAGCATCCCAATCAACGGCTGCGGTTCCCGGCTCGGCCCAGCAATCGACATCGGCTACTTCTGTCCAGGGACTACCCGCGGACAAGCTGCCCAAACCCGGACCTGATGGCGGGATCGAACGCGACGAGGCGACGGAATGGTTGGCGAAGAACACCGTCGGCAAGTCGATCGAGTTCTCCCTGCGGGTGCAGAGCGTGGAAGCCGAGGCCGACGGCGAAGGTAAATATTACGCCGATCCCGATTTCCTGACCAACCGGGAATCAGGGGAAACTCAGAAACTCAGCACCAACGTCAAGGTTTCTCGCATCAACGTCAAAGGCGTGCCCTGCGACGTGCTGGTCTATGGGCCAAGCCCGCTTTGGTCCGATTTGGACGCTACTACCGCGAAAAAGCGGCGCGACGAGCTGAAAGGCAAGCTTGTCCATTTCAAGGCTCGAGTGGACGAGGCGAGGTTCGATCCAGGCGAAGACGACAAGCATCTCATGATGATCATCGGGCTGTCGAATGTGGTTGTGTCGAGCTTCGAAAAGGCCAACGATCCCAAACGCGGCGACGACTTCGTGAAAAAAGACAAGCCCAAACCGCGAGACAACCCCGACACGCCGCCGCCGATGACGACCGAGGCCCCGGCCGACGTGGTAACAAAGGCTTTTCAAACGCTGAATTCCGTGCCGCGGCCGAAGCCGAAACATGTTCGCGACCTGCCTCCTCACAAGATTCACCCCGGCGAACTCTCCCAGCGCATTATCGAGGCCGATGATCTTTTCCCACGCCGCAAAGAGATCGTCGGTCTGCTCGACGGCAAGCCGCATGGAGAACTTCGCGCCTATGCGCCGAACAAGCAGTTGATCCTGGTCACGCAATACGACCACGGCACGCCCATCGGCCAGCAGCACACGTTTCACCCCAACGGGTCGCAGCTCCGACAGCTCAGTTACGCAAACGGCCAGTTGGACGGCGAATGCTACGATTGGTATCCGAATGGGCAGGTCGCGAACGTGAACCCGATGCAGAACGGGAAGCCGGACGGTGCTTTTGCGAGCTTTTTCGAGGACGGCAAGCCCGTCAATGTGAGGGAACACGTTGAGGGACGCGGCCATGGCCAGCACAGCGTCTTCCACGACGGAAAACTGACCGGCGTGGAAACCTATGTCAACGGGCAAGTCGTCGACGTGAAGACGTGGGAACCGGTCGGCATCGATGTCCGGCTCGCGCTACAGTTCCGCGAACGACGGGCTACGCAATCATTCCACGCGAAAGACTGGTGGCCCGACGCCGCGACGCAACAGGCACCTCGTTCGTCGCTCGAAGTCGGCAAATGGCATCCTCTGTTCAACGGCAAGGATCTCAACGGCTGGTGGCCCAGCAAGATGAACACGAGATACCGAGACTCGTGGTTCAAATGGGATGTCGTCAACGGCATTATCACGGGGACAGGGCAGCGCCAGACGGGTTGGCTGATCACCGAAGATCTGTACCGCAATTTTCACCTGCGAGTGGAGGCCCGCATCGACGCGAAGGAGAACTCGGGCGTTGCCTTCGGCATTCAGTTCCTCCACCAATTCGATTACAACCTGGACAAGGGCTGGGGAGCGGAGATCGCCCTAGCCGATCCACCGCGGACCGAAGCCTCGCGCGCGTTCCCCGAACCGTCGGTGCGGACCGGCGGCATCATGCCGGTGTGGCCTGACGTTCGCAACACCAACCAGATCCATCACAAGCCCAACGAGTGGTTCACGATGGAGATCGTCGTTCGCGGCCAGAACATCATCGTGTCGGTGAACGGGAAGCCAACGGGCGAAGCAACGATCACGAATACGACCCGACCCGTCGAGGCCGGCCATATCGGTTTACAACTGCACTACTCGTCCAAAAAGGTCGAGTTCCGCAAAGTCGAGATCATGCCGCTGGCGGATTAACGGCGATTCGGAGTCGGCTCAGCGCCGATATCAGATTGGGGCCGGACCGGAAGGCACTTGCTCCCGCGCCTTGGAGGGCTTGCGCCAAAAGCACTTGCTCGCGCCGCGGGCTCGCGAGTCTTGCTGCTACAATAAGAACTCAATGGGCCTGTCACACCGCTCAGGGGAATTCGATGTTGTGGCTGAAGCGATTGCGGGAACGCTTGCTCGTTGCTCCGCAACGCGCTGTCGTCAGCTTCGATGACGAGGCTGTCGTTTGTCGGCGGTCGAATGGCATGGTCGAGACCATCTTATGGTCCGACTTACAGACCGTGCTGATCCAAACCACCGACCAAGGACCATTTGTAGATGATGTTTTTTGGGTATTGGCGGGTATTGAGTCCGGTTGCGTCGTTCCAAGCGAGTCCGAAGGGATGGAGAATCTGCTTGAGCGTCTCCAGGATCTTCCGAACTTCGACCATCAAACGGTGATCAAGGCGATGGGTTGTACCGAGAATCAGGAATTCGTTTGCTGGCGCCGCGACGCGACCTCTGACATCGACACGCCCTGAAAATTTCGCCACAATTCTCATTATGCGAATCTTACACACCGGTGACTGGCACTTGGGCGATCGACTGGGGCGCATCGACCGCACTGATGACATTCGCCGCAATGTCGAACGCATCGCCGAGTACTGTCGCGATGAGAGCGTCGATGTATTGCTCATCGCCGGCGATCTATTCAGCGAGTTGGCTCGACAAGACACGTTGCGCGATGCCATTCGCCATTTGCAAGATACTTATGGCGAGTTCCTGTCCGGAGGCGGTACCATCTTGGCGGTCACGGGTAACCACGACAACGAGAATTTCTGCCAAACCCTCTGTCATGCGATGAATCTGGCGGCCGTGCCCACCGATGCCGACGGCCGGGCCGCAACGGGTCGGCTGCACCTCGCGACCGAACCGATGCTGTTGCGACTGCCGGACCGGCGGGAGCAATTCGATGTGCAGTTTCTGTTGATGCCTTACCCGACGCCGACTCGGTATCTGCGAACCGAGGCTCAGCAACGCTTTGCCAGCCTTGATGAAAAGAACCGCACGCTGCTGGCGGCGTTTACGGACCAACTCAGCGATCTTCAACAAGGCCCCGCCTACGCGTCGAGCCGGCCAACGGTGCTTTGCGCCCACGTCTCGGTTCAAGGCGGCGAATTGTCGAATCGGTTTCGCATGGATGCCGAAGAAGACCTGGTCCTTTCCGGCAGCGGAATCCAGGGGAACTACGCCTACATCGCGCTGGGGCACATCCACAAGCCTCAAAGTCTGGGCGGTCTCGATCACGTGCGCTACTCCGGCAGCATCGAACGGCTCGACATGGGAGAGAAGAACGATCAAAAAAGCGTCGTATTAATCGACGTTGGACCGACTGGCCTGCGCGGCTCACCGGAACTCCTTCCGCTGGAAGCTACATCGATCTACCAGATTGACGTAACGAACCCCGCCGACGAGATTGAAGGCCTTCGCGATCGATTCGCGGGCGCTGAACGCGACCTGGTCAGGCTCCACATCCGCTACACGTCCGGAGTTGACAACCTGAACGACGTCTTGTCGAAGCTCGACGAGATTTTTCCCCGTTGGTATCAACGCGATTGGCACGACACCAGCGGGCTTGGCCAGCCAATGACGACGGCGGACGACGAACGTGCGAAAAGCTTCGAGGAAACCGTTCGCGACTACATCAATGCGGAGTTGCTTAACTACGAACCCGACGAGCGCGAAGCCGTCTTGAAGCTCGCCGATGACCTCATGCGGCAGATGGCCGAACAATCATGATCCCCAAACGTGTGAAACTTTCCGGTTTCCTGTGCTACCGTGATGAACAGGAGCTGACGTTCGACGGCGCCTCGCTGTGGATGCTCGCGGGCATGAACGGCAGCGGCAAGTCGGCAATTTTCGACGCAATAACATTTGCGTTGTTCGGTTGCCATCGAGGTGGAGCATCCAAACCAGCATCACTCGTCAATAACTACGCGAAGGGATTTGAAGTCGAATTTGATTTCACATCGGATGGACAACTCTATCGGGCGCGCCGCACATACCGGCTTCGAACAAGCGGAGGTGGCGTTGCCACTCAACAACTCCTCAAATGGGATGGCAGCCGTTTTATCCCCGTATTGGACACCGAAAAGGAAAGGTCGTTTGATAATTGGATCCGCCAAAACGTTGGACTGACATACGAGACCTTTACATCGTCGGTGTTGCTGCTCCAAGGCCGGGCAGAGAAACTGCTTGACGCAAAACCCAAAGATCGGGCCGAAGTCCTCGCCGGAATCGTCGATCTTGAACGCTATCAACGTCTAGCCGAACGTGCCGACTCCGAACGACGAAAATTAAAACTGAATGTCGAATCCTACCAAGGTCAATTGGACGCCATCGAAGAAGTGACCGACCTCGATCTGAAGGTCGCCCAATCACAAATCGACGATGCCCGCGAGGTCCATGAACTGGCCGAGGCCGCCATCAGACGATTGGACGCCATCGAACATCACGCACGCAATTGGGTCTATCTTCAGGGTCAGCTTGCCGACTGTCGCCGACGATTGGCCGCTTCTCGCGATTTACAACGTGAAAGCGCCGCCATTGAGAACGACTGGAGCCGATTTCAAGAATTGGAAATGGTCGTGCCTTCGGTCCTTATCGTCGTAACGAGTCGGCGAGATCTTGCAGATTCCGAAAACAAGTCAGCCGTCCAACATGATGAATTACAAAAACTGACCAAGACATTGAACGAGGTTGAGCGCGCAATCGAACTCGAACTCCGAACACGAGACGAGTTACAAAAACAGATTGCCGATCTTGAATTACAAGAGAAAGCGATGAACGGTCGATTGCCGGAGCTTTCCGTCAAAGTTGATCGCGTGAAATCGTGGGAGAGCCTTCGACAGAAGCTCGTTCGCCATGAAAAAGAGCTTGCAGAGTTTCCGCCGAACTTGCCGGACTCAATCGCCGAATTGGAGAAGGAAGCAACTCGCTTGGCAGAATTGAAAGAGATCCTTTCCGGCTTGACGCGATTTGAAAAACTGCGATTGGAATTGCGGACGGCGATTAACAACCAGTCCCGCGCGGCGCGCGATCTGACTGCAATCGTTTCGCAAGGGCAACAACTCAGAGCGGAACTTGACAAACTTACAGAGGAATTGAGAATCGCCACGGATGCTCGGCAGACAACCGAGAAAACATCCGCGTCGCTTCGGGCCTTGTGCGACGAGGCCCGGCGATTGCGAAGCGACTTCGACACGCTCGAAGGCACCAAGACCTGCCGAACATGCGGCCAACCGCTAACACCCGGGCACTATCGCGAAGAACTGGCACGCCGAGACAAAGCCGTCGCCGACGCTGAATCAAGACTCCGGTCCGCGGAAGGTTTCGCGAACGCGGCTCGCGAACGTGAAGCCATCCTCCATGTTCAGTTCAATCGACTCAATGAAGACGTTCAACTCGCTCGTGAACAATATGGCAACGCGAATTCCAATCGCAAGAATGTGGAGGCCGAGGTCGATCGTCTGAAATCGGCTTGCGCCGATGCATTTGGCAACTTGCCCGAAATGATCCGCCTACAAATCGACCCCACGACGAGCGGCGATTGGCCCACGACGGTTTTCCCCCTGCCCGATGATATCGCTGATTTGATTCGGCAAGCTCAGCGTCACGGAGAAATTGCCAACGAGATAACGAATCTACGACGACGCCTTGGATCTTGGCACGGCATTCAAGCGAATCTCTCGGAAGTTCGTCGGAATATTCAAGAACTCGAACGAGACCTTCCTGCTGACCCGTCGGACGTTCATAGGGATTGGACACGGGTCAATGCGGAACTTCTTGGGGTTCGGCGGCAGATTGACGCAGTCAAAGGCCAACTGGGCGATTCGGACCAGAATCTGCAACGCTTCGAGGCCCGTCGCCGAGAACTGACAAGAAAGCGTGATGATTGCCAGGTCATTATTCGAACCGAAGAAGGCAACCGGCGAAACCTGGTAATCGCCATTGAAACGGCTCGAAAGGCCTTGCCGTTGAAATGGCAACTCCAGGCCGACAACGCCGGCCTCCGTGAACTTAATAGCCTTAACCAGGAACTCGAAGACCTCCGATCGCGCGACATCGCCAAGCGCTACAACGATCTCGCCGCGGCTCGTGCTGAATTGGGGGCGCTGGAGAATCGGCTTGCCGAACTGACACGCAGCGCGGATGCGATCCCCGATCATGCACGGCGTGATCATTCGGTAGTGTTGCGTGAAATTGAGGACGCCAAGAAGAACGAACGTGACAAGAACGCGGCCGTGCATCGTGCAGATGCTGACTATCGAATGCTCGTCGAACGCCGCAAACAAAGAACCGCCGTTGCCGAAAAGCTCGATGCCACCAATCGTGCCTTCGGACGAGCAAAACTCCTGGCGGAGCTCGTCGGCCGCGATCGCCTTCAACGGCACCTGCTCCGCCGCGCCGAGAGACAGATTGTTGAATACGCCAATGGAGTGCTCGATCGGCTTTCCGGTGGGCAGATGATGCTGCGCTTGGTCGGCGGTGACGAAGGCGCCGCTGACGAAAAAGCCCTCTCCCTCGAGGTCGTCAATCGGGCGACGGGCGGCAAAGCGATTGGCGTTGAGTTTCTATCCGGCAGCCAAAGGTTCCGGGTCGCCGTCAGCTTGGCCCTCGGTATCGGCCAATATGCCAGCCGGCGGCATCGACCGATTGAGTCCGTGATTATCGACGAAGGCTTCGGTTGCCTCGACCGGAATGGGCGCCAGGTCATGGTTCAAGAGCTGCAAAACCTCCGAGGTCAACTCAATTGCATTCTGCTTGTCAGCCATCAGGAGGAATTCGCCGACGCTTTCGCCAATGGCTACCATTTTGAAATAGCCAATGACACGACCAAAGTGACGCGCGTGCAGCGTTAGGCGAGCCTTCACCCGGTCTGCCGGTTGCGGCGACGGGTTTTTCGGGCACGAATGGGCGCGCCGTTATCGCTGGAGGTAACGGCCGGCCCCGGTTGTCGCCGAGCCGCATTCGCCACCGCCAATTCGAGGAATCGAATCTGGCTTCGCAATTTGGGTTCACCAAGGGCGGGAACGACTCGCTTCCACGTTCCGTCCGGCTGCATTTCGCGGGCCTTCGTATTGTCACCCAAGGAGGTCGCCAAGATCTCGTTGATGAGCCGCTGCTTCAGATCGGGTTGTTCGATGGGCCAGACCACTTCGACACGCCGGCTCAGGTTGCGATCCATCCAGTCCGCCGAGCCAATGTAAACCTGCGGATCGTTGCCGTTGCCGAAGTAGAAAATGCGGCTGTGTTCGAGGAAACGATCGATGATCGAACGCACGCGGATCGTCTCGCTGATTCCGGGAATGCCGGGCCGCAACGCGCAAATTCCACGACAAATGAGATCGATTCTCACCCCTGCCTGACTCGCGCGATACAAACCTTGCACCACCGCAGGCTCAAGGAGGCCATTCATTTTGGCGATGATGCGACCGCCCTTGCCACTCTCCTGAAAGCGGATCTCCTGCTCGAACTTCTCGAGGAAAAAGGCTTGGAGGCGCGACGGCGCAACGACGAGTTTGCGCCACTGTGGCAACTCACCGTAGCCCGTGAGGTAGTTGAATAGTGCCGATGCGTCCTCGGCAAAATCGGGGTTGCACGTGAACAGACCCAAGTCGGTATAAAGCCGCGCCGTCTGAGGATTGTAATTACCAGTCGATAGATGCACATATCGTCGAAGCCCATCTTCCTCGCGACGGACCACCAGCGCCACTTTGCAATGAGTTTTCAGGCCAACGAAACCGAACACAACGTGAACGCCGGCTTTTTCCAGTTCGCGTGCCCAAAGAATGTTGCGTTCCTCGTCGAGTCGCGCCTTCAACTCAATAACCGCCGTCACTTGCTTACCTCGATCAGCCGCACGCTGCAGGGCACGGACAATCGGCGAATCGCTCGACGTGCGATACAACGTTTGCTTGACCGCGAGAACCTTGTCGTCATTCGCGGCCGCCTCGATGAAATCGACGACGGGCGCAAACGACTCGTAGGGATGGTGCACCAAAATATCCCGCGCCTTGATCGCGGAAAATACCGAAGGAGCCGCCGCGAACTCCGGCACCGGTTGCGGGACAAAGTGCTGGTCGCGCAACTGATGATATCCGGGCGTCGCATGGATTTGAAACAAACCCGTCAGGTCGATGAGTCCGGGAACGCGATACACATCTCCCGGTTCAAGGTCCAGCGACGCCGTCAGAAACTGCTCGATCTCCGTGGGAGCGTCCGCTTCCAATTCAAGCCTCACCGCGTCGCCGCGACGCCGTTTGCGAAGCTGCTCCTCGATCGTCTTGAGGAGATCCTCAACCTCATCGTCGTCAATTTCGTATTCACTGTCGCGGGTCACGCGAAACACACACGCATGCTCGATTCGCATTCCTGGGAACAGATCGGCTAGGTGCAACCGAATCACCGTCTCGAGACCGACAAAGGCATGGCCGCGCTCGGTCTTCAACGGCAGGAACCGCGAGAACACCGATGGCGCCTGGACAAACGCGAACAATGTCTCGCCATCGCGAGGGCGCTGCATGATAACGGCGAGATTCAGCGACTTGTTCAGCAAATGCGGAAACGGGTGACCCGGATCGACGGCCAACGGCGTCAGCACCGGGAAAATCTCACGGCGAAACACTTCACTCATTTGGGCACGATCCGCGGGGGTCAGCGTCGCCACGGTTCGCAGCGAGACCCACTCAGCCTCCAAGGCAGGCAGCAGATCGGTATTCAGGCAGCGATACTGCTCATCGACCAGTTGATGGACGATTTGGCTGATGCGATCAAGTTGCTCTCGCGGCAAGATCCGGTCGGCGCCCGAACCGCGCAACAACCCAGCTTGGACCTTCTGCTGAAGGCCCCCAACGCGAACCATGAAGAACTCATCGAGATTGGATGACACGATCGCCGCAAACTTGAACCGCTCCAAAAGGGGCACCTGTGGATCCTGGGCCTCTTCAAGGACACGGCGATTAAAGTCGAGCCACGAAAGCTCGCGATTGATGTAGAGGCTAGGGTCTTCCAAACTAATCCCAGGCGTTGGCAAGGCGGACATAGGGCACCGTAATTGGCCACGGATCACACGAGATGCCATTTTACCACGGCCGCGCCATGCTCGACAGGGGACGTGACGACTTGATGTAACCGACTCACACGGAAAGCGTTAGCGTTTCTCCATCATCAAGCGAAAGGTCTGGATGTTCGGTGCCGTCAACGCGGCATCGAACCACCGATTGAGGATTTCGAGGTCTTTCATCTCACGCAACATGCCCACAACGTCGAAGGGAACCGCCACCCCAAGCCTGAGGTGTAACGCGCGTTGAATGTCGGCTTTCCGACCCTCGGTGATGCCCGAGACCACGCCTTCGGCGAACCCTTGGGCGTGACCCTCGGCACGATACGCATCAGTGATAACGCGAGACATAGCGGAGTCCTTGGTTCGTTTCCGGTATGCAAGCATAGCTCGGAAAACACCGCGGGCCGGTCGGCTTCCGTCGCCGATCGGCCCGAAGTTAGGAACACCGCCACTCAGTCAACCATGAAGAAGTCGCGCGGGCTGCGAGCAAATGGGTGATTCGGGAACACGACAGTTCCGGGCTGGTATTTCGGGCCAGCGAACGGCGGAGGTGTCGGCGCCGCACAGGGGCGGCAACGATTGAAGCTAAACAATCGCTTCACCAGCGGATTCCAACCGCAACCGCCGTCGTTGCACGCGGGGCCGTCTGCGAAACTCGTCGATGCCATCGCCACGGCAACGGCGACGGCAAACAATCCACGAACGATCATGCGCATGGGTGAATCCTTTCCCAAAAACGAACCGGTCCTGGTCGAATGACACGGGAAACCACCCTCAACCATAGCAGATCCCCGCCAGCGCGGCGGGGATAACCCGGTCGTTGATCCGATTTCACGATCCGGTGCGGAACGGTGGCGCCGGTCACGGAAACTCGAACAAGGGAAACGAAATTGCCGATCGAGACTGTTTTTCTCGCAATTCCGTTTTGCCGAATCAGACGAATTGACAACTCGGCGAAGCCATCAACCCCGAATACGGAAGACGAGCAACAGGAAAAGGCCCAAGCAGAAGATCATGAAGAGGAACATCGCTGCAGCGGCGGTCAAGAGCCAGCCCGCAACCGAACTGGGCAGCGATTCAGTCTCGGCGAGTATCCGGTCGAGTTCGGCCTCGAAGTCGCGTCGCATGGTGGCGGCTCCCAGTGGCCAACTAAGCGTCGCGGTCTGCATTCCGGGCGACGCCACGACTTCGAGGATCGCCCGCGCCGCGAATTCCGGACCGATCATCACGCGATTTCCTCGCCGTTCCCACCGCTGCCCGAGCCGGTCGAGCGCTTTGCCAATCGTATCGTCGACCATGGCTGGCGATGCATGATAAATAACCGTTACCTTCGAGCGGACTCTCAGGAGGGCGACAGTTCCGCCGACGACAATGGCGAAATAACCAAGCCAAAGCAGAAACCACCAAGGCTCACCCGAGGCCATGGCCACTTGCAGATCGGCGAAACGCCCACCCCTCGCCCAGAATGTACGAGCCGCTCCATGAAGCGCCGATAAGAATGCCACGCCACCGAAGATCAGAAAACCGCTAAGGGCCGCCAATATCCCCGCAAAGTCCCAGGCCCCGGAAATCATGGTCGGGTGTTTGCGCTGATGCACCGATGACAAGAACAAGAGGTACAAGGCTGGCGGCAGAAGGCAGATCAAGCCACCTAGAAGTATCAGGAGCAAACGACACCTCGAACAGCTTGCGATGAGGATCACCAACGGAGGCCTGTCGCGCCGCGACTCTGAGAAACCTCGCCCCGCGCATGAAATCTATCGACAGCATGTCCAATCTTACCAGCAACCTCCAAGGTCCGTGACATCGCCAAGGCGCTGGGCTGGCCCCCGCCCGGTCGAGCGAATCGACCCCATCGGTTATGCCGTGCGAGACGTTTCAGTCTCGTTCGGGTCTGCCTCGCTACGGTCCCTTTTTTTCGCCTTTACCGGAGAATACGGAGATTTCGATTTATCCCGATCGTCTCAACATGCCGATTCTACCGCTAGTGACAGAACTACGTATCGCCCCTCCCGCGGATTGCCCCAGACTCCCGAGAATGTGGCAATCCCCTAATGGGCAACGCCCACGGATAAACCATGAAAATCAAGCAATGGCTTGGGTCGTGCGCGGCCCTTACAGTTGGTGCCGGTATCGCGTTCGGACAAGTGACACAGCCAAAGCCACCAGCGACGCTTCCGGGCGAACCGTCGATCGGTCGTTCCGACACGCCCGTATTCACCATCCCATCGCCGCCGAAACCGGCGCCGGCAAAGACGACCAAATCAGCGGCAGACGCCCCAGCTTCCCCACCGGCCGCCCGAAGTCCGGCACCGCCCAGCGCCGCGATCCTGGGTTCCTCATGTAACTCGTGCTCGCCTTGCACGACGACATGCGGTTGCGATCCGTGTATGCCGCCGGCTGGCCCGCGAGCCTGGCTGAACGCCGACTATCTGCTCTGGTTCATTCGTCCGACCAACGTGCCGTTCGCCATCGCGACCACAGGCCCCGCAGGAACGGCCGGCATCATCGGCCAAAACGGCACCGTGACCCGACTGGGTAACCAACGCGTCACCTTCGGCACCACGGACGGGTTCCACGTCACGGGCGGCTATTGGCTTGATTGCGAACATAACTGGTCCATTCGCGCCGGTGGGTTCTTCACCGAAACGACGACGGTGAATCTGTTCGCCAACGATGCCGTTTTGTCGCGGCCGTTTTTTGACACGAACACGAACACCGAAAACGTTCGGATCATCTCCCTGCCCGGCGCATTCGCCGGACAGGTCGCCGCTGCCTACAGTTCACGGCTCTGGGGCGCCGACGCCTCGATCAACTACCGGGCTCGCCAGTGCAATGGCTATTACGCTGACCTTTATTGCGGTTTCCGCTACCTGAACTTGGAAGAGAATCTGCGAATCAGCGACAGCAGCACCCAACTCGCTCAAGGCGCTGCCGCCTTCAATGGCAACGGCATCCGGCCGCCCTCGACGTCAGTCGTTCGCGATCGCTTCGACACGCGCAACAATTTCTACGGCACGCAAGTCGGCGGCAAGATCGCCCTGACGAGCGGCAAGTGGGTTCTCGACCTCAACGGCTCAGTCGCGATCGGCCCCGTCGTTGAATCGGCATGGGCCAGCGGTTCATCCACCTTGATCGGTGGCGGCGGCGTGGTTCCGGCTACGGTTCAAGGAGGCCTGCTCGCGCTCCAAAGCAATTCAGGCATCGTTACTCGCACCGAGTTTGCGGTTGTTCCCGAAGCCACGGGCCGTCTCGGCTTCCGAGTCACCGATCGGTTGTTGGTGCACGGCGGCTATTCGTTCCTCTACATGAGCAGCGTTTTGCGGCCAGGTGAACAAGTTGACCGCGTCCTCAACCCGACACTGATCCCGACCAGCCCGACCTTTGGCGTGCCGTTCGGACCGGGCCGACCGACCATCCCGCTGGCCCGCACGGACTATGTCGCTCACGGGGTTCACTTCGGGTTCACCCTCATGTACTAACCGGCCCTCTATTCACGACCAGTCGAGTTGAGCGGGCCGAGTCGCAATCCTCCTCCGAGGACCTCGGCCCGCTGGTTTTTTATTCGACGATTCGTTGTCTAACCCATCGGATTCCCGTCTGCGTGACGTCAAATGGTTCGGACCAAACAAACGCCGTTACTTTGCCCCACCACGATGGTTAAATAGTAGAATGAGTGTCGCGATCCCCAGTTGATCGCGAGAGACTCGAACGACCATTTTCACAAGGGCCTGGAATGCGTTCTACGTCACGTTGGGCCAGAGCTTGTTGCGTCTTGTTGGCATGTGGCACGGCCTCGGCGCAACCACGCGGCGGCGATCAAGAGGCGATTCGAAACGGTTGGAACTTCTCCCTTGCCGAGGCCAAGATTCAGGCCCGAAAAAACAATAAGCCCATCATGGTCGTTGTCCGCTGCGTCCCTTGACACGACTGTCGTGTTTTTGACGGGCAGGTTGTCCGTCTCGACAAGATCAGAGACGTGGCGAATCAGTTTGTCCGGGTGCGTCTCACCCGTATCGACAACGTCGATCTCAACTTGTTTGAGTTCGACTACGACCTGACGATGATGATCTTCTTCCTCGACGCGGACGCCAACGTTTATGCACGATACGGCGGCCGTGACGCCCGCGACGCGGACAATCGACAGTCCTTGGACGGGCTGAAATACACCATGCAGTCGGTGCTGGCCATGCACCGATCCAAACAACGGTCGTTCGCGCCGAAGACGGACACGAAGGAGAAGTACATCCGCGAGGTGACCGGTGGGGGCGGCCGTGGTTGCATGCACTGTCATCAGGTCAAGGAAGCGCTCAATCGGCAGATGTCCAGCGACGGCACCTGGACTCGCGACGCCATCTTCCGATACCCGTTGCCGGAAAACCTTGGAATGCGCCTTGAAGTGAATCGCGGCAACATCGTCGAACGCGTCACGACGGGAACGCCGGCAGCCTCGGCCGGGCTGAAGAGAGGAGACCGAATCGAGCGAATCGGTTCCGTGCCGATTCACTCGTTCGGCGATGCTCAGTACGCTCTGGACAAGGCTCCGAAAACCGGTTCGCTGGAAATCTCATGGCGACGAAACAACGAGAAAATGTCGGGCGAACTGGCACTCAATGACGGCTGGCGTCGAACCGACGTGAGTTGGCGGACGTCGATGCGCCGGCTCATTGCCCATTTGCCGCTTTACGGTACTGACCTTTCCGCGGCCGAGCGAAAGGGGTTGTCGTTGTCCCCGACACAATTGGCATTCCGTCAGAATTCAAGGCTCCAGTCGCGGGCTAAAGATGCCGGCTTCATGGTCGGCGACATCATCGTTGACATGGACGACCGCAAGCTGCAAATGAACGTCGATGAGTTGCTGCGGCACGTTGAGCAGGAATACCTCGCGGGCGACAATGTCACGTTCACGGTCATTCGCAATGGGCAAACGATGAAGCTGCCGATCGTGTTACGCAATCGTTAGGAACGAGAGATCTTCGCCTCGTCCGATGCGTCGAACAGTTCGAACCCCTCTTTCACCAGCAAGCCGAGCAGGCCCTCGGCACCGAGGAGTTCGTATGCCGTTCCGGCACCGGGACGAGGCGGCGGGGATTCACATAACGCCCTCGCAACTAACGCCGCGGGGAGCGCCGCCATCCGCTGACCATCGCTGGCCCCGAACAATGCTGATCGTCGGCTCATTCCGCCGGCATCGAACAATTCGGTTTGCACGACCCCGCCGGAACATCCAACCCGCCGAAACAGCGACGAGCATCGAATCAAGATATTGGCCGTCCGGCGCCCCCATCGAGGACCGGCGCGAGCCAGCAGCGTCATCATTCGTGTCGCCAACGCCATCTCGAAGCCGACCTTAACGCGAACCTCCCGGGTTCCGAGCAAGGACGGAAACAAATCGTATTCGGGGCTTTCAAAGGCAACGACGGTTCGGTTTCCGAAGTGGGGCAGCGAAACGAGTTCGGGATGCCGACCACCGTGAAGGGTGCCCTGTGGTACGTGGATGGTGCGGCCCAGCCCCATCATCATCGAGGTAACGGCAGCGGCGCCTTTGGGGTTGTTGTTGCCGATAAACAAGGTGACTCGCACACACTGCGGCGACGCGGAAAGGCCGGCACGAGCGTGAATCGCCAGTGCCCCGGAAATGGCCGGCAAGCTCGAACAACCCGCCGCGGCGAACAAGCCCCGACTCGCGAATTTGTCATGATCGGCCAACACCGTGGCGAGATAGGCGCGATTGTCGTTGATATCGACATAATGACAGCCCTGATCCAGGCAGGCTTGCAACACCGTTCGATCGCCCGAGCGATACGGCCCGGCACAATGGATGACGACCGAAGCATCCCGAATCGCCGGCGCGATTGTTCGCGAATCGGTCAGATCGACGTGCGTGAAACCATGTGCCGGCCCCAATTCAGCTGCCAGATATTTGGCTCGACCCCGATCGCGGCCAGCGACGATTACCGGAATGCCGTAACCGGCGAGGGATCGGGCAACATGCGTTCCGAAAACGCCATAGCCGCCCAGGATGACCACGCTACTCACGTTTTGATTCCAATTGGTCGAAGGCCTTCGCAACCAGATAGACCCAGACGCAGTAGCACCCGATGGTCGGGGCCGTGAATACGGCAGCGTGCCATGGATTCTGCGTGAGACCCGCTGTCGAGAGCATCAGGCCGAACACGAAGACGCCAAGCGCCACGGGCATGGTGCTGGGCAGGAGCTTGAATTGCCGGCGCAAGCCGAGGCTCATCATCAAGGTGCTGATCGCATAAAGAGTATTGGCGATGCAAAGGCTGATAAACGTCGTCCGTCGCTCAGCCTCTCGAAACGTGGTCTCCGGATCGGCCAGCGAGGCGGCGGCGTCCGGCAAGACCAAGATAAATCGGAGATCGGCAGTGATATCGAACCCGGCTGCCCAAAGCGAGACAAAAAACGCGCCGCCGGCTAGGAACGAATGCGACTGAAACCGGCGATTGACGGCCCATGTGAAGCGGACCATCAGCAGCGCACAGCCGATCCAGACCGCCCAACCAGCAACCCATTCCCAGGGGCGCGGCGCCAAATAGGCCATCCGCTCCGGCAGCGGAGTGAACGTGGCCCCACGGGGAAAGATCACCGCGGCGCACGCCAACCCCATCAAATGGATCGCGATATTGAACCAGGCGATTCGTTTCATTCCGACGATTGTACAAACAATCGATCGTTACGATCGCTGAATCGACTGAAACAAGTCCGCGATTCGCACGTTCAACGCCAGGCTCACGCGATACAGAGTCTCGATCGAAGCGGAGTTCTTTCCGAGTTCGATTTGCGACAAATAGCCGAGGGAGACGCCCGTTCGCTTGGCCATCTCCGCGAGGGTATAGCCCAGGGCCTTGCGTTTGTCGCGAATCGTCTGGCCCAACGCCTCGCGCAGAGCCGACTCGGTCATTCGCATCAGGCCCTTGTTTTGCAAGCAGCGAAACACCACTTCTCGCAGATGGCTAATCTGGAATGGCTTGGTGAGGTAGTCGAACGCCCGGGCGCGAAGGCAATTCAAAGCGCCTTCGATCGACGGGTATCCGGTCATCACCACGAGGCTGGCATCGGGTTGATGGTCCCGCAGCCAGTTGAGGACTTGTTCGGTATTCAGGCCCGGAAGCACATAGTCGAGGATGACCAAGTGGTATTCGGTTGGCCCGCGCAACTGTGTCCCAACGGCAGCGGGATCGCTGACGGTGTCGATGCGAAAATCGGGGTGCGCCAAGGCCGTTTTCACGACTTGACACGTCGCGACGTCATCGTCAACCACCAACACATGAACCGTGGCGGCACACTGAAGGCCGGCCAACGCCGGCGTACGATCCGGTGAATGGGCGTGGCCATTGGTGGGTACAACATTGGGCACAGGCATCACTTCGGTGGTCATCATTGAGAAGAGCCTCCAGGTAAAGGTCGTGCCGGGGCAGCGACCGGTAGAAAGATCCGGGCAACCGTTCCGACCGCGGCCCCGGATTCAAGGCGCAGGCCGGCATCGTGGACAAACAGAATTCGAAACGCAGTCGTTACTCCCAGCCCGTGCCGGCCCGACTTCGACGTGACGAAAACGTCGTTGAACAAGCGGGCACGCACGTCGGGCGACAAGCCCGGCCCTTGGTCGGCGATCGTCAATTCGACGTGCGGACCGGGGCGACACCGTCCTGTCACTGAGGCACAATCCCGCGCCGACAACCGAACGACGCGGGCCGTGATAGAAATCGCCGCGCTCGCTGGGCTGGCTTCGACCGCATTGGCCAGAATCGCCCCCAACACGGCCTGGAGCGATTCGCGGGCCATGGCAACCTCGGGCAATTCCGGCGGCAAATCGACATCGAGGGCCACGCCGGGGGGCATCAGCCGCCGAGCGGATTCCACGGCAGCCGCCACCTTCGAGGACGCGGAAGGCGAGCTGCGAATTCCGGCGAATCGCAACGCATGGATGCGGCGATTCAGCTCAGCGGCCTGCCGGCCGGCCTTTGCGATTTCGGCAACCATCAAACTTGCGTCAGAATCTCGCGCCACCATCGGCATCATCAGTTCGTTAAACCCCATCACGGCCGTCAGAATGTTGTTGAATCCATGAGCAAACGCCGCCAACTCCTCAACCACGCCATCGAGTCGTCTTGCAAACCGTTCGGGGTCCGTCGGCACGGGTTGCCCGCTCGGATAGCCGGTCCAACCACGAGACTGATTGAGGGCCTCGCTCACCACCCGCAACAATCGCGGCGCCGATTGATCCCAATGGCCTCCGGGCGCAGTCGCCAGCCACAACAGACCGTCGAAGCCTCGCGGGGGGTGGAAGACTGTCACCAGCCATTGCCGGCCATCATCATCTCCGAACTGGCCGGGCGCCCCGCGAGCCGCCCGCCAAAGCGTCTCAAATTCGGGTACCACCAAACCCCCGGAATCACCGGCGATCAGGGCCTCTCGGTCCAAAGGCCATTGCACACCGGCCACCGCCGAACCCGTGGCATCGACGAGGACCTGGAGCATCCTTTCCGCCTTGGTTTCGTCTGCCGTCTCGCGATCGAACCACTCGTCGGCCATCGCAAGGACCGATTCCAGCTCCGCCGTGGCCAAATCAAACTCCGTACTGTTTCCGTATCAAAACGCGGCGCGCACGCTCATGGAGACCAATGACCCGTCACACCGGATCACGACCTGACGGAGAGCGCGCCAACCTAGCGCGGCCTGAGGGGGATGAGGGGGAGAAAATCCAACGGGAACTACTGCATTGTCACAGCAAAAAAATCGGGTTGGGCGTTTGCGTGGGACGGGTTTCCTAACCCGTTCTGAATCACGTAGGACGGGTTAGGAAACCCGTACCACAACCCGAAGATTAAGCTGTGACAATGCACTACGGCATTTTTCGCAGTTTCTTCAGTGCCTCCACGGCGGCCTCCCGCACGGCGGGGCGGCCATCTTTCGTCGCCACCGTCAGGGCGTCGACGGCATCAGGGGAATCCGTCCCGAGAGCGCCGAGTTGGTCAATGACGGCCAACCGGACCTCGGCCACCTCGTCTTCACGTAGCACGCGAATCAAGTCGGGTAAGGCCTGTCGCCCCGCCGGTCCGAGTTTCCCGACCGCGTAGATCGAAAAACAACGCACCGATTTGTCCGCGTCTTTGAATGCCTTAATCAGCTCCGGCATCGCCGCAACCGCGTCGGGACCGATCGCGCCCAGGGCAATCGCCGCATGATGGCGAACGTCCGGACGATTGCTGGCATCGGCCAGGGTTTTGGTCAGGGCAGGCACAGCGGGGGCCGATATCGGGCCGAGGGCTGCCAATGCTTTTGCCGAATCCTTCCGCACGCTGGGTTCCTTGTCTTTCATCAACACATCACCTAACGGGCCAATGGCGGGGGTGGCGATCTTCCCCAACGGCGCCAAGGCATAAGCCGCATAGGAGCGAACAATCGGAGCCGGATCAACCAGAGCCTTGGTGAGCGGCCCCACCGAATCGGCTAGGGATTCCGCATCGACCATCGCCAGCCGGCCCAACGATTCCGCGGCCGCGGCTCGCGTTCCGGCATGCTTATCGGCCAAAGCGCTGGTCAAGGCCGGCACGGCGGGCAACGCGATTCGCTCCATCTTTCCCAAGGCGGTCGCCGCTGACTCGCGAACGGCATCGGCCTTGTCCTGCTTCACACTTGCCGCCAACGGATCGACGGCCAACGCCGCCTGATCTTTGAACTTTCCCAGGAGCGTCGCACAACCCGCGCGGATGGCCGCCTCGGGATGTTCCCGCAGTTCCCGAGCCAAGCCGGGCACCACGAATCGCGACTTCGGACCAACAAGTTCCAACACGAGCAAGGCTGCCTGCTGACGTTTCGGGCTCGGGTCCTCGTGCAGAACTTTGAGCCATTCGGTGACCCGTTTGCCACGAAACTCCGGGTCATCGTCGGCCGGCGCCCGCATCGGCCAAACCAGGGCCATCGCCGCAGCAACCCAGGCGAGGAGCCGACGCGACTCGTCATACCAACTCGCCACTCCCGTGTTCCTGAGCATTTTCGGTACAAACATAAGTCGTGATTCTCGGCGGTGTCAAATCAAACAAGAGTATTCGACCCGAGCGTAAATTCGTGTTCTGACGATAATTCATTTTATGGCGAGAAAGGCCGCCGTGGTGACCCGATGCAGGTCGATGGCATTCCATGAGTGCGCCGGCGACACAACCTCTGTCTCAGTTCGCTATTGACGGCGGCACATCAGTTTTCTTCCCAGGGAATCTGATTTCAGCGACTATTACCACTTCTCGGCGCGAAGTTGATGCGTTAGGATAATGCTCGAACATCCCAGAATCATGCGGAATCTCACCTTCCGAGGGTCGAATGCAACCGACGGGCGCCGGTTTCCCGGAGTTGATACGTCGCGTGCGAGCGGGTTGCCCCGACGCGGCCCGTGAGTTGTACGAGGTATATCGACCCATCGTCATTCGCGTCATTCGTCGCCGGTTGCAGCGCCAACTTCGACGGATTTATGACTCACACGATCTCGAGCAATCCGTGTTCGCGGCGTTTTTTGCCGGGGAATTCGAGCCTTTTACGACCCCTGAAGAGTTAGTGCGATACCTGTGTGGAGTTGCGAGCAACAAGGCCGCAGAGCTAACGCGCCAGCGATTGATCTACCAAAAGCACAACCTAAATCGCGAGGTCCCTCTTAACGCCCCCGATGCCGACCCAGCGAAGGCCCCCGCGGCCGACCCACCCAGCCGCACACCGACACCGAGCCAAGTCGCGATTGCCCGTGAAGTTCTCGACGCCATCATGGAACGTTGCGACGTGGTTGAGAAAGAAGCTTTGCGACTGATAATCCAGGGCTATACTTACGACGAGGTCTGGGAGCAAACCGGACTTCATCCGAAGAAGATTCAACGGTTGCGCCGCATGCTGCGAGAGGGGGCTAACTCGTGAAGGTGGTCGCCAACAACTCCGGCGTCCATGATGGGTCCAAGGTCGTGGTCAAGGCTGCTCACCAAGGAGCGGCAGCCGGCGCCCGCGAACCGATTCGCCCCAACCACGAGCTCGTTCAACTCCCCGACTTCGCGATCGATGACGCTTACGAAGAGTACGTGCGACTGGTCGAGACCGGCTCGGCCCCCGACCCGTACGAATACTGCGATCGGTTCCCCGAATTTCGATCATCGCTATTCCGCCTCCTGGAAGTTCACACCCATCTGGATGAGCGTGAACAGGCAGGCTGGCCCGAACCGGGTCAAGTGATACTGACGTTTCGGATTCTGCGTCTGCTTGGTTATGGAACTTTTGGCCAAACGTTCCTAGCCATAGACGAGGCGACGAACCGGCCGGTTGCCATCAAACTGACCACGGACGCGAATGACGAGTCTCGCGTCCTCGGCCCGTTGACTCACGCCAATATCGTTTCGGTGTTCTCAGCGTTTCAGGACGCAATGCCGGGCCGGAATGCCGTCGTGATGCCCTATTACGGCGCGGCGACGCTCCACAATCTCCTGGACATTGCGTTTCCGCAACCTGGACCAATGCCCCGTCGCGCCGGCATGTTGGCGGAAGCCATCGGAAAGAGCAAGCACGCGAATGACCCGGAACTGCCTCTCGCGCCGGTTGCCGGTTTGGCGAGTGAGACCTACGTCGATTCCGTTGTTCGCCTGCTCGCGGAAATTGCCGAAGCGCTTGACTACTTGCACCGCAACGGAATCGTCCATCGCGACCTGAAGCTGAGCAACGTCCTGATCGGTGACGATGGCAAGGCTAGGTTGCTCGACTTCAACATGTCATGCGGGGATCGCACGAGCCACCCGCTCCAAGGCGGCACGTTGCCGTATATGGCTCCCGAGCAAGTGGAGCCGTTGGTCGTTGGGAAGCCCGCGGTACTCGATGGACGAACGGACATCTTCGCGTGGGGCGTGATTGCCTACCAGTTGCTGAGCGGCGAATTGCCATTCGGTACGATCGCGGGCACGATGACCGTTCGTCCGCATCCCGATTTGAAGCGAGCCGCCCGGGCCCACCTCGATCGCCTTCTCGCGGGAGCCAACGAATTGCGAGGTGTGCCCGCGGAGCTTTCCGCTCTAATCGGTCAGTGCCTCCGTCTCGACCGAGCAGCCCGTCCGGAATCAGCCTCCGTTGTTGCGGCCAAACTACGAGCGATTCTTGACGCGCCTCGTCGTCGCCGGCGACTGCGACGGCTGACCGCCTCCGCAATCCTTATTGCCGGATTGGTTGCGTTCGGTTCTTGGGGCATCTTGACTCGGCTCGGCTCGGCCCCAACGACGTCCGAACCGGCTCAGGATTTTTCCCGATTGGCGACGACTGCCATGGCTGCTGAGAATTATGTCGTTGCCGAAACGATGTGCGACCGCCAGTTGTCCGGCAAACCGGATGATCTGGCGGCGCGGGCCATGCGAGGACTTGCGCGATTGAAACTCGGCAGTGCGTCGTCTGCCATCAGCGATTTCCTCAAGGTGTATGAGGATGCGCCAAGCCAAGAATTGGCGGCTCGCATCGCATACTGCTGCGCTCTATTGAATGACGACATTGGCGCGATCCGTTACGCTAATGAGGCGATGGAACGCGGAGCACCGTCGGCAGGATTGTTCAACCTCCGCGGCTATTGCCAATACAATCGCGCGCTAAGCAATCCCGGTCCGGGCGGCCGCATCCTCCTCGAGAAGGCACTCCAAGACTTCAGCTTGGCAATCGCGGTCGATCCTGCCTTTGCATCGCCACGGCTGAATCGCGCTCTGGTGGCCTTCCGATACCACGAGCGGTATAATCTTCCGCTCAGCCAGCAAGCTGTTGCGGACATCGACACCGCCATCAGTCTTAGGCCCGACGTAGCATATTTCCATTACGCGGCATCTCGTCTCCTCGCCGCGGAATCGGGGGCAGTTGGGCCGAATCGCGACAAGATCCTCCAACACCTGGGCCGTTCCATTCAGCTCGGAATCAGTCCCAGTCAATATACGAGCGACGACATCTTCGCTCCGTTGCGAAACGATCCCAGTTTTGTCCGGGCTGCCAGCGTCGCTCTCACGCCATCAGTTAGCGATCGCTCATTTCGGTTGGTTGACCCCGTTGATCATACCTGCCCATAGAATTCGCACCCCCAGAAAAACGCTGGCGACTTGATTCCCTGCGGTCGTGGGATTTTGAGGAATACCCGCCTTTTCCGAAGCCCGCCTCGATGCTGTTTTCGCCGGAGGACCCCTAGCCCGAGCAAAAAAAACAGAAATCTTGTCCAGTATCGCCCCTCAATCCCGATGGAACGATCAATGACTCGCCCCGTGGCCACGCGGGATCTCGCTCGTTTCGATCGATTAGTTCTGATTGAGGGAACATTAAATGTTCGAATTTCTTGCGCGCTTTCGCCCGCAAAGTCTGGCTCGCAGCCAAGTTCGACGAAATAGACTTCTTGGCGTTGAGCGACTGGAAACTCGTGACTGTCCGGCGGCGCCGGCGTTTGTTTCGTTGAGTGCGACTCAGATTGGCGCATCCATTGTTGTCTCCGGCAATGTGAGCGACGAGAACCCGATGTCGGTGCGAATCGACGTATCGGGTGCCGGCACCGGGACGACTTACGCGGACGGCCAAGGAAACTTTCAGGTCATTCTGACCGGTTCCGCATCGTCGATCCACGCGGTCGCACTCGACGACGAATCATTGACTGCCGTTCGCGACCAGACCGTCTATGTGCCCTATGAGAATCAGAAGCCGATAATCACCGATCTTGCCTACCGCTACGACGCGACCGGCCACCTTATTGTCACCGGCCGCGTCATCGACGAAGCGCCCGTCGGGTTAACCGTTCGATTCAAACTCAATGGCGAGGAGTTCGGGGGCAACACGACGATTACCCAAGAGACCGGTGAATTCACGCTTGACCTGGGAACGTTCGGTGTATGGGGCAATTTGACGTGTACTGTTACGGACCTCGCCGGCATGACGTCGGACACGGCGAAGCTCTATATCGATCCCCGCTAGCTCGTTCAGCGAGTCTAACGAATTGGGAATGCGTGATGCTCCGATTCCACGGCACCCAGCGAATGAGGTCAAGATCATGGTTGTGAGCAATGGTTGGCTGGACCGGCTTCTCTTCCAGGCTCGAAACGCCGACGCGATGACACGGGAACGCCTTGGCGAGGAACTCGTTCAAAGCCTCGTGCCCATGATTCGCGTCGCTTTGCGAACCGGCAAAGGCGTGCCGGCCTTGGTTCGCTACGCGCGCCATTCATGGCAGTCGCTTGACCCGGCCGGCCTTGAACCCGATCGGTTTGTGAAGCAGATTGCCAAGGATTACTGTGCGACGTTGATGCGGTCTCAGGGACCGGAGACGTTGGCCGGGCTGCGAACTGTCAGTGCGTGACCATGCGCCCGTCGCCGCCGGAGTCTTGGCCTTCACAGCGACGGGATACCATCGACGCTGCAAGCCGACGGGCTATTCCGCGCCGACGGCTTCGCCTTGCGCTGTCCCCAGTTCCATCGCCGTGCGCCAGCCGATGGCCACGGCATGAATGAGGGCCGAACTCGCGAGACCAACGACAGCGAAAATCAGGAACCCATACGAATAACTTCCCGTCAGTTGCTTCAGCCCGCCCAGGACATTCGGGAGCAGGAACCCACCGACTCCGCCCGCGGCGCCCACGAGGCCCGTCAACACGCCCATCTGTTTCGGATAACGCTGCGGCACGAGTTGGAACACCGCCCCGTTACCCATGCCCAGCATTCCCATCGACAGCGCCAGCAAAACGACGGCGAGGGGCAGCGAAGAAAGCGTCGCCACGCCCAACATCGAAAGACCAATCAGGGCATAAAGCCCCCGCAACAGTACCGCGCCGCCGAATCGATCGGCAAGGTATCCTCCCACCGGCCGCAAGAACGACCCCGCGATAACGCAGATGGTCGCGAAATAGCCGGCGTGAATCGGGACCACGCCAAACTGATCGACGAAGAGCGTATTAAGAAACGTCGCCAGCCCGACAAAGCCGCCAAAGGTCACCGCGTAGAACGCGCAGAACCAGCAAGCGTCACGTTCGCGCAGCACTCGCAGATAGTCGGACAGGGGTCGTGGCGCCAGGCGATTCGGAGCTTCCTTCGTGAATATTGTGAAGTAGATCAGACTAATCGCGATCGGAATAAGCGACAAACCGAAGACGGCAGGCCAGCCGAGTCGAATGGCTAGCCAGGGCGCGAACAGGGTCGCGATCGCCGTACCGCTATTGCCCGCGCCGGCGATTCCCAACGCCAGCCCTTGATGGGCCGGCGGGTACCACCGGCTCGCCATTGGCAGAGCGACCGCGAAACTCGCACCCGCCACCCCGAGCAGCAGTCCCACTACAATCAGCTTGCCATAACTGTCGGCCCAGACCCACCCGAGCAACAGAGGGAGTATTGTCATCAACTGACCCAGTAGGCCGGCACGCTTCGCTCCAATTCGATCCGTTAGGACTCCCAACACCAGGCGAAGAACGGCTGCCGTTAGGATGGGTACCGCCAACAGAAAGCCTTTTTCGGCCGGTGTCATGGCGATGTCCGCTCGAATCGCCGGCATCAGAGGGCCGAGCAACACCCATACCATGAAGCTGAAATCGAAATAGAGAAACGATCCAACAAGCGTTGGAAAATGACCCGCCTTGCGAAACTCGCGCAGATTCATGTTGTTACCACGGGTAAGGGGGACCGGACCGGCCGCGATGCCAGTGTGGGGCGAATCACACGGGCGCCGCGAACGGGCACGGGAGCCACGCGCTCCACGCTCACGGCACAGTACTTCAGTTCCGGCTGCTTCGACGTGGCATCCGTCGCGGCGATGGTCAGATAGTTTGCCGCGTTGCCCGATGCGTAGAGGTCGCCCCAATGAAACGGCACGAAGACCAGTCCGGGGGAAACGCTGTCGCTGACACGAGCGGGCAACTGGATTGTGCCCCGGCGACTCGATACTTGCACCAGATCGCCCTCAACGATGCTGAGGCGATCGGCATCTTGGGGATGAATCTCGACAAATGGCCCAGGCTCGCGTTTGACGAGCTTGTCGCATTTGGCGGTTCGCGTCAGTGTGTGCCAGTGCGTGTAAAGCCGACCCGTCGTCAACACGAAAGGAAACTCGTGGTCGGTTTCCTCGCGCGGCGAACGATGGTCCCTCGCCAAGAAAACGGCCCGGCCATCGGGCGTCGGAAAAACGCGATCGAGATACCGGCGCCGGCTACCGGGATGATCTTCGTGGGGGCATGGCCAATAAACGTGGCGTTGTTCGCGAAGCCGTCGCGAGCTGATGCCGGCCATGTCGCACGGGCGGCCGGCCGTGAGCCGCGCAAACTCGTCCCATACCGCGGCGGCATCCGGGAAGTCGAAGCCCCCGAAACCCAATTCTCGAGCGAAGCCGGCAATTATCTGCCAATCGGGCCGCGCCTCACCCGGCGGCTCGAACAGCTTTGGACTATGGCTGACCAACCGCTCGCTGCTCGTACTCGTCCAGTCTCTCTCGCCCCATTGCGCCGCGGGGAACAACACATGGGCAAACGTCGTTGTTTCGGTTGGATGATAGGCATCTTGAACGATCACCAATTGAGCCTTGTCCAGCGCGCGGCGGGTCTGGTGCAAGTCGGGCAGGCTCACGGCGGGGTTCGTGCCCGCGATCCAAATGGCTTTGATCTTGCCTTTCTCAAGCGCTCGAAACATTTCAACGGCAGTCAGGCCCGGCGTCGGGCGAATACTGTCCGGCGGCAGTTTCCAATATGCCTCGACTTGGCGGCGATCCTCGGGATTGTCCACGACCCGATAGCCCGGAAGCTGATGCGAGAGCAGCCCGGCCTCGCGTCCGCCCATCGCGTTGGGCTGGCCCGTCAGCGAAAATGGCCCCGCACCCACCTTGCCAATCTGGCCCGTCAACAGATGCAGATTGATGAGACTGTTGTTCTTCCAGGTGCCCACCGTGCTCTGACCCAATCCCATACTGTAAAAGCTCAAGAACGCCTGCGCCGTGCCGATTTTCTCGCCGAGCCGTTCGAGAGATTCGCGTCTGATACCCGATGCCTCGATCAGCAAGGCCAAGTCTTGCGACTTCAGGAATTCGCGATACTCCGCGAACCGGTTGGTATGGCGTTCGATAAAGCCGGCATCGACGAGGTCCCTTTCGATCACGACCTTGCCCAGGGCATTCAACAGAGCAATGTCGCCTCCCGGCGAGACCGGCAAGTGCAAGTCGCATTCGCGGGCCGTGCGCGTGCGGCGTGGATCGGCGACCACGACGAATGCCCCACGGCGACGCGCCTCCCGAACCCGGTCGAACGTCACCGGATGGGCCTCGGCCATGTTGCTGCCGATGATGAAAATGACGTCAGAATGATCGATATCTTCGTAACAGCACGGCGGCCCATCGCTTCCCAGACTCGATCGGTAACCGGCGACTGCCGACGCCATGCATAGCCGGCTGTTGGAGTCGGTGTTGTTCGTGTGCAGCCCGCCCTTGAACAGTTTGGAGACCAGATAGACGGTCTCGGTGTCGAGCTGCCCGCTACCGTAAAAGGCCACTGATTCGGGACCATAGGTGTGCAAAATGTTCGCGAAACACTCGGCTGCGTACCGCAGGGCGGTACTCCAATCGACTGAGCGAAAGCTGTCACCGTGCGCCAGCCGAATCATCGGCTGAGTGAGCCGGTCCGGCGTTTCGAGGCTTTCCCCAAGCAAGGCCCCTTTGGCGCAAAGGCGCCCCAAGCTGGCGGGTGAATCGTCCACGCCTCGAATCGTCACGCCACGCGCCGGCGTGCCGGTCACTTTCAACCGGCAACCGACACCGCAATAAGGACAGATGGCTTCCGCGTCCGGCATGGAAAGTTCCTTGGAGGTGGGGCCTACCGGGGCAAGTGCTTGACCAGAGGTTCCAGAGCATCGGCGAGTTGATCGCACGGTACGTCATACATGAGATCGTCGGCGGCCTTTGCACCGGGACCGGACTTCCCTTTTACGAAGACGTGGACAGCGTCGATGACTTCGCCGTTGACCCGCGTTCGGCACGCCTGCAAGCCGATCGTCGCCGCCTGATGCAGGCCACAACCCGCCGGGCAACCCGACCAGTGAATCGTCAGCGGAGTGAGCTTCCGACCGGCGGTTCGTTTTTCCAATTCCCGAGCCACTTCGATGGCCCAGCCCTTGGTTTCAATCAACGCGAAATGGCAATAGTCACTGCCGACGCAAGCCACCAGGCCGCGCATCACCGGTGACGGGTCATGCGGCAGTTCGTGAACGATCGGCTCGTTCATGAGCGCTCCGAGTTTGTCCTCGGGAATGTCACGAACGACGAGGTTCTGTTGGACCGTCAATCGAATGTCGCCGCTCCCGTAGCGGTCGGCCAGTGCGGCGACGGCACGCAGTTGCGCGGAAGTGATGCGCCCCACCGGGACCAGCAGACCAATCGAATAGAGTTGTGGCCCATCGCCGGAGGGCGGCCGTTTCTGAGCGTGGATGCCCAGATGATCGACGTGCGTCTTCTTGCGGACATCGACGCCGCCGTGATACAGAGACCGGCCCAGACGGATTTCCAACTCCCGACGCAGCCACGGCAACCCTTTGTCCTGAATCAGAAACGCGAGTCGCGCCTTGGTCCGTTGCTCGCGCGGGCCGTGGTCGCGGAAAATCGCGACAATGGCGGCGCAGGTGTCCGTCGCGTCCTCGGGCCGCACAAAAACGTCGAGCGGTTGGGCCGGCGTGTATCCGCCGCTGCCCTGTTTGCCGCCGACCAGGATGTTGAATCCGTTGACCTGAGCGCCGTCGATTTCCCGATACGCGGGCACCAGAGCCAGATCCTGGGTCTCGGCATGACAGCAGTTTTCGAGGCAACCCGTGATGGTGACGTTAAACTTGCGCGGAAGATTCGTGAACTCTTTATTGTCGAGAATTCGTTCCGTAAACGATCGAGCGATGGGAGCGGCGTCCAACAGCTCATGGGCGGCGACACCGGATAAAGGACACCCGATGACGCCGCGAACGTTATCCATCCCCGTCTGTTTGCTGTGGAGCCCGACCGCCGCCAGTCGCTCCCACATATCCGGCACGTCTTTCAGCCCGAACCATCGGAGTTGAATCTGCTGGCGCGTCGTGATGTCACAAAAACCCTTGCCGTATTCATCGCACAGGTCGGCGATGACGCGAAATTGCTGGGCGTTGCTTTGGCCCCCCGTCATTCGCAGGCGCAACATGAAATGGCCCGGCGTCTGTTTGCGGAAGAACAACCCGTACCATTTGAAGCGTTGTTTGTCGTCCTCTGTCAGCTCTTGCCAGTTGCCCGATTCAGTGAAACGTCGCAGATCATCGAGAGCGTCGAGGCCGTCTTTTTCGAGTTTCAGTCTCTCGACGGGGTTACCCGGTTTGCCGGCACGTTTGGGCAGCGGGTTGACGGTCGCGGGCGTGATAGCACCGCTCTTAGGCGCGGGGTTTCCTGGACCGTGAGGTTTGTAGGCGGTAATGAGCTTGTTGAGAAGTTCGTGGCACGTCGCGCAGCCGGTGCCGGCGTTGGTGCCGTTGCACAGGCTCGCCATCGTGGCATGACCATCGAGAACAGCCCGTGCGACCGCACCTTTCGTGATTTGCTTGCAATCACAAATCAGGGTGTCGTCGGGCAGTTCGTGAACCGCAACGGCCGCCGCGGGGAGATCGGTGGCGAGATCCAATGGTGGCCCTTTCCTCCGAGAGGATGGCTCCATCTCGGTCTGGGCGGGAGAGGTGCATGTTGAATTGCATCTTGCGTGCCGTCACTCAGGACCCAGATTCCGCGTCACGGAACCTATTGCCGTTTTTGGATTTAGAAACTCTCGCAATATCGTCATATCGACGCGAATCAGAGTTTGATGCCCAGATTGATGGCAGCGATTGTCGCCGGACGTGGCACGGTGGGTGCTGTTACCAGGGCGTTGCGCCAAAGCGTGGCCATGTTCGATATACTTCGCGCATTGGCAGATTCACTCATCGAGGAGGTTGATGTCATGAAACGATTGATCGTCCTTGCGTTGTTGTTGACGCCTGCGATGGTTCGAGCGGAGAACCCCGCTGCGGACGAACCGGCAGCGCCGGCTGAGGCATTGGCTCGGATGCCGGTCAAAGAGATCACGGTATTCAAAGATGGCCACGCCTATGTGGTTCATCAAGGGAGTATGCCGGTGGACACGACCGGCAACGTGTTGCTGGATCGTCTTCCGACGCCCGTGCTTGGAACCTTCTGGCCATTTGTCACCGACAAGAACGCCAAACTGGCAGCCGTCACCGCTGGGCGTCGGCGTGTTCGGGTTGAGCGGACCGCGCTGACGCTTCGGGATCTTATCGAGGCCAACTCGAATGCGGACATTATTCTCACCGAAATCAACCTGCCGCCGTATCCGTGCAAGGTTGTCCGTTTTCTGTCGCGGTCGGCGGGCGAGGTTGAAGCCACCTCGCCGCCGGGAGTGACCGATCCGCTTCCTCAGAAAGGGAATCTCCTGCTGGTGAAGACAGCCGAAGGAACCAAAGCTGTATCGATGGAGCGCATCACCGACGTCAAGTTCCTGGGCAAATTTGAGAATAAAGTCGCCGACGAGGAATACCGGAACCTTTTGACGCTTCATCTCAATTGGGACGGGAAGGCGCCATCGAAAACCGCGGACGTCGGCATGGCCTATGTTCAAAAAGGCATGCGATGGATCCCCAACTATCGAGTCGAACTTGACGGCAACGGCAAGGCACAGGTGAAACTGCAAGCCACGCTGCTCAATGAACTCGCGGACCTTGACGACGCGACGGTGCATCTGGTCATTGGGGTCCCGACGTTTCGGTTCAAGGAGACAGTCGACCCGGTGTCATTGGGTCAGCAACTGGCGCAATTGTCGCCGTACTTCGAGTCGACCGCTCAGACGGCCTATGCTCTGTCGAATTCCATCATGACGCAGCAGGCGCGCATGGGTGAGGTCCGCGGGCCCCGCGGGGGTGGCGGGCCGGCGGCGCCCGACATGGGGCCGGACGTCGGCGACGCCACCAAGACCGAGGACCTTTTCGTCTTCACCATTAAACACGTCACTCTCAAGAAGGGGCAACGGATGGTCCTTCCGGTATCCCAGTTTAGTGTCGATTACAAGGACGTTTACGTTCTCGACGTCCCGTTTGCACCGCCGGTCGAGCTTCGTCGCCAGATCAACGACGCCCAGCAAGCAGAACTGGCCAAGCTGTTTCACTCCCCGAAGGTGATGCATCGCATTCGAATGAACAACGGCAGCGGGCAGCCGTTTACGACCGCGCCGGCCTTGATCCTGCGTGAAGGCAAGGTCCTAGCTCAGTCGATGATGACCTACACGGCTCGCGGTGCGGTGACGGATTTAGACGTCACCACGGCGGTCGATGTGAGGGTCAAGAAGTCCGAGAAGGAGACCAAACGAACGCCGAACGCCGCCCATTTCGACGGTAGCTCATTTTCGAAGATCGAATTGGAAGGCTCTATCTCGCTCACCAACTACCGCCACACGCCGGTCGAGATTGAGGTCGTGCGCCACGTCCTTGGCCATGCCGGGGAGGCCGGCAGCGATGGCAAGGCGGAAATGGTCAATCTTTGGGAAGATGACGACCGCGTCTACTCTCGGCCATATTGGTGGGCCTATTATGGATGGCCGGGATGGTGGGCTCACATGAACGGCATTGGGAAGTTCACGTGGAACGTGAAACTCGAGACCGGCAAGCAGGTCGATTTGAAGTACGCTTGGTACTATTTCTGGCGATAGAAAATGGCCGCACCCGTCTCGCGCCGGCGGGCGTCTGCCGAGCGCGAGTCGGGTGTCAAAGCCCACTAACCAAGTCCTTAGCGGGGTGTTGGACCGAAGGCTCCGTAAACCGCGCTCAGGGCAATAAGACCGACGATCAACGCAAAAACGAAGGTATGGCGATTCATGGGGAAGCTCCAACAAACCTGGGGGTCCGGGGGATTTCTCAAGGCAAAGGCCGTGCCGGTCATCATTTGACCCGAAGAGGCGAGCCGACCTTGTGTCGCCAATCGTGTTCTGAAGCTATTTCCAAGAATTGTCTTCGATAACCGGCGACCCGCGACCGGCGTCGTGAATGGGTAGCAGCCGCCCATAAGATGATTCGAATCCGCACGACCCCCGTGCGGGGTCGTTACGTTTTCCCGTCGTCGCCTTCGATCATCCCCAGGTAGCTGACATAACGCCGCAGACTGATCTGATGCCGATCGACGGCTCGTTTGATGGCGCAGTCCTTTTCGTGGGTGTGGGTGCAATCGGTAAATGGGCAAAGCGGAACGAAGGGCCGAAACTCGGGAAACAGGCCCTCGACCTCCTCGGGGCGAATATCCCATAGCTGAAACTGGCGGACGCCAGGCGTGTCCACGACCCAGCCGCCGAATTCCAGACGGATCAACTCCGCGGTCGTCGTCGTGTGCTTGCCTTTTTGATTAACCTCGCTCACCTCCCGGACTCTCAATCCGAGTTGGGGTTGGATCGCGTTAAGCAACGAGGATTTTCCAACACCGCTCTGCCCGGAGAAAACGCTGGCACGATTGACCAACAACTCACGCAGGCGATCGATGCCTTCGGCCGTGGTTGCGCTGGTCATCAAGACGGGAATGCCCAGTTGCGAATAGAGGCCGATGATGGGCTGAAACGGCATCGGACAGACGAGGTCGGCCTTGTTGAGACAGATGATCGCATCCAGGCCGCCCTGCTGAGCGCACGCGAGGTACCGGTCAATCAAATGCGGTTTGAGTTCCGGTTCGGCGAGGGCCATCACGAGGACGAGTTGATCGACATTGGCGACGAGCACCTGCTCCCGCCCGCGCGAGGCCCGAGTCAAAACACCATGCCGCGGCTCGACGCGTTCAATCGTGGCCTGTCCCTCGGATGCGGGATGGACCCAGACTCGGTCGCCGGTCGCGACGATGTTGCGCTCGTCAGTGACAAGGCTTTTGAGCACTCGCCGAACGGTGCATCGAAAAGTGCGTTGATCCTCGGTTTCGACGATGCTCTCCAGGCCATGCATCCGCAGGACCCGTCCGGGTATGCAAGTTTGCGTATCCACCGCGGGCATCTCAACCGGCGCGCCCCCACCATCGGCGGCAACGACGTCCTGAATAATGGTCCGCTTGCGCGATAGCGCCCCTTTGGCTCGCACACGCTCGCCAGAATGCGGGGCTTGGTCCTCGTAGCCATGGTCCTGAAACTCGCGCGTCCACTGATTGTGACGTGGAGGCTTTGACAGGTTTTTCCGTAGCTCGACGCGGACTTTCTTTTTTTTCGCCATGGTGTAATCTCGCAATCGAATCGCGTCGGGTTTATTGTACGGCGTCGCCCGTTTTGAATCGGCGCGAATTCAGCCCGAGTCGCGAAGAGGCACACGGTGACTTTTTTTGCGAGAGAGAGTTTCTTTCCGCGTGCCGGTGAGGTATGATCGGGCCGGAGTCTCGTCGCTCATTTCCCATTCTTGAAAGGAGCTAGCCATGGGCTTCCGTTTCGACCGGATCCATGTCTGGGCCGGAGAAGTCGATGACAAGCCGGGTGGTGTCGCCGATAAACTGGCCGCTCTGGCGAACGCCGGCGCGAATTTGGGATTCGTACTGACCCAACGATTAGCCGATAAACCGGGGAAGGGCATCCTGTATGTGGCACCCATCGTCGGCACCGAGCAAGTGAAGGCGGCCCGCCTCGCCGGCCTTCACGAGACCCATGATCCCGTGGTGATGCGTATTGAAGGAGACAACGAGGCTGGGCTCGCTTTTCACGTCACGCAACAATGGGCGAAGGCCGGCATCAGCTTTCACGAAATGACGATGGCCGTTGTTAATGGCAAGTTCGTCGGCTACGCGGCGTTCGACACCGTTGGCGACTCGAACAAGGCCGCGACGATTCTCGCTGACTTGGGCACCGGGCGAAAGGCCGCCGGTTAGCCGAACCACATGAAGCGGCGCATCAATGACGCGCCTTGTCAGACAGTCATTCGATGCGCCGCTGATTCCGCGCAAAAAGGAAATGGGGCAACGGCGGGAGGGGGAATCCGCACCGTCGCCCCTCGGGGGGGAGGGTAGGTCGCCTTAGGGCTTCGCTGCCTTCTCCAGATTGGCCATAGCCTGGATGGCGGCCTTGGCGACGTTTTTATCGGCGTCACTCTGCAATTCGCGAATGACCGGCATCACTTCCGGGGCATAGCTGGCCAGGCCAAACAGGCAGGCCACACAACAGGTACGCACCGTGGGTGCCGGGTCCTCTTTGGCGGCGGTGACCAAGGCCTGAATCACGTCGTTCGACGTGCGATGCGGCCCAGTGCAGAGTTTCATCGCGGCGATTTCTCGCTCCGAAGGCCCGAGGGCATCTTTCAGGACCTTAATGAGCATCTCGACTTCGGTCATCGCGTCCGCGGGCTTGGTCACGGTCGTTTCGGTGACATGCGCGGCCGCTCGCGGCGGGGCCGGCGGAGGAGGAGGCATCTGAATTTCCGGGGCCGTTTTGGCCGCCACTGATTTTCCCGTTGTGCAGTTCGGGTCGGCCGCCAACGCCGCATTCGTCGGCTTGGGTTCTTCCGTCGGCGCGACCTTTGAAGTAGCGCTATGCAAGAGTTTCGCGAACGCGCCGGTCGCCTTGGCTCGGTCGTCGACGACCGTCAGCGTCTTGCCGGTTTCCACGTTACGCACTTGGTACGCAATGGTGCCATTCGGCTGCTCGGTGATCTTGATGATCTCGCACTTCTGATCCGCTTTTCCCATCTCGCGGACCAGAATCACTTTGCCGACATGGTATGCCGTCTCGGCTGCGCTCACACCGCCACAGAGACCGGTACACACCAAAGCCGAGGCAATCCATTTTCGTCGATTGAATCGAAACATTGTCTCCCCTCCATTTTCGCTGACACCGCTGGGTCGCCGGGTTGCCCCGAATGCCTCAGCAACACCTGTTTGATCGGATTGCGCCGGTTGCTAGCATGACAATGAATTTGCCTATTCCAACGGTTGTAACGTGAAACTGCACAAACTCTGCGGAATGGCCAAGCCGGACTCGCCACAAGCCGTGAAAAAAAGGCGGGCAGCCCAAGAAGGCCGCCCGCGACGGAACATCGCGTTAACGAAAGGTCATAGCAGCCGTTGTAGGCAAGCGGAGAACCACATAGGTACGCCTCAAAAACCTTCGGCCGGCCCCACCTTGATCGAAATGCCGAACAGCCTCCAGGCACCCCGTTCGTGGAAGTACTTTAGCTCGAACTTCACTTGCGACGGTTTCGTTGGATAGAACCCGGTAACGATCAACGCGCCACGAGAATCGATCTGAGGTCGCGGTTCGATCCGAGGCTTGACGTTGTTGATGGGGCCGATGTCTATCTCGTTGTCGATGAATGCTCCAAACGTCTTTTTCAGTTGCTCTGCCGATGTTTCTTTCTTCCAGACGCCGGCGAGTTGCTCGTAGAATTTTCCGAAGTCTTTGGCTAGCACGGCTTGATTGAACTCGAGCAGCGAACCTGTGACCAGCTTCTCCAAATCGGCATCGGATGGCACAGGAACGATGGGCCTCAGCGACTGAAGTTCGACGCCCTCGCACTTCAGGCCATCGATCTTCCACTTTCCCTGCTCGTTGAGCAACTGTATCGAAACAGACTTGGTAGAGCCTTTGGTGGTCGTGATCGTTCCTTCGACCGACCCTTGATTGTTGTTGATCTTCCGCGAATTCCAGTAGGACGACGCATAGTCGGTAAGACCCAGTTGCTTGACGGCGTCGGCGAAGACGGCTTCGTCATTCTGAGACTGATAGCCGGCCGAGGTCATCGCATACGCCGCGGAGATGTTCCCCTGCCCAAGCAATCCGAGGAATTCGTTTGAGGCATCAACGACCGGTTGCGTGAACGCGAAGATGCTTCCAAAGAAGAGTGCCACAATGCCGCCACAGGCCGCGATACCTAAGACTCCCGCAACGCCGCAGCCAATGAGCCAACCCTTTTTCATGGTGTCACCCTGCCTATGTAAAACGTCCGAGCCGTGCCAAGAGCCGGCAGGGCGAGTCAAATTCACCCCACGGGATGCTCTCGGCACGGCTCGAATCCGTGATCGGACCTGATTCTAGCTTTCGAGATCCTTCAGGCCGCCGGAGTCGCGTTTGTAGAGCGGCAAATGGCGATAGTAGACCTCGAGTGTCAGCAAGCACAGACACGTTGTCGCGATGCGGCCGCCCGACGTGCCGGTGTGGTCCTGTGTCGGATTCCAGCTCCCCAGATTCTGGCCGGCCGTCACCTGGGTGTCGATGAGCAGGTCGCGAATCTTCGGATTCCAAAAGACCGACCAATCGTCGCCGCCGAAGAAGTGGACGACCTGCGTGGCGTAATACAGGTAGTAGATGTCGAAATTGCCTTTGCTCGGCGGTTGTCTCTTGAGCACTTCAACGCCGGCGGCCAGTTTCGGATTCTTTGGCCCCCAGCCAAGGTACTGGCGGCAAAGCAGGCCGACGGCGGTCATCGACATCGAGCCGGACTTCTCGGTGTAACCGTAGCGAGAACCGATCGAAGCCGGCGAGCCATCGCCATAGGCCACGCTGTCGAGGAACCCGGTCGCTCGCTTCAGCACGTCTTGCGGAACGCTCAGACCGGAAAGGTGAGCGCTCTTCAACGCCTGAATCTGCCAGCCTGTCACGGAGGTGTCACCCGCTTGGCCTGGCGAATATCGCCAGCCGCCCGCGGAGTGTTGGGCCTTGATGATGAAGTTCGTGACGTTCTGGGCAGCGGGTCGCAATTTCGGGTCCGCCGACATGCCATACGCTTCACACAACGACATGGCCGCGATTGCGTGCTCATACATGTTCGACGTTCCGAAGTTGCCCGTTGGCTGGAGCTTGCCCAACAGGAATTCGATCCCTTTGCGAACCGTCAGATGGTAGTTTCGCTTCTTGATGTCGGGATCCCGTTTCGGATCCGGGGCTTCGGAGCTGGGCTTGTGCGTGTGCCCGGCGGCCAGGAACGGCAGCAACGCGAGGCCCGTCGCACCAATCTTGCTCTTGTGAGAGCCGTCGAATTCCCAACTGCCATCCGAATTCTGAACCTTCTGCAACCAAATCAGCCCCCGGGCGACAGCGGCTTCACTCGCGGTCGAGCCTCCGCCCTCGCTGAGCATCTTCTTCCGGGTCGCGCCACTGCGTCCGGGGAAGCCGGCTCCGGGACGAATTGGCGGCCCACCCATGCCACCGGGCGCCGCACCGAGAACGGAGGCTGCCGTTCCGGTGGGCGTGTCGATCGTGCCGCCCTGGCCCTCGCTGCCTCCAAAACCCGGGGGCGGCGGAATCGTCATCGGCGTCCCCGTATCGGCGCCGGTGCCAACGGCTTCATCCGGTTTCAGAGGACCGGGAACGCTGATTTCCTCGATACGGTCGATGTTGTAATTGGTTAACTGATTCGGATCGAGGCCGACGTCGGTATTCTCGGTTTCGATTTTCTTTTCTTCCGGCTCATCGACTTTGGTTTCGAGAACCGTATCTTCGTTCGGCTTCGCATCCATAGTGTTGAAGCCGAATATGGAACTGGCCACGATGACGCCGGCGCCAATGATCAAGTGCAGAAAGACGCTGATGGCGACGGCAGGTATTTGCCGTTTGACCAACCGGTCCCCGCCGCCTTCTCCGAATTCGCTGAAGGGATTCGGTCGAATGACCACGGGACGCACAGGTTTACTGTTGACGTTTGGAGCTTCAGCGGTTGACATGATCGGGTCCAGCCTCCCGGAAAAAAGTCGCACGATTCTGCGAATCTACTGAATCAGCGTTAAGGTTGCGGCGTGTCGTCCGCGAACGGGTTCGTTCGGTTTTGGTCGATGGTCGCCTGTAACTGCCGATCGCCCCGACGGAACCAATAATTCAGTGCCACCGCGACGCCTGCAATCACGGCGATCCCGGCAGCCGCTACCGGCACAAACGTCCTGCCGAACGACCACATCGCATTGACGGCGTCCGGCTCCGGCTCGGGCGGCTTCACCGTTAAACTTCGCCCAATCACTAGCGGAGCCAACCGGGTGTCTTTAACCGCCCGGTATTTGTATCGCTTGAAAAAGTAACCGTCGAGCGTCACGAATCGATTCATCTGCTCGGCGGGTTCTAGGCCCGGCGGCAATTCGCTGAACACCACGCACCAAGGATAACCCGCGAAATCCTCGTCGAACACCCAGCCTTCGTACAAGTGCGGGATCCCTTCCTTCTTCAACAATTCCGTCGATTCGATCCAATTCAGTCGTTTCAACCAGCCGCGAACACGGACAAGCTCGCCTCGATAGTTGCCGCGACCCTCTTCAAAGACCCGGCGAAAGGTCAATTCAGGCCGCACATTCTGTGCCAGAGCATCGAGGCTTTGCTTGCGAGCAAACGACACGACGTAATTGTACGCCATGTATTCATCGTCATTCTTGGCCGAAGACGCAATCGGTTGATCGTCTTCGACATGATCGATGAACGGGCAGTTAAGCCGGGTCGGGTTGGGCATCGGTTCTTCGTCGTCGCGGGCGGCGACCGCAACGGCCGCCGTCATCATCAGAGCCGCAGCTACGACGAGAAAACGAAGCATTCTGACAATCCACGGTTCGCACAGGCGATACGAATCAGACCGAGACCTGGTCTCTGTTGGACGCCCCTGAACCCCCAAAGGTTCCCAATTGCCGGCACGAAACAGAAGCCAAGGGCGAGCAACCGTTGCGTCGGAGAAGCCGCCGTTGCGGCTGCTATCGATTCAGGTCCGGCGGGGGAGCGAATCCCACCTGCTGATACCCCGCCTTGATGCACGCATCCATAACCTGCACCAGGGCTGAGTACTTGAGGGCACTGTCGGCCTCGATCTTGATATTCTGACTCGCCGTGCCCGTCGTATCAACCTTCTTTTTATCGTCGAGCTTGGCCTTGAGCTTCTTGAAGAGGTCGTCGAGTTTTTCCTCGTTGCCGTCGCCGGTGATATCGGTGACCTTTTCGGCGTCACGAATGGTAATCTTTCCCAAACCCGCGCCGGCGGAACGAACCACCACCGTGAAGTCAGCGGGGAGATCGACCATGACATCGGGCTGGGCGTCACTGACGGCGGTATTCTGTTTGCTGCTCCCGTCAGCGGGCAGGTTCATCGCCATGAAACCTTCCATCTGACCGGGGTTGAAGGTGATGATGAAGAAGAACAGCAACTGAAACGACATATCCAGCATCGGGACGATCGGCAGGGCGACATCGACCTTGGGATCTGTCTTGCGATGTTTCGACACGACCTCGCCTCCATTTAGCGGCCGACACCCTTGATTGCCCGCAACTGCATTTTTCGGAATCCGACACCGCGACAGGCTCGCATCACCTTATAGACGTCGGCGAAATTGGCGTCTTTATGGGCCCGCAGGATGACGATGGTCTGGACGGTCTGGTTTTTCTTTTGCGCCTTCTGTTTGCGGTCTTCGAATTCACGATTGATGAACGCTCGGATGAGCGCCTCGGAATTCAAGGTGACCTCGCCCTTAGTCAGTACGTCGTTATCGTTCCGGGTGATCAGCAAGTTTCCCTTTTCGTCGATATTTAGATAGAGAATGTCGTCGCCGGTATCCTCGACGGGTCGTGCCGACTGGGCCAACGGCAAAACGACGGCGGCGTTCGCGTTCGCCATGGCAAAGTTGGTACACGCCATGAAGAACATGACCATCTGAAGTACGAGATCGAGCAAGGGAACCAGATTAGGTTCCTCTAAGGCTCCGTCGCCGCCGGCATGCATGATTCAATCGCCTCTAAGAAAAACCGCGATGAGAACCTGACACCGCTGTTGACGTTAGGCGGGCTTAACCGGCGTGACGGCGGCTGCGCGAGGATCCGTCGCCGTTGGGGTCGCGGTCGGAACCACACCGCTCGTGGGAGCCGGTCCGGCCTTCTTCGAGTTATGGTACATCTGCGTCAGAAGATCATCGGCGATGTTCCCCGTGTCCATGCTAACACGAAGGATTCGGTTGCGGAAGAAGGCATTGAAGAAAATCGACGGCACGGCGATACCGACGCCCAACAGCGTGATGACCAATGCGTGCGAAATACCTTTGGCCAGCGCCGCCGCGTTGATCTGGCCACCTTTGCCAAGCTCCATGAACGACAAGATCATGCCGAACACCGTACCGACCAGACCCAGCAGCGGCCCCAGGGTTCCGATGACCGACAGATAGGTGTTGAGTTGTTCCTTGCTCGACTTGATGGTGTCGAGCATGTTCATGGCCGCTTCACGGGCGTCTTCGATGCCGTATTGCAGACGGCTCATGCCGGCCGTGAGAACTCGCCCCAAGAACGAGTTGTCGCCGCGAGCCAAGTCAAAGGCCTGCTTGAACTGGCGCTTGTTCACCGTGTCGGTAAACTGTTCAACGAAGCCCGGCGGGATAGCCACCGCGGAACGAAGATCCAACGCCAGCAGGACGATTAGGGCCACCAGGCAAATGGACACGATGAACAGCATCGGGCCGAACACGGGACCGGCCGACGTGATCAAGTGCCACATCAGGCCGCCGGATTCATGCGACGCGGCACCGCCTTCGGCATTTTCCTGTCCGAACGCCGGCCCATTCACGACGAACATCAGCGTAATCGACAAGGAGACGAAGAGTATCCAACGGGCGACAGATCGAGCAGATGCCACCATCATTAGTTGTCCCTGAATAGTTGCCCCGGGTACCGCCGGTGCGCGGAGAAAACATTTTGCAACCAATCAGACGCTCCCACGGCGTCGATGGTTCCCCAACCAGCAAACAATCGAGGGTACGAGTCGCGCCGAACCCTCCATCTCATGAGAATGAGAACGGCTGCGATAGTCAAGTAGATTCCGCCCAACGAGAGCCGTTTGCGATGTGTTCGATAGCCGGTAATTTGAGGTGTTTTTTCATCGC
>CAZESP010000011.1:0-70449 GCA_964515185.1 uncultured Alcaligenaceae bacterium
TGAGCAGGCAGAAGCGTTCGCCGTCCCACCAGCCGCGGGCCTGGGCGTCGGCCTGTTCGCCAACCAACCGCAAGATGCCCAGGGCCTTCAGGTAGTTCGCGAGCGGGGCCGGGGAGCAACCCTTCAGGATGTGCAAGTGCATGGTCATGGGTTGCCCTCCGCAGCCAAGGCCGGGTCGTTTGTCGATAGCCGGGAAGCCCGCACGTCAGCCGCCCGCAGAATCGCTTCGAGGAACGCCAGTGCGGCCGGGCCGTATCGTTCCAGCAGCCCAATACATCGTTCTCGCCAACTGATCCCCGTCTTCGACGATAGACCGAGCTTGGCCGGATCAAGCGTCAGCGTCACTTCTGGGATCGGCGGTTCGCCCGGTACGAGTTCCACGCTCGGCAAGCGGTCCCCCTCCCGAATGCCCCGGATCGGCAGGCCCCGACCGTCCCGGTCGCGATAGTCCTGATCCCTCGGAGCCGCGTGCAAGCCGACCCGAACCTTGCCGTGATGGCTGGCAACCAGATAAGCCACAAGGTCGAACTCTTCCGCCGTGCACTTCAACAGCCGTTGGATTAGCGGTGTCGGGGGTGGCGGCGGTTCACGTTCCGGCAACGGCTGCTTCATCTGCTCGAACACCGCCACCCATCGGCCGAGCAAGGCGTCGTGTTTCGGCGAGTAGACATCGAGCAGAGCGAACAGGCCGAGGGCACTGGCCAGTTCGTGGCGGTAGCCGCATCGCTCGTCGGTTTCGTTTTCTCCGGCGAAATACTTCGCGCGAATCGTCGATTGGATCTTTTTCGACTTCGCCAAGAAGTACGATTTGAACGGTTCCGCGTCGGGTCGCTTCCGTCTCAACATGTTCTGGAACGCCGGGTGGGCCTTGCCCCAGTCGTGCCAGAGAGCGGCCAGTTCGAGAAGGTCTTGAAGGTTGGGTGGAAGGTCCAATTTCCGGGCAATTTTCCTCGCCTTATTCGTGACCTCCTGGGTGTGAAATGTGATCGTCTTCCACTCCTCACCTGGAATCTCGCCGTCCTGCTGATCGTCGGCTTCATCGCCTGCTTTCGTCCCAGGGTCGACGTTTTCCCGCTCTAAAGTCGGCACCAGCTCATCTGATTCGGCATCGAAGCCTCTGTCTGTGCAATATCCTCCGCTGTCGGCCGCCACGCAGACAATGCGACCGGGCAGAAGTGCCTCGCGCGTTGCAGGCTTCCACTCACCGTCGAGCCAGTCCCAGACCCACGCCCGCATTCCGCCGCGGAGTTTCGGCTTCTTGTTCGTCTTTGTTTCTTCGCCGCAAAGCCAGTCACGGGCCTTGAGGAAGGGAACGGCACACAGTTCTCGCCGATGGGGTTTGTAGTTCTCTGGCGGCGTGTGTGCGGGTTCGCCTTTGCGGTCGGCGGGGATGTCGAGCCAGAACACTTGCAGATCGCGCTCGTCGCCGGAACGGATGAACCGGCTGATGTCCAAGTCCGCACCTGTCAGGTCGGGCGTGGTGTCAAAGAGTTCGTCGAACTCCTTTCGCAGCAACAGGTGCGCGGGAGCGTAGGGGTAGAGCTGTGCCCGCTTGGTGTCGCCGAGTTTGGCTTCGTAAGCCTCCAACGCTTCGATACCCACGTCGGACAGTTCCTGGATCGTTTCCCAGGCACTTGCGAGTTCCTCTGGCAAATAGGGGGCGGCGTCGTCCTTATTCTTGCGACGATCGACCACCAGCACTTTCCCGTTTCCGCCGTACCTCGCACAACGGCCAAACCGCTGGACCAGGCTGGGCCAAGGCGCAAGTTCGGTGATGAGGCATCCGGCAGAAATATCGACTCCGGCTTCCACTACCTGCGTCGCGACGATGATGCGGTCGACACCCCGCTTGCAAGCCTCTTTGTTTAGGAACTCAGTCCGCCAGCGTTCGCGATCGTAAGGTCGAAACCGGCTATGCACCAGTTGAACTTTGCCCTTGTGGAGTTTCTTCACAGCGTCGAAGGTGCGGCAAGCCCGGTCCACCGTGTTGCAAACAACTAGGGTGATCTTGCCGAATTCGCCGTCGCTCAGCTTGGCGTGTTCTTCGAGGATTCGTGCCGCGAAACCCGTGTGGTCGTCCGGCGCGATCGTGTCCTTCGTCGCCGACTTATTAATGTCCCACAGCCCGCCGGTCCGCTGTTCTTTCGGAACCTGGCAAGGGTTTTGAACCCAGGAGCCGTGATACTCGGCGGTGTCCACGCTCCGCAACCAGTCGGGTTGGAGCGTTGCGCTCATCCACCAGGTATGGCATGGCCGAAGGTGTTTGTTGGAATCGTCGCCGCGAAATGCCTGTAGTTGTGCCGACGTCGCGAGGCCGACGTCCATTAGTTGCACTTCATCCATGACCCAGAGAGCATCGTGATTCAACAACCCAAATTCCATGGGCCAGCGGGCGCGGGCGCAGGCGTAGCCGCGGTTCATGGCTCGCGACAGCAGCATGTCTTGCGTACCGATGATGATTGCGGGCTTTTCCGGCCAGAGGTGCCATTCGCCGGCATCTTCGCCGCCCATGGCGACATGGACCATTGGGCGTTGGGCCTCGGGCATTTTTGCCGTCAAATCAATTGCAACCTGCTCGGTCTGTTCGACCAACACCCGCATCGGCAAACACCATACCAGCCGGCGGGGCCAGCCGGCGTCGGCACGATTCAGCCGATGGTAACTCCAGGTTGCCAGCACGCCGGCTGTCTTGCCGAGACCGGTCGGAATCCGAACAACCCGATCGCGGCAGATTTTCGATTCGGCTAGTTCCGCCTGCCAAGGAAAATGGATGTGTCCAGTGAGGTGACAAAACCAGTCGGGAAAAGTAGTGCCACTCATGGTGGTGGGGTCTCATGAGTAATGAAGTCGATGCCACGGACAATCTTCGATTCCGCGAGGTTGGAGTGGGAACATTTTAATGCATCGCACAGCGTGTTGCCACCTCCGTTGTGAGGATTTGGCTCAAATTCCGTGCCGCTCCGCAAGGTCGTGAAACTCGGTGGCTCCGAAATTGTCAATGATGCAGGGGGTAGCGATTTTGCGATGGCCGTGATGGGCCGATGTGAGAGCTTTTACGAAACGTAAACTGCGAAGATTAGACAACAGAGGAAAAATAGACCGATTTGCGTTGACGCATGCGATTCGACCCCCATAATTTTAGGAACTATCGTCAAACGCGCGGCCACGGTCAAAGGTCCATTCCCATTCCCCCTTCATCGAAAGGCTCTCCGTGAATTTTTCCATCCGATCAATGCGTTCGTGGTTGCGGACGGGACTCACCCGGCGAGAGCGGAGCGTCGCGTTGGTAATTGAACGACTCGAGGATCGCGAGACGCCGGCGATTATTACGGTGACGGATACCGGCGACACGGTAGCGGTCGATGGCTTGGTGACGCTTCGCGAGGCGATTCTATCGGCGAACGGCGACGCCGACGTGAACGCCGACGTGGTTGGTGCCGGGGCCTATGGTGCGGACGTGATTCAGTTCGCCATTCCCGGTGCTGCGCCGTTCATAATCAGCCCGACCTCGGCCCTGCCGTCGCTGACGGACGCAGCCGGGGTGGATATCGACGGTACGAGCCAGCCGGGATTCGCGGGCATGCCGATCATCGTGGTGGACGGCACGGGGGCCGGCGCCGTGGACGGTTTTTCGATCGTATCGTCGAACAACACGATCCGAGGTCTGGTCATCAGCAACTTCAACGTTAGTGGAATTGCAATCACCGGAGCCGGTGCGACAAACAACGTTGTCAAAGGCAACTACATTGGAACGGATGCCGCCGGCACCACCGCGGCAGGCAATGGTGCCGGCATCGTGATCGACAACAACTCGTCGGGCAACACCATCGGCGGATCCACCGCGGGGGCCGGCAACCTCATCTCCGGAAACACGAATAACGGCGTCGTTTTGAGCGGCACCAACGGCAACTTGGTGCAGGGCAACTTCATCGGCACCGACATCAACGGCACGGCCATGCTCGGCAATGGCACCGAGGGCATTCGAGTTGAAAATGGTGCTGCGAATAACACCATCGGCGGGTCCACCGCGGGGGCCGGCAACCTCATCTCCGGAAACAATGACGATGGCATTGATATTCGCGATGCGGGGACTAGCGGAAACGTCGTCGCCGGAAACCTCATTGGCACTGACGTCAACGGCACATCCAAGTTGGGCAACGCCGATGATGGCATTCAGATTCAGTCCGGAGCGACGGGGAATACTGTTGGCGGGACCACGACGGCCGAGCGAAACGTGATTTCCGGCAATGGCAGTGACGGGGTCGCGTTGACAAGCGGAACGACGACAGGGAATGTCGTCCTTGGGAACTTCATCGGCACGGATAAGACAGGCGCCGCATCGCTCGGAAACGCAGGTAACGGCGTTATCTTAAACGTTAATGCGAGTAACAACACGGTCGGTGGCACCGCGGCCGGATCGCGAAACGTCATCTCCGGCAACACTCAAAGCGGCATCTTAATAACCGGCAACGCCGCCACGGGCAACGTGGTTGTGGGCAACTTCATCGGCACCGATGTCAACGGGACTGCAGCCCTCGGCAACGGCATTCATGGTGTTGACATCAACAACGCGCCGTCAAATACCATCGGCACGGTGATCGGTTCGGCGAACGTTATCTCGGGCAACACCGGCGACGGCGTGCGAATTCAAGGCACCGCGGCGACGGGTAACGTCGTCCAGGCGAACCTCATCGGCACCGACAATACCGGTAACAACGCCCTGGCCAATGGCGGCGATGGCGTGCGTGTTGATGGCGCCAGCGGCAATACCATCGGCAACATCGTGGATACCGATGGCAATCTCATTTCCGGCAATACGCTCAACGGCGTTCGCGTTACCGGGGCCGGGGCAACCGGCAACATGATAATCGGCAACTTCATCGGCACCGATTTTGGGGGAAACGGCGTCATTGCCAATGGTCTCAATGGCGTCGCGGTTGAAGATGCGGGAAGCAACACCATCGGGGGCAGCACGGGGAAGGACGGCAACATCATATCGGGCAACACCGGCGACGGCGTCTTACTCACGGGGGCCGGTGCCACGGGGAATATCTTGATCGGGAACTGGATTGGCATTAACGCTAACGGAACCGGGGCGAGTGCGAATGGCGGTAATGGCATCACCGTTCAGTCTGGGGCGGCGAACAACACCGTCGGCGGCACGACGGCCGGAGAGCGGAATGTCATCTCCGGCAACACTCTAAGCGGCGTCCGTTTAACCGGCACCAATACCAACGGAAACTTGGTGAGGGGCAATTTCATCGGCACCGATGTCAACGGGACTGCCAAACTCGGCAATGGCGTACATGGCCTTGAAATCGTCAATCAGGCATCGAACAACACCATCGGCGGGACGGCAACCGGGGCTGGCAATTTGATTTCCGGTAATACGTTTGAAGGCGTTCAAATCAATAACGCGAATACGACCGGGAACGTACTGCTCGGGAACCGGATTGGGACGAACGCGGCCGGCTCGGCGGCCCTGGGCAACGGCCGGATCGGCGTTGTGATTCTTGGGGGCGCGGCGAACAACACCATCGGCGGAACGGCAGCCGGAGCCGGCAACCTCATCTCCGGCAACGGCGACACGGGCGTTCAAATCCAGGATGCAAACACGAACGGGAACTTGGTCCGAGGCAACCTCATCGGCACCGACTTTAACGGCACCGCCATGGTTGCAAATGGCGCCCACGGCGTCGGGATCGTCGGCGGCGCGGCGAATAACACCATCGGCGGCACCGCGGCAGGAGCCAGGAACATCATCTCTGGAAATACCAACCATGGTGTGGCGATCAATGTCACGAATACGAGCAACAACCAAGTTCTGGGCAACTTCATCGGCACCGATGTCAACGGTACCGCGGCAATTGGCAACGGCTCCGACGGCGTAAATATCAGAGGAGCGGCATCGAACAACACCATCGGCGGCACGGCGGCCGGCGCCCGAAACGTCATCTCCGGCAACGGCTATGATGGCGTTTCGATCAACGAAGCGGGGACCAGTGGGAACGTGGTTCTGGGCAACTTCATCGGCACCGACGTCAATGGCACTGCCAAACTCGGCAATGCCCACAACGGCGCGGTTATCTGGAAAGGCGCGACCGCGAACACGATCGGGGGTACCGCGGCTGGTGCCGGCAACGTCGTCTCCGGCAACGCCTTCGCTGGCGTAGCAATCGTAGAGTCGGGCACGAATGGGAACCTGGTCCAAGGCAACTTCATCGGCACCGACGTCAACGGTACCGCGGCAATCGGCAACACCATCGTTGGAGTCTTCATCGGGGAAGGCGGGGCGAGCGCGAACACCATCGGCGGGTTGGCCGCGGGTGCGGAAAACACCATCGCGTTTAACGCCGGCAATGGAGTGGCGGTCGGTACCAGCGCCGCCGAAACCACGGCTGTGGGCAATGCCATTCTGATCAACCGCATCTTCCGCAATGGTGGCCTCGGCATTGACCTCGGCAGCGACGGCAAGACGAACAACGACGTCCTCGACGCGGACACTGGCCCGAACGCGCTGCAGAATCGCCCGGCCCTGACGGGCATCACCCTGGCTGGAACGAACGCCACGGTCAATGGCATCCTCAAGAGCACGCCATCATCAAACTTCCGCATTCAGTTCTTCCGAAACAGCGTTGGGTTCCCGGCTCAGGCCGAGATTTTCGCCGGCGAGCAACTGGTGACCACCGACGCCAATGGTGACGCCAGCTACTCGATCGTGATCAACGGCGTGAACCCCACGGACATCTTCTCCGCGACGGCGACGAACACGGCCACCAACAACACGTCGGAAATCGGCTTCTTGGTACCGAGCATCACTGTCGTCGGTGCCGGCGCCGGCGGGGGGCCGCACGTCAAGGTGTTCGAGGCGTTGACAGGCAACCTCAAGTTCAGCTTCTTCGCCTTTGGCAGCGAGTACACGGGCGGCGTTCGCGTGGCCGACGGCGACGTCAACGGCGACGGCATCCCCGACATCATCGCCGCCACCGGCCCGGGCCAATCGCCGCGAGTCACCGTCTTCGACGGCACCAACCTGAACGTCATCCGCGATTTCTATGCCTATGACGTTGGGTTCCGTGGTGGCCTCTTTGTTACCTCCGCCGACATCAACAACGACGGGTTCGCCGACATCATCACCGGCGCCGGAGCCGGTGGCGGGCCGCACGTCCGCATTTGGAGCGGCCAAACCGGCGCGGAACTCGGCGGGTTCTTCGCCTATGGCATGGCCTTCCAGGGCGGTGTGACCGTGGCGGCCGGCGACCTCGACAACGACGAAAACTCCGAGATCTTTACGGGAGCCGGGTTTGGCGGCGGACCTCACGTTCGCGTCTGGAATCCGATGACAGCGACCGAACGATTCGGCTTCTTCGCCGAGTCGCCCGGCTTCCTCGGCGGCGTGACGGTGACGGGCGGCGACTTGAACGGCGACGGCATGTCAGAGATCATCGTCGGATTCGGCGCTGGAATGGCGCCGACTGTGCGGATCTTTGGACCGACCGGCGCCTTCCTGCAGAGCTTCTTTGCATTTGGTGCCGGCTTCCCGGGCGGCGTTAATGTCGCAAGCGTGGACGCCAACGACGACGGGAACGCCGACATCATCACCGGCGCCGGCCCTGGTGGCGGGCCGCACGCGCGAATCTTCCGCGGTGACACGTTGGGCGAAATCCGCAGCTCTTTTGTCTTCGACGTCATGTTCCTTGGTGGCGTCTTCGTCGGATAGACCGAGCCAGAAGCAGCCGCAACGGCCTCGAGGTGAACGCGTCTTGTGAGGCGTGTTCACCTCGAGGCCGTTGCGGCTTTCTTGATACACTATCCCCAACCACCCGCCCGCCTGCCGCGAGGCTGAAATGCTCCTCCAACTCCCACTGCTGACCGCGCTCATCGCGGGTGTTCCGCCGAATGCGAAGCCGCATTGGGCGTATCAGCCGTTGACGAAGCCCGCCCTGCCGCCGGCACGCGGCGGAAGCCTCAATCCCATCGATCGCTTCATTCGCGCCAAACTCGCCGAGCGCGGCCTGTCGCCGGCCCCGGAAGCCGACCGGCAAACGCTCATTCGACGCCTCACCTTTGACCTCATCGGCCTGCCGCCGACGCCGGATGAGATCGACGCCTTCCTGCGCGATCGTTCGCCCGATGCTTATGAACGTGTCGTCGATCGCCTCTTGGCCTCACCGCACTTCGGCGAACGATGGGCAAGGCCGTGGCTCGATGCCGTCCACTTTGCCGAAACCCATGGCCACGATCAGGACGTGCCTCGCGAAAACGCCTGGCCGTATCGCGACTACCTCATCCGCAGTTTCAATGCCGACAAACCCTATGCACGATTCATCCGCGAGCAAATCGCCGGGGACATTCTCTATCCCGGCACGCCCGACGGCATCATCGCGCTTGGCATGCTCGCCGCCGGCCCATGGGACGAAAGCTCGCAGAAGGACATTCGCGATGACACCATCGACAAAAAGGTGGCGCAATATCTCGACCGCGACGACATGGTGACGACTGTCTTTCTGACGATTATCAGTACGACAGTGCAGTGCGCCCGTTGCCACGACCACAAGTTCGATCCCGTGTCGCAGCGCGAGTATTACGGGCTCCAGGCAGCCTTCGCCGGCGTTGACCGTGCGGATCGCCCGTACGACCTCGACTCAGCCTCCGCCCGCACTCGGCGCGAGCTGGCGAATCGCAAGCGAGACTTAGAGACGGGCAAGGCGGCGGCGGCCATTGCCGCGAGCGAGGTCGCCGATTGGGAGCGATCGCGTCCGAGCTGGAATATTCTGACGCCGGTCTCAGTGACGACAGCCAATGGCTCGAAGCCGGTATCCTTGCCCGACGGCTCGATCCGATTCGACGGCCTTCGACCACAAACCGACACATACACGATTCAAGCCGATGTCTCGCAGCGCGGCGTATCCGCACTGCGTCTCGAAGTGCTGACTGACCCGGCCTTGCCGCAGAACGGCCCCGGCCGGCAGGACAACGGTAACCTTCATCTGAACGAGATTCGCGTTTTCGCCGCCCCGCTCGGCGAGCCGATGAAGCGACAACCTGTCGCCATACGTGCCGCGTCGGCCGATTTCAATCAGGAAGGCTGGGACGTCGGCCGCGCCATCGACGGTAACCCAGCGTCGGCGTGGGGCATCTATCCCGCTGTGGGCAAGCCGCACGTCGCGGTCTTTGAGTTCGCGAAGCCGTTGAGCATCGACGGCAGCATACGCCTGAGTGTGGAATTGCAACAGACACACGGTGGCGGGCACCTCATCGGCCGGCCGCGACTCGCGATCACCTCCGCCACGGCACCGGGTCGAGCCGAGGCGTTGCCCGAGGAATTGGCGACGATCTTGACCACGACAACGACGCAACGCACGCCTTCCCAGAAGCAGACCCTGGCGAAGTGGGTTGAGCTGCGAGCCATCGAATCGAAGTTGGCCGCATTGCCGGCGCCGCGAATGATCTACGCTGCGGCCGCGGATTTTGAAACGAAAAGCAGTTTCAAACCGGCACGCGGGTGCCGGCCCGTGCAAGTGCTGAAGCGCGGCGATATTCGCAACCCGATTGAAACCGTAGCGCCGGGTGCTTTGTCGATGATACCCGGTCTGTCGAGTCGAATCGCCAATACTCCTGAAGAGGGCGCTCGTCGCGCCGCGTTGGCCGATTGGCTTACCGATCCGGGCAACGTGTTGACGTGGCGATCAATCGTCAATCGCGTCTGGTGCCTCCATTTCGGCCGCGGTATCGTCGCCACTCCCAGCGACTTTGGCCGCATGGGGTCGCCGCCGAGCCACCCGGAATTGCTCGACTGGCTGGCCGTCTGGTTCCGTGATGACGCCGGCAGTTCGCTCAAGAAGCTGCATCGATTGCTCGTCACGAGCGCGACCTATCGGCAATCATCGACGCACATCGACCAAAAAGCTCTCGCCATCGATGCTGACAATGCGCTCTGCTGGCGGATGATGCGAAGCCGCCTCGACGCCGAGATCGTGCGCGACGCCGCATTGGCCGTGAGCGGAAAACTCGATCGCACGATGGGCGGGCCATCCGTGAGGATGTTCATTCAGGGGAAAGGCATCCACGTCACGCCGACGGTTGACTACGACCGGTTCGACCCCGACGCACCGGGTGCCCACCGCCGCAGCATCTATCGGTTCCACTTCCGCACCTTGCCTGACCCGCTGCTCGACGCCCTCGACTGCCCCGATGCGTCGCAATTCGTGGCGACCCGCAGCAACACCGTGAGCGCGCAACAGGCCCTGGCATTGCTCAACGATCGCTTCATGGTGCGTCAGGCGGAGCATTTCGCAACGCGCCTCAAGGGCCTTGCGCCGGACCCGCCGAGCCAGATCCGCGCCGCTTATCGCCTCGCTTTCGGTCGCGAGGCCACGGAATCGGAAACCACCCGACTGACCCGCTTCGCCACCCAACACAGCCTCGCCGCCGCCTGCCGCCTGTTGCTGAATGCCAACGAGTTCATCTTCGTGGATTGACGCGAATCAGCCGCGGCATTGAATCGTGGAGGCTCACGACGCCTCCGCGTCTGGTTGATGCTCCGAATCATTCCGAGGCATGCGACGTCAATTGACGCGGATCGAGAGAGCCCATCCCGGAACGAAGCCAAGCCGAAGCAGGAATTGCCGACGGGCCACCACGCCAATCAACCAATGCCTCTGAGAGTTGTTCCCCGCGGCTCTCATTATCGGTATGTTGTCCAGGTCAAGCGTTGCGGCGAGCTGTCGCCGGCGCACCGACAGGATACTTGGAGGAATCTGAAAATGAGGCGAGTTCTTGTGGCGGCCATCATGGCAATCCTTGGAGCCGTTTCGCCGGCTCTGGCCGCCGATGAGTTGAAAGTCGGCGATGCCGCCCCGAAGTTCACCAGCACGGACGACCACGGCAAGCCTTGGAGTTCGGCCGATCATGTCGGCAAGAAAATCGTTGTCGTCTACTTCTACCCCGCCGACATGACTGGCGGCTGTACGAAACAAGCCTGCGGTTTCCGCGACGACATGAGCAAGCTCGCCAACAAGGGTGTCGAGGTCATCGGCGTCAGCGGCGATTCCGTGGAGGGGCACAAAATCTTCAAGGAGTTCCACAAGCTGAACTTCACACTACTGGCCGACGAGGACGGCAGCGTCGCCAAGGCGTTCGGCGTACCGCTCAAGCCGGGCGGCGTCTTCAAGACGAAGGACGCGAAGGGCAACAGTGTCGAACTCAAACGGGGAGTGACCGCGGCCCGGTGGACGTTCGTGATTGGCAAGGACGGCAAGATCGCGGCCAAGAACACGAAGGTGGCGGCCGCCGACGATAGCAAGAAGATCCTGGAGCTGATCGAGTCGATGAAGTAGCCGGCGGCGGTTGGGCCTCATTGACGATTTCGCGGTGGAAACGGGCTTCCATTCAGCGTGAGGGAGTTTACAATGCTTCCCATGCAAGGGGCAGACTCACCTCCGTTGATCGAACGGCGCGACCCGCCGCCGGTGCCGACTCACTTCATCGTCCGTTACGGCGCGATGCGAGTGATCGGCAATTTCGACGCGGCCGGGGCCACGGGTTATCGTCGAGGCCAAGACGTCATCGTTCGCACCGAACGCGGCTTGGAGGCAGGCGAGGTCTTGTGCCCCAGTACGCCACAAGCGGTGGCTTACCTGACCGATCCAACAGGTGGGCACCTCGTGCGGGTGATGACGGCTGACGATCGACAACAGCAGGATGAGATTCGCCGGGTTGCCAAACGCCAGTTCGAATCGGCTCAAGCGCATGTGCGGTCCCTTCGCCTGCAAATGCAATTGGTCGAAGTCGAACATCTCTTCGGCAGCGAGCGGATCGTGTTCTATTTCCTGGCCGAGCAGCGAGTCGATTTCCGCGAACTGGTGAAGATATTGGCCCGGGAGTTCCAGACACGGATCGAGCTACGACAAATCGGCGTCAGGGACGAGGCGAAGTTGATGGCCGACTATGGCGATTGCGGCAAGCCGGTCTGTTGCAACACTCACATGGCCGTCATGCCGCCAGTGTCGATGAAGATGGCAAAACTACAGAAATCGACGCTCGATCCCGCTAAAATCAGCGGGCGATGCGGGCGCCTCAAATGCTGCCTGCGATTCGAGCAAGATGTCTATGAGGAGTTCCAAAAGGAGTTGCCCTCGATCGGCGCTCACGTCTTGACACGAAAGGGCAAGGGCCGCGTCTTGGCCCAAGAAGTGTTGGCGCGCAAGCTCCTGGTCGAGTTCGAAGATGGCCGGCGATTGCCGGTTGCTTTGGATGAAGTTTTGACAGGCTTGTAACGGCGTGTGTCGCAGCCTGACGTCACGCCGTTTCCATAACTCTAACCCTGAATTCAATTCCCTATGCATGATCCGCGATTGATGGACTTGGCCCAACGGGATGGGCGATACGCTTACGAGGCTTTCGAATTCGTCATCGAAGCCTTGGCGCATGCACAAAAACTCAATGATCGCGTCCCGGCCGACGGCGAAGAGCCCGGCCCGGAACATCACGTGAGCGGCCCCGAACTGATCGAGGGCGCTCGCGACCTCGCCTTGCGTGAATTCGGCCTGATGGCTCGGGTCGTCTTCAAGATTTGGGGCATCCGGCGCACCCGCGACATCGGCGAGATTGTCTTCGCCATGATCGCCGACGGTCTCTTGTCCAAGACCGACTCCGACTCCTTGGACGATTTCCAGGACGTCTTCGATCTCGACCGGGCTCTTACAGAAGGCTACGAGATCGACACCGAAGCCATGGAAGGTTTGTACCGGAGCGAGCGATGAGGCGAAGCCCGGTGGCCTTGGGTATTTCACTTGTCTTGTTCATCGGCTGGGTTGGTTTTCTGGGGTATTTGGCAACGAAGAATCGGCGCCCGGTGGTGGTTTCACGGGCGCAATTGATGTCGGCGCAATGGGTCGTGGTCGCCGAAGTCGTTGTCGGCGACAAGGGCAAGCCATCGGAAGAAACACAGGTCGTTGCCGTAATCCGTGGGGGTGATGACGCCCCCGCGGCCGGCACGCGAATTCGTGTCGTCAACCTCTTCATGGCACAGGGTTTTTCGCAACCCGGTGCCTATTTGTTATTATTGGTACCGGCTGGCGAAGGCCGATTCCGTATCGCCGACGCGCCCCGCTCACCGGGCTACACTCCGGGATGGCTTTCTCCACGTATCTATCCCTGGGGCGAACAGTTGCGCCGGCAATTGACGGAACCCGCATCGAACCCCGCAGGGGCATAACGTGTCCAAGCATTGATGCGGCAAGGGCCGGTCGCCTCGGCCGAGGCGCGGCGGGTAATCGCGCCGAACATCGGTCGAGAAGACCGCATTCCGAACCAGGAAAGGCGGGTAGGTTTTTCGGCTTGTAGGGGCTGGCGTGATTTCTATAATGCAAAGTTCGGACGCATCGTGCGCTCGTGTAGCTCAACTGGCAGAGCTCCGGTTTTGTAAACCGGCGGTTGCGGGTTCGATTCCCGCCGCGAGCTTCTCGACGCTGCGCCCGCCAGCCCTATAATGGGCAATTCCCACTGAAAAATGGGAATGTGGTCTGACGGGCAGATGGCAGAGCGGTCAATTGCACCAGACTGTAAATCTGGCGGGCTTAGCCCTTCGGGGGTTCGAATCCCTCTCTGCCCAATGTAGTCGCGGGCGTAGCTCAACGGTAGAGCTCCTGCCTTCCAAGCAGGACGTTGGGAGTTCGATTCTCCTCGCCCGCTTTGATGTTTTTCGAAGGCTTGGCTGCTGTAGCTCAGTCGGTAGAGCGCCACCTTGGTAAGGTGGAGGTCCTGGGTTCAAATCCCAGCAGCAGCTCTGGTTCATGACTTTGTAGGTTAGCCCGCGAACCGCGGTCGGCGCGTCGCCGTGCCGAGGTCATCGCGCCGGCGCAAGCGAAACTACCAGCGGAGAGACAATGGCAAAGGAAACTTTTCAGAGAACCAAACCGCACGTCAATGTCGGCACTATCGGCCATATCGATCACGGCAAGACGACGCTGACGGCGGCAATCCTCGCGCGCCAGGCCTACAAGAACAAGGTCGAGAAGGTCAAGGACTATAAGGAAATTGCCAAGGGCGGAACGGTTCGCGACGAGAACAAGACGGTGACCATCGCCGTTGCCCACGTCGAGTACGAGACGCCGAATCGGCACTACGCTCACATCGACTGCCCCGGTCACGCCGACTTCATCAAGAACATGATCACCGGCGCCGCCCAGATGGACGGGGCGATCCTCGTCGTGGCCGCCAACGACGGCCCGATGCCTCAAACCCGCGAACACATCCTCTTGGCTCGCCAGGTCGGTGTGCCCCGGATTGTGGTGTTCTTGAACAAGATCGACACCGTCGATGACCCGGAGTTGCTTGAACTGGTCGAACTCGAACTTCGTGAACTGCTCAAGAAGTATGAGTTCCCCGGCGACGAGATTCCGATCATCCGCGGCCGCGCCGACTTGGCCTACAAGAGTTCAACCGACGATGTGGCTTGCAAGCCGATTGATGACCTGATGAACGCGCTGGACACCTACATCCCGATGCCCGAACGCGCTGAAGACAAGCCGTTCCTCATGTCGGTCGAAGACGTGTTCTCCATCAAGGGTCGCGGCACGGTCGCCACTGGCCGTATTGAGCGCGGCATCTGCAAGGTCGGCGATGAAGTCGAGATCATCGGCCTGCGCAAGGACAACCGCAAGACGGTCGTGACGGGCGTCGAAATGTTCCAAAAGACGCTCGATCGCGGAATCGCCGGCGATAACGTCGGCGTCTTGCTGCGTGGCGTGGAGCGCGACGATATCGAGCGAGGCCAGGTTATCGCCAAGCCGGGTTCGATTACGCCTCACACCAAGTTCGAGGCTCAGATTTACGTTCTGTCGAAGGAAGAAGGCGGCCGGCACACGCCGTTCTTCAGCGGATACAAGCCGCAGTTCTATTTCCGCACGACGGACGTGACCGGGTCGGTCGTCCTGCCGCAAGGCGTGGAAATGTGCATGCCGGGTGACAACGTGAAGATCTCCGTGGAGTTGTTGTCGGAAATGCCGATCGCCATGGACGAAGGCTTGCGATTCGCCATCCGCGAGGGTGGCCGAACCGTCGGCTCGGGCGTTGTCACCAAGATTATTGCGTAGACATTGATTCATCGCGTGGAGGTTGCAAGGCCTCCACGCGGTGTTTTCTTGGGAAAAAGGTTGGTCCCATGCGCGAGTTCGTTTGGCTGGAGTGTACGGCGTGCGGCAGTCGCAATTACCGCACGCCCAAGGAGACCCGCGGCGCCGATCGGCTCGAACTGAAAAAGTTCTGCCGCAAGGAGCGCAAGCACACCGTTCACAAGGAATCGCGAAAGAAGTAGTCGCGAGTCGGTGGCGATCGTTGGGGGCAACCGGCGTCGGCAGCGAGATTTTGCTGATTTCGCGTCGAGTTGAACCGAATGGCCCAGTGGGGCTTCGGTTTTTCCCCACGCACAGGGGTGTAGCTCAATTGGTAGAGCAGCGGTCTCCAAAACCGCAGGTTCAGCGTTCGAGTCGCTGCGCCCCTGCTCCGCCCGCGGGGAACGGATCGGTAGCCTTGGCGCGGCTCGGATGGATCGAGTCGCGAATCGTTTGGGAATCGAATCAGGAATAATCATGGCCGTCGCGGTCAAAGGTACTTCGGAAATCCGACCCCAAGAATCATCATCCGGCCGTCTGCCGATGATCAGTCTCGCCGGGGCCGGCTATGTCGTCATTGCCATCGCTGCTGTCGTCTTCGGAGTGCCGCGACTCTGGCATTCGGGTGTCAGCCCCTGGCTTGTGCCCGCGTTGGGAAGCTTCGTCGATGTGGCCGGACTCTTCGTTGTCGTGCTGACCTGTGCCGCCGCCCTCATCGCGTTGGGGCTCGCCATCGCCGGCCAGAACCCCCCGCAAGGAACTCGCGCCGGTGTTTTCACGGTCCTGGCCGGCACCATCTTGATCCTGCTGGTTTCGCTTCGCATTGGAACGATGCTCGAACGTTATGTCTTTTTCAACGATCAGAACATGATTGGGCGTCAGGTTATCGGCATGATTGGCAGCGAATCGACGCGACTATTAGTTGGAGCGTCGTTGACCGCCGTCATCGGGCTGGTGTTGCTTGGAGCGGCCCTCGTTCAGTTCCGCCGGCCGGAATTTCAGGCATTTCTACCTTCGTTTGAGTATCAGGGTTGGTTTCGAGCGAGATCATACAAGGCCAGCCAAGGGCTTCGAGTTCGACGGCTGACTCTTCTTGGCGTTTGGATTCTATTAGGCAGCGGCGTCTATTCGCTCATTGCCAATGACACTTTGCGTTCAGCCAACAAGAATTGGTCGTTGACCCTTCCGTTCAGCTCGGGGCAGTCGTTGACGCTTCTGCCCGACATCGCCATTACGGTTCCGCTCCTGTTGATCGCTCTCTCTGCGTGGATTGGTTGGCGAATTGTGAACTTCCCTGCCTTCGCCGACTTCTTGATTGCCACGGAAGCGGAGTTGAACAAGGTATCGTGGACCACCCGCAAGCGCCTGATTCAAGACACCATTGTCGTGCTGGTGACGGTATTGTTGTTCTCGCTGTTCCTGTTGGTAGTCGATCAGGCCTGGGGCTGGGCTTTGACCCGCGACATTCCCTTCGTCGGCCGAATCGTGCCCAAGCCCGCACCGGCGGATCCTGCAACCGTGGCTCGCGAAGTTGAATGGTAACGGGTCGTAATGGGCCTGAACCGTGAGCCAACTTTGAGTAACTCCCATGACGACCGATCCCCCTGCCGTTGATCTTCCATTGAATCCCGAGCCACCTCCGGGCGAACCGACGCCGATACCGGAGCCGGAACCCGTTGCTTCCGACGATGCCGAGTCACCACCAGAACCGGAACCGGCCGACGACGCCCCCGCCGCATCGGAACCGGCCGACGACGCCCCCGCCGCCACAGAACCGGTCGAGACCTCCAAGAAACACTGGTATGTCGTCAAGGTGCAAAGCGGCCGGGAGGAGACGATCAAGGAGGCGATCGAGCGCAAGGTCAAGATCGAAGGATTGGAGGAGTTCTTTGGGCGAATTGTCGTACCGATCGAGCGCGTCACGGAAATGCGCAACGGCAAGCGGGTCACTCGAAAACGCAAGAAATTCCCCGGCTACATCATGGCCGAGGTCGAGTACAACGACAAGATTCTATACCTGTTTCGCGACACATCGGGAGTTGGCGATTTCGTCGGCGGCAGCCTGACTCGGGCGCCGTTACCAATGTCCGATCGCGAAGTGGCGTCAATGCTTCGCGGCATGGAGGGATTCGATGACATCGCGCCGGCTCCCGCGAAGATGACGGCGGCGCCTTTCAGTGTCGGCGACCAGGTACGCGTGCGCGACGGCATCTTCCAGGGAATGGAAGGCGAAGTCAAAGAGGTGCGCGAGCCGAAGGACGCCGCCGACACGTTCCGGATCAAGGTCGAATTGACGGTATTCGGCAGGCCGACATCCGTAGAGTTGGAGTATTGGCAGGTGGATCCGGTATAGGCTCTCCGGAACAACCCTGAACCCAGAACTTGAGTCAATCGCAAAATTTGAACTCGGGGGCCTTGCCTCTGGGGGTCGCCTTTGTATCTTTAACTGTCTAACTTTCCCGCAGGAACCAGCGGCGTATGGCGAAACAAGTAACCGCACTCGTTCGATTGCAATGTCCCGGCGGCTCGGCGACTCCGGCGCCACCCGTAGGCCCCGCCTTGGGTGCCCACGGCGTTAACATCGGGCAGTTCGTCAAGCAGTTTAACGACCGAACCGCGAACATGAAAGGGGTCATGATCCCCGTCGTGATCACGGTCTACTCGGATCGATCGTTCGAGTTTATTACCAAGAGTCCCCCGGCCGCGGTGCTGCTGAAGCAAGCCGCCGGTATCCCGATTGAGAAAAAGAAGGGCGGCGACCTGATCCCGGCTGAGGAAAAAACCAAGAAATCCGGCAAGTACCGCGGGTTCACGGTCACTCTGGCCCAGGTCATGGACATCGCCAAGACGAAGATTAACGACCTGAACGCCCGCGACCTCGAGCACGCGGCTCGCATCGTGGCGGGCACGGCTCGCAGCATGGGTATCACGGTCGAAGGCTGATGGTTGGAACTACTTAACCACAGGGGTGTCGAGGTTTCAGAGAACGCCCGGATTTGGCCGGACATCGGTTCAGCCGGGGCCATTCTCTGATGTCTCGATGTCACTGTGGTTAACTACTGGACACTACGGCAAATGGCAAAGAACACCCCGAAACCGGAAGACACGGCGGCTCCCGTGGAAGCCAAGGCCGCCCCCGCGCCCGAAGCGCCGCCCGCCGCCCCCGTCGAGGCCGTCGCACCGGAAGGGCCTCGCAAGAAGCGTCGCCGGCCCGGTAAGCCCCCGCGACGCGGCAAGAAACTCCGCAATTTGCTGAGCAACCAAGAACAGAAGCTCTCCAAAGCCGGGTCCGTCCCGATCAAGCAGGCCATTAACCTGCTCAAGCAGATGAAACGGGCCAAGTTCGATGAGACCGTCGAAGTTCATATGCAATTGGGCATCGACACCACTCAAGCCGATCAGTTGGTTCGCGGCAGCGTGACATTACCTCACGGCATCGGCAAAAGCGTTCGGGTGGTCGTGTTCTGCCAGGGTGACAACGTCGCGAAGGCGAAAGCCGCCGGAGCCGATGCCGCCGGAGCCGCCGACCTGATAGAGAAGATCCAAAAGGAAAACTGGCTCGACTTCGACGTGGCGATTGCAACGCAGGACCTGATGGGTCAGGTGTCTCGGCTGGGCAAGGTGCTCGGCCCGCGTGGGCTGATGCCGACGCCCAAGGCCGGTACGGTCGTTCCATTGTCAGTGGATATCACGACCGTTGTGAAAGAGTTCAAGGCAGGCAAAGTCGAATACCGCGCCGACAAGAGCGGCAACGTTCACGCGGGCGTCGGCAAGATGAGTTTCGACGAGCAAAAACTGGTGGACAACATTCAAGCCTTCGTCGATCAGATTCGGTCCGTGAAACCGTCGGGCGTTAAGGGCCATTACATTCTTTCGACCACGGTGTCGGCCACGATGAGCCCCGGGATCAAGGTGACGATCTGAGGCATCCGGTTCGGGACCGAGCTAACGACTGCGGGAATTCGACATGAGCAAAGCTGTCAAAAAGATGGAAATGGATGCCCTGAGAAAGACCTTCACGGGCGTCAAGAATCTGGTGGTGATCAGCAGCACCAAAGTGACGGCGGTTGCCGACAACCAGATTCGGCTGGCCCTTCGCAAGAAGGGGATTCGGATGCAGATGGTCAAGAACAGCCTCGCCCGGCGGGTATTTGCCGAATTCGGCATGCAACCCGAGGGTATCTGGAGCGGGACGACTGTTTTTGCGTGGGGACCGGAGAGCGTCAAGGATCTGGCCAAAGAAATCGACTCGCTGTTCAACGACTTGGCCAAGAAGGATCCCAAGTTTTATGAAAAGGTGACGATCAAGACCGCCATCGCGGAGGGGCAGGTTATTCCGTTCGCGAAGGCCAAGGTGATGCCGACGCGGACGGAGGTGATTGGCCAGATCGTATCGATGATATTGGGCCCGGCGTCGGAAATCGCGGCCCAACTGACGGGTCCAGCGTCGCAGTTGGCCGGTCAGATTCAGCAGTTCGCGGAGAAGAAAGAGGGGCCACCGGCCGCCGCCTGAACCGGGGGAGGCGGTTAAGTGTCCGTAGGGTAAATGGGCTATTACGCGTGTAGCTGCCCCGCTTCAGGCAGCGCTTAGCAATAAGGACCTACTGAAATGAGTGAGAGCAACGGCGTGACCGCATCAGCCGACATCATGGAACTCGGCGACAAGATTGCGGCTCTGACGATTATCAAAGCCGTCGAATTGCGTGATTACCTGAAGGAAAAGTACAAGATCGAGCCGGCCGCCGGCGGCGCGGTGATGATGGCCGCTCCGGGTGGCGCCGGCCCGGCAGCCGCTGCGGAAAAGCCCGCCGAGAAGACCGAATTCACGGTCATGCTCGATGGATTCGATGCCGCCAAGAAGATCAATGTCATCAAGGTGGTCCGCGAATTGACCGGGTTGGGGTTGAAGGAAGCCAAGGACTTGGTGGAAGGCGCCCCGAAGGCCGTGAAAGAGAATATCCCCAAGGAAGAAGCCGAGAACGTCAAGAAGAAGCTCGAAGATGGCGGCGCCAAGGTGTCGCTGAAGTAGCCGCGTGTTTTTTCGGCGGGCGCGGCGTGTCAAGAACGATTCGATGACACGCCGCGCCTTCGCCATGGGATGTGCGTAGAATGGACCTAATGGCCGATCCCTCCGTTGCGCAGCGGTTTTCGGGAAGCGGCCTCTCCTCTCGCCAAGGTGTGAACCGCGTGCCACGCAACCGTGCGTTGTTCGGCCCCGGCCCCCTGGCCCCCCGCTCGTTCGATCGCCGGACGGATTCCGTCCTGGCGGTTGGGAACCACCACTCTCTCGCCGGTCCGGAATCGGCAGACGGTTTCCATTGGTCTAACACTTACGTTCCCCCGCCGTCGGCTCCGGAGCCGATTTCGGGGCCGGCTTGATTCCCGCCGGCCGCGGGGACCTAGATTCATCGGGGAGCTGCATCAATGCCTATCCCAGCCGTCCGCATTATCCATCCCAAGGATGTTCGCAACTTCGGGCGTTTCGGCGATGCCGTCGACGTCCCGCCGTTGACCGACGTCCAAACCGAATCCTACAAACGATTCCTCCAGCTTGACGTCGCTCCCGATCAACGCGAGCATGTCGGCCTCGAAGGTGTCCTGCGCGAGATCTTCCCCATCGAGAGTTACGACAAGAAGATCGTCCTCGATTACATCAAATACGAACTGGGCAAGCCTCGCTACGAGCCGGACGAATGTCGCCAATTGCGACTGACCTACGGCCGGCCGTTCCGCGTCTGGTTGCGCCTCTCCAAGCCCGATGGCGGCAAAGTCACCGAAGAGGTTTACCTCGGCGACATGCCGATCATGATCGGCGGCGGCGAGTTCATCATAAACGGCGCTGAACGGGTTGTCGTCAGCCAGCTTCATCGCTCGCCCGGTGTCGATTTCGTTATCGATGATGCCGCCGGCGCCGATAAAAAGCTTCACGCTTGCCGAATCATTCCCGAGCGCGGGTCGTGGATCGAAATCAACGTCACCAAGAAGGACACCCTCGGCGTCCGCATCGATCAGTCGGGCAAGTTCAGCGCGATGACTCTGCTTCGGGCCATGGATGCCGCCTACAGCACCGACGAGGCTATTCTGCGGACCTTCCACGCCGACGAGATCGAGCAAGTGAAGGTCGACGAGAAATTGCGCAAGACTTTCGCGCCCGCTGGTCCCGAGGACCCCTGGCCCGTCGCCGTTGGCGATGTCATCGACCCGGAGTCCGGTGAGATCTATCTCGATAGCGGCGGTCATTTCACCGCCGAAGTTCTGGACAAGGTCATCGCCAGCTCGATGAAGACGGTGTCGATTCTTCGCAAGCCGAAGGATTCGCTCATTCTCAATTCGCTCGCCGAGGAACACGGGCCGAAGGAGGATCAATCCGGCTCGCACGAACGCGCATTGCTCAAGATCTACCAGCGACTTCGTCCTGGCAACCCGCCGGCCCTCGACAAGGCCCGCGAGTTGTTCAAAGAAAAGTTCCAGGACCCGAACCGCTATCGCCTCGGGCGTGTCGGCCGATTCCGCATCAATCGCAAGTTCAACCAAAACGTGCCTGAGAGCGAAATGACGCTGCGGGCCATCGACTTGGTAAACTCGATCAAGTATCTGCTTCAGTTGCGTGAGCCACACAAAGAGCACGACCCGGATGACGAGAAGAAGGCCGCCGTCGATGACATCGACCATTTGGGCAATCGCCGGCTGCGGACCATCGACGAACTCGCCGCCGACGAGCTTCGCAAGGGTTTTCTGAAGTTGCGCCGCACGGTACAAGAACGCATGTCGATCCGTGATCAGGAAGACATGACGCCGCGAACGCTCATCAATCCGAAATCGGTGTCGGCGGCCATTGAGTATTTCTTCGGCCGGTCGGAACTGAGTCAGGTCGTCGATCAAACCAACCCGCTGGCTCAGCTCACGCACGAGCGTCGTCTCAGCGCCCTGGGGCCGGGCGGCTTGAATCGAAAGCGAGCCGGCTTCGAGGTTCGCGACGTCCATCTGAGCCACTATGGCCGCATCTGCCCGATCGAGACGCCGGAAGGCACGAACATCGGTTTGATTTCGAGCCTGTCGATCTACGCGCGGGTCGATGAGTATGGCTTCTTGATCACGCCCTACCGCAAGATCAAGCACAAGAAGCTGACCGACGACGTGGTCTGGCTGCGTGCCGACGAAGAGGCCAAAATCACGCTGGCCCCTGCCGACACGCCGATCGATCATGGCCACATTAACAAGGACCGAATCATTGCCCGCTTCGGCGGCGACTTCGGGACAACCGGCGCCGACAAGGTGGAGTTCATCGACGTCTCGCCGAAGCAGATGGTGGGGGTTTCAGCCGGCCTGATCCCGTTCTTGGAACACGACGACGCGAACCGGGCGTTGATGGGTTCGAACATGCAACGCCAAGCCGTGCCCTTGCTGGTCACCGAGCCGCCATTGGTCTCGACCGGCTTGGAAGCCGAAGTGGCTCGCAACAGCGGGATGCTCGTCCGCGCCGAAAAAGCAGGCGTTGTGACCTATGTTGATGCCGAACGCATCATCATCGGGCCGGAAAAAGTCAAGGAAGGCGACGACACCGACAAGCCACTTGTCGATCGCGCTCGCGCCCAGCCCGGCGCTCATGAATATGTCCTGCGGAAATTCCACGGCCTGAACGAGCGCACCTGCCTCAACCAGAAGCCGATCGTCAAGCTCGACCAAAAGGTCAAAAAGAACCAACTGATCGCCGACGGCGCCGCCACTCATCAAGGCGAATTGTCGCTCGGGCGAAACGTATTGGTCGCGTTCATGTCTTGGGATGGGTATAACTTCGAGGACGCGATCATCATCTCCGAGAAGTTGGTGAAGGACGACACCTACACGTCGATCCACATCGAGGAATTCGAGGCGGAAATCCGCGAGACGAAACTCGGCAAGGAGGAATTCACTCGCGACATTCCGAACGTCAGCCCCAAGGCATTGAACAATCTCGACGATCACGGCATCGTTCAAGTCGGCACTTATGTCCATCCCGGCGACATCCTAGTCGGCAAGGTCTCCCCGAAATCGCGTAGCGAACTCACGCCGGAAGAGAAATTGTTGCACGCCATCTTCGGCCGCGCCGGCGAAGACGTGAAGAACGACTCGCTCGAAGTGCCCTCCGGCGTCGAGGGTATCGTCATTGCCACGGAGCGATTCAGCCGACGCACCAGCCTCTCCGAAGACGAGAAAAAGGCGGTTCTCAAGGAAGAGAAGGAGATCGATTCCCGAGCCGTCAAGCTCATGGCCGAGCAGTTCCGGGCTTTCATCAACGAGTTGGGAGTGGCGCTCGACAAGAAGGAGATCAAGGATCCCGCCAGCGGCAAGTTGTTGGCGGCTGATAAGGATGACCGCGCCGTCGTCGAGCAAGCCGAGAAGTTCCGGCTCGAGGATATCGACATTCGCTCCACCGACCGCAAGGAAAAGGCTCGCGAGATTTGGCGACCGTATTCGGATCGCATCAATGCTCTCCGCGAGGAGCGTGAGCGACGGCTCAACTCGCTGAAGCGCGGCGACGAATTGCCCAGCGGCGTTCAGCAGATGGTCAAGGTGTACGTCGCCACCAAGCGCCAGATTTCGGTCGGCGACAAGATGGCCGGCCGCCACGGGAACAAGGGCGTTATCTCCAAGATCCTGCCCGAAGAGGATATGCCGTACCTCGAAGACGGAACCCCCGTGGATATCATCCTCAACCCGCTCGGCGTTCCCAGTCGTATGAACGTGGGTCAGATTCTGGAAACGCACCTGGGCTGGGCGGCGGCCAAACTCGGATTCAAGGCCATCACCCCTGTGTTCGATGGCGCCACCGAAGACGAGATTCGCGGTTCGCTCAAAGAGGCCGGCATTCCCGTCAGCGGCAAGGTTAAACTGATCGACGGCCGCACCGGCGAGGCTTTCGAGCAACCCGTGACGGTTGGCTTTATCTACATGCTCAAGCTGCATCACCTCGTCGACGACAAGGTTCATGCGCGGGCCACCGGCCCCTATTCGCTCATCACCCAACAGCCGTTGGGCGGCAAGGCCCGTTTCGGCGGCCAGCGATTCGGCGAAATGGAAGTGTGGGCGCTCGAAGCCTACGGAGCCGCCTATATCCTGCAAGAACTCCTCACCGTCAAGAGCGATGACGTCGAGGGTCGTACCAAGATCTACGAGAGCATGGTCAAGGGCGAGAACACGCTCGAAGCCGGCACGCCCGCCAGTTTCGACGTATTGACGCATGAGATTCGCGGCCTCGGCTTGAATATCCAATTGGAGAAAAAACGAGTCTGAGGCCCGCGACACGAGTAAGTGTCGCCATGGGCCAAGTTCGCCCAACAACGACGAAACTCGAAAAAAGGTTGCAATTACGGCGCGGCGGGATGACAATAACAAGGTGATACCCAAATTGTCATCCCATCCCGCACAACGCATGAATCACCGGCGCGTCAGGTTCGCGGTTGCCAGCCGTGAGCCTGACCGCCTTATCTCTGGAGTGTGAGCATGAGCAACGGTGCCACCGGCGAGTCCGGCTACGACCGCATCAACGACTACGGGGCCGTCCGCATCAGCTTGGCCAGCCCCCACGACATCCACTCCTGGTCGTTCGGCGAGGTTAAGAAACCCGAGACGATCAATTACCGCACGTATCGGCCCGAAAAAGACGGACTGTTTTGCGAGAAGATTTTCGGTCCCGAGAAGGACTGGGAATGCTCCTGCGGCAAGTACCGGGGCATGAAGTACAAGGGCATGATCTGCGACCGTTGCGGCGTCAAGGTCACCCACAGCCGCGTCCGCCGCAAGCGCATGGGCCATATCGAATTGGCCGCCCCTGTCGTCCACATCTGGTTCTTCAAGGCCATGCCCAGCCGGCTCGGCACGCTGCTGGACATGAAGACCGCTAACCTCGAAAAGATTATCTATTTCCAGGATTTCGTCGTTACCGATCCCGGCGAAACCCCGCTCAAGGCCAAGCAACTGCTCAGCGAAGACGAGTATCGCAAGGCCCGCGAACAATACGGCGATGCGTTCGACGCCGACATGGGGGCCGAAGCGATTCGCAAACTGCTCGAAGGGCTTGATCTGGTCAAGCTCTCCGCCGAGCTGCGCGACGAATTGGCCAAGCTCAACGCCAAGGAGAAGCCGTCACGCCAGAAACAACGCGATCTGGTTAAGCGGCTCAAGGTCGTCGAAAGCCTGCGTGATAGCCCCAACAAGCCGGAGTGGATGATCCTCACCTGCATTCCGGTCATTCCGCCCGACTTGCGCCCGTTGGTGCTGTTGGACAGCGGCAACTTCGCCACCAGCGATTTGAACGACCTCTACCGGCGCATCATCAACCGCAACAATCGGCTGAAGAAGCTGGTGGATCTCAACGCCCCGGAAGTCATCATCCGCAACGAGAAGCGCATGCTTCAACAGTCGGTTGATGCTCTCTTCGACAACAATCGGTGCAAGCGCCCGGTCTTGGGCAGCAGTAATCGGCCTCTGAAGTCGTTGACCGACATGATCAAAGGCAAGCAAGGCCGGTTCCGCGAAAACCTGCTGGGCAAGCGCGTCGATTACTCGGCCCGGTCGGTGATCGTCGTCGGCCCCGAACTTAAGTTGCACCAGTGCGGCTTGCCCAAGAAGATCGCCTTGGAGCTGTTCCAGCCGTTCATCATTCGCCGGCTCAAGGAACTCGGCCACGCCGACACCATCAAGTCCGCCAAGAAAATGCTCGAACGCAAGGAAGAGCAAGTCTGGGACATCCTCGAAGAAGTCACCAAGACGCACCCGGTGCTGTTGAATCGCGCACCGACCTTGCACCGCATGGGTATCCAAGCCTTCGAGCCTTGCCTCATCGAAGGCAACGCCATCCGCATTCATCCGCTGGTCTGCAAGGGCTTCAACGCCGACTTCGATGGCGACCAGATGGCCGTGCATCTGCCGTTGTCGATCGAGGCGCAGGTGGAAGCCAGCGTGCTGATGATGTCCACCAACAACATCTTCAGCCCGGCAAACGGCAACCCGATCATCACGCCGTCACAGGACATCGTGATGGGCTGCTATTACCTGACGGCGACCCGAGGCGACGAGACCGAAAAAGTCGAAGCCGGCGACGGCATGGTATTCCATAGCCCCGCCGAAGTCTTCACCGCTTTTGCCCAGCGCAAACTCGGCACCCACGCCCGTATCAAGGTCCGATTGCCGATCGAAAAAAAGGTGGTCGGCGAGATGAAGGCCGACGGCAAGACCGTGGTCGATCACCTCGAACGAAACCCCAGCGGCTTGGTTAAGACCACCGTTGGCCGAGTTATCTTCAACGACATCCTCCACCCGAAGATGCCGTTTTATGATCTCGCCCTCACCGGCAAGAATCTGAGTCGCATCATCGCCGATTGCTACCAGTTGCTTGGACGCCGCGAAACGATCGACCTGCTCGATCGCATGAAGGAAACCGGCTTCCGTGAATCGACACGATCCGGCCTCAGCTTCGCGACCGACGACCTCAAGACGCCTCTCGCCAAGGAAACGATTCTGCGCGACAAGGAGAAGGAAGTCGAGAAGATCCGCAAGCAATATGAACGCGGCATTATCACCGAGCAAGAGCGCTACAACAAGGTAATCGACCTTTGGACCAAGGCTCGCGACGAAATCACGGACTCGATGAAGACCGACCTGGCCCACGATCGCCGTGACGACAAGCCGTATCTGAATCCGATCTGGCTGATGGCCCATTCGGGCGCTCGCGGCGGCATCGAGCAAATCCGCCAACTCGCCGGAATGCGCGGGTTGATGGCCAAACCGTCGGGCCAGATTATTGAGACGCCGATCAAGGCCAATTTCCGAGAAGGGTTGAGCGTGTTGGAGTATTTCAGCTCCACGCACGGCGCCCGCAAGGGGTTGGCTGATACCGCCCTGAAAACCGCGGACTCGGGCTACCTGACTCGCAAGCTCGCCGACGTCGCCCAAAACGTCGTGGTGACACTGTACGATTGCGGCACGGCTCAGGGCATCACCAAGAACGCGATCTACAAGGGGGAGGATATCGAGCGCGGCTTGGCCGATTCGATCCGCGGTCGCGTGGCTCGCAGCCCGATCGTCACCGCGACCGGCGAAGTCGTCGTGGACGAAAACGAGCTAATCACCAACGACATGGCCCGGCGCATCGAGAAGCTGGGCATCGACAAAGTCGTGGTGCGTAGCCCGATGACTTGCTCAGCGGCGCTGGGCGTTTGCCGGCTCTGTTACGGCATGGACCTCTCCACGGGCGCCTTGGTCGAGGAAGGGATGGCCGTTGGCATCATCGCCGCTCAGTCCATCGGCGAGCCGGGAACCCAGTTGACGATGCGAACGTTCCACATCGGCGGCGTCGCTACCAAGAGCGGCCCGGTCGAAAGCAACCTCAAGGTCAAGAAGGCCGGCATCATTCGCTACGAACGTCTCACGGTTGTGCGCAGCGACGCCGGCGAACGCAAGGTCCTGTCGCGTAATGGCGAGTTAGGCCTGTTCAACGCTCGCAACGAAAAGATGGAGAGCTTCCCGATTCCTTATGGCGCCGAGCTGAAAGTCGATGACGGACAAGAAGTCGCACCCGGAACGGAGTTGTGCACTTGGGATCCACACGCGAATCCCATTATCGGTGAGGTGGGCGGCATCATCCGCTTCGACGAGATTATCGAAAACGAGACGATGCGATTCGAGCATGATGCGTCCGGCGCCGATCGCATGATCATCATGGAGCACAAAGGCGAGCTGCATCCGCAGATCCTGATTCAGGACGATCGCGGGCAGACGCTCGCCAGCTACTATGTCCCCGAAAAGGCTTACCTTCTGGTTAAGGATGGCGATCGGGTATCGGCCGGCACCATCCTGGCGAAGACCCCGCGCGAGATTGCCGGTACGCAGGACATTACCGGCGGTCTGCCTCGCGTCACCGAGATCTTCGAGGCTCGCCGGCCTCGCGATCCCGCCGTGTTGGCCGCCATCGCCGGGAAGGTCCGACTTGGTGATAAGAAGCGCGGCAAACGCATCGTCTGGATCCAAGCCGAAGACGACCACGGAAACACGGTCGGCACCGAGGTCGAGCATCAGGTTCAGCCCGGCAAACAGCTACGCGTCCACACCGGCGACTATGTCCGCGAAGGTGATGCGCTGGTCTATGGACCATCCGTGCCTCACGACATTCTCGACATTCGCGGGGCCGAGGCCGTTCAGGATTACCTCGTCCGCGAAGTGCAGTCCGTGTATCGCTCTCAGAAAGTGGACATCGACGATAAGCACATCGAGATTATCGTTGCGCAAATGCTGCGAAAGGTGAAGGTCGAGACCGCCGGCGACACGCGCTTGCTGCCCGGGTCGGTCATGGACAAGTTCGCCTTCCGCGAGGAAAACGAACGCATGATGAAAGACAGCGTGAAGATCAAGAACCCGGGCGACAGTCGATTTGAGCCGGGCGCGATTGTCAATCGGGAGGCATTCGAAGAAGAAAAGGCACGCGTCGACGACGCCGGCGGAAAGGCACCCACCTGGGAAGCTCCGATTCCGGCGACCAACAGCGTCGTCCTCCTCGGCATCACCAAGGCCGCCGTTCAATCGGACAGCTTCATCAGTGCCGCGTCGTTCCAAGAAACGACCAAGGTGCTGACCGAAGCCGCTCTGGCCGGCAAGCGAGACTTGCTCGTCGGGTTGAAGGAAAATGTGATTTTGGGCCACCTCATCCCGGCCGGCACCGGCTTCCGAACCTTCCAGGATGGCGAGGTGCGCCTGACCGCAGCCGACGAGGATGAAGACCTGCCCGTAACCGACGAACCGGCCGCCGTCGATTAACCCGCGACGGGCACCGCATTAAACCAAGAGCCACCGGTACGGCACGGTGGCTCTTCTCGTTTTCCGCTCGCGAGGGTTTCGTGGCACCTTCGATCGCGACGATGGCTCTGTTGTGTCTGTCGGCACTCCTAGCCGGCGCGATGAATTCGATCGCTGGCGGCGGAACCCTGCTCACGTTTCCGTCGCTGCTAGCCGCACTCACAGCCGGTGGTTTCGCGCCGGATGTCGCCTCGGTAACGGCCAACGCCACCAGTACGGTGTCGCTGTTGCCCGGCTCGGTCGCGGGCGCCTGGGGATTCCGACGCGAACTCCAAACCGCGCGACGCTGGTTGGGCCTGCTCCTGATACCCAGTCTGCTCGGCGGAATCACGGGGACGTTGTTGGTCACCGAACTCGATCCGAAGTGGTTTGGAGCGTTGGTGCCCTGGATGATCCTCGTGGCCGCCACGCTCTATTTGCTTCAACCGCTCATCGCTCGATGGACCGGCATTGGACTGCCGCATGCGCCGCCGACAGGTCTGACCCTCACGGGTGTCACGCTCTTCCAATTCCTGGTTGGTCTCTATGGCGGCTACTTTGGCGCGGGTATCGGTATCCTCATGCTAAGTTCCCTCGCTCTGATGGGTCTGGGCGACATCCATCGCATGAACGCTCTGAAGACCATTCTGGCGTCGGCGATCAACAGCATGTCGGTTGTGATCTTCGTCGCCAAGGGGATCGTCGTCTGGCCCTATGCCATTCCGATGGCGGCCGCCGCGATTGCCGGCGGCTACTTCGGCGCTCGGCTGTCGCGGCGACTGAATCGGACCTTGATGCGATGGGTGGTTATCGCCATCGGCTACGGTTTGGCCATCTACTTCTTCGCGAAAGCGTCGCCAGCCTCACGACTGCCCGAATCGCCCGTGACACGTTCAAAAAATGATCCGATCGTGGCCGTCGCGTCCACGGCCGCGGACCAGGGGCCGGCCAGCCGCGGATTCAGCCCGCCGCGCCCGCCGGGCCAATGATGACCCAAACCGCGAATCAGCCACGCCTCGAAGCCCGGGCCAAATTTCTCGATTTGCACTTCGCCGGCTATCTCGGTACTCGCCGATCCGGTGTAGCCCAAATGCCTCGCCCAGCGAGCCAACGTCTCACGGATCGGTGGCTTCACGACGCTCTCGGCCCAAAACGTCTCGATCGTTCCGCCTTCGAGCGGCAACAGCGGGTCCACATCGCCGATCAGATACAGTGTCGGCATCATTTGCCGTGACGGTTGCCCGCGATACCAGCAGTGACCCGCCACCGGCGCCACGGCGCAAAAGCAATCCGGCAGTTCGGCCGCAAGGCGAAAGGCCATCGCCGCCCCGTTTGAAAAGCCCGTCAGGCAGACCCGATTTGGGTCGATCGCCACATGACGCGGAAGATCGTCGAGGATCATTCTGATGAATGTCACATCATCGACATGAGAGACCCGATCGGACGGTGGGCGTTCGGCACCATCGTTCCACACCGCCGGGTTGGAGAAGAAAAGGGCCGGATGACTCGGATTGGGGCGAGTCGCGTCGGGAAAGACCGCGACCCAGCCGCGATTCTGAGCCCATTCGTTCCAGCGAGTTTCGCCGGCCGCCCACGACCCTGACCCGCCGGAACCATGGAGCATCATTACCACGGGCCGCGACCGCGCTTCGCCGGCGGGAATGTGCACCAAATATCGCCGCTCGAGTCCATCCACCGTGATCGATCGACTCTGCGGCCCGGGGCTGAAAGGTTCGCTCATCACGTTACCCTACACCCCGACGCCTCGGGGGCTACAATCTTGGCGTCCCTTCTGCGAATTACCCAATAAGGGTCGCCACGGGCGATTCGCTCCATTTCCGGTGCCATTTCGGGAGAACGTTGTGCGAAGAATCATGATCGCCAGCCTCTTGACGGGCGTGGCATTGACGATTGCGGGGCCATCGCCCGCCGCGGAAAGTCCCGAGGTCAAAGCCATCTTGGATAATCTGACAAAGGCAGTCGGAGGAGCGGACAAACTCCCGCAACTCCATGCCGGCACCTTAAAGGGGAAGGCTCAATTCTCTCAAGGCGGGGCCGACATCAGCTTTGTCGCAGAGATGACCTTCCAAGGAAATGACCATTCCAAGTTGGAGCTGGAGATCACCGCGGGCGGGCAAACGAACAAGGTCACTCTCGTGATGACCCCGGACAAGGCGTTCATGCACGATTCGGTTCGCAATCGCACTGAAGATGCGCCGATGGGACTGCCCAAGTTGCTTCACGCCTTCTTGCTCGGGTTTCGCCTACCGAATCACCCCGCGGGATTGAGAGTCAAGGGTCTCGAACTAGCGCACGGAGGCGAAGGCAAGGTCGGCGACGTGGACGCCGTCATCCTTCGGGTGAGTCGCAAGGAACAGCCGGACCACACGATCTATTTCGACAAGAAGACAGGGCTGCCGTTGAAGTGCGATTTTCACGTGACCCAGCCCGACGGCATGGAGGCGGACTTTTCGCTGGTGTTCAGCGACTTCAAGCTCGCCGGCGGCATCAAACATTACATGAAAGTCAAGATGCTTCGCGACGGCAACGATCTGACGGAGGTCGAACTGACGGAGTTCAATCCGAAGGAGAAGGTAGACGCGAATACGTTTGACAAGCCTCAGTAACCGTAGACATCAACGCGCGTGCGACACGCCGATGGGGCCATAGTCTGGTTTCGACTCTGGCCCCATCGGCGACACGTTCTACGCTGCGGTCTATTGCGGCGGGCGTAGCGCCGGCACCGCCGGCGCAGGTCGTAGCGGGCGAAACGACGCCGGTTGTTGGCGCCGGTCTTGGGTCGTGGCGAATTCAATGGCCTGGCGCGGCCTCGCGATTTGCGGGTCGGGCGTGTACAGAACCGGCGATGGTGCCCCGGGCATCTGAGGCAACATCAGTTGCGGGCCGGCGGGCTTCTCTTCCGGTCGCGGCGCCGGTAACGTCTCCACGTCACTGGGCGGCATGGGCGGCGGCTCTTCCGGAATCGGTGCCGCAGGATCGCAAAGAGCGCCGGGCCATGGGCTCCAACTCGAGGCAAAATACCCGAAGGGAGCGCACGGATGCAGGAATATGGGTCGGCCCGACCGCGGCGTACATACGTGCCGGGTCGAGGCACGCGTGCCCGGTTGAAGAACTTGCCCCCAAGCCGGCGGCGTCGCCACCAGCCCCAAACAGAAAATGGACGCAAGCCCGAGTTGCCGGGCCGTCCGGTTCATTCGCGTGCGAGACATCCTGGCTCCCCACGGTTGAATGACAGTCGATCTTCCTTGATCGCTGAAGGGCACGTGTTTCGTCGGTGAGAATCGGTCAGCGTCTTATCCCGGACGGCGCGGGTCGAGCGCCAGCCCCTGCCGAGCGTGATCCCCCGGCAGCGGTACCGCCCGAGGTCACTCGCGGAGTCGCCGTCGTCCCCATGCCGCCGCCGGCGCGCGAGCTGCCACTAGCGCCCAAGCCGGCGTAATAGTGCGACAGATTGTCGAACAGGACGCGATGACCCGTGACCGTGCCGCCCTCTTCGGTCCCGGTTGGGCCGGCGCCGCCGAATGCGTTGAACTGACCCTGAATATCCGTGATTGCTCGCCGGAAATCGAGTTCCGGGCGAACCAGCCCGTAGTAGTTGAACGCTGGGTTACCGCCCCGCGTCAGGTTCAAATAGGGGCTATATGTCGGTCGCGAGTATCCCCCGCCGGTGCCGGGTCTGCCGAACCCGCCAGAGTAAGGATTCGTGCCGCCGAATGGCCGAACTTGGGCCGACGCATCGCTCGTGAAACCGATCAACAGAATCGTCGTCAGGGTGGCCGGCGTCAACAGTCGCATCGGTAATTCCTCGCAGGCGGAAGTCGGCGTCACATCGAGGAAGTGGCCTCGATGTGACGCCCTTCAGTATACCCAATTATCGGCTAATCGCGCCGCCGTTCGGGAAGCGAATCTGGTTGACGGTCGAGGTTCCGAGCAAGGTCACGCCAAAGACTCGCTCAAAGGGCGTCAGGAACTGAGCCAGTGCCCAGTCGATGGTATTTACCGGCGTGGCCATGACGAAGATTCGATCGCCCGGCAACAACTGGTAGTTGGTGCTGGTCGCGCCTCCGCGTGTGACGGCTCGCCAATTGATCGGCAATATCTGGTCGGGGCAACCCGCCGGCGCCGGGCGCGCGATCCAGATGCGGCTCTTGGATGCCACCGGAGGCAACCCACCGACTTGGGCGATGGCGTCCAACACGGTTTCCTTACCCGTGTGCGGCAATCGAATCACGTTCTCACCATAGGCCGCCCCGTCGGTGATGATGTAGAAATACTTGCTGTTGTAAGCGTAAACATCGAGCGAGACTTTCGGCTCGACCAGATACTGCGACAGATGTTGCTCAATCGCCTGGGTCGCGTCGGCGATGGTCATACCCGTCACGCGGACGCTGCCGTAAGTGCCCAAGCCGATTGACCCATCGGGGCGAACCAAGTGTTCGCCGCGAATCTGTTGGATCGCGCCGGCTTGAGCGAGCGACACAGTCACTCGCGGCCGCTTCACGATCTGAGCCAAGTGCTTCTCAATCGCCATCCTCGCCTGTTCGAGCGTCAAGTTGTAAACAGTCACCGCCCCGTAAGAGACGCCGAGATTCACCGTGCCGTCGGGGTCAACCGGATAAACGCCGCGAATCGGTTCTTCCTCGGCGGTGTTGGTCGCGGTGATGAGCAACGCATCGAGCGGCTTGATCTTGTACGGCCCCTTCGGGATCGCCTGAATGACATCGACCAGGAGAATATCCGGCGTCTCGATGGTGTAAGGCGGCATACTGACGTAATCCAGTTCGCGCGGTACCGGCACATCGGGCACCGGAAAATACGCCTTGGTCATCGGCCGCGTGCTGACACATCCGGAACCGAGCAAGCAGCCAGCCAGGGCGATGGCCGCCGACAAGACGCGCATTCGATGCATGGGGTTCCTCCGGCGCAGTGACCATGGCGCGAGCACCCCCCGACGCTCGCTGCCTAAGACACGTTCGTTACTATCGGCACCTCTTACGCAGTTTGTTGACTGATTCTCCGATGGCGAACGAAATCTCGCAAGTTGGGCCGACTCCGGAAAAATGCCGGCGCAATTCGATCGACGTGCCGCGTTCCTTCGGCGAAGTGGTTGAAACGACAACCCAATACCTGCAAACAACGAATTCAGAAGGGATACGCCATGTTCGCCAGTCACCCGATTCGTAACGCTGCCCTGGCCCTAACCGCGATCGTCGGCCTTTGCGGAACTGCCTCGGCGCAATCCTTTGGCCATGTTCACCGCGTCACTCAGCAAATGGAATCCGACGCCCGTGAGCTACGTCGGGAAATCGCCGCTCACTACCCGGCGCCTTATTTTCGCCATTTGAACGCCGACGCCGCCCGTGTCGAGCAATTGGCCGACCATATCCATCATGTGTTGGACCGTGGCGGGAGCGTTCGCCATCTTCGCTCGGACGTGAACGAGTTGGCCCGGTTGGTACGGCACGTCGAAGAATTGGTCTACCGCACGGGCTTCGGTGATCCGCGAGCCGTCGTCCATGTGCGAGGTAGCCTAGCCCGATTAAGCCGCTCGGTTTACCACCTGGAGCGCGACCTGGCAGCCCTCGATCGCGACCCGGGGTGCCCCCATGAGACGCGGTATCCTCGCCGCTGGTGATACAATCGGCATGGCGTGTGGGTTTCCCGAAACCCGCACGCCATGCCGGTTTTCGTGCCAACAATCGGCAGCAAATTGGGTTATCCCTGGCGAGGCCTCCCTCGCCGGGGTAAACTCATTAATTGGGGAGTAGGTGCGCAGACGAAAGGTAGGTGTTGCGATGGTCGGGTCCATTCGAATCCAGCTCATGGGGCTAGCGTTGCTGGCCATGGTCGCGGGTCGTGCCGCCGCTCAGCAGCCGCCGAGTCTGTTGGACGAACAACGTAAACTCAACGCCGTCGCCGCACAGAAGCTCGAAACCGAGATTTCCGAGGGCCTACGCAGGGCTGTCGTGGCGGCCCCGGCGGAAGCGGCTCAAATCCTGAAAGACCTGTTAGCGAAAGTCGAAGCCGACACAGCCCTTGGCGGAGAGCGCCGCACCTCGTTGACGAAAATGCTCAAAGGTCGAGTCGATGCGGCGTTGGCTGCGAGCAACGGCTCCGCCAAGGCCGCGGCCGATGACGAGAAGGCGAAGGCTCGCTTGCTGGCCCAGCGCCAGGAACTCGAACGCAAAGCCGCCGACCGCGAAAAAATCCGCACCGGGATCGACGCCGTGGTCGCCCTCCAGCGTGACGGCCGCAATCAGGAGGCCGAGAAACGCGCCGCCGAAATCGCTCGACAGTTCCCCGAGAATCCCGCCGCGATGGCGATGGGCCGCACGTCCTACATCAACGCCCGCATTCGCGAGGCCCGACAGATTCTGACCGAGCAAGACCGCCGAAGCGCCGCCGCCTTAATCGACCTGAACCGAACATCGACGCCCCCCGCCGGGGATGTGGAGTTCCCCAAGGACTGGAACGAAAAGACGGCCAAGCGAACCACGGTCGTCAAACTCACCGAGAAGGAACAGGCGATCCTCAAGGGTCTCGGCACCCAAATGAAGCCGGATTTCAAGGGCACTCGCTTTGAGGAAGCCATCGAGTTCATCTCAACCCTAACAGGCCAGCCGATCATTCTCGACAAACAGTCGCTCGACGAGGCTCAGGTCACCTATGACACACCCGTGACATTCCAGCTTGGTAAGCCGATCTCGGTCCGTTCGGTCCTGCGAAAGATCCTCAACGACCACCGCCTCACGTTCGTGGTCAGGGAGGAGCAATTGCACGTCGTCTCCGTCGACAAGGCCCGCACGATGATGTCCACCCGCACCTATTACCTCGGCGACATCGTGACCGGCACGGGGGCGTTTGGGAACCCGTTGCAGTTCGGGCCGTTCATCGCCCAGAAGCAGATGGAGGAAAACGTCCGCCTGATTGTGGAGATGATCAAGGATTCGATCGATCCTCAGAGTTGGGAAGGCCGCGGCGGCGCCGGGACCATCACGTTCCATCAACCGACGATGTCGATTATCGTTCGACAGAGCGCCGAGGTTCACGCCGCCCTCAGCTCCGGTTTGAAGCGATAAACTTCACCGGCGAGCCGGGAGGCGTCAGCCCCTGGAGACAACGTTTCACTGGCGAGCCGGGGGGCGTCAACCCCCCGGATTACAACCCATGAGTCAATTCTTCCCGACTCCCGACGAGTGTGGCCATCACCACATCTTCGGCAATATCCCGATCACGACCGTTTCAGGCGACCACGTTCAGGTCGCCTTCGTGGATATTCCCGCCGATGGCGTGGTCGAGTGGCATTCGCATGTCAACGAGCAACTGGGCATGCTTATCGCGGGCAGAGTCTTGTTCGAGATTGGCGACGAGAAAAAGGAACTGTCCCCCGGCGACTTTTGGCGCATTTCCGGTGGGGTGAGGCATCGCGTCACCCCCATCGGCGGCCCTGCCAAGGCGATCGACGTCTTCTATCCCATCCGCGACGAATACCGTTAACCCATCGCGACGGTGAATCACTGACATTGCCAAGCATCAGCCATCCAAAGAGAGGTGTGCCGCGGCATTGATGGGTCCGGGGTGCTTGTCGCCGGGCACGATCGCGGGTAATCTCAGGGTACGAAGATCGTCAAAAACCACGAGGAGTCTTGCGAATGGCAGCCCCAAAACGACCAGCCGGCGTCACCGTGATCGCCATCCTCAACCTGATCTTTGGCGGGTTGGGTCTTTGCGGCATGCTTTGCGCCATTGTCGGCCTGGGATTCCTGGCGATCATGATGAATCAGATGCCCCCGCCGACGCCGGGCCAACCCGACCCGACCGAGGTCTTCTCGATCATGTACAAGAGCGTTCAGAAGAACGCGCCCAGCGCCATCTATTTCATGATCGGGTCCTTGGTATTGAGCACGATCATGACGGTCGTACTTTTCTCGTCGGGCCTGGGGTTGCTGAAGTTACGCGACTGGGCAAGGTCGGCGTGTTTCCTTTACGCAATCGTGACAATCGCCTCCAACCTAGGCAGCACGGTCTATTCGATCATGGTTCTGAATCCCGCAATGGAACAGATGCAAAAAGACATAATGAAGTGGGTCGAGGACGTGAACGCGAGACAGGCCGGTGGCAAAGTCGGCGGAGCGCCGCCGCCCGCTGCCAATCCGTTTGCCGGCAATCCGATGATGAACGCCGTTGGCAATGTCGCCGGATCGATAATCGGCATTGCCTACGCCATCGTGCTGATGGTCGTCATGATGTTGCCCGACGTCAAAAAGGCCTTTGATATCGCCAACGGCCGCGCGACCGCAACGACCGATCTGACCGATTACGACGATCGCCGCGCGACCGATCCGCCGGATTATCGCGATCCGCCGATGGACGATTTCCGCATGCGAGGCGAGACCTAAACGCCCCCGAATTCGATGCACCCGCCGATTGACGATCCCCTGGACGACTTGCTGGCCCAAGCGGCTCGCTGGCTACACGACGCCGAGCGTGTCGCCGTGCTGACGGGCGCCGGTATCTCCAAGGAAAGCGGCGTGCCGACATTCCGCGACACGGACGGACTCTGGGAGGGGCATCGCGTCGAGGATGTCGCGACGCCCGAGGCGTTCAAGCGTGACCCGGTTCTCGTGTGGCGATTTTACAACGCCCGGCGGCAGAATCTGAGACGCATCGTCCCGAATCCCGGCCATCGGGCGCTGGTCGAACTCGAAGCTCGTTACCCCGGCGATCGATTCACCCTGGTCACGCAAAACGTGGACAACCTTCATCGCCTTGCCGGCAGCCGGCGCGTCTTTGAGATTCACGGCAATCTGAATCGGACCCGTTGTACGCGCTGCGGGGACATCGAGACTCGCGACCTCGCCGAGGATCTGGGCGACCAACCCCTGTGCGCACGCTGCCACGGGTTACTGCGGCCCGATATTGTCTGGTTTCACGAGATGCTGCCCGAAGACGTTTGGTCGGCAGCGGCTGAGGCCGTTGAGTCGTGTAGGTTGCTCCTTGTCGTCGGCACCAGCGCCGCGGTCTATCCGGCAGCGGGTCTGATTCCAGCGGCGCGGGCTGCCGGCGCCAAAGTAGTCGAAGTGAATCCGAAGCCGACCGACGCCACAGGACGCTGCGACCTAGTGCTTCGCGGCCCCTCGGGTTTGGTCCTGCCGCGACTTGTTGAACATCTGCGTGTCTGAGGCAGACAACCGATGACAGCGACGATCCTCGATGGCAAGGCTTTGGCGGCAACAATTCGCGGGGAAATCGCCGTCAGGGTCGCGGCTCGGATGAAGGCCGGCCGGCCGGCGCCCGGGTTGGCGACGGTTTTAGTGGGTGACAATCCCGCCAGTGCGAAGTATGTTCGCGGAAAGATTGCCGCCTGCGAACAGGCCGGTATCATCAGTGTTCACGATCACCTGCCGGCCGATATCACGCAGGACCACTTGCTCAATCGCATCGCGAAGCTGAACGCCAATCCCGCAATTCACGGTATCCTCGTGCAGTTGCCATTGCCCAAGGCGATCGACGAGAACAAGGTCATCGCCGCGGTCGATCCTCGCAAGGACGTCGATGGGTTTCACCCCGAGAACCTTGGGCGGCTCGTCGCGGGCCGGCCTCGTTTCGTGGCTTGTACGCCGTTGGGAGTTCAGCAGATTCTTATTCGCAACGGCATCGATCCGGCGGGAAAGCATGTCGTCGTCGTGGGCCGCAGCACGATTGTCGGGAAACCGCTGGCGTTGCTGCTGATGGCCAAGGGCGCCGGCGGAGACGCGACCGTGACGGTATGCCATAGTCGAAGCGGCGATCTGCCGGCCATTACGCGCTCGGCCGATATCTTGGTGGCGGCCATTGGTCAGGCTCGATTCATCACGGCGTCGATGGTACGGCCCGGCGCAGTCGTCATTGACGTCGGCATCAATACGTTGCCCAACGGCAAGCTCTGCGGCGATGTCGAATTCGACGCGGTATCCTCGACGGCCTCGGCCATCACGCCGGTCCCCGGCGGGGTAGGCCCGATGACGATTGCGATGCTCCTACACAATACTCTGGCGGCTGCTGAACAAAGCTGAGATGATGGTACCGAGTATTCCCAAAAATGGTCGGCGACGCCTTGGGGTCGCTGGGTGTGAGCGGTAGGTTTCCCGGCGCGGGCGCCTGTATGAATGGCCCCGGGTAAGGAGAGCGATGGACTTCAATCTCACATCGGCAACACGCATCGGCCTCAACGTTCTGGCGTTGCTGGGTCTGGCGATCGCCTTGCGATTGGGCGAGTCGATCTTCATACCGTTGGTGATATCCGTCTTGTTGGCCGCGATCCTTTGGCCGGCCGCTGAGTGGTTTAACCGCCGCGGGCTACCCTGGGGGGTCGCCTGCCTGCTCGCCGTCGCGGGGCTGGTCTTGCTTAACCTTGTCGTCACGCTCGGGATGATACTGTCGGTTCCCAAGCTCATTCAGGGATTACCGAACCTGAACAACCCCGTGGAGCAGGACCAGTTCTATCGCCAGTTGCGTAAACACGCCCAGAACTTCAGCCCGTGGCCCGTCGATGAAGTCTTCCCCGAGGAACGCGACCAATCTCAACTGTTTCGGCAGATTCAAGAGGCGCTGCGAAGCGAACACGTCACGCGGTTCCTGCTAAAGCTGTTGGGCTACCTTGATTCGTGGTTCATTCAGTGGGTGCTGATCATGTTCATTGTGCTCTTCCTGTTAATGGAGGGGCCAATGCTGACCCGGCGGCTAACGCAGATATTCGGCCCGAGCCAACTGGTGCAACGAAAGGCCGTCGATGCCCTTTCTCAGATAGCTCATTCTGTTCGATCGTACTTGGTGTGGCGCACGATCGTGAATTTCGGTCTCGGCCTGCTTTTGGGTTTAGTGTTTCACGCCGCGGGTCTCAAGCACTCGTGGACGTGGGGGATCTTGGCAGCCATTCTTTGTTACATCCCATACATCGGCCCCATCCTGGCGGGGATCGGGCCGGTTCTGGATGCCCTGGTGTACACCGACAACTCGATCGCGTTGGGCATTCTGATCTTCTATATCGTTGTGGTGACAATCGAGGGTTACGTCATCGTGCCTCTCGTGATGGGCCGCAGCATGGCCCTGAATGCCACGACGGTCATGTTGGCGTGCCTTTTTTGGGACTTGGTTTGGGGCACACCCGGGCTATTCCTGGCCATGCCGTTGATGGCCGCTTTGAAAGCCGTCTGCATGAATGTCCCCGGCTGGCGGCCGTGGGCGAATCTGATGGGAACCGAGGTGGACACACCGACCGAGAACAGCGAGCCGGTGCCGACGGAAACCGGCAAACGGCGATTCGATCCCGACAAGACCGTAATTATTGAAGAAGCCTATCCGGGACCGCCCGATGGACCATCGAGCCAGTGACCGCAGCGAGAACCTGATTCCATGACTCGCCGATTCTCGTGGCTCCCGCGTCGCGGCCTGTTGATAACTCTGCTCTTGCTGGCCGTGACCACGGTTGGCGCCGGCCTGTTCGTCACCGAGCGCCGGCATCGCACGCAACGCGAGCTTCAACAGGCTCGCGAGGCTTACCAAGCCGGGCGATTCGAAGAGTCGTCCGACCGGTTCGCTCGCTATCTACAACGTCAGCCGGATGACCATTCCGTTCGTTTAGAAGCCGTTTCCGCGACACGCCGCGCCGGCAAACTCGACAACGCCCGAGAACTACTTGAAGACGCTCGCAAAAAACTCGGCTTCACGCGCGAGGTTCAGCTCGAAATCTTGCTCCTAGCCGCGCACCAAGGTGAAACGACACGCGATCAAGAAGTCGGGTTACTCGATCGTGCTCAGGTCGATGCTGACCATCGAGCCGCTATTTTTGAGGCCCTGGCCTATGGTGCGATCAAGTCGTTTCAGTTGCTCAATGCTCGCGTCGCCACCGAGGCTTGGCTGAAATTCGAGCCACAGAACGCGCATGCCCACTTTCTGTTGGGCGAGGCTCATTTCCTTCACAAATCGGATGACGACGCCATTAGCTACTTCAAGTCCGCGTTGAAATATGATCCGAACCATGACGATGCCCGGCAGCGCCTGGCTGAGTTATTGGTGCGAAAGGCCGATCATGTTGGAGCGACGCCTCATTTCGAGGAATTGTTGAAACGCCGTTCGGCCGACTCCAGCGTCCTGGTCGGATTGGCATCTTGCCGAGCCGCCGCCGGGCGCGACGACGAGGCAATACGCCTGCTTGACGAAGTATTGTCGCGCGAGCCGTCGAACGGTCCGGCTCTTCGTGAACGCGGCATGTTGGAAGTGTCCCGCGACCGTCCGGAGCAGGCCGAGAGCTGGCTGCGTCGCGCCACCGAGGCCATGCCAACCGACATGGTGAGCCACTACAACCTCTATCAATGTCTGTTGAAACTCAATCGCGATACGGACGCCTCCGCACAATTTGCCCGGCACGAGCAGGTGAAAAAGATGCACGACCGGCTTCGCGAATTGTACACAAAGGAGCTGGAAAAACGTCCCGGCCATCCCGACTTGCTTTGCGAGATTGGCGTCTTGCATTTGAATTCAGGCGACGCCGAATGGGTCCGTCAGGGGCTGGTATGGATTCAGCGAGCGCTGAATCGCGACGTGCAACATAAACCCAGTTGGAAGGCTCTCGCGGATTATTACACGCGAATCGGCGACCATGCCAACGCCACCCGTTGTCGCCGCCTCGCCGGCGGCTGACCACCTCAACGGCGACCCCACACGGTCGAGGGTCGCTGGTTCGACCATGTCATCTTCTGATTGGCGAGGTTTATCAACGGCGGGAATCGCCCGACCTCACCTCGCGTGTCCAAGCCCTTAACCCCCGCGAAGGCGTCGCAGGGCTTCTTTTGCGTCGTAGTATTTTGGATGATCGGTGTAGGCCGTCACCTGATCGTACCAACGGATCGCCTTGGGAAAGTCGCCGAGTTGCTCATACGCCTGACCGAGCTTGAAATAGGTCTCCGCGCCGCTCTTGGTCGATTCGCGGAATGCCTCGAAACAAACGACGGCAAGATCGGGACGCGACAGCTCAAGATAGATGTTGCCGAGAAGGCGATTGCTCAGATACCACGCGTCCTCCTCGTCGGATCCGCCGAATCGCTCGGGTTTCGGGTCACAGATGCCCTGCAGAATCGCCGTGGCTGACTCCCGTTCCCCGCGCCACAACAACGCGCGAGCCGACAAGACTCTCGCCTGAAAACTGTCCGGGCGCAGGATCACTGCCAATTGCGCCAAATGCTCGGCCCAAGTGATGCTGTCGAGATCGGCTCCGCGACTGTCGAGAACCTGGCGTGCTTTCGTCACACAATAATTGAAATCCATCCCTTGGCGGACCGCGTCGGACGCCTGACGCACAGCATCCAACGGTACAGAGAAATAGTATTTGTCCTTGCGTTCGAGCAGGTTGGGGTCACGCGGGTTGTAGGTCAGGCCATGCTCGGTTGCTTGCAGTGCCGCCAAGGCATCACCGAGTCGTTCGTAAAATTCCGCGAGGATGCGCCACGTCTCGATACCGCTGCGATCGTTGGCGGTGAAGAGCGTGTAATTCTCAACGGCGGCCCGATAGTCGTGGCGATTGGCGGCATCTTCACCCAGCCGCTTTAGAGCCGCGAAATAGGCTTGTTTTTCATCGGGCGGCAGATTCTCCGGCCCCGCTTCGCGACCCGCTTGCTTGGCTCCCTCGAGCGCTTGGAGCGCCCCCGCGTTGTCGCCGGCCTGGTCCAGCACCTGCGCGATTTGCGTGTACAACATCGGTCGCGTCGCCAGAGGGCCCTTCGCCGCCAGGCGCAGATATTCAACGCCCCGACGCCAACGGGCCGGATCATTCAACAGGGCGAGTGCTAGCTCGCGAACGTATCCAAAGTCGAAAGCCCCGTCAGCCTTTGGCGGCGCCGCATCATAATCGGCTACGGTGATCTTGTCGTAGAGAACTCGCTTCAACTCCCAGGCATCGGCATCCTTGGCGTTGAACGCCAGACAGCGTTCGGCGGCGGCGATCGCTTCCATCCGGCGATCGGGCAACGCCAGTTGCTGGTGCCCGGCGCGAGCAGCCAGATCGGATGAACGGAGCAATGCCAACTGCCATGCGAGTAACAACACCGATTGCCGGGCGGGCGCTTCGATGGCGGTCCAGGCTGAGGGATCAAGCAAATGATTGAGGAATCCGGCAGCCTGATCGGGGCGCTTGGCTCGCATGGCGGCAATGGCGCGCCAATACTCGACTTCGGGACGCTTGGCGGGCCGTTGACTCTCGACGAGGTCAAGGAGTTGCCTCGCTTCATCGAGTTGATCCGCCGTCGGAGCCGACTCCCAAAGCAGGCCCGCGGCTCGATCGACGCAAAGATCCAGATCAATCAGGGCCAACGTCTCCGTGTCGCCGGCTAGTTTCCGAGGGTCGATCCCGCGATGAACGCTGGCCAAGCCCTTCCTGGCCGTTGCATTCTTCGGATCGAGTTCGACCGCCCGGTGAAACGATCGCAAGGCGTCGCGAATCCGCCCCATGCGATAATAGCTGTAGCCCCGCAGAACATGTTTGAAGACGCGAAGGCCCGGCAGCACTCGCACGGTGTAGACGTAGTAAATTCCCAGAGGCAACAGTAAGCCAACGGCGGGAAGGGTCGGGGTCAATTGCAGAAGCCAGACGCCGACCGCCATCGATGCGCAAATAGCGGCAATCTCGGCCTCGGATTCCTCGGCCTCTCCGGCAAAGACCAGCAGATAGAAGAACGGCAACCCCAGCAGCAAGTGGACGCCGAGCATTCGCGGTCTGCGAATGAGATCGGGGGTGTTTTCCAAATACACCAACGCCGCAAAGGTCAACGCCGCCGCGACTCCAAGGGCCACGCCCAGCCTCGCATACGGATATCGCAACTGTCGCAATTCACCGAGTGCCAGCCCGATCACGCCGCCGGCCGCGAGGCAACCCGCAAGAAGTTTGATGGCAAGCTCATCACCTCGCGTGATCACGATGCCGCCGATCAATCCACCGAGCAGTCCTGCGTAGATGAGTTTGGGCGATTCAAGGAGCAGAAAGAGGACATAGGCGAGAATCTGCCCACCGATGCGAACGCCTCGTCGCCGCCAAGTGATCGCGGCCATTATCAAGCCTGCCGCCAACCCGCATCCGAGGCAAATGGCGATCAGGCCCGTCTTGGGCCAGTCAGGTTCCTGCAAAGCCGCAAATAGCAGCAACCCGAGGAAAACGCCTTTGAGGATATATTCAGTCGATTGCCAACGCATCTGTCTTTGGCTCGGGGGAGTAAGGAATCGGCCAAGATTGTTTTCCCAACGGGTTCGCGATACGCTCAACGCAGGGCGGAGACGATATCAAGGTCATGATAACCCACCACCCCCATTCGGCAATCAACACGATTTATGGATGAGCCGACCTTTTTCCGTGCGATTCGCGACCAGCACAACGACGATTCGCCGTGGTTGGTCTATGCGGACTGGCTCGAAGAGCAGGGTGAAACCGAACGAGCCGAGCTAATTCGATTGCGTTGCGAACTCGCGAATATGCCGCTGGGCGAGGGACGCCGCGCCCACCGGACTCGGGCCGATCGGTTGCAGCAGCGGTACCGCAGTCAATTTCAGCAGCAATTTCCCTGGGTGCTCCATTTCCATGACGGACACGGAGTCGCTGAACAGATTGTGGCGAACGCGGCCGACTTCGTTGCCGGTGGCGACGCTCTCTTCCGGGCTGCCCCGGTCTGGTCCGTCACGCTGACCGAGGTTCGCGCACAAACCGAAGCCCTGGCGGAATCCACGGCCTTGAGCGAAGTGCGATCGCTGGTTGTCGCTTCTCCGGGCGCGAACCCCGTGGATATTTCGAACCTCATGCGGTCGGCGAATTTGGCGGCCCTTCGCTCTCTCGATCTTTCGCACGTCGTGTTGGGTGACGCCGGCGCTGAAGCCATCGCTGGGTCCAGGCACCTTCAACATCTGACGACGCTTTTCTTGCCCAATACCGGCACGGGCAACGCGGGCGCAATGGCCCTGGCCGGCTCGGCGACCCTCTCCGCACTCGAATCGATCGACCTGAGCTACAACGACCTGACCGAGCGCGGCGTTCGCGCCTTGGCCCAATCCCGACACCTTGCCCACGTCCGCGCGGTGAACCTAACCGGAAACCGGCTCGGGCAATCGACGATCGCATGGCTCATGCGCGCCGGTGGAGGACGCTTCCGATGGTAGGCCTGGACGTTGTTGTGTCCCCAAGCCAGCAACCATTCGCGGTCAGGCTCCAGCCGTCGTTCCTCGCGCCGTCTGCCGATCGCGCGGGTAACGGCCGACCCGTTCGGGCACTACAATTCCCTCATGGATATCGACTCGTACTTGGGCCGGCTGACGGCGCGCCTCGGCGAAAGCCTGGCATCGTTGCCAGAACCCGTTCGCCGGCGCCATGCAGCTTTCCTGCTTGCCAGCCGGCACCCCGATGGCGGTTGGACGGGGCGCGAAGGCGGCCCCGATCTCTATTACACCGGCTTCGCCCTCCGGGGGCTGGCGGTGCTTGACGCCTTGACCGACGACGTGGCCGCCCCGACCGCCGCGTTCCTTCGTCGCGCTCTCGACGGCTCGGCCCAGGTCATCGACTTTTTCTCGTTGCTCTACTCCTGCCTGCTGTTGCAAATATCCGCCGGCATCGACGTTTTGGCCGGCGCCCCCAGTGATTGGCCCGATCGGGTCGATCAACTCCTGGCCCGATTTCGCAGCCCCGACGGCGGCTATGGCAAGGCGCCCGGCGCCGCGTCGGGCAGCACCTATCACACCTTCCTCGTTGCTCTGTGCTACCAGTTGCTCCAGCGCCCGCTACCGGAACCCGATCCTGTGGCAAAATTCGTCATGACGCGCCGGCGCGACGATGGCGGCTTTGTCGAGATTGCCCCGATGCGCCGCAGCGGGACCAACCCCACCGCGGCGGCCGTCGGCCTGTTGCAGATGACCGGCGCGATGACCGAGCCGGTTCGACGCGGCGTCGTCGATTTTCTCGCCGGGCTGCAGAATCCCGAGGGAGGACTCCGCGCCAATACCGTCGCGCCGCTCGCCGATCTGCTTTCCACCTTCACTGGCGCCTGGACCCTGGCGGAATTCGATAGCCTTGATCGCATCGATCGGCCTCAAGCTCTGAAATATGTCCGATCGTTGGAACGTCCCGATGGCGGGTTTCACGGTGGGGTCTGGGACGGCGGCTTCGATGTCGAATATACCTTTTACGGTCTGGGTGCCCTCGCCCTCTTGCACACGAGTTGAGCCTACCCTATGTCTCTGGTTGTTACCAATCTCTTCAAGGAATACCCGACGCGCTCCGGCAGCCTAACCGTCCTGCGCGGCGTGAGCCTCAGCCTGGATCGCGGCGATTCTCTGGCGATCGTTGGACCGTCCGGCTCCGGCAAGAGCACGTTGCTGCACCTGCTCGGCACGCTCGACCGGCCGACCAACGGCTCGGTTGTCCTCGATGGGACCGACCCGTTCGCCCTACCGGAACCGCAACTGGCCGACTTTCGCAATCGCCGCATCGGCTTCGTGTTCCAGGATCATCACCTGTTGCCGCAATGCTCGGCCCTGGAAAACGTGCTGATCCCCACTGTCGTCGATGCGACCGATGCCGCCGGCGACAGCGACCGATACGCCCGCGAGCTGCTCGATCGTGTCGGCATGAGCCATCGCCTGGGCCATCGCCCCGCGGAGTTGTCCGGTGGGGAACGGCAACGGATCGCCATCGCCCGCGCCCTGATCCGCAAACCGGCGCTGCTCCTCGCTGATGAACCGACCGGGAACCTCGACCGTCGCACGGCCCAGACCGTCGCCGCCCTTCTGCTTGACCTGCACCGGCAGGCGAGCACGATCCTCATCACCGTGACCCACAGCGCCGAAGTGGCTGCCATGTTCCCGCGACGCGCCGAGATGAACGACGGCAACCTGCAACCGTTGGAATAATCCGAACCATGAGCGAGCAAACGACAGCGGCGCCCGCCCCACTTGCCCCGAGACGACTGACCGCAAAAGGGTTGGTGCGGCGCAATCTCCGATTCCATTGGCGCGGCAATGTCGCGGTGATACTCGGCGTGGCTGTCGGCGCCGCGGTTCTCTGCGGAGCTTTGCTCGTCGGCGATTCGCTGCGCGGCAGCTTGGCGGCACGAGCCGAGAGGCAACGGCTCGGCGTCGATTTTGTCTGGACCGGCAGCCGGTTCGTGCGTCAGGAAATCGCAACGAGATTGCCCGGCGAGTCATGTCGCCCCGCGATCATTTTCCCCGCCACGGTTCGCCGAGTGGATACCGGCGATCCTGACAACGTGCGCGAGTCAAAGGCCACGCTGATCGCCCTCGATGACGACGGCCTTCGGCAATATGGCATCGACCCGAGCAAGGCCAACGCATGGGTATCCCACGCCTTGGCTCAGGCGCTGGACGCGCCGAAACATTCTCATCGCCTTCAGATTGAATTCGCGGCGGGTTCGGAGATCCCACGCGAGAGCCTCTTGGGGCAACGCGACCCATCGAAACAATTACGTTCGTTAGAACGTTCCGGGGCCGTGTCCCTGGAACCGGACGATGCCCTGTCGCAATTCCGGCTGACGCCAGGCACGAGCTTGCCGCGAAACATCGTCGTGCCCCTCAGCGAGGTTCAGCAGTCGCTAAAGTTACCAAATCGAGTGAACACGTTTTTCGTTCGCGGCGCCAACCTGGATGCCTTGAGATCCGGTTTCAATTCGGCCATGACCCTCGATGATTGGGGGCTTTCGGTGAGCGAACAAGGCGAGTATTTGCGCGTCGCGAGCCGGCAGTCGATCCTCGAACCCGCCGCGGAAGCCGCCGCCATGAGGGCCGCCAACGCCCTGGGTTGGAAGGCCGCCCCGACGCTCGTTTACCTCGCCAACGAGATTCGCAGCGGCAAGGACTCGATCCCGTATTCCACCATCGGCGCCCTCGACCCGACTCTCACGGCACCACTTGGGCCGTTCCTACCGAGAGACGCCGCGACGCTCAAGGACGATGAGATAGTCCTCGCTGACTGGGCCGATTCGCCGTTGAAGAGCCTCAAGCCCGGCGCGACGATCACGTTGTCCTACTTCGATCCCGATCTCCACGACGGGCGACTCGACGAACGCCAGGCGACATTCACGTTTCGCGGCTTCGTCCCGCTCTCAGGCGTCGCGGCGGATCGCCACCTCACGCCGGATTTTCCGGGCATTACCGACAAACTCTCGGTGCGCGATTGGGACCCACCATTCCCCTATGACAATCTCCGCCTTCGGCCTCGCGACGATCGTTTTTGGAAAGACCATCGCGCCACGCCGAAGGCCTACGTCACCCTCGCAGCAGGCCAAAGGCTCTGGGGTAGCCGTTTCGGGCGACTGACGTCGGTGCGGGTCGCTCCGCCGCCAGGGGCCAACCCGCCCCAATCCGTCGAGATTCTCCGCGACAAGTTGCTTGCGGAGTTGAAGCCGGAAGAAGGCGGATTCGTCTGGGATGACCTCCGCCAGCGTTTCGCTTCGGCCAGCCGCGGCGGGCAAGACTTCGGCATGCTCTTTCTCGGCTTCAGCTTTTTCCTCATCGTCGCGGCACTGGTTCTCGTCGGCCTTCTCACGCGACTGAATCTCGAACGACGTGCCGGCGAAATCGGCCTGTTGTTGGCCACGGGTTGGCGGCCTGGTCGCGTTCGCCGGTTGTTTCTCGTCGAAGGCATCTGCCTTGCGGCGTTGGGGGCCATGGTCGGCAGCCTCGCCGCCATCGGCTTCGCCGGATTGATGCTGCGGCTGCTGGCGAGCCTTTGGCCCGATCAGGCCGTCGGCGCCTTTCTGCGGTTGCATCCCTCACCAGTCAGTTTCGCCATTGGTTTCATCGCAACGTTGGCCATTAGTATTCTGACGATCGTTTGGGCGTTACGATCGCTGCGACATGTCGCACCGACGGCGCTGCTTCGCGGCGAGGTGACGGCGGCGCCAGCCGTGAATGCGAAATCGTCGTCGAAATGGGGGCGAATCATCGGAAACTCGGCGGTGCCGGTTTGCGCCGTGGGTGCACTGGCCTCGCTCATCGCTGGGCCATCCGCGCCGAATCCGCAGGTTCGCGGCATGATCTTTTTCAGCGCCGGTTCGCTGTTGTTGGCCATGGCACTGCTGCTCGTCCGCCGATGGTTGAAGCGAGAACGCACGCAACCGGTGGCTCAACGAGGTTGGGGCGGCGTTGCTCGGCTCGGCGCCGGCAACGCCAGTAGGCATCCGACGCGGAGCTTGCTGACCCTCGGCCTGATCGCCTCGGCTGCGTTTCTCCTCGTCGCCGTCGAGTCGTTTCGCCGGCAACCGGAACGCGATTTCCTCGAAAAAACAGGTGGCTCCGGCGGATTCCCGTTGCTCGTCGAGACCGAGTTACCCCTGTTCCGCGACCTCAACGGCGAAGGTCGCGCCGATATTCTCGACGCCTTGCAATCGCGATGGCAACGCCAACCAATCGCTGATCGCCCCGCCGCGGATCGCGTTCGCGACGCTCAAACGCTTCTCGAACAGACAACCATCTATCCATTCCGATTGAAGGGTGGCGACGACGCCAGTTGCCTGAATCTGTATCAGGCCGCGCGGCCCCGGCTCCTCGGCGCGTCACTGGCCTTGATCGACCGCGGCGGGTTCCACTTTCTGGCGACCGAAGCTGCGACACCCGAGGAGAAGGCCAACCCCTGGCGATTGCTTGCGGCGATTCGAGCCGACGGCGCCGTGCCGGTGTTCGGCGAGGAAAACACGCTCACCTGGATGTTCAAAAAAGGATTAGGAGATGAGATCGAGGTGCCTGACGAAGCCGGCCGGGCGGCGCGACTACGAATCGTCGGCGTCTTCAAGGACAGCATCTTTCCGAGCGAATTGGTGATGGCTGCCAGCGCTTTTCAACGGCTCTATCCGCGCGAGGAAGGATTCTCATACTTCCTGGTCGAACCGCCATCGGGCAAGGCTAACGAGGTCGCGCAACTGTTGAGGCTGAGCTTGGCGAGACACGCCGTCGAGGTCACGAAGACGACCGATCGGCTCGCAGCCTATCTTTCTGTCGAGAATACCTACCTGACGACGTTTCAGCTTTTGGGCGGATTCGGGCTGGTGCTGGGGTCGCTCGGCTTGGCCGTGGTATTGTTGCGCGGCGTCTGGGAGCGACGCGGCGAACTGGCGTTGTTGCGAGCGTTGGGCTGGCGGCGACGGATGCTCGGCTGGTTTGTCTTCGCCGAAAACGGCCTGTTGCTGCTGCTCGGCCTGGCCACCGGCGTGGGGGCGGCGTTGGCATCGGTCCTGCCGCACATCATCGGCGGTGGCTCGCTTCCCGTGGCGCGTCTGGCCACGATGCTCGGCTTGGTGCTCCTCGCCGGTCTCGCCGCCGGCGCCGGCGCCATCCGCGCCACCCTCAACGCCCCCCTCCTACCAGCGCTGCGTCGCGAGTGAGGGATGCGTACAATTCAGTAGTTTTTGGCGATCCCCCCAAACCCACGGGAAGCCACTGATGGCAACGTTTCAGCTTGTCAGCGAATACGAACCGGCCGGCGATCAGCCGCGCGCGATTGAGCAACTCGTCGGCGGCTTCCATAACGGTCGGCGGTTTCAGACACTCCTCGGCGCCACCGGCACCGGCAAGACCTTTACCGCCGCCCACGTCATTGCGGCGCTCGGCAAGCCGACCCTCGTGCTGTCCCACAACAAGACCCTTGCTGCCCAGCTCTACAAGGAGTTCAAGGGCTTCTTCCCGCACAACGCCGTCTGCTACTTCATCAGCTACTACGACTACTATCAGCCCGAGGCGTACATTCCGCAGCGCGACATCTACATCGAGAAAGACGCCTCGATCAACGAGAACATCGATCGGCTTCGCCTCGCCGCAACCAGCGCCTTGGTCAGCCGGCAAGATGTCGTCATCGTCGCCAGCGTGTCGTGCATTTACGGTCTCGGGTCGCCGTCCGATTACAAGCGCATGATGATCTTTCTCAAGAAGGGCGACGAGATCCCGCGTGAGAAGTTGTTGCTCAAACTCATCGACATCCAGTATCAGCGCAACGACACGGCGTTCGAGCGCGGCCGATTCCGCGTGCGCGGCGACACCATCGAGGTCTGGCCGGCATATGAGGAAATCGGCGTCCGCATCGAGCTATTCGGCGATACCGTCGATGCCCTCGCCATGATTCACCCCATCACTGGACAGGTCATTCGCGAAATGGACGAGATGTTCATTTACCCGGCGAAGCATTTCGTCACCCCAGAGGAACGAACGCTCGGCGCCGCCAAGGGTATCGAGCAGGAGCTGAACGATCGACTCGCGACACTCAAACAAGAGGGCAAATTACTCGAAGCCCAACGGCTCGGGGCGCGGACTCGCTATGACCTCGACATGATGCGCAACGCCGGCTATTGCTCCGGCATCGAGAATTACTCGCGCTGGTTCGATGGTCGCAAGGCCGGCGAGCCGCCGTATACTCTGCTCGATTATTTCCCCGATGACTTTCTGATGATCGTCGATGAGTCGCACGTGACATTGCCGCAGGTACGAGGTATGTTCGCCGGCGACCAGAGCCGCAAAACGACGCTGGTCGAACACGGCTTCCGCTTGCCCAGCGCCCTTGACAATCGCCCGTTGCGGTTTGAGGAATTCGAGAAGCGCTTGCGGCAGGGTCTGTTCATGTCGGCGACGCCCGGCCCGCTGGAGTTGGAGCGAACCGGAGGCGAGGTCGTCGAACAGGTCATTCGCCCGACGGGGCTGGTCGATCCGGTGATCCACATCAAGCCGGCGCGTGGTCAGGTGCCGGACTTACAGGAGCAGATTAAGCGGCGAGCGGAGCGCGGCGAACGGGTGCTGGTCACGACCTTGACGAAACGTTTAGCCGAAGATTTGAGCAACTATTTCAAAGAGGCCGGCCTTCGCTGCAAATGGCTTCACTCCGAATTGGACGCGATTGAGCGCGTCACGATCTTGCGGGAGCTTCGCCAGGGAGCGTTCGACGTGCTGGTCGGCGTGAACCTGCTTCGCGAGGGCCTCGACTTGCCGGAAGTGTCGCTCGTCGCCATCCTCGACGCCGACAAGGAGGGGTTCCTTCGCAGTGAGACGTCGCTGATTCAGACCATCGGCCGGGCGGCCCGCAACGTCAACGCCGAGGTGATTCTCTACGCCGATCAGGTGACGAATTCGATGGCTCGCGCCATGGATGAAACGTCGCGCCGGCGCGAGTTGCAATTGAAGTACAACGCCGAACACGGCATCACGCCAAGGACCGTGCGATCGGCGATCAACTCCATTATCGAGGATGAAATCGCCGCTCACAAACTGGCTCAAGATGTCGCTGGGCTGGATTCGCAAGACTACGTGACGGCGGAGTACATCGAGCAACTCCACGAGGAGATGCTGCGACGCGCGAAAGAACTCGACTTCGAGGGCGCTGCCGAAATCCGCGACCGCATCGCGCAACTGAAAGGCGAACCCGTCGCCGCGCCGCAACTGAAGAAGCCGCGCGGCAGACGGCGGAAGGCGTAAGGCGCTTGCCGGAACTCGCCCATTGGCAACAGATGGTTTTTTGCCGACGATCAAGCGTACTTTGTATTAACAGTCATCACTTCGTCACAAGTGAGACGGGTTTCCTAATCCGTCTTGATTTCACGGGTTTGGAAACCCGTGCCACCTTCTTCGCAAGTGGGACCGGTTTCCTAACACGTCCTACAACCACGGGTATGGAAACCCGCGCCACCTTCTTCACAAGTACGACCGGTTTCCTAACACGTCTTGATTTCACGGGTTTGGAAACCCGTGCCACCTTCTTCACAAGTGGCACGGGTTTCCTAACACATCCTACAACCACGGGTTTGGAAACCCGTGCCACTTTCTTCGCAAGTGGCACGGGTTTCCTAATCCGTCTGTCACGTACACGACTCACGCATGGAGCGCACGCCCAAAGGCGGCGGCGCGGGCGGCTTCGCCCATCACCTCGGACAGCGACGGGTGGCCATGGACGATACGAGCCATATCCTCGGCGCTGCCACCGAACTCAATCGTTGTCACGGCCTCAGCGATCATGTCTGACGCACGCGGGCCGAAGATGTGGACCGCCAGCAGGCGATCAGTCTTAGCATCGCTCAGTACCTTCACAACGCCTTCGGTCTCGTCCATGCACTTGGCGCGGCCATTGGCTTGGAACGCGAACTTGCCGGCTTTGATCGCCCGCCCCGCCTGCTTCAATTCGTCCTCAGTCGGGCCGACGCTGGCCAACTCGGGCCAGATGTAAACCACGCTCGGGATCGTGTCGTGTCGCACGCGGACCTTGTGACCGGCGAGACACTCCGCAAGGGCTTCGCCATCGGCCTGAGCCTTGTGCGCCAGCATCGGGCCGGAAATCAGGTCACCGATGGCATACACGCCCGGCACGCTCGTGGCAAAGCCCTCATCGACCACAACGCGGCCGGTTTTTTCCTCGACACGAACGCCGGCCTCAGTCAGACCCAACCCCGCGGTGAGCGGCCGGCGGCCGACGGCGAGCAGCACCTTGTCACCAGTGAAGGTGACGGCTTTGCCTTCGGTTTCCGCAGCAACCGTTACCTGAGCGCCTTTCGTCGTGACGCCCGTGACGCGTGTCGCCAGATGAAAGGCCAGCCCTTGTTTCGCCAGCGATCGCTGCACTAAACCCGCCAGTTCGCCATCGGAGAGCGGCAGAATTCGCGGCAGGAATTCTAGCACCGTGACCTTTGACCCGAGCCGGCACCACACGGAGCCAAGTTCGAGGCCGATATAACCGCCGCCGACGACGATCAGGTGTTCCGGCACTTTGTCGAAATTGAGCGCCTCGGTGGAACTGACCACGGCTTTGCCGTCGAAGTTGATACCGGGCAAGGCGACCGGCTCGCTTCCCGTCGCGAGGACGACGGCCTTGGCTTCGAGAACAGTTGTCGCGCCGTTGGCGCCCTTGACCTCAACGCGGCCCGGTCCGAGCAGCCTGCCACCGCCTTGGGTGAACGTCACCTTGTTCTTCTTGAACAGGAAGGCGATGCCGTCGGTTAGGTCCTTCACGACCTTGTTCTTGCGAGCGAGCAAGGCGGCAAGGTCGAGTTTCACCGACGTGACGGTGATGCCATGACGGCCAAGCTTCGCGAGTTCGGCGTATCGCTCGCTGGAATCGAGCAAGGCCTTGCTGGGGATGCAGCCGACATTGAGGCAGGTTCCGCCGAGGGTCGGCCGGCGCTCGACGACCGTCACGGTCATGCCGAGTTGGGCCGCCCTCAAGGCGCAAGCATAGCCGCCGGGGCCGCCACCAATCACGATCAGATCACACGAATCAGCCATGAGCGTTACTTCCGCCGGTTGTGGTCACGGAATCAGATTTCGAGGAGCATCCGCTCCGGCGATTCGAGGTCGTCCTTGATGCGCACGAGGAATTGCACCGCCTCGCGGCCGTCGATCAAACGATGGTCATACGATAGCGCGAGGTACATCATCGGTCGAACGACGATTTGATCGTTGACGACGACGGCTCGCTTCTGAATCGCGTGCATGCCGAGGATGGCGCTCTGCGGCGGGTTGAGGATGGGCGTGGACATCATCGAGCCGAAGATACCGCCATTGGTGATGGTAAACGTGCCGCCGTGCAGGTCGTCGGGCCGAATCTTGCCGTCGCGAGCCTTCACGGCCAGATCGGCGATGCCTTTCTCGATTTGGGCGAAACTGAGTTGGTCGCAGTTGCGCAGCACCGGCACCATCAGGCCCCTGTCTGTACTGACGGCAACACCAATGTCGTAATAGTGGTGATGGACAATCTCCTCGCCGTCGATCCAGGCGTTGACGGTCGGGAACGCCTTCAAGGCATCGACAGCCGCTTTGACAAAGAACGACATGAAGCCAAGGTTGACGCCATGCTTCTCCTTGAACTTCTCTTTGAAGCGAGCGCGAAGATCGTTGATCGCGCTCATGTCGGCCTCGTTGAAGGTGGTCAGCGTGGCGGTTGTCGCTTGCGAGGCAAGGAGCCGTTCGGCGATGCGAGCGCGAAGAGCCGACATGCGTTGGCGCGTTTCGCGCTTCGCCGGAGTAACGGGCACGGGTTCGGCAGGCTTCGGCGCCGGCTCGTCGCGTTTCGCTTGAACAAACGTTTGTACATCCTCTTTGAGAACGACGCCGCCCCGGCCGGTTCCAGCGATTTGTCGCGGATCGACACCGGCGCCGGCAGCCATGACGCGTGCCGCTGGGGAAACCGCGGGAATCGCGGCGCCATCCGCGGGCGGGGCGGCGACCGGGGCTTTAGCGACTGGCGCGGCAGATGGAGTCGCGGCTTCGTCGATGTGAGCCACCACCGTACCGATCAAGACCTTGCTACCCTCGGGTACCGCGATGCGGAGCACGCCATCGGAAGGGGCGACGATTTCCGTTGTGGCTTTTTCGGTCTCCATTTCGGCGACGGGTTCATCGCGCCGGACCACGGCGCCGGTGGGTTTGAGCCACCGGGCCAATCGGCCCTCGGTGATCGACTCTCCCGCCGGCGGCACCTTCACTTCAACAGGCATGCGAATATCCCCAGATGCTCATAAGCCCTTTTCGCGTTGGTGTTATCGCTTGACCGCGACGGCCGGAACCACAGCCGGCGCGACGGCCCGGACCAGATACGGCAACTCGTCGCCGTGAATGGCGGCCCGCACCAACTCGGCCTGCTCGCGCTTGTGGATGTTGTGCGATCCCGTCGCCGGACTCGCACTGGCGTCGCGGCCCACGTATTCCAAGTCGTAATCCATACGCCTCATCAGCGGCTCAACGAAGAACCAACCGCCCATGTTCTGCGGCTCTTCTTGTGCCCAGACCCATTCGCGAGCCACTCGATACCGCTTGAGCACCGCGTCGAGCTGCTCGGTCGGGAACGGGTACAACTGCTCCAATCGAATGACGGCGACGTCCGGTGGCACGGCGCGAACGCGCTCCGCCTCGGTCGTCGCGGATTTGTACGAGTCGTAGTAAAAGTCGTAGTAAACCTTGCCGGTGCAGAGCACGACGCGCCGCACCTTCGACGGGTCGGCGCGGCCGTCGTCGATGACCTCGCGGAAGCTGCCCGACGTGATATCGTCTAACGATGACTTGACCATTGCGTGACGTAACAGGCTCTTGGGCGTCATCACGATCAGCGGCTTGCGGAACGATCGCTTCACTTGGCGCCGCAGCATGTGGAACAACTGCGCCGGCGTCGTCGGGTAGCAGACCTGAATATTGTCGTCGGCACACAGTTGCAAGAATCGCTCCAACCGTGCGCTCGAGTGTTCCGGCCCCTGACCCTCGTAGCCATGGGGCAACAGCAAGACGATGCCATTGGCGCGCTGCCATTTCGACTCGCAGGAAGCGATGAACTGATCGATTACGACCTGAGCGCCGTTGGCGAAGTCGCCGAATTGCGCTTCCCACAACACGAGGGCCTTCGGGTCGTCGAGGGCGTAGCCGAATTCGAAGCCGAGAACGGCGAATTCCGAGAGCGGGCTGTCGTACAACTGCAACCGGGCCTGATCGGCGCGAAGATGGTCCAGCGGAACGTAACGAGCACCAGTCGCCTGATCCACGAGCGCCGCGTGGCGATGGGTAAAGGTGCCGCGGCGCACGTCTTGGCCGGATAGTCGCACGGTCGTTTGATCGAGCAGCAGCGACCCATAGGCCAGCGTCTCGGCGAAGCCCCAGTCGATTGGCTCCGTTCCTTGGGCCATGGCTCGTTGACGCCCGAACAGATCGCCGGGTTTCTGGCCAGGCCCCGGCGGCGGCAGATCCGGGTCGTGAATCTTCTTGTTCGCGATGAACCCCACGGGCAGTTGCGTCAGGCGGTCGGCGATGAGCCGAATCACGTCGCGACTGATGCCCGTGGGAACCGGGTTATGCGAATAACGCGATTGGAAGCCGGTCCAGCGAGCACCAAACCGCGCCATCCCACGCGGGCGAGGCGGCTGGCTCTTCACGTCTTTTTGGGCTGTGTCGAGGCGGTCGCGGAAGCCCGCGTCGATGGCGTGGCTCTCGGCTTCGGTGAGGTCGCCGCTGCGAACCAAATGCTCCGCATACACCCGCGACGCCGACGGGTGACCTTTGACATGTTGATACATCAACGGCTGGGTGAAGAACGGGTCGTCGCCTTCGTTGTGCCCGTGCTTGCGGTAACAGTAAAGGTCGATAATGACGTCGGAGTTGAACTCCTGGCGAAACTCCAGCGCGAGTTCGGCGGCGAAGATCACCGCCTCCGGGTCCTCGCCGTTGACGTGGAATATCGGAGCCTGAATCATCTTCGCCACGTCGGTGCAGTAATTGGTCGAGCGGGCATCCACCGGATTCGTCGTGAAGCCAATCTGGTTGTTGACGATGACGTGCAGCGTGCCACCGGTGGTGTAGCCTTCGAGCCGTGCGAGGTTCAGCGTCTCCATGACCGAGCCTTGACCCGCGAAAGCGGCGTCACCGTGAATCAGGATCGGGATGCCGCGGCGGCGCTCGCGGTCGCCGAATATCTCCTGCTTCGCGCGCGTGCGCCCTTGGACCACCGCGTTGACGGCCTCAAGGTGGCTCGGATTCGGCGTGAGCGACAGGTGCAGCTTGTGCCCGCGAACATCCACGTCGGCCGAGAAGCCGAGGTGGTATTTCACGTCGCCGTCACCATCAGCCGCGGTGTCGTTGAATCGGTCCTCGAATTCGGCGAAAACCTCTTGATAAGGCTTACGCAACACATTAACGAGCACGTTCAGCCGGCCGCGATGAGCCATGCCGATGACGTACTCCTGCACGCCGTGATCCGGCGACTTTTGCACCCAGGCTTCGAGCAGCGGGATCAACGGCTCGGCGCCTTCGAGAGAGAATCGCTTTTGGCCCTGATAACGCGTGTGCAGGAAGGTCTCGAAGAGTTCGGCTTCCTTGAGGTCGTGGAGGATGGCGCGCTTTCGGTCGCGGGTAAAATTCGGCCGGCTGCGGCGAGGTTCGATGTGTTCGTGGAACCAGCGATGGATTCGCAGATCTTCGATGTACTGAAACTCGTAGCCGATCGTCCCGCAGTATGTCTCTCGCAACGCCGTCAACAGGTCACGCAATCGGGCGACTGGCAGCGACATGAATGTCGTCGCGAAGGTCTTATCGAGGTCGGCATCGGACAAACCGAACTCGGTCAGTTGGAGATGGGGATGCAGGGCCGGCGCCGATTCCTCAAGCGGGTCGAGGTGAGCGCTGAAATGCCCGAGCAACCGATAGCCGTTGATGAGCCGGGCGATCGCCGCCTGGGCCGCGGACACCGAGTCACCACGCGAACGGCTGGCCAACTCGAACCCTTCGAAAAATGCACGCCACGACTCATCGACCGACGCTGGATTCTCACGCCAACGGGCAAAATAATCCTCGATCAGATCCAAATTGAATCGACTCGCAAACGACATGGTTCAACGCTCCGGTCAAGCGGGGCGGCGGCAAGCCCCATCGGAATCAATAGACGATCCGGGTGCCTGAATTATAGGCCGCGTTTTTCACCAAACCCCAATCGGTTTGGGCGACCTGTATACGCGACGGGCCGCTGTTGACAAAGACCAATTCCAATCATGTTTCCACGATTCCACGACCGGCGGCCGCCACGGCCTGCGTCACGCGATTCCAACACCGTTGCCCTTCGGCGTCGGCATTACCCCAGGTGATCACCGAAATTGCCCTCGGTTCACGGCGCAACGTCACCATGCCCGCCGGCGTTCCGAGCCGCAACTCTCGCCAATCGTCGGGTGGCTCTTCGTCGGGAAACGCCGGCAACCCGTCGATCATTCGAATCGGGCAGGTCAGGCCGGCCGCGGCGAGACCGTCGCGGATAGCCGACCACGCTGGCGTTTCGCCTTCGAAACGGATCGTGTTGGTCAAACCCATGCCGAATCTCTCACAGGGACCGATTGGGATGACTGTAACGACTCGGCCGATTCGGTAGTTGACGAATTCTGCTGCCGACCTGACCGGCGACGGCGCCCCTTGCCCCGCTTGGGTAAGCTATCCAATATCCGTTAAGCTGACAGAGGTTTACACGATGTTCAGCGTCGTCTGTGCCATGGCGTTGGCCGGCATTTCACCCGAGGTCGGGCCGATGGCGGCGCCCTGCCCGACATGCCTCCCGCCGTCGGCTTACTTCGCCAATCCCCGTGAGAAATGGCAACAGGTGGGACTGGATCACTTCGGCCAATTCGTGCCGAGAGTGCGGCTGTACTCGGAGCCGGGCGCCAGTGCCGCCTGCCATCCGTACCCGATGCTGCCGCTGCGTGGGAGATTCGTGCGGTAAAGTGGCGCCTTTTTGGGCGCGCAAGCTGACGCCGCAGCCGGCTTTCGCGCCGTTTAGAGAGGGTTTTCGATTTGATCGCCGTGACAGCCATCTCACCCCGGCTTTGATTTCACGGCTGCGATGAAATCAGGACTACCGTTGGAGGCGATTCGCAAGGCTGGCGTTGCGATGGATTCAGTCGCCGATACCAGTCCGGGGTCGTTTTTGGAATGAGCCGGGGGGTGTCAGCCGTTGTGACCGCGGTTTCGTCGATCTCGGCCGGCATGGGTATCAACTCCGGCTCGGCACTCGGCGGTTTGTCAACGATCGCCGCCAGGACCGCGTCGCTGACGATTGTCTTGGGACGATGAGCCACTTCACCGGCCACAATCACGTTTCGGTTCGCGGGGATCGCCGACGACGAAGGGATGACCGCGACGGTTAACGAAGACGGCGACTTGGTCGCCGATACTGAATAGGCCCGCCACATCCGGTGAGCCACAATTGCGATGATGACAGCCACCATCGCGGTGAACAGCACGAGCGAGGCGATTCGACGGCCGCGACCCGCACGGGTCGTCGCGACCGGTGCCAGGACAGGCAAAGCGGGGAGATCCAATTCCAGATGGCAGAACGGGCAATAGTGCGGCCCGCGGCGCTCATCGGAGGCCAAGGTTCGAGACTGCGAGCAACGGGGACAGGACAGCACCAGCGCCATGACGAATCCCTCCTGTCGGGTGATGGGCCGGTAGCCGGATTTTGAGAATTGCCTGGATTGTCCCATGGCGAGATTCGATGTCAAGCAAGAAATCGGCAAAAAAAAGGGGGATCGGTGCGCGGCGGCCACGGGGCGTTGCGAGTCGTTACCAAAGATGTTAGCCTCGAATCCGGCGCTAGTATTGCATTTCAATTGAGGAGCGCGAGCGTGCAATCATTATTCGTCAATTCCAATGTCGGCACCAGTTACCTGAATGTCGTCGATGATCCAACCCGAACCAACTTGGGCTGCGCCACGCATGCCGAGGTGACATCAGCCTACTTCGTGCCTGTGGATGGCGTCGTCTACAAGAAACTAGGTAACGGCAACCGTTGCGGCCTCGCGCACGTTCGGGTGAACGCACAGGTAGAAGACATGTTGAAAATGATCGAATGGGTCAAGAATGGACAACAGGTCAACGTCTATCTGGTTGGCGGATTCAAGCTACAACCCGGCCCCGCGGATGCCATCGTCAAGGCTCTATCAGGTAAGGTCTATGGTTACGCCTGGGGTATCGATGAAATCTACGAGCACATCAAGAAGCCGAATTCACAGCTAGCCGGCTCGCAGGATGCCACGGGCCACCTGCCGGCATTTCTGGCTTCGGTTAACGACAATCCCAACGACTATCTCGTGGGAACCGCAACTCTGGTGGGCTGTGTGGGAGTTCTCGTAGCGCAAGTGGCATGTCAAGTGAATGTCAAAAAGGTCCATTTGTACGACTGCCAGCATACGGTGCAACAAGCTAACGCCTTCGGCGGCAACAATCTGAGAATCGTCAATGCGTTCTGATGCGAGCGTCTCCCTCGCGATCGGCCGGAGGCGGTGTTCTGCAGCAAGCGAATTGCCAACCGGAGCCATGAGCTACACTACCCTTGATTCTCTCCTTGCCTTTGTTGAGTGACCGATGACTCCGGCCGATCGTCGATCCCCACAGTCCGTGTTTCCGCTCGTAATGGTCGGCGTGTTCTTCGTCGTTACGCGCGCGGCACTCATCGGCAAGTTACCGCCGCCGAGCGACGTGGGTGTCTATGCTGAGTATGCGTGGACTTATCACCACACCGGTGGCGGGCGCGAATTCTACCAATTTCACGCGGACTATTACGTCCAACGCGATGGGCCTGAAACTTCGTACCGGCACATCGAGTATCCGCCTCTCGCCGTGCAGTTTTTTCGGTTGCCGTTGCTCTTCGTTGACGTCCCCCCGGAGAAACCAACGATTGAATATTTGGACGATTATCGAAGGGTTTTTCGATGGATGCAATTGGCAATCGACACGGGGCTATCCGCATGGCTCATTCTGACGATTCACAGAATGTTTCGGGCCGAGTCGATTCTGGCTCGATCCGGCCGGCTGGCGGTCTATGTGTGTTCGAGCGGCGGCTTCTGGTTGTTTCTGTATGAAAGAATTGACTTGGCGTTGGCTGCCTTAATGGTGGCGGGAATGGCGCTCTTGCTTCGCCGGCGCCCGCTACCGGCGCTCGCGCTGCTCGGCATCGGAACCGCGTTCAAGCTCGTGCCGCTGATCCTCGCGCCGTTGTGGGTCATTGGCGCGGTCTCGATGACGGCAATCACGGCATGGCATCAAGGCCGGCGGCTCCCGATGCTCCGCCAGAGCGCCGTTTATCTGGCCTTTTTTGGATTCGTTGCCGCCGCTGGCGTCGTGCCGTTCGTGATGAATCACGGTGACGGCGCTCTGGGATTTTTCGCCTATCACAAGTCTCGGGGAATCGAATTCGGCTCGCTGGCGGGTTGGATTCCCATGATTCTCGGCTGGTTCGGCCATCCATACCAGATCGTCCACACGCACAACAGCATCAACGTTCAGTCGTCGCTGACGCCTGCGTTATCAACAGCGACCGCCATCCTGACACCGCTTCTGTTGCTGGCAACTCTCGCTTGGCAGGTCCGGCGGATTCTGCGACAGCCACAAGCCCATGGCGCGACGGTCGGCGAGGCATTCCCCGCCGAGATTGTCCGTGGCAGCCTCTTGTTGCTGCTGATCTTCATCCTCGGCAACAAGGTATTCTCGCCGCAGTACCTGATATGGCTGATGCCGCTCCTTCCATTGCTGCGGGCACGGTACGAAGCGAAGCGGCAAGCGATGCTGCTGTTCGTGGTTCTGTGTGGGATGACCGAGCTGATGTACCAATTCTATTGGTACGAAATCACCGGGCTGATCGAGCGCCCGCCGCAAGCGCCGACATGGCGATTCGGCACACCGACACCTGTAGGCGTGGCGTTGCTGGGGTTCCGTCAGGCGATGCTGCTCGGCTTTGGCGCGATTCTGTATCGGGCACGCCCAGCGGCGTCGGACGCGGAGCATTGAGGCTCAATCACCGGCCATCACGGGCATGGTGATGACATTCCCTGCGGTTTCGGCAATTCGCAATCGAAGCGTGAGCGTCAAACCGCCCGAGGCATCAGCACTCACGCGGCCGTCGGCCAGCGGTAGGCCACCGTCGTAGGGATGCCGGGCGCGCGGCGACGCATCAACATAGCGACCAAGCCAGGCGTTCAACAGGGCGACTTTCTCGGCAACCGTTCCCGTCGCCGGCCACAGAGCGCGCAAATAATGAGCGACGCGGCAGGCACACAACAGGTCATCGAAACGGATGGCCGACACTCCTTCGCGACAACTGGAACTGCTCAGGAACGCCATCCGGGAGTCATTGCGGTAGCCGCTGAGGGGAAGCAAACCGAGCGAAGCCAGTTGCGATTCCCGGCGATCGCTCAGGTTCGCTTCAACCGGCCCAACCATGACCGTTTCGCCGTCGATGCGGATCGGGAACGACGGTAGATCGTCAATGACGCCGTCGCCGTCGTCCGTGCTTCGGAGCAACCAAATGTGAAGGGCAAAGGTCCCCGCGACGGTTGTTGCATAGGCCCAGACCGCACTCATCCAAACGCCGTGTCGGGGCGGGGCGTCGCCGGTGAGTTCCTCGAATGTGAACTCTGCGACTTCGGTATGCTCCTTGCCGTAGGGCCGGCGCGCCAACGTTCTAGGAACCGTCAGAGCGACATAATTGGCCTCGGGTGTGGTCCGAATCTGGCGCCAATCATCGAGGGAGGCAACCTTGGCACGATCCAGGAGGTCCTCGACCTCGGGCAGTTCAGCGAAATTATCCAAGCCAACAAGTGCGGGCGACGCGGTCGCCACGAAGGGCGCGTGGGCACGCATGGCCAGTCGGCCCAATTCCGCGAGGAGCACGACATCTCCGGCGGTCGGGCCAAATTCGAAGTCGCCCACGAGCAGGCCAAACGGCTCGTCGTTGTTGGGAGCGTGCCGGCAGACTCGTTCGCAAAGCTCGCTGCCCGGCACACCCGCAGAAAGATCGGAGGCTAACTCGTCGCGACTCAGATCGAGGACTTTGAGTTTGAGCATGGTGCCGGTTTCAGCTCGGCGAACCAGGTAATAGAGACCGCGCCAGGTCGCCTCGATCTTGGTGAATTCGGCGTGATGCAACAGCGATCGCACGCCGTTGGCCAATCGCTGATCGAGGGCCGTGATCCAGCATTGGGCCGTCGCTTTCACGTCGGGGGACATGGTGCGAGCCGATTTTAAGGCTTCGCGAATTACCGAGTCGACAAGGTCTCGATCCGGCACGGCCGGTGGCAGCGGCGGCCCGGCGGGGTCCATACCGCCGATAATCTGATCGAGCAGCGACCCGCCGGTCGCCGGCAAGGCTGTCGGGGCCGCCTCGGTCGGTGCGACGTTAAGGTCGCGGGCGACGGCGCGGACTTGCTCGCTTTGGCGCATCAGATCCGTCAGGAGCGCTTCGAGGCGTTCGCGGCTTTCCATGCGATTCAAGAAATCCGAGAGCCGCTGCCGGGCACGGAGCAACTCACCGACAGCGGGAACCTGTGCTGCGACGCGTCCGGGTTCAAAATCGTCGAGCGCGGTGAATTTCAGAGCCACGGCACCGAATGCCGGCGAATCGAATCGCAACTCGGGGGCGATGCGTTCCAAGCGTTCATCAAAGTCGTCGCGGTCAATTGTGACGAAGGACCGTTCGCGAAGGGGCCGACGATTCGGGCGATACCCGCTCAGGTTGGCCAGGACGCCCACCACGAACGGTAACTCGTGATTGACACCCGAAACATCGTAAAGAAGTCTCACAGCATAACTCCCCGGCCCGCCGACGCGGCCAAGCCGATGCGCGAATTCAGCCATCGCAAACCCCATTGCCCACGTGTCACCGGATGCCTTCACCAATTGAACCGACAGGGCGACGGCGCGCCAAGAAGAAACAGGAGGTTTTCAACAAACCTCGCCAAGAAAACCCGTAACGAGACATTCTCGCGAACCCCGCGTTGCCCGTCCGCGTCTTGGCATGCAGGAACCGCCCGGCCGGCGGCGCTCTGAGGCTCGTTTGAACGATCGCCTCGGCGCGTTCCGTGAACGGGTTCTACCAACGGCGGCTCCAACCACCAGGTTAGCTCAGAGGTAGAGCGCCAGATCCAGAATCTGGAAGTCACGGGTTCGACTCCCGTACCACTCGGGAGAGACTTTCTCTCCGCCAAAACGCTTGTTAAGCGTTTGCACATGGCCCGAGGGAGGCGGGCGTCCGTGCGATCTGCCGTGTTTAACGACGGCAACACCGATCGCGACTCTGCGGTGCGTGGATACCGCGGTCGCCGACGACGATGGCTAGCAGTAATCGCTCGCGGACCGTCTTGCGGCAACGCCTACCGCAACGCCCGAGCGTGACCCGTGATGCCGCCCTCGTGCCGCGGCTGCTCAAACGTCACCCCGTCGAGGTCCGTGGGATCGCTGGACAGTCCCGCCTCCCGGAGGTCTTTTTTCGCCCAACGCCGGTGAAAGGAAAGGTGAGCCATGATTCTCAACCGCATCAAGATCAACGATTACGAAGTCGGCCTGCGTTTCCGCGACGGGAACTTCCAGGGCCTGATGAACCCGGGTACGCACTGGATCTTCAACCCGATGAAGCGCGTTCGCGTTGACGTTGTCTCGCAGCGTGCCCCGTGGCTGGTTCACGAGAAGCTCGACGTCATCGTCAAGTCGGGCGCCCTGACGGGCCGCGCGGCGGTCGTTGACCTGAAGGACTATCAGCGCGGTCTGGTCTGGATCGACGGCCGCTTCAGCCACGTGCTGCCGCCGGGGCTATCGGCATATTGGACGGCGTTCCGCGACGTCAAGGTCGAGGTCGTGGACGCGCGCGAGGTCCGCTTCGTTCACGCCGACCTGCCGGTTATCTTGCAGGCGCCGCTGTCGGAGCGGGTTCTGGAAAACGTCATTGTTCCGGCTGGCCACGCGGCGGTCTGGTTCCGTGACGGCAACTTCCAGGGCACGCTGGCCCCGGGCCGATACGCGTTCTGGAAGAACGTCGCCGAGGTCAAGGTCCAGACGATCGACACGCGCGAGCTGATGATCGACGTCGCGGGTCAGGAAATCATGACGGCGGACAAGGTCACGTTGCGCCTCAACGCTCTGGTCACGTACCGGATCAGCGACGCGCAGCGGGCCGTGAGCGTCGTCGATGACTTCCGCCAGGCGCTCTATCGCGAGGCCCAGATGGTTCTGCGCGCCGTGGTCGGCGGCCGCGAACTCGACGCATTCCTCACGGAAAAGGACGGCGTCGTGGAGGATCTCGAGCAGGGTATCCGCCGGCGTGTGTCGGCGTTCGGTCTGGAGATTGTCACGGTCGGTATTCGCGACATCATCCTGCCGGGCGAAATGAAGGACCTGCTCAACAAGGTCACGGAGGCCAAGAAGGCCGCTGAGGCGAACCTCATCGTTCGCCGCGAGGAGACGGCCGCCATGCGCAGCCAGCTCAACACGGCGAAGCTGTTGCAGGACAACCCGACGCTCATGCGATTGCGCGAGTTGGAAGTTGTCGAGAAGGTGGCCGCTGCCGGCAAGCTCACGGTCGTCCTGGGCGACAAGGGCTTGACGGACAAGGTCATCAATGTGCTGTAATCCCGGTCGCGTTGCGCGAGCAAGTGCAGCGATCACTTGCTCGCGACGACACTGCGAGCACGAAGCTCAAGCAAGTGCAACGATCACTTGCTCGCGCTGGGTGCTCACGGATTCGAGCGGCCCACGGCGAGCGCTATCGGCCCACGCCCGAAAGCACGAAGGCCGCCCAGAGTTTGGTGTCGGCGTGCTTGCGCTTCTCAATCGCGGCGTTTCCTCCGGTGAGCGACGCACCCGGCTCGCCGGTTTTCACCGCCTCTTTCAGCTTCGGCGCTCCGCGTTCACCGGCCAAATCAGCGATCAACTCGGGCCGGCGATAGATGAGCAACTGCGCCTCGCGAAGCGCCTCAATGGGCGGTCGCTTATTCACCCAAAGCTCGTGATAGAACTTCGCCATGAGAGCTGCGGTTGCGCTGTCATTGACATTCCAAAGACTCGCAACAACGTTTGGGCAGCCTGCCAAATGAAAGGCCCTTTGCAGGCCCTGCACCCCCTCGCCGGCGGTCAATTCCCCCAACCCGGTTTCGCAAGCCGATAGGGTGACGAGCTTCAGATTCTCCAACGGCAAATTGATGAGGCTCAAGCCCGTCATCACTTCGCCTCGCGACAGAACCAAGCCCGTGAACCCGAGCGGACTACGACCGGCGGTCAATCGCGCGTCTGCCGACAATGAGCCTGTTTGCCAATCGCGCAATCGGCGCCTCTCTCGTTGGCGCTCGGCTTGGAGTTCCTTCGCGGCAAAGAAGCCGTGCGTCGCGAAATGGGCAAAGGCCGCCTTTGGCAGTTCCTGCTCAAGGGTCGATGCTTTGGCGCTGGACGTCGTGAGTGTCACAATCGGCTTCGAGCCGGCGGTGACGGCGATGGCTCTTAGCTCCTCGCCGGTCGCCTTTAACACGGGCCAAGTCGTTCCGCTTGCCGTCGCAGCGTCATAAGTCAGAGCACCGCACGCCAAGATAGTGCCGGCTGATGTGGCTTCGCGGCCGAATTTCAGCGACTCAAGCAAGAATGGGCCGTGGGGTACGGTGGCAATTCCGCCCGGGAACTCATCGAGTAATACCTCGCCCGGCTTTGTGCCGGGTAGCGCACACCACGGCAATTGCGCTAATTCGCGATCGGCTGCCAGATACAGCGTTCGCGTGTCTTGTGGGATATGCTCGGCGATTCGCTGCCAGATCAATGATCGCAGCGACTTTGCTGCGTCCGACTCGCGCCGTCCTTCGATATCCGCACGCCATTGAGCCACGGCTTGATTGATACGAAGCCGATCCTCGAACACGACCAATCGAACGGGTGATCCGGGCGCCACGATGAACGCGACATATCGTTCGTTATTCTTGATCGTCATGCGTTGCTTGGCGTCGCGGTGGTATTCATCGTTGCCATAAGCAATCATGTCCACGAATGCGGTGCGAGGCGGCAACGAAGCCAAAAGATCGGCGGCTGTCAGTTTCTCTCGTTTCTTCCATTGCTCCAACAGAGGCACTGCGGCGATCAATCGTTGCTCGATCGTGTCTCGGCGGTCGTTGAGGGCGGTCAGTATCTTGTCTCGTTCCTTGATGGGTAATTGGTCGTCCTTCAGCACTTGCTCGATTTGTCGAAGGATGGCCTTGAGGTCGTTCAAAGTACCCGTCTGTTTGGCGGCGTTGGCGCGAATCGTTGCCAGGCGTTGTTCGAGAATGCGAGTGACCAGGGCCTTGCTATCCCAGACCAGACCGTAGATGGCCGCTGGGTCGGCGCCGGAAAGGACGCCGCTGTCGATGAATCGATCACGAACGACTGGCTGCGAGGCGACGAATGCCAACGCGTCGGCCTCGCCGGAAGCCATCGCCCGTCGCGCGACCTGGGCGCTAAAAATCTCCAAGGCCTCTCTGTCATAGCGCGCTCCTTTCGCGTAATTGCCTCGCGACGCTTCCAGCATGCCGACATTGAGCAGTTTCTTGACGAAGATTTCATCGCCCAACGGAAACCGTGACGCGGAGATCAATCGTCTCTTCATTTCCAACGATTCGAGAAGCAAGGGTTCGGCAAGATCGGAACGCCCGACGCGAACATGCGTCAAGCCCAGGGACCCCATGGTGAGCGCAAGGATCGGGTGGCCGTTTGGATATTTCGATGCAGGCCAGATCTTGCGTGCCATCTCCAGGGCCTGTTGTTGAAATTCGAGGGCCTTGTCGTAATCGCCCAGTATGCCGTGAAAGTGGCTGGCTGTGTTCAGGTGATCGACCAACGATGAATGCCCGATAGGAAACTTGTCTTTGGGATACATCCGGCGGCACATGTCGAGCATCTCATCGAGATATCGGCGCGCCTGCTTGGGAGAGTCCGCCTTCATGAGCATCCCCGTGATATTGTCGAGGGTGATCAACAGCTCATAGTGACCGTTCGGGAATTTGTCGGGCGGGTAAAGTTTGCGGCGCAGAGCGAGAGCCTGCTGGTAATGAATTAGGGCTTGGTCGTGAATACCCAGCACGTCGAGCGCGGCGCCGACGTTGTTCATGGAGTTCGCGATGGCGTCCATCGCGTCCCGCGAGTTGTCGTTGCCATAAATTTGCCGGCGCATCGCGAGCCCTTCTTCGGCGAAGGTTAACGCCCGCTGATAGTCGCCGAGGTGATCGTAGGCCATACCGACATTGTTGATAATCGTTGCGAGTGATTCGTGCCCTTCCGGGAACTTGTCGCGCGGATACATCTTGCGCCCCATCTCCAACGCCGCGAGTTGAAGGTCGAGGCCTTTTTCCAATTGGCCGAGTTCTTGCAGAACCAGCGCGGTGTTGGTGAGGTTCGTCGCGATCGAGGGATGCCCCTGCGGGTACTTCGATTTTGGAAATAGCTGTTCGAGGATGCCGCGAATCTTTGTCAGCGTCGCCGCCGCGGCCTCAAAGTCGCCCGACTCATATTGCTGCTGTGAAATTTTGTCGAGGCGAAGATGTTCTTGTTCGAGTCGGGATCGGTCGGCCGGCGACAGGGGCACCGGCGGCTGGCCGGCACCGGCTAACGGGCAGAGCATCAAAAGGATCGTGGCGATCATGGGAAGCCTTCCGCAAGCAAAACGAAGTGCCAAGTTCCGCTACTGATATAGTCGATGGAATGCGACATGGGAATGCCCCCACCGGCCGCAGTCGCGATTATCAGCGAAGACCAACAGAAACCTGTCTTCGAGTATTGGCAGTTCCAAAAAATGACGGCTCCCCGGAAAAATGCTATGGTGCAGGAAAGTTCGTCTATGCCCCTTGGGTCTCAATCATGAAGATCGTTCACATGAATCCGAACGCGCCGGGTGGCGAAGACCATATCTACTTGCTCAATCGCATTTCCCTCGACGACTATTTGTCGTTCATGACCTCTTATGCTGTCGATGCACCGTCGCTCGACCGCGGGAAACTTGCCAAAGAATGGCGAGCCGCCGATGAACTCATGAAACGATTGCGCAAAGTGGAAGCGAAATGGACGGAACGGCCAGTCGTCCAACCGATACCAGACGCCCTAAGACCTCTCGTGGAGGAAGTCCAAGCGGATCCGACATTCATCAAGGCATTTTCCGATGCCCCAGTCGAATTCGGCATCGTCGAGTTGGATCGCCTTGTCGTATCGCAAAAACTCGTCTGCTCTGATCACCTGACGCGATTGCGAAGCCGCCTGGCGCCACAACCGAACCTGGAACAGTTGTTTCGATTTTGCCTGCCCTGTAATGCCGGCCCGGGCGATTTTCGAGCGGGGCGTGTCACCGACGAGATGTTCGCGTTCATCTCACCCTCGAATGACTTGCGATTCATGGATGCGGTGATGTTGAGGCCAGAGCAGATCTCAGGCTACCAAGCCTTCGGACCGATCGCCGGCGTCATTGCGTTGTTTGTCGGGTTTGGATCGAATTTTCTGAATGCCGTGGCGGCGGGCAATCGTCTTGTATTGAGCAACGGTCACCATCGGGCGTGTGCCTTGCGGGCGCATGGCGTCACACACGCGCCCATGATCATTCAGACCGCGCAGACCACCGATGATCTTGACATTCTGGCCCCGGGAGCCGTCAAGCGCAATCCCGAGTTTTACCTCTCCGAGCCGCGGCCACCCGTACTCAAAGACTATTTTGATAATCGTCTGACGCGCATCGTGAGGCTGGCAATGACCACACGCGAGGTTCGAGTGCGATACTCGATCGAGGAATTGGACATGCCGTAAACCGAACTGCCGTTTACGCCCCTTGCGAGACGTAAACGGCACCTCGAAAGAACAGAACAAGACATCACATCTTAGAACTTGGCGCGAGCCAGTTTCGACAATGCGGCGAACTTCGGAGGCGGAGGAGTCGGGGTGCAGGGCGGTGGCGTCGGCTTGCAATTCTTGCCTTTGCTGCCCTTGCCGTTGCTACCCTTGCCGTTGCTACCCTTGCCCGAGCTTCCTTTACCCTTGCTGCACTTGGCGCCGGAGCCCTTTCCGCCGCTACCCTTGCCGCCGCTACCCTTGCCGTTGCTGCCCTTGCCGCCGCTGCCCTTGCCGTTGCTGCCCTTACCGCCCGAACCCTTGCCATTGCTGCACTTCGGACCGCTGCCTTTGCCGCCCGAGCCCTTGCCGCCCGATCCCTTGCCGCCCGAGCCCTTGC
>CAZESP010000011.1:70549-130190 GCA_964515185.1 uncultured Alcaligenaceae bacterium
TTGCCGCCCGAGCCCTTGCCGCCCGATCCCTTGCCGCCCGAGCCCTTGCACTTGCTGCCCGAGCCTTTACCATTGCTGCCCTTGCCACCACTGCCTTTGCCGCCGCTACCCTTACCATTGCTACCCTTGCCGCCCGAGCCTTTGCACTTGCTGCCCGAGCCTTTACCATTGCTACCTTTGCCGCCCGAGCCTTTGCACTTGCTGCCGCTACCCTTGCCGTTGCTGCCTTTGCCGCCACTACCCTTGCCGTGGCTGCCCTTGTTGTCATCGCAGCTCGGCGGGGGGCAATGAACGGGCGGTGGGCACGGCATCGGCGGAGGAGTCGGCGTCGGCGGGACGACCGAGCCAGGCAGGGCTCGGACCTGTAACTCGTCGAGTTGCAACTGGGTACGAAGGACGCGCGGCTTGGCGGCCGCTTTCGGTTTTCTCTGACCCAATTGACTCAGAAGACCGGGGAACCATCGGCTGAGGGGGGAGCCACTCATTGCAATCTCCAGATGAAAACGGAAACGAATCAAAGCATCCGCGCGAGGCAACGGCGCCCCGGCGGTTGGTCGGACCTTGGATATAGGCACGACACCGTGTTACAACCGCCAATAAAGATCGGATGCTGGACGCCGGCCGGACGGGTAGCCGAGCACGGAGTTCAGGACCGTCAATTTGGCAAACGCGACCCGCGAAGATGCAACCGCGGCCCTTTGGAAAACCGGGTCTTGCCGCGGACGCCACTCAGGGGGTGAGTGGGGGGTCGCCACGGGCAAGAATGCTTCTCGGGTGACTACTGGCTTGAAGCGTCGAGGGACATTCTGAACCGTATCAGATGATCCTCTCGATGCTCCGTCAATGTGAAAATCGTATCGAGATCATTCTGACGTTGCAACGACAATTCGCGCGTTTTTCTCTATTTTTACTGTTATTTTTTGACATGAATTGTGCTGTCACATGAATGCCTTCTTCGGATACTCTTCGCTCATGGCCGCGGAGCGACGGCGAATCGCGACGGGCGACCACGACCTTCGCGAGCGGGATTGTAATACTCGTAGACGCGCGCCGCCGGCACCGCCACCGCCGACGGAGTCACCGCTTGCAACTGATATGACAGGACCAATCGTTGATTCGGCTCGAGCCGCCGCAGATAAACGATTACCTGCCGAGGTGTCAGTTGATAGCGGTCGATGCGCCCCGATTGGACCATCGCATCCCACTCGCCGGCATCCACGCGAAACCCCGGCGGAATCGGCAGATCGAGCATCACCATCGGCGCCACGGCCGGCATTTGATTCGTCACCGTGGCTCGCGTGACGATCGACTCGCCGACGACGACATTCTCACGATCGTAAAACAGTTCGATCTTCAGCGGTTCCGGTTGCGGCTCGGAGTTACCCGGCTCGTGATATCGAAACACGATTTGGTAGCCGACCGTCGCGTCGGATTGCTCCTTCAATTTCAGTATCTGAGAGCCGGTCTTCAGGCGTGCGGTCAGGTCAACTTGTTTCATGACCTCCGCCTGATCGGCGGGAATCACGAGTGTGTCGATCCGATCATCGCCAAGCCGAATTTCAATGCGTCGTTCGGCGGGTGCTGCTGTTGCCGTACCGGCGAGCAGGGCCTTCAAGGCCAAGACCGTTGACTGGGTGGATCCCCATGTGCCGAAAGAACCGCGTTTCTCCACGAGCCAAGTAAGGGCGCCTGTCATCGTCACGGGATACATCTTGGCTTTTTGCAAAGCCAAGACGGCCATCGCCGTCGTTTCGACGTCGCCGCTTTCACCGGTTCCATAGAACGACGTCGCGCAATTCGGTGCCAATTGCCACCAAACGCGGCGGCCATCTTCAGACGTTCGTTTGAGAGCTTCGAGACGTTCCAAGTACGGCGTGACCGCCGAATCGTTGGGATCAATAGCCAGCAAGGCATTGGCCACCAAGGCAATCACGTATGGGTCGGTGATCGCCTCGGGCTTGGTTGTGAGCAGAAACTCGCGAGTCGCCATGGCCCCAGCTGGGTTGTCCGCAAATACGGCCCATGCGACGTAGGCCGTACCGCGCAGAATGCCAATACTCGCGTCGGGATCCATGTGATAAGTCCGATCGTTCGGCCACGCCCCGTCAGCTCGGCGTTTGCTCATCAGCCATTGGCGAGTGCGGTTGATGAGGTTGGCGTCGACATCGTGGACCTTCGCCATGTCGATGAATTCCATGAGCCCGTAGGCCGTGAGGCCGACGTTTCCGGGTGCGCGGCCATACCAATCAAAGCCACCGCCGGCGACCTCGAACCCAAGAAGGCGCTGATAACCGACGTGGATGTACTGGCGTGCTTTGGCCTCGATGGCCGGCTGGCTCGTACCCGTCTGGCGCAGATAGCGAAGTGCCAGCACATTGGGATACAGCGACGATGACGTCTGCTCGAAACATCCTGTCGGCAACCGGAAGATGCCGTCGAGACCTTCAATCAATTGACTGAATGACGACGGATAGAGTTTGACAATGGCCTTGGCGCTTCCCTCGATCGCGTTGTCCGGGAGATCCAGCGTGTGTTGAGCAGGCTGTGACAGGCTGCCGTTGATAACACGCTCCACGCGGCGGCCATCGGGAATCACTTCCATGGAGCGTTTGACGGCATCGGCAAGATCGGGCGTTCGCGCCACGATCTGCAGAGTATGCAACCCGACCTTTTTCACACGCACGCGGAATGACAGGGATTTTACTTCGTTCGGCTGCAACTCGATGGTTCGTTCGGCCGGCCCCATTCGATCGAACCAATCGCCTTCCCCAAGGGTCACCTGCACTTGCTGAGGTTTGTCCACATAGTTCGAGATGACCACGGGCACGTCGGTTTCGTCGCCGCGCGTCAGCGAAACGGGAAGGTTGATATCGACAAAGAACGGTTGAAAGACGCGAATCCCAGATTGGATCGCGCCCATGCGGCCGTCGGCGCCGATGACCGACGCCGTCAATCGCCAGGTCGTAATCGAATCGGCCATTTCAAGGCTGAGATCAGCGCGGCCGGCGTCGTCGGTGATCAGTTCCGGTCGCCAAAGCAACGTTTCGGGAAATTGCTCGCGAACACGGACCGACGGTCCACCCGGACCCGGCAATGGCCTGTCCATCCGCTCCATGTCCTTGGCAGCCATGGTTGGCGCCGTGCGGGCCATGCCGCCAAAGGACATGGTCGCCTTCTCGGTCCACACCATTAGGGCAACGGACAACGTGACGAATACCAGATGCCCGGCGAGCATGTAGATCCAACGCACCTTGAGCCAGATCCAAACGTAGATCAGAGCGACAATGGCCAATGAAAGTCCCCACCAGCCTTGGCGAACGCGTTCGAGGCCGCGCTGCTGATTCCTCGCGGTGTCAGCGGATTTTCGCGCGAAACTTGAGTCGCTCATGGTGTGTGGAGCCGCGCCAACGACAAAGCGACCTTGCAAGGTCTTGGTTGCCGCGCCGGGAATCGACGGTGGCTCAATCGTCCCCGCCGTCCGCGAGAAGATCGCCTGCTCGAACCGAAGGCGTTCCGCGGTTCCCTCGCGGAATTCCTCGGGTGTCCATGGGTAGATCGTGTAGATCGGCTTGAGCAGTTCCTGTTCGAGCAAATAGAACGCCTCCTCCATGCCCGGGCGCGATTTCAGCACATCGAAAACCACCTCATCGACCGCAGCAAGGCTGAGGGCGCCGGGCGCCGGGCGCCCGTCTCGGTCGGTAACAGTAAAACTCAGTTTGGCAGGATCGCCGGGCCGATACTCCGGCTTGTCGGTCGCGACTTTCAGTTGCAGTTGCCGAGCGGGACGCACAAACACCAATCGGAGTTTGCGAATCGGCAAGCCGTCGGAATTGAAGCGATAGGCACACAACCGGATCGTGCCTGCCAACTCCGCGGGCAGGTCGCAGATCAACTCACCGGCGCCATTCGTCACGGGCACCGTCTCGGTGCGCAGCGTCTGGCCATCCTTGATCAGGTCGATGAATACCGGCTCCACGCCGCCGCCGATCACGCGGATCGTCATGGTGTCACCGCCGCGATAGACGGCTTTGTCGGTTCGCACCAGAAAGTCGGTCGACATTCGGCCGGTGGTCAAGGCTTGACGCCGCGTGCCCCGGTTTCCACCGGCGTCCATTGCATCAATCGCAACGTCAACGGATTCGCCGGACGGTGTCACGTCGATGGCGCCAATGCCTAGTGCGTCGGTCGCGAATTCGCGACCGATGCCGTCGATGGTCGCGGTGCCGCGTACCTGACTCGGCTTGCCGTCAGGTGTTCGCGCGTAGACGTAGACCGTGTTCGCGACGCCTTGAACCAGTTGCCCGCTCTCGGGGATCAACTCCACGAGTAACGATTGTTCGACGATCTTGCGAGTGACGGCAACGGTTTGCTCCTGCCCGGCGGTATCGCGCAGCGCCACGGCGACGCGGACCGTCGCGGAGCCGTCGGGATCGATCGGCGGCAGTCCTGGCGGCAGTTGAAATTGGAACGACGCCGACCCGTCTGGCCCGGTCTTACCGGTCAGCCGCTGCATGACGCCATCGAACGAATTGCGAAACTCCAGGGTCCATTCGCCATCGCGCACCGGTTGGCCGTGATAGTAGGCGCCTCGCAGAGTGCCACTGAGCTTTTCGCCGGGAGTGTTCCATGGCCGGTCGAAGTTGAGGGTGACACGGAATTTCGCCAGGACGTATTTCTGCACACGGACGGTGGCGCTGGTCGCGGTATCGCCGACCTGACACCGAACCTCATAGGCACCATCGGGGATTTCGTCGGCCAATTCGCAATCGGCCGCGGTGATGCCGTATCGGCTGGTTTTTCCGGCGCGGCGAAAGATGGTGTTGCCCTTCGGGTCGCGGACAGTGAAAACGGCTTCGGCATCGGCCAACGGCTTCAGATCGGGCTTCCGAAGAATCAGGCCGCGAATGCGAATCGTCTGGCCCGGCTGATATACCGGCTTGTCGGTCGTGAGCATGAGCTTTGAGGAACGCCGCAAACGAATCGTCTGGCGGATTTCCTCGGGCACGCGATCCGTGGCGGCGACCACACGCAAGGGGTATGATCCATCGTCCCAATCCGGGATGCGAAACATGACACGGCCGGTGCCGATGGCGTCCGTCGTGAATTGAGCGAGGGAGACGAAGCGATCGGTGCCGGGCTGCCCAAGCGTGATCTCCACGGGAACGCCGGCCAGGGGCGCCTGGGTTCGCCGGTCGCTGAGCCGAATACGCAACCCCGCATCAGCACCGGCCAGCAGTTGATCCTGCCCGAGCAATTCCAGATTCACAGGCGACGCAGCCAAGTTGCGGTAATAGGACTGAAAGGCCAGTAGCACGACGGCTGCGGTTGCCAGCGGGGCAACGATCGCAATAAGACCTCGCCGCCGCCAACGCTGGTAGCCGGTTCGATGTTCGTCGATTCGATCCAGAGTGGCTCGCACGAGATGAAAGGGCGTCTCGGCCGGTGGTAACGATTCACGCAGCACGGCCAGCCGCCGTCGAGCCTGATCGAGCGCTTCACGCAAGCCGGCGTCGTCATCGAGTTGGCGAACGAAATCGGCGGCCTCATCCTGAGAAAGCAGGCCGTGTAAATAGGCGTCGGCTCGTTCGGCGGGAGTCATGGCAACCTCCAGGGCCATTCGCGGCGGGGCGCGGTAATCGGCCGCAATCAGCAGGTCAATGAGTCACGATGCCGGCCATTTCGCGTCGCAGCGCCGCTAGGCCGTGGTGCATGTTCGAGCGCACGGTTGCCTCGGTCCTGCCGACAATCTCGGCAATCTCGGCATACGACAGGCCGTCCCAAATGCGCAGGGCCACGACGGCACGCTGTTGGGGTGGCAAGCGCAGAATGGCGTCGGCGACAATCGTTGCAGTCTCGCTCGCAACGACGCATTCCAACGGCGAGGGATCCGGCGACGGCGGCAAGTCGCCGTCGCCGCGCAGCGAATCCGATGCCGGCGCGGCGGACCGAAATGCGGCCCGGCAACGATTCATCGCAATCGCATAAAGCCAAGACTTGAACGGACGAGGAAACTGATACTGCCCCCGTTTGGACCAAACGGCGAGAAAGACGTCTTGGAATAACTCCTCGCTGCGATGATGGTCACGAACCATGCGCCGGATGAAGCCGATGAGTGGCCCAGCATATCGGCGCACCAGAGGTTCGAGCGCCTCGCGGCGCCCGGTGGACACCTGAGCCATCAGGAATTCGTCGCCATCGTTGCGGCCGTTCATGCGTCGCCTCGTGCGGGTCTGCCCATTACTATGCGCTGAACGATGAATTCGTTGAAGAGTGACCGACACAGTTTGTTGTTTCCGGCACGCAACACGCCGAACACCATCCAGGGTTGCATCGACTTTTGCCCCACTTCGCGCCGTTCGCATACGATGGTTGGTAACGATTTCGCGAGGTTATCCGATGATACAAGCATGCCCCCACTGCAGCCGGACGTTGAACCTCGACCCGCCACCGGCGTTTTGTCCCTATTGTGGCAAAGCCCTTGCTCCTGCAACCGAGTTGCCTCCGACGGGAAATTTCGACCCCGAAGTGACGCTCCCACCGTCCGCCGGCGGCCCGACAGCGTTAGGCCAACAAGTTCCCGATCAGGTCGGCGGCTACCGATTGGTTCGCACCCTCGGCAGCGGTGGCATGGGACACGTCTACGAGGCGATCGACCCGGCGAACGGGCGCAAGGTAGCGCTGAAGCTCATCTCCGGCGGCGATGCCAACGCCCTCGCGATCGAGCGATTTCGACAAGAAGGCCGGTTGGCGAGTCGCATCAGTCACCCGCGTTGCGTCTTTGTTTACGCCGCGGATGAGGATGCCGGGCGACCGTTCATTGTCATGGAATTGATGCCCGGCGACACGCTGCACGATCGCGTCAAACGCGATGGGCCGTTGCCCGTCGATCTGGCCGTTGGACTGACACTCGACCTCATCAATGGACTCGCGGCGGCCCATCGACTCGGCGTGATTCATCGCGACGTGAAGCCGTCGAACTGCTTTCTCGACACGGACGGCAGGGTCAAGGTCGGCGACTTTGGGTTGGCAAAGTCCCTCGTGGCGGGCGCTCATCTAACAAAGACCGGTTCGTTCTTAGGGACGCCATTGTTTGCCTCGCCGGAACAGATTCGCGGCGACCCGTTGGACGAGCGAACCGACGTTTACTCGGCGGCGGCGACCTTGTTTTTCATGCTGACGGGCCGAGCGCCGCATGAATCGAAAGACCCGGCGGCCGTCATCGCTCGCATCGTGGCCGACGACCCACCGGCGGTATCGAGTGTGCGACCGGGCTTATCACCGGCCCTGGACGAGGTATTGCGCCGGGCCTTGGCCCGCGACCGCGACCGGCGCTATCGCAATCTCTCAGAATTCCGCGATGCACTGCTGCTATTCCTGCCCGATCAACTGACCGCCGGATCGCAGGCCATGAGATTCGGCGCGATGATGATCGACTACACGCTGATTTCGATGTTCAGCAGTTGGACGTCGCTGATCGGCCTTAACGCGGCCATTCCCGTTTGGCAGCGACGATGCGTAGTCGGAAGTGAAATCGTCCTGGTCATGCTGTTTCTGACGCTTTGCGAGTTCATCGCCGGGGCGACGATCGGCAAGTGGATCCTGGGGTTTCGGGTCGCCCCGGTCAACGACGTCGGCCGGCCGAAACTAAGTCAAGCCCTGCGGCGAACGCTCGGCTGGTACGGCTTGGTCTTGCTGCCGACCAACCTCCTTCAATTCTTGTTGCTCGATCTCCTGCTAATCAATCCCATTTGGGCGCTGCTTCAGTTTGTGTTCCTCGGGTCGGGCATCGCGCTCATCCTGTCGCCGATGCGGAAGCGCAACGGCTACCGGGGGCTTCACGAGTTGCTCAGCGGCACGCGCGTGCTTCGCGTGCCCGAACCCGAAGCGCCTCGACCCGGCGTTGATGCCGCGCCGGAGACTCGCCCCTTGCCGGCAACGGTGCCCGCCCAAATCGGCCCGTATCATCTGAAGGGCGCCTTCGCATCGGGAGACCAGTTCATCGCGGAAGATCGCGGGTTGGGCAGGCAGGTTCTGATTGTCAAACGATCGTCTCAGCTACCCGTTTCCGATGTTCGGCGACAGATCTTCCGCCCGACACGCCTGCGTTGGCTCGGCGAGTTCAACCATGGCGACCAACTCTGGGACGTCTTCGTGGCCCCGATCGGTTGCACGCTGATTCAACTGATCAAGCAAAAAGGTCGCTTTGACTGGCAGACGTTTCGGCCACTCTTGGACGAATTGCACTCCGAATTGGTCGCGTCGGCCAATGACGGGACGCTGCCCGAATCGTTGTCTATCGATCAAGTCTGGATTCAAGCCGACGGGCGAATGGTGCTCTTGGATCGGCCTTTAGATGAGCCGGCTTCGGAGCCTGCCGGTGACGCTTCACCGGCGGCCCGTATCGTCGGCTTGCTCAGTCAAGTGTCGCAAGTGGCGCTCGAAGGTTGGCAACGAGACCTGGGGGACCCCGAGCAGCCGGTGCGCGTGCCGGTGCCGCGTTATGCTTCCGCCACCCTCGCCGAATTGACCCGTCACGGTGACCCCGTTGAGCGCCTGAACCGGTTTCGACAGTCGCTGAAGGAGTCACGCGATCGGCCGACCCGCGCCACGCGCGCCAATCGAGCGGCGCAACAGGCACTGCACTTGCTGTTTGTTGGGCCTTTTCTCGTCGCGTTCACACTCTCCCTGACGGGCATGGGATACTCGAATCTGACATCAGTCCAATTCATGTCGCTGATGTTACGCGATACTCGCGAGTTCCGCGAAGATCTCGAACTGGTATCGGCTATCGAGACGACCTCGCTCTTGCTGCAGCGCCAGCCGATCAACCGACTGGCGGCCGTACCGATTGCTGACATGGATCGCGCAACGATCGAGCGTTTGCGGGCCAACGAGCCATGGCTCGAATCCGATCGCTCTGCACGAATCCAATTGCTCAATGGTTATGCGAAGAACTCGTTGGAGTTGGCCGAGAAATGGGGAGCCCACTCGTTTCCTCGTTCGAATCGCCCCTTTCGCTCGTTTCCGATGACCAGGCAGACCCCCAACGGGCTTAGCGTCACGCAAGTCCCCAACATTCGCAACCATGCGAGGTGGACGGCCCAGAGGAATGTGATCGATCCGATCATCTTCAACATGGCCCTCATTGTCGAATCGGTGGCGATTTGGTTCTTTCCGCTGATGTTTGTCTGTTGGACATTCTTGATTCGAATCGGCTTGAGTTTTCGCATCGTGGGGTTGACGCTGGTTCGGACCGACAGCCGGCCCGCGGGACGAATTCGCTGCGCCTTTCGCACGTTCCTGTCATGGTTGCCGATGGGACTGCTCCTCTGGCTGTCGGTCTATGTGGATGTGATCTACTGGCGCGGCTGGGAGCCATCGGACTCTGACGCATGGTTGCGTTGGCTTTCCTCCATCGTCTGGTGGCTCGGCGTGGCCGCGGGACCTGCGGGAATGGTGATGACGATTCGCCGGCCGACCCGGTCGATTCTGGATCATCTTTCCGGCACCATCGTCGTGCCGAGTTGACAAGGGGCATTCTTCCGTGGAGGTGGCGCCAATGGACCCTGATAAACGCGAGATTCGCAAATTGAAGCGCGCGATCAAGAAGGCCGGCAACAAGCGCCGCCGGCAATCGCTGAAACGCAACCTTGAGCGTGACCCAGAAGGTGCCGCCGACCACGAGGCCGACGTCGGCCGTCACGCCTCCGCCGACTGGAACGGCCAAGATCACGACGCGACACGACGGCGCGACGAGGATTGACTCACCGCACCGGCGGGTCGCGTCTCTTTTCGGTCGCCCGGCTCACGCTATTCTGATCTTTTTCCGCTACCGCGAATTCGAGGATTGTTGACATGGCCGAGTCTGCTGTATCCGCGAGTGACCCGTGGTTTCAGACCCTTTTCGCCGAGCGCATCGGCGGCGCCAGCTACGGCAAGGGCACCGAGATCTACAAGTTCGAGAAGATCAAACGCGCCAAACGAAAGGCCCTCGCGGATCATCCCGACCGGCAATTGCTCGACTTCGGCATCGGCGAAAACGACGAGATGGCCGACCCGCTCGTTCGTGATGTTCTCAAGCGCGAGGTCGATCAACTTGCCAATCGCGGTTACGCCGACAATGGCATCCAGGCCTTCAAGGATGCTGCCGCCGAGTTCATGCTGCGGCAATTCAAAGTCAAACTCGATCCGGCGACGGAAATCAATCACGCCATCGGATCGAAGCCGGCGCTGGCCATGATGCCCGCGACGCTCATCAATCCGGGTGACGTCACGCTGATGACTGTGCCGGGGTATCCCGTCGCGGGCACCCACACACGCTACTACGGCGGCGAGGTCCACAAACTGCCGTTACTCGAAGAGAATGGCTTTTATCCCGACCTCGACGGAATTCCCGCGGACATTAAGCGGCGAGCCAAGTTGCTCGTGCTGAACTACCCGAATAGCCCAACCGGAGCGGTGGCCACACGCGCGTTTTACCAGAAGGTCATCGACTTCGCTCGGACACATCGCGTGGTCGTAGTGCAGGACGCGGCCCACATGCTGCTAAGCTACGACGCGCCGCCGTTCAGTTTCCTCGAAGTTGATGGGGCCAAAGAAGTCGGCATCGAGATTCACTCGATGTCGAAAGGATTCCACATGATTGGCTGGCGCATGGCGTTTGTCGCGGGTCACCCGAAGCTGGTTCAGGCATTCGCGGACGTGAAGGACAACAGCGACTCGGGCCAATTCATGGCGATCCAACAGGCTTCGGCGGCGGCATTGCGGCACCCGGAAATCGCCGATCGCGCCCGGGCGAAGTATCGCCGCCGGCTGGAAAAACTGGTCGCGGCGCTGAATCGGGTCGGCTTCCAGGCGAAGATGCCGGGCGGAACTTACTTCCTTTATGTCCGAGCGCCCAAGGCCTGCGGCGGGCGGACCTTCGCGAATGCGGAAGATGTGTCGCAGTTCCTCATCACGGAGCAATCAGTCTGCTGTGTACCCTGGGACGAAGCAGGGCCGTATCTTCGATTCTCGGTGACATATCTGGCGCCGGATGAGGCTGCCGAAGACGCGTTGATGGCCCAGACTGTGGATCGCTTGGGGCGGTTGGGATTGAAGTTCGAGTGATTCCCTTGCTGGCGCTGCGGACTTGTTTTCGTTGGTGGCGCTGCGGGCTTGGATTAGCCAATGATCCGCGTCATCACCTGACGATGGCGCGGGCCGTCGAACTCGCAAAAGTAGATTCCCTGCCAGCGCCCCAAAACGCAATCGCCGCCTTCGATCAGCACCGTCACGCTACTCCCAATGAGGCTCGCCTTGAGGTGAGAATCGCTGTTTCCCTCGGCATGGCGAAACCCCGGAAAGTCTTGAGGGATCGTCTGATTGAGCCAAAGCAACATGTCGTGGACGACGTCCGGATCGGCATTTTCTTGAATCGTGATCGCCGCCGTCGTGTGGGGGCAGTAGACGACACAGATTCCGCTCTTGACTTTGGCCTGTTTAACAAGGAGGCGGACCTGATCGGTAATCTCGACGAATTCGTTGCGGCGGGTGGTGCGGAGATCGAATGTTTGCATCGGTTCCTCACAGGGGTCATTTCCACGGCTGATGTCGCGGCTTAGCATATGGCCATCGCTCGCCGGGTTGAATGGATCATCTCATGTCGCTGGTGTTAATCAATGCGGTCGGCCTGACGCCTCGCCTGTTGCCGCATGCGCCGCGATTGCGGGCGCTGGCCGAGGCGGGATGGGTTACGCCGCTGCACGAGGTGCTTCCAGCGGTCACCTGCACGGCTCAAGCCAGCATCCTGACCGGCACCTCGGCCGATCGGCACGGCATAGTTGGCAACGGTTGGCTGTATCGCGACACCATGGAAGTGCGATTCTGGCAGCAATCCAACGCTCTGATGCAAGTCGAACCGTTATATGTCACGGCTCGTCGTCGGGCACAGGAACACGGGCGAACGTTTACTTGCGCCAAGCTGTTCTGGTGGTTCAATCAGGGGGCGGCCGTCGATTGGAGCGTCACTCCGAAACCCTATTACGGCATCGACGGGAACAAAGTCTTCGGGATTCACGGCACGCCGGACGGACTGACCTTGCAACTGGAACGCCAGCTTGGCCCGTTTCCGTTTTTCACGTTCTGGGGACCGAAGGCGGGGTTGCCCTGTACCCAATGGATCGCGGCCGCGTCGGCTCGCGTTTTGTCCGAGAAGAACCCGGACCTAACGCTCGTCTATTTGCCGCACCTCGACTACGACCCGCAACGGTTTGGCCCCGGTGGTTGCGACATGCCGCGTCTGGTTCGAGAACTCGATCAGGCTTGCCAGCTGTTGCTGGATGCCGCGAAGGCAGTCGGCGCCCGCGTTTGGGTGGTCAGCGAATATGGTCATTGCGACGTGAAACAGCCGATTCTTCCGAATCGAGCGTTGCGTCAGGCCGGCCTATTGCATGTACGACTCGGACCATTCGGCGAGCACCTGGAGACGTTCACGAGCCGTGCCTTTGCCGTTTGCGATCATCAGTTGGCGCATGTGTACGTCGCCGACGCCAAAGATCTGCCGAGGACCCGAGACACGTTGGCGGCACTGCCCGGCGTGGCCCGCATCGTGGCCGGCGACGAGCGAACGGAATTGGGTTTGAATCATCCTCGATCGGGCGAATTGATCCTGCTGAGCAACGCGGACTCCTGGTTCGCGTATCCGTTCTGGTTCGACGACCGGTTGGCCCCGGACTACGCGCGGACGGTCGCCATTCACCACAAACCCGGCTACGATCCCTGCGAGTTGTTCTTCGACCGTTCGCGGCGATTTATCAAGATTCACGCGGGTCGGCGGCTGATTCAGAAGAAGCTGGGCTTTCGCATGAAGTTTGACGTGGTGCCGCTGGATACCTCGGTAGTGCGAGGAAGCCATGGGCTTGCGGCCGTGGATCGCGACGATCGCCCGTTGCTGATCGGCGATGGGCGTCGCCCGTCGGGGAACGTCGTGGCGATGACGGCGGTACGCGATTTGTTATTAGAAGCGATTTCAGAATGAGGCACACCGCGTGATCCCGTGTGGCGATTCACTCGGGATCACGCGGCGTGCTCGTGGGCCGCGGCGAATGCGCGGTCGTTAGTATCGGACGGTGATGCCGAAGTTGCCACCCATCGCCCAGTAGTCGGTTTGGATGAACGGCACTCCCGGTCGAGCGGCGTAAGGCACTCCGCCGTACTCCGTCGCCGTCGGCAGGTGCGGCAGCGAAATCACCGGGTCGATCTGGGCTCCCGGACGGGCGACGCGGCTGATGTAGAGGATGTTGTAACCGGCCACGAGATTCACCCCGCGAGCGATTCGCCAGCCGAACTGAATGTTGCCCTCGGGCATGTAAGCGAATTCGTCGTGACGATGGCGGCCGATGTTGCTGGCCAGGGCGTAGAGTCCCCCCGGCACGGTGGCGAAGTTCGCGCCGGCGGCATTGGTGGCGGACGTCGAGCCGTCGAGGATCAGCGTTTGGTGCGAATCGCCAATGGCGAACTTGCTCGTCAGGTCCACGGTCAGCCGGCCAAGGGTCGCGGTCGCCCGGAAGCCGACCTGGCCGCCAATGAATTGATTGCGGGCGTCCATGTGATCGCGGATGTCGAAGGCGCCTCCCAACAACGTTTGCCCGTAGAACGGATTGGCAGCCGTCGGGAAGAGCTGCGTCTGCTGACGCACATCGAGAGTCTCACGCAAGTCCATGTAACGGAAACCCGCCAAGCCTTGCACTTTGAAGAAGCCACTTTGAAACAGGTCCATCGAGAACGACGGCTCGATTCCCCAAAGCTGGGTGCTGGCGGCGACACTGACCGTGCCGCTGGCCACGCTGGGTGATCCGACGAGCAACGAGCTAGGCCCACCGGTTGCTTCGTTGATGAACGGACGAGCCAGCACTTGATCACCGACGGTGAGGCTTGTTCCGGCGGTCTTCTTCTCAAGGATGAAGCCGCTGGTCTCGAAGCTGAACATATCGTGACGCGGCAGGCGGAAACCCACGGTCGCACGACCGCCGGCCTGGCCGTTGAAGTCGAGGTTCTCCGTGCCGAAGAGAATTCCGGTGGCGGCGTCGGGGAAGGTTCCCAACGGCCCGGTGGTTCCGGCGGTCAGCAACGGGTAAGCAATGGGGCCCTTGGTCGAGAACCAGAGGCAGTAGTCCATCTGATAATAAAGCCGCAAGCGTGCCGGGCCACCCGGTCCGCCGAACGGCGCCGCTCCCTCGTTGGGGGCAAAACCATCCATTGGCCCCATCGGACCCATCGGCCCTATCGGACCCACAGGCCCGATTGGTCCAACCGGCCCGGAGGGCGCGATGGGAGCGGGTTCCATGGGACCGCCGATCGCCTGAGCCGGTGCGACATATTGAACCGGCCGCATGCCGTCCGCGTTTGGGGCGGGCTTGATCGGCAACGCCGTTGATTGCCCGATGGCCAATCCGGCACCCGCCGTCAGGGCCGCAATCGAACCGAGTAGGCCGTTTCGCATGGATCGCTCCTGTCTGCACGAATCCGCCCGGGGCGCTTTCGACACCCGCTCGCCGCTGGTATGTTTCGAGACGTCAGCGCATCCCCGTTTGCCGCTGGCGTCGCTTTCGGCCTTGCCGGCGATGCGCGGCGACCGATCACGGCGCGCCCGCACCACCCCTCCCATTCATCGGCTCAATTCCTTCGGAATCTGAAGCCGATTCCACAAAATCGTCACGGTCGTCAAAGTCATCTTCATCGTAGTTGTTTCGCTAAACGCCCCGGCCCCGCAGGCTTCGTCCCTGAAACCTCGCGGGGCCGGCTCTTCACTCCTTGGCGGGATCAGCTTTATGCCGTCATCCCCGGAGCGATTAATAGTGGACCCGGATGCCAAAGTTGACACCCTGCGCCCAGAACGAGGTACTGTTCGTCATCGGCGCCGGTCGAGCCGTGCCGAAGGGCTGCCCATACAGCGGATGCAACGGCATGATTGTCGGATTCACCGTGTTGTCAATCTGCTGGCCTGGCCGCAACACGTCGTTCATCCAGATCAGGTTGTAGCCACAGACGAACTCGGTGTGCCGCGTTACTTGATATCCCAACTGCACGCGCCACTCGGGGACGACCGCGAAGACATTCTGCGTTCGCGTCCCGATATTGGTGAGTTGTGTCAAGACACCCCCAGGCACCTGTTGGGTGGCGCCCCCGGAGTTGACCCGAGTAAAGCCGCTGGATTCGTTGGTCTGATGCACACTACCGAGGCCGACCTGCGTGTTGCAGTTCAGGCGCCAGCACCCCCAGCGGAATTCCCATTCGGTTCCGAAATTCGCCAAGTGATAGCGGTTGCTCATCCGCCATTGATCCTCAGTCGTGACCTGGGCGGGTCGAGGCAGCGGCCGGCCGAGGAAAAACATGCCGGGGTTGATGATGTTCGAGGTCGTGTTCACGAGGATGTCTTCGGTCAGGTTCACATGGCGATAGCCCGCCGAGACATTCCAGAAAGCCGATGAACTCCGATACAGATTCGCCATGAGTGAAAGATCGGCGCTCCAGAGTTGGCTGCCCGCCGAGCCGGAGACGTTGCCCGATCCTTGCGGTGTCGTCAGATTGAGAGGCTCGACGAGGCCGGTCAACTCGTTGACGAACGGCCTGCCCAGGATCGGAATGCCCGCCGGGCCGGTTTGAGTGAACCCACCGACGGTTTCCTTTTCCAGGACGAACCCACTGCCGACGACGCCGATCCGAGGGCAGCCCCGAATCCAGAAGCCGACAGTGGCTCGGCCTCCAGAGAAATAATCCCATTCGAAGCCATTGCCGCCGAAGAGAATCACCGCGCCCGGAGCGCCACCCAAGGCCCCCGCCGGGTTCGTCCCGGACACCAGCAACGGGAACGTGCTCGGCCCGTCCTGAACGCGCCAAAGCAAATAGTCGAGTTGAGCGAACATCCGTTCTGTGGGGCACGATGCACCCCCCATAGGCACGGCGGGCTCGAATGACCCCATCGGGCCGGCGGGTCCCATAGGCCCCATCGGGCCAGGCATCCCGCCCGGCGGAACAGCGCCCGGCATATATTGGGCCGGCATTATCGGGCCGGACGGCGGAAGTGGCTCGCCCATGGGAGCGCTTGGCAAGGTCGTGGCCGACAGCCGCGACGGCGGGGCCGGCGAACTTGGCTCGGGAAGTACCGAACGCGCCGGCCCTTGCCCTGCGGCAATACCGGCACCGGCCGTCAGGGCCGCGATCGAACCAAGAAATCGATGACGCATGGGTCGCTCCCGCAGTATCCCGCGTAATGCCAGGGGGATGCACACCACTGGCTCTTTCCACTCATCCCCACTTGCCGCGTGTCTGACCTACGAGGGGTCATGCCCCCGGTTTGCCATGGGACTCGCGTCCCCCACCTGCCAATGATTGTCGTGGCGCTCTCGCCCCGAGGATTCCGCTCGATAATCTTGATCGGCTTTACGCGATCCGAACATGAGGCGTTTCCATCATCTTGGGCACAACCGGCAGATTCGATTCGACTCATCCGCAGCCATTACTCAACACAAACTGCCGTGCCGGCCGTTTCGCGACCTAGAATCCCTTTAACTCGCCGTCTTCGACCAAACCTGACTCTCTTGCCATGGACCACAGCACCTTCGATCGCGACGACTTCCTCGCCCGCATCGGCAACGACCGCCAGCTTCTCGGCCTCCTGCTCGATGCCTTGGAGCGAAACGCTCATACTTGGCGTGATGAATTCGAACAAGCCCTTACCAGCGCCGACTTTCCGCGAATTCGACGGCTGGCCCACACCGCCAAGGGCGCCGTTGCCAATTTCTCCGCGACGGCCTCCCTCGAGGCCGCCCGCGAACTCGAACGCCTCGCAACCACGGAAAACCTCCAACCCATACGATTGGCAGTTTCCGTGTTGAACGAGAAGATCGAGCAATTAATCGAGTCTCTGCGAGCCCTTGCCAATGCGTCGTGTTCGGGTTGATTTTGGGTTACAGATGATGGATAAAATGGGAGCTATTACTAAAATGGGACGACCGGGTTTGGCGGGATAAAGAGGAAAGGAGCCTTTGTCGTTTCCCGCACGATGTGACGCCGACCCCTGTTGCCATTCGTGAGGATTGCGATGCGCCATTCGATGCTTTGCCTGACCTTGGCCGGGTTGACCCTGGCCACACTAACCGAAACGGCCTCCGCGGCCGGCCGTCGACGGTTCCTGTTTCGACGGCCCTGCGAAGAGATCATCATTTGTCCGCCCTGTGTGCCGTGCGACCCGTGTCCGCCCGGTTGTGTCGTTTTTCCCGTAATCTGTGATCCCTGTTCGCCGTTCGTGCCATTCAGTTCGAACGTCGAAACGGCACCAGCGCCGGTCTTGCGTCCGACCCCGCCGCCGGAGCCTCCGTTGGTTCCCCATCCCGAGCCGAAGTCGCTGCCCATGCCGGAGCCAAAGCCAAAGACGGAACTCAAACCCGAGCCGAAGCCTAAGCCCGAACCCAAGCCACCGATCAAGCCGGTGACCAAACCAGAACCGAAGCCGAAGCCTAAGCCCGAACCCAAACCCGAGCCGAAGCCTAAGCCCGAACCCAAACCCGAGCCGAAGCCAACGCCTAAGCCCGAACCCAAACCCGAGCCGAGGCCGACGCCTAAGCCCGAACCCAAACCCGAGCCGAGGCCGACGCCTAAGCCCGAACCCAAACCACCGATCAAGCCGGTGCCCAAACCGGAATCGAAGAAGGATACTCCCATCGTTCCCGAGCGGCTCCCGGCGCCGCGACCGGAACCGGATAAAGCCAAGCCCACAGGTTGAAACCGGATCACCGCAGCGAGTCGGAACAATCTTCAGCCGCTCCGCAAACCGATGCGCAGACGATTCGACTCGCTGCGAATCAGCCGCCCGTTGATGGCAGAGTCGCCGTCACTCGCTGATGCCCCAAATCCGAATCGTATCGCGATGGCGTTGACGGCTAACCCTTGAACGGAACCGACCACGCCGTCGGCAAGGCCGCTTCGAAAACAGCACTACTCGGAACGAAGCACTTGGCGTCTATTCCAACGAGAATTCAGCTTAGCTCGATCGCCAAAAGGCGTCCTCCCGTGTCAAGGTGCATCGAATGCAGGTCGCTTCCGCCCTTTTCATATCATCGCGAACACTGTAAGTAGAATTGGACGGTAGTAAAGATTCAACGCCCCACATTGGCATTTCGCCTTTCGTGCCCTGAGAATCGTGGCGCGGCTCGGTCGTGTTTGAATACCCTCACGCGGTCCGGAGACAACGACCATGATGGCTTCGGCAAACGGCTCATGGGCTGCCAATGCAATGAAGGACTTCACGGCGGGTGCTGTGGTTTTCCTCGTCGCGTTGCCATTGTGTCTTGGTGTGGCGTTGGCCTCCAACGCGCCTCTGTTTTCGGGACTGCTGGCCGGAATCATCGGCGGCATTGTCGTCGGTATGCTTAGCGGATCGCAAACCAGCGTCAGCGGCCCGGCGGCGGGATTGACCGCCATCGTCACGATACAGATTGCCACGCTAGGCTCCTATCAGGCGTTCCTGTTGGCCGTCGTCATCGCGGGCGCCATGCAAGTTTTCTTGGGAATGATTCGCGCCGGCTTCATCGCGGCCTTTTTCCCGACAAGTGTCATCAAGGGACTGCTGGCAGCGATTGGCTGTATCCTCATTCTCAAACAGATTCCCCACCTCGTCGGTCATGATCCCGACCCCGAGGGTGAAATGTCATTCATTCAACCCGACCAGCAAAACACATTTTCAGAGTTGATCGCGGTGGTTGACGATGTTCAGCTTGGGGCAGCCATCGTCGGGCTAACCTCTTTGGCGATTCTCTTTGTTTGGGATCGAGTGCCGCGGCTAAAAAAATCTCGCCTCCCCGCACCGCTGGTCGTCGTCCTGTACGGCACGGGGTTGAGTCTGCTATTTCAACGTTTCGGAGGTCAGTTGGTTATCGAGTCCAGCCATTTGGTTCAGGTGCCCACGCCGGAGAATCTCGCGGGCTTGCTATCGTTTATTCAGATTCCTGATTTCTCTCAATGGATGAATCGTTCCATCTACTTCTCCGGTTTCACGATTGCCGCGGTTGCATCGTTGGAGACATTGCTGAACCTCGAAGCGGTGGACAAACTCGATCACGAACAACGGATGTCTCCACCGAGCCGCGAATTATTTGCCCAGGGCGTCGGCAACATCATCGCCGGCATGGTTGGGGGCATCCCCGTTACGTCAGTCATTGTGCGAAGCTCTGTGAATATCAATGCCGGCGGCAAGACAAAGCTTGCGACCATCGTTCACGGGCTATTGCTGCTCATCAGTGTTGCCCTCTTTCCGACATACCTCAACATGATTCCACACGCCTGTCTGGCGGCGATTCTGTTCCACACGGGAGTCAAGTTGGCCAGCCCAACGCTCGTTAAACAAATGTGGAGTGAGGGGCGTTATCAGTTCATTCCCTTCATGTTGACAGTCTTGTTGATCGTCCTAACCGATCTGCTTATCGGTGTCATCTTGGGACTCGTTATTAGCCTTACCTTCATTCTGAGAAGCAACATGCGGCGCCCCATGCGTCGCATTGTGGAAAAGCACCTGGGCGGCGAAGTCATTCGCATCGAGTTGGCCAACCAGGTCAGTTTCCTCAATCGTGCCGCGTTGGAACGGGTTCTCAACGAGATTCCTCGCGGCGGCCAAGTCTTGCTCGATGCGAGAAACACCGACTATATCGATCCGGACGTCCTCGATCTGATTCGCGATTTCGTCGATCAAAAAGGCCCCGCCCACAGCGTCAGCGTCAGCTTGCTCGGATTCCGCAACCGGTATCAGCTCCAAGACCAGACGCAATACGTCGATTATTCGACGCGCGAACTCCAGAGCGCGGTCACCTCCGAACAGGTGCTGCAGATTCTCAAGGACGGACACAAACGATTCCTGACCGGACAACGCCTCACGCGTGATTTCGGCCGGCTCGTCAATGCCACCGCCGAGGGGCAACATCCGTTGGCCGTCGTTCTCAGTTGCATCGATTCGCGCACGCCGGCGGAGTTGATCTTCGACCTCGGTATGGGCGACATCTTCAGCGTACGCGTCGCGGGCAACATCACCAGCCGCAAAGTGCTAGGAAGCGTTGAGTATGGCTGTGCCGTCGCCGGCGCGAAATTGATCTTGGTGATGGGCCACACCCGATGCGGCGCGGTGACGGCGGCGGTCCGGCTGTTTCGCTCGCCCAAACCGGCTTCCCATACCACGGGATGCCAACACATCGACCCCATCGTCGAGGAGATCCAACAATCCATCGACCCTACCACGACTCCGGCATACGACCAATTACCGCTTGACCAGCGTGAACAACTGGCCGACGCGACTGCCCGGCGCAACGTTATCCGAATCGTCGATCTATTGCCCCGCCAAAGCGATACCATCAAACAGCTCGTGGATGAAGGCCGCATTCAGATCGTCGGCGCCATGTACGACGTTGTCACCGGCGACATCGAATTTATCGATCGGCAAGGATGAAGACGAACGGAAGCCGCGAGTCTCCCGTCGAGGGCCACTGTGAACTTACAACTTGCCTCCAAGATCATACTGGTCACCGGTGGCGGGCGCGGGATCGGCGCGGCGATCGCAACAGCCCTCGCCGATGAGGGAGCCGTGCCCGTCATCATCGGACACAATTCCGCCGATAATCAAACCGTCGTCGAAGCAATAACCAAAGCCGGCGGACACGCAACGTCGATCACCGCCGAATTGACTCACACCACCGAATGCCAGCTAGTCGTCGAGGAGGTCGCCGCCCGATTCGGCCGCATCGATGGGCTGGTCAATAATGCCGGAATCAACGATGGCGTCGGACTCGCAACCGGCGACAGCGAGCAATTCCTCGACTCGTTGCGGAGAAACCTCGTCCATTACTATGACATGGCCCGGTTCGCGTTACCGTGGCTAAAGCAGTCGCGAGGCGCCATCGTCAATATCGGGTCGAAGGTCGCGCTCACGGGCCAGGGAGGCACGTCGGCTTATGCCGCTGCATGCGGCGGACGCAATGCTCTGACACGGGAATGGGCCGTCGAATTGGCTCCGTTCGGTATCCGCGTCAACGCCGTTATCGTTGCCGAGTGTTTCACGCCGATGTACGCGAACTGGCTGGCTTCGCGGCCTGACCCCGACGCGGCCCGGCGAAGCATCGAGGCACGCATACCCTTCGGTCAGCGGATGACCACTGCGGAAGAAATCGCCGCCACAGTCGTGTTCCTGATTTCACCACGATCGAGCCACACTACCGGCCAATGGATTCACGTTGATGGTGGTTACGTTCATCTCGACCGGGCCGCCCCCGGATATTGACCCATCGCGACTCGGCTTGCTACGCTAAACTTGCACCAGCCGACTCGCCAATTTGGGAGTGAATCGCCATGACTACGCCAAGACGGCCCGAGGTTGTTGTTGTTACCGGCGACGCGATTCCGCCGCTGGAACCGGGCGACCGGCTCAGCCGAGCCGAGTTCGAACGCCGTTACGCGGCCATGCCTCACGTCAACAAGGCCGAACTGATCGAAGGAGTCGTCTACATGCCCTCTCCGGTACGAATGAGTCTCCATGGCGAACCTCACTATCGTCTCGTTTTGTGGCTTGGATATTACAATGCCGCGACTCCGGGCCTGCGGGGCGCCGACAACGCGACGGTTCGCTTGGATCAGGACAACGAACCGCAGCCTGACGCTCTATTGATGATCGACCCGGCTCGCGGGGGGCAGGCCTGTATCGGCGAGGATGACTATTTCGAGGGCGCTCCGGAATTCGTCGCCGAGGTTTCCGGTACCAGTGTCAGTTTCGACATGCACACCAAGCTCAACGTCTATCGTCGTTCCGGCGTCCGCGAGTATCTCGTCTGGCGTGTTGCCGATCAAGCCATCGACTGGTTCGCCTTGCGCGGCGGACAGTACCAGCCGATGCCACCCCATGATTCCGGCATCGTGCGCAGCGAGGTATTCCCCGGCCTATGGCTGGACACCGCGGCGATGATTCGCGGCGATATGGCGCGGGTCTTGGCTGTCGTGCAAGATGGCATCGCGTCCGACGAGCATAAAGCCTTCGTGGCGAAATTGGCGACGCCCTCGGCATAGGGCTGCCGACGATCGCCCCGCGGTGTTGGAAAAGGCCTGATCGACACGGGACCGTTCGAGGGATTCATCATGTCGTTACCGCATCGGCCGATCGTCAGCGATTCCGGGCCGGTGATTCCGCCGCTAGAACCGGGCGACCGGCTCAGCCGAGCCGAGTTCGAACGCCGTTACGCGGCCATGCCTCACGTCAACAAGGCCGAACTGATCGAAGGAGTCGTCTACATGCCCTCTCCGGTACGAATGAGTCTCCATGGCGAACCTCACTATCGTCTCGTTTTGTGGCTTGGATATTACAATGCCGCGACTCCGGGCCTGCGGGGCGCCGACAACGCGACGGTTCGCTTGGATCAGGACAACGAACCGCAGCCTGACGCTCTATTGATGATCGACCCGGCTCGCGGGGGGCAGGCCTGTATCGGCGAGGATGACTATTTCGAGGGCGCTCCGGAATTCGTCGCCGAGGTTTCCGGTACCAGTGTCAGTTTCGACATGCACACCAAGCTCAACGTCTATCGTCGTTCCGGCGTCCGCGAGTATCTCGTCTGGCGTGTTGCCGATCAAGCCATCGACTGGTTCGCCTTGCGCGGCGGACAGTACCAGCCGATGCCACCCCATGATTCCGGCATCGTGCGCAGCGAGGTATTCCCCGGCCTATGGCTGGACACCGCGGCGATGATTCGCGGCGATATGGCGCGGGTCTTGGCTGTCGTGCAAGATGGCATCGCGTCCGGCGAGCACGCGGCTTTTGTCGCGAAATTGGCGGGGACCGAATAACACGCATCGCAAAGGCGCTCGCCGCACCTTTGCGATGGATCATCTGCCATTAACTACTTTTGCACCGGTCGCGGGCCGGGACGAGCGCCTTCCAAGCCGAGCTTGACTCGCATCTGTTGGTTTTCCGCCTTAATCGCCTCGATCATCTGCTGCAATCGCTCACCTTGGTCGGTGGCCTCCTCCAGACTCTTGGCTGCGAGAGCCTTTTTCTTCAACAACACGAGGTGGTCTTTGAGCAAGACCTCCATTTCGGCGATCATTCGGGAATTCGCCTCAACAGCGGCGGCCAGTTCCTTTTTCTCTTCGGGGGTATCGGCGGCCCGTTTGGGGCGATAGGTCGAAATCGGCTGAACGACATTGCCGTCACCGGCTTCAATGAGATGCCGCAGTTCCCGCTCGGGAATATCGCGTCGCACCGCCCAGGCCGAGCCGTCAAACATCGTCAGATGAAGTTGGTTGCTAAACGGGCCGGTGAACTTCGGCAACGGTTGTTTGGGGTCGTAGGCAATGTCGGCAGGTTTGGTCCAAGGCACCGGCGGACCGGCCTCGATCACGCCGATTGTGTTCGACGTGCCATCGACGATATTCGCCAGACGCGATTTCTTCCCCGCCGGAAACGGCGTCCCCGGGCCCGTGAAGACTTGATAGTACGTCAACGGCGCAATCTTCACATCGGCGCCGTGGTAGATCTTGATGACGATCTTGCTCAGCGGCAGGTTGTGCTCGCTGTCCCAAGACTCATCGAGTTTGAACTGCCTGAACAGATTCTCTTGCTCGATGTAGGGCAGGATCGCGACGCGCCAGCTCAACAACGGTTTGCCGGCCTTGTCGGTAATGTCGGTTGGGAAATGACCGTACGTATCGTGGTAATTGTGAACGGCGAGCAAAATCTGCTTGAGACTATTGAGGGAGTGCCGCTGATCGGTTGCCGTCGCCTTGCGCGGTTCGGGCAACGGGGGATCGTCTGGAGCGCCAGTGGCCTTTGCACCGCCGACGGCCAGCATGGCGAAAACAGCCACCATGTCGGGGAATCGTCGAAGCGTCGTTCGGATCATCATTGGAATCTCCTTGTCGATGGTTGACCGTTCCTCACGCTACTGTTTTCTATTGGCGGGGCGTTCCAAAGGCGCTTTGAGAGGGCCGGCGTGCTTCCTCACATCAGCCCAGAGCCGCTGCCAGTTTGCCCGTTCGGCTTCCGGGAACTCAGCAAGTTTGACGGGATTTCGCACGGCATCCAGGTCGGGATCCGCGAGCCAATGTTGAAGGGTCTTTTCGACCTCCGCCGCGTCACTGTTGGGATCGCCGGTCCATGCCGTCAGGTCGGCCCGAAGCCACTCAAGAGCCTGCTGCCGCCAACGGGATCGATCTTCAGGCTTGAGGGAACTTGCGTCTTCACCGAACCCGCAACCGGCGAGGGCAGCGGCACACGCGGCATTGTAGCGACGCGCCGCTTTCAGGTCGCCGGCACACGAAGGATCTTTCGCGAACGCCTCGGCGGCGAGGCGTGCCGACTTCGCATAGTGGCGCTTGTAATGACTGCAAATCCACGCCCATTCAATGAGGTCGGCGGGCGTTGCTTTCGGATTCGCATGGCTCTCATGTGCGGTGAGTTTCTTGTCCAGGGCCAGGAGTTGGTGGCTCAAGGTTTGCAGCCTGAGAAAGTGCGGGCGCAAGCGAGTGTCGTCGGGCGACAAAAGCACGACGGCCTTGTCGAGCGCGGCGACGGCCTCCGCGAATCGACCCCGATCGATCAAGGCCTGCCCCAACGCTCCCCAAGCATTGGGAAACGTGGGGGATATATCCGCGGCTTTCTGAAAGGTGGCAATAGCATCGTCGAATCGTCGCTGATTGCCGTAAATGACACCGAGATTCAAATAGGCACTTGAGAATGACGGATCGATCGTCAAGGCCGTCCTAAGAATCTGCATCGCCTGATCGGCATGCCCGCTCTTATTGAGCGACGTGGCCAGGTTGTTGTATGCCGGGACCGCATCCGGCCGAATCGCGATGGCCGCGCGAAAGTAGCCAATCGCCTCCGCGTCTCGCCCTGCTCGCTGCAAGGCGCTGCCGAGATCGAAGTTGATCGAATAATCGTTTGGGTGTTGCTGATAGGCTCGTGACAAGATCTCGGCAGCCCTGGCATCGAGCTTCCTCACCATGAGCACGCGGCCCAGCACAACGAGAAGATGCGGCGAATGCAGCCGCACATCGACATCTTTTGCCAGTACGGCGAGGCCGGCATCGTCGGTCCAGACGGCTGGGTCTCGAAACCGATCGCGCCAGGGATGAGGATCGGCCGCCCTCGCCACATTCAGCAGCCATGTACGATGTGGCGAATTGATCGCCTGCCAGGCCCAATCGTCGATAGCGGCTACAAGTAGCTCGCGAATCGGCGACTCTTGAATGCGGCTCGCCACGACGGCAATATCCTCGCCCAGTGACGCGACGCCGGCCTGGGCGAAAGCCGAGGCATATTCCCGTTCGGCGCTCGTGTGGTCGAAGTTGCTTCCAAGCCATGCATTCGACTTGATGCTCGCGGTATCGACGCGCCGTACTAACTCCAAGAGGCGTTCGGCATCGGCAAGTTGTTTGGCGATCGCGTCGGATTCGGCATCATCAAGGCTTTGGGCCGCCTGATGGATCAACAGCGAAGCTTCGGCCCATCGTGAGCGTCGAAGGTGATTCATTGCCTGGGCCAGCGAGCCTTCAACCGTCAATCTCGCCTGTTCTCGTCGCAACACCCGGATTCGCTCGGCCGTCGCCCGCTGATGTTGCACAAACCAAAGCCCGCCACCGGCAACGGTGACCAGCGATAGCAAGCTCAATGCCAGAGCCAGTTGAACCCGACGGCGTTTGCGTTCTTCGGCCGCTTTGGTGAGCAATTGCGCTCGCTCGATCTCGGCGCGACGGGCCCGCGCCTCGGTCTCGGCAAGGAACGTCGAAACGGCGTTCGCCACTTCGCCGGCGTTTCGAGGACGCTTCGCAAGTTCGGGTGATAGGCAGCGCTTCGCAAGCTCGATCAACGCCGGCTCTCCACCGGATGTGTCCAGTCGGGCATAGGCATCGGCGAGTTCACCGCGCAAGGCTTTCCGACGGATGGCTGCGGCCGAAACGCCGGCATACGGGGGCTGTCCGGTCAGGATGACGCACAAGATCGCGCCAAGACCAAACACGTCGGCTCGCTCATCAATCTTGTCAATTTCACCGCCGGCCTGTTCGGGCGGCATGAACGCGAGGGTTCCGAGAACAGCGCCCGCTTGGGTCGCGGTGTCAGCGTTGCGGGTCGCGGCCAGCTCGGTTGCCATCGGATCGTCGATGGCGTCCGTGATTTCCCGCGGCGGGTTCGGACCGAGAAACTTCGCAAGCCCCCAATCCATGACCTGGACTTCGCCAAACGCGCCGACCATGACGTTGGCCGGTTTCAGGTCGCGATGAATGACGCCGTGAGCGTGGGCATAGCTGACCGCTTGGCAGATCGCATCGAAGACGGCGAGGATGTTTGGTGCATGATCCGAGCACGCCGTGCCAGCAAGTGTTCGGTCGCCATCCTTCAGTTGCTTGCGCCGCGTGCACGTGTCAAGAATCGCGTTGAGCGTCTGGCCCTTGATCAGTTTCATCGCCAAGAACGGCCGGCCGTCGGCCAGTGTGCCGGTTTGGTGGATTGGCGGAATGCCTGGATGCTGAAGTTGCCCCGTGATTCGAGCCTCATCCACGAATCGCCGGCCGATTGCCGAATCCGGCGCGAAATCCGGCTTGAGGATTTTGACCGCGACTTCGCGATCGAGCGATAGATCGCGCGCACGATACACGACGCCCATGCCGCCCTCGCCAATCGCGTCGAAAAGCTCATAGCCCGAAGGCGCCGGTGGCTTGGTTGTGTCGCCGCCGCGGGGCAGCGTCGGCGGGCCGGGATCGAAATGCGTCGACTCGGACATGATCGACCCGGGATGTTACCCGCCGGTCAGAACGCCCAATTGCGGATCGGAATCTTGCGATCAACTCGTTTCAGCAACCCGGCAAGAACCCGACCAGGTCCAATCTCGTGAAACGCGGCGTCGCCACCTGTCACGAGGGCGCGCATGATATCTTCCCATTTTACCGGCTGGAGCACCTGCCGTACAAGCAGATCGCGAATCTCGTTCGGGTCCGAATGAGGCTGGGCATCGACGTTCGACCATACCGGGATGCGTGGGCTGTGGATGGTGACGGTTCGCAAGACGTCCGCCAGTTGTTGATCGGCGGGCTTCATGAGGGGAGTGTGAAACGCGCCGGCAACAGCCAGTGCCACCGATCGGCCACCCTTATCGGCGACCAATTTCTCGACAGCCGCGCACGCGGCCTTGGTTCCCGACACGACGGTGTTGCCCGGGCAAAGATAGTTGGCAATGGCAATGAAGCCTTGAACCGACGCGGCCGCGACAATGTCATGGATCGCGCTCAATTCAAGGCCGAGAATGCTCAGCATGCCGCTGGGCGTTGCGTCGGCGGCGGCCTGCATCGCCTCACCGCGACGTTGGACCAATCGCAGGCCATCAGCGAACGACAACGCTCCGGCAAAAGTCAGGGCGGTATACTCGCCGAGGCTCAAACCGGCAGCGGCCACGACGCCCGCCGGCAGGTCCGGCTCGATGGCGGCCAGATGATCGAGCGCGGCCAGGCTGCCGGTGAACAACGCCGGTTGACTAACAACCGTCGAGTCGAGCCGCTCTTTCGGCCCGTTAAGACAGACATCGGCTAAGTCATATCCCAGAATCTGCTTGGCCTCATCAAAACGGCCGCGGGCGGCCGCAGAAGCCGCCAGCACCTCGCGGCCCATGCCAACCGATTGAGCACCCTGACCCGGGAAAAGGAAGATGTTTCGCGGCATGATGCATGATCTCGATGGATAACGCCTCGGCGAGGCGTCGCCGGACGAAGCGGTTATCCTTCGTCGGCGACCGGCGGCGCCTCGGCGAGTTCGGCGACGATCTTCTCGTTGACCCCAGTGCGCGAGTACGTGGCGGCCACGCCGAGGGCATTGCGAATAGCGCGATCGCTCGAGCTGCCATGACAAATGATGCAGATACCATCGATGCCCAACAAAGGCGCCCCGCCGAATTCGCTGTAATGATAACGGGCCGCCATGGCTTGAAGGGCGCCGAGGGCGTTGTTCTTTTCGGTGCCCAAGGTGCTAAGAACTTCGTGGGCGACCAGTTTCATCACAAACTCGGAAACACCTTCACAGGTCTTGAGAATCACGTTGCCGACGAAGCCATCGGTGACGATGACGTCGGCCGCTCCGCGATGAATGTCACGGCCTTCGATGTTGCCGAGGAAATGTTCGCTCCAAGGGCTGGCGCGGAAAAGGTCTTGCGTCTCCTTGGCCAGGTCGTGGCCCTTCCCTTCTTCTTCGCCGACGTTCATCAGCCCGATGCGTGGATTATCACGTCCAAGAATATGGCGGGCGAAAATCCGGCCCATGACGCCATAATGAAGCAGATGCGAGGGTCGGGCATTGATGTTGGCGCCGACGTCCAGGATGATGCACGGCCCTTTGGCGGTCGGCATGACGGCGGCGATCCCGGGCCGGTGAACGTGAGGCAGAAAGCGACGGAGTCGCAACCCGCCGGCAACCATGGCGCCGGTACTTCCCGCTCCGACGATCGCGTCCACTTTGCCTTCGGCGAGGAGTTGCCACGAACGACTAATGGAGTTATCCGGCTTTTTGCGCAGGGCCTCGACGGGCGATTCCCCCATGCCCACAACTTGGGAGCAATGAAAAATCTCGAGCCGGTCGCCCGGAGAGGCGCCGGCTGCGGTGAGCGCGGACTCGATTTGCGAACGATCGCCGACCAGAACGACGCGCAACTCGCGGTCATAAGCGACGGCTTGTACGGCTCCGGCCACGATGGGACCGGGCGCGTGATCGCCACCCATCGCGTCCAGGGCAATGCGCATCGCCTACTTCTCCTGTTCTTCCTCCATCTGCACTACTTCACGGCCCTGATAATGGCCGCAATTCGAGCAGACGTGGTGCGGCAGCACCGGCTCGTTGCAATGGTCACAGTATTGTATCTGAGGCGGCTTCACCCCATGGTGACTCCGACGTTTTCCCTGTCGGGAGTGTGAGGTGCGGCGTTTCGGAACGGCCATGACTGCTTCCTGAACCAGAGACATTTCTTCGCAAGAAAAGTCATGGTAGGATTGGCCCAAGTTGACGTCAAGTCGATATGGGAGGCGCTGCATCGTGGATCAACTCTGGGCACCGTGGCGATTGGCCTATGTGGCAACCGGCCCGAAACCCGCGCCGGACGCTTGTTTCCTCTGTGAGGCGCTTGCCGGTACTGAAGACCGCGCCACGCGCGTCGCCTGGCGCGCCCCCGGCTGCATCGTCGTCCTCAACAAGTACCCATATAACAACGGCCATCTCTTGGTCGCGCCCCACGCCCACAAAGCCCGATTGCAAGACCTCGAGTCGCACGAGATGCTGGAAATCATGCAGGCTGTCACCCGCATGACGACCCTGTTGCAAGAATTGATGAACCCGGACGGATTCAACATCGGCTTGAACCTCGGGAAGGCCGCCGGAGCCGGACTGCCGGGGCACCTTCACTGGCACATCGTGCCGCGCTGGAATGGCGACACGAACTTCATGCCCGTACTCGCCGATGTTCGCGTGATTGCTCAATCACTCGATTCTCTCTACGACATGCTCCGCCGACGTCTGAGCAGCGACAATGGGATCGACCACCCCGAGACGCCGGCGGCGGTTCCCGACCCTTGAGGAGACTCTGATGGTTCGCTCGATGACAGCGTTGTGCTTGATGCTTAGCTTCGCGGCGCCTCTTTTCGGCAAACCGGTCCTACGCGACATTCGCATCACCTATGGACCGCTCGGGCCGATCCGGGAGTCCACCGACGTCGTGGCCGGCGACGAGCTTTATTTTCGATTCATCGTTGATGGGCTGCGCACCGAAACCGGCAAGATCGACGTCGAACTGCGATTGCAGGTGATCTCCAGCGAAGGCAAGGCGATTCTCGATCAACGCAGCCCGCTCAACGACGTCTTGGCCCTCGGGGGTAACTCGTTTGCCGGCACCGCCAGCGTCAGCCTCGGCAGCAAGTTCCCCACTGGCGACTACACCTACAAACTGACCATTACCGACAACCTCGCGGAAGAAAGCGTATCGTTTGAACGCAAATTCAAATGTGTCGCGTCGAAGTTCGCGTTGGTGAGGCCGCGATTCACCCACGACAAAGAGGGGACCTCGCCGGCCGGCAGCCATGGCTTCGTCGGTGAGTTGTTACATTTCCGGCTTCACGCGATAGGCTTCGAACGCGAGCAGGGCAAGATCAAATTGGCGATGGAGATTCAGACGTTTGACAAGGCCGGGAAGCCTCAGATGCCCAAACCCCAGCGATTCGATTTTCTGGGCGACGACGCGGCCAAGGTCGCCACCGCCGAGGCCATCACGCTCCAAGGGTTCATCGCGCTGAATCGCGCCGGCGAATTCACGCTGCAGATCACCGTTCTCGACGACGTTGGCAACCAAAAAGCCCTGATCCGCGTGCCAATCGTGGTGAAAGAATAAAGCTCCCGATCGGTTTCGCGCTCCGGGATGGGGCGCGAAACCGAGGCGGCGCGGCTTCAACTCTTGGCTGCTTCCTCGATCAATTCCTTCAAGCGTTTCCGGACGTTCTCCTTCACGTCGGGGTCGTTCTTGACTTCCATCGACAGCACCTTGAAGGCGTTTTCGTAGTCCTTGTATTTGTCGTTCATCCGTTCAACGCTCCGCTGCATGACCGGCGGAACGGGCACGTCGAACTTCCAGCCGTTCTTCTCTTTCTTGACTTTGACGGCGAATCCGAGCGTCCTTGGATTGACGACGCCCTGCCAGAACACATTGCTCATCTGGCTGTCTAGTTGCCAATAGCCTGATGATTGTTCGTAGCGCAGCTTCGGCAAATTGGCGAGCACGATGTTGGCCACCGCATCGTCGCTGGTCGCCTTGTCGATGGTGATGGACAAGTCGGACGGGAACGGGTCCAAGAGCACGAACAACAGCTTCGATTCGTCGGTGTGATAACCCCGCTGTTCCATTTGGTACGAAAGATCGTCCATCTTCTTGGTCATGGCACGGGCCGACTTGTGACCGCGACGAAGCTGCTCCGCGTAGGTCGAGGTGAAATAGCGGGCGGCATTCTTGAAGTCGCGATTCTTCAAAGCTTTCTTGAGTCGATCGGCGGCCTCTTGCGGCGTGTCGGCCGGACCGTAACCCTTCACGTAGCGATCGTACATGTCACCCGGCGGCGTGCCGTCGAGGAGTCCGATCCAGCCCGTGAGCAGAAAAATGGCAATGATCCCGACGACGATGACGACAACCATCCCAATCAGGCGTTTCATGAACGCACCTCCCGAGAGAATCAACGGTCGAAGATGTATATTGCCGGCCGGAGACGGACCGGCGGCCGTTATCATACCGGAGCCGCGTGCCAATTGACAACGCCCCGGTGCCGGCGTATTTACCGGGCACGCCTCCGCAAGAATCCAATGTAGATGGCCGTGCCCACCAGGATGAACGCCATGCCGGTTACTGATTCGACCGTTTGGGTGATGAACATGTTCAGAGGAACGCCCAAGATCAACACGATGTACAGTATCGGCACGATCGGATAGCCGGGACACCGATAGACGCGAGGCGTCTGCATATCGCGTCGCCGAAAAACGAAGATCGTGGCGATGGTCAACGTCTCCAGCAACAGCGCCCCGAACATGGCGAAGTCGGTGATAATGTCGAACGGATCTTTGCCCGATGGGAAGTTGGGATTTACGGACAGGCCGCCGAGCCGGATCGTCGGCAATGGGTTGCGCACCAAGAAACCCACGACGACAACCATGAGAGCCGCCCATGCCGCCATAAGTAGGATGGCAGCCGCCGGTGTCTGGAAGCGTGGATGAATCCCGCGAAGCCATCGCGGCGCCATGCGGTCGTCGGCCATGGCGAACAAGACGCGAGGCCCGACCATGAGGTTGCCGTTGAGGGCGCCGAAAACGGAGATCATAACGGCCGCCGACGCGATCAAACCACCCTTGCCGCCGATCAACCGTTGAGCGAACTGTGCCGCCACCGAGGGATCTTTCATCGTCTTCAATTCGACCGCCGGAATCACCAGATAGTAGGCAAGGTTGGCCGCGAGATAAAGAATGGTAACGAGGCCGACGCCAAAGAGCAGCGATCGCGGGATGTTCTTTTGCGGTTCGCGAACTTCTTCCGCCATCCATCCGACATTCATCCAGCCGTGGTATGCCCAGACGACGCCGACCATCGCCGCGGCGAACCGGCTGGCGGAGAAACCCGACCAATCCGACGGCCAGATTGGATGCAAGTTAGCCGTCGAAGGTTTCGCAGCCGGTGTGGCCGTCACCGCGACGACGATAAATGGCAGCAAAAGGACACCCAAAAGCGATGCCACTTTCACGATGGTGAGGAATAGTTGCAGAACGCCCCCCCAACGAACGCCTCGAACGTTCACCAGGGCCAGCCCGAGGATGACCGTGGCAGTCAGCCCCTGCCGCGACCAGAACGACAAGAGTTCCTGTCCCGGGGCGACGCCGCGAGACTTGCACAGGACATCGTGAAGCGATTCGCTGAAGATGGTCGCCAGCGCGGCAATCGAGCCGGTGCGAATGATCCAAAACTCGACCCAGCCCCAGAGGAAGCCCGCGAGCCTACCGAATCCCTCGCGAAGGAATGCGTAATTGCCGCCGGCGCGAGGCACCAGAGCCGCGACTTCCGCGAGTGCCAACGCTCCCAGTAGCGCGAGCAACCCACCCAATGCCCAGGCGAGCATGCCCAACCCGAATTCGGGAATCTGATTCGAAACGGCTTGGGGCTTCTTGAAGATGCCCGAGCCGATGACGGTGCCAGCGACCAACGCTGTCGCCGTCCAGATGCCGAGCACGCGCGGTAATCGTTGCGTCGTTGTTGTTGAGTCCATGGCGAGGAGTGTACGGCAGTTGATGTGAAGAAGCCAGCGCCGATTTTCCAAACGAGCGACTGCGATGGCGGCCCTCGTCGTTGAGTTTGTTCGAGGTCGCGGCGCCCTGTCACGCGCGCTGGTGTGTTGGCTCGCGCGGGTGCGTTCGTTTTGGGCGGGCCGAGGATGTGAAACCGGAGGCGCCGACATGACGCAACGACACTTCGAAAAAAACATGCGTTTTTTCGAGATATTTCACGACTCCGAATCAAGTTCATCGCCTCAGAGGTCGATGTCGGAAGCGCGACGCATCGACTTCAACGGTTCCTCAACGCGCGCTGATGACGTCGAGCTGTGAGGCGCAAGGAAAAAAGTTCGCGCAATCGGGTCAAAATGGTGCGATAAAATCTTGTAATTTCGGTGAGGGTAGTTAGTATACGTGATTTAATGGATCGTGCTTGTCGGTCGAATGTTGTGATTGTCGCACTTCGACCGGGCGTGACAACGGGGACATGCCACAAGCACGACGGGTCTCGATTCCCCTCGTTGGAGGCCACCTGGGAAATGAACGATTCCGAACAGCGGTTTGGGGCTGATACCACATCTGCGGCCCGACAACCGCTCTGCGGCGAAGACGACGAACCCCCGTCGAAACCGCGCCGCCATCCGGTCTGGCAAGACGTTCCCGACTCACAATGGGACGACTGGCGTTGGCAATCGCAACATGCCATCCGTTCCGTTCGGCAACTCCGTCACCTCCTCCCGTTCACGGCCGACGAACTGGAAGTGATGGGACGCCTCGAAGGGGACTACAAACTTGCCATCCCACCCTATTACTTCTCCCTGATCGATCCGGATGATCCGAGTGACCCGATTCGCCTGCAATCGGTCACTTCGCCTTTAGAAGCAGAGAATCCGTCAGGGTTCGAACTGGAAGACCCCCTCGAAGAGGACAAGGATGCTCCGGTCCCCGGCCTGACCCATCGCTACCCCGATCGGGCGCTGATGGTCACCACTCACGTCTGCACCATGTATTGCCGCTTCTGCACCCGGAAGCGCGCCACCATGGTCCGTGGGGGCTGGGACGCCGTCAGCCACAACGATGAGCGGATGATCGACTACATTCGCCGTCACCCCGAGATTCGCGATGTCATCGTGTCCGGCGGTGATCCGCTCACCCTCCCCCAACCGAAACTGAAATTCTTCCTCGATAGCCTCAAGGCGATCAAACATGTCGATGTGGTGCGGATCGGGACTCGAGTGCCGGTCACGTTGCCGCAAAAACTCTACGACGACAGCCTCATTGAACTCCTCGCCAGCGCGGAGAAGGTTTGGATTCAAACCCACTTCAACCACCCTCGCGAGATAACACCCGAGGCTGCCCGAGTCTGCAACGCTCTCTTGAGAGCCGGTATGCCGGTCAACAACCATGCCGTCCTCCTCAAAGGCGTGAACGACTCTCTGGAGACCATGCGCGATCTGTGCCGGGCACTGTTGCGCATCAAGGTCCGTCCCTACTACTTGTTCCATTGCGACCCCGTTATCGGAGCCGGTCACTTCCGAACCTCGGTTTGGAAGGGGCTAGAAATCATGGAAGGGCTTCGCGGCCACATGAGCGGACTGGGCATCCCGACTTATGTCGTCGATAGCCCGCATGGCGGCGGAAAGATTCCCCTCATGCCGAACTACCTCGTCTCCGCCTCCGACGATGCGGTCGTTTTGCGAAACTTCGAAGGGATGCTCGTGCGCTATCAAGCCGAAGACAAACCGGCGACGATTGCGCCGACCATGACCCGTGGTGTCAGCAGCCTACTCCAAGGGACGCGCTCCGCCATTATTCCGGAAGGCAACGAGCGCATGGAACGGCGACGACAACGCGAGTTGCTCGACGCCGCCACCGAGGCTTTGGGCTGCTGCGACGCCGACGAGGCCGAACCCCACGACGTCGATGACAACGGTTATGCCAACGGAAACGGTCGCGTTCGCCTGTTTCCGCTTCACCTTGTCAACGGCAATGGCAACGGCACGCACGGATGAAGGTCGGCATCACCTACGACCTGAAGGGCGATGAACCTGCACCGCTTGGGGCCCCGGACGATTTCTTCGAAGAGTTCGACGCCCCGGATACGGTCGATGCTATAGCGGATGTGCTCCAAGGACTGGGGCACACGCCCATTCGTTTGGGAAATGGGCGACCGTTGCTCGAACGGTTGCTTGCCGATCCACCCGATTTCGTTTTCAATTTCGCCGAAGGCCGAGGCATCGGCCGCTCACGCGAGTCGCGCGTCCCCGCCGTTCTGGAAATGCTCGACATTCCCTACACCGGCTCCGATCCCGCTACCTTGGGCGTCGCTCTCGACAAAGACTGGACCAAACGCATCGTCCACGCCGCCGGCGTTCGGGTGCCGCGAGGAGCGGTCGTCGCGCGGGGCGATGATGCCGAAGCCCACTGCCACGACTTGACGTTGCCGCTACTGGCCAAACCCGTTTGCGAAGGCTCCAGCAAGGGCATTCGTTCCAAGTGCCTCATCGAGCATCGTGACGATTTGGCCGCCGTCGTTGATGCGCTGGCTCGGGGTTATCACCAATCGGTGCTTGTCGAAGAGTTTATCCGGGGTGACGAGCTTACCGCCGGTGTTGTGGGCAACGATCCATCGAGGGTCATCGGCGTGATGCGCGTCGTCCCCAAGGCGCCGACGCAACATTTCGTTTACAGCCTTGAGGTGAAGCGTGACTGGCGCAATTGCGTCGATTACGAAGCCCCCGCGAAGCTTCCGCCGGGGGCCACCGAGTCGGTCATCGAGGCCGCCCTGAAGGTCTTTCGCGCCGTCGGTTGTCGTGACATTGCCCGACTCGATTTTCGCCTTCGTGACGGAGTCCCGTTTTTCATCGAGATTAACCCGCTTCCAGGGCTGAACCCTCAGACCGGCGACTTGATCTTGCTCGCCAAGGGGCACGGGATGACCTATTCCGAATTGATCGGTTCCATTCTGCAATCGGCCCGCGAACGAACGGGGCGTTAACGATGTCCGCGCCGCACATTGCCGTCCTGTACAACGAGCCGGTTCTTCCACCCGATCATCGCGACTACGAATCTGAAGCGGAAGTCGTCGAGACGGCGACGCGGGTCGGCGACATCCTGGCCGCGGCTGGGTTTCGCATCTCTCGTATCGGCGTCAGCACGAACCCCGGCGTCATGATCCAGCGACTGCACGCGGATCGGCCCGACGCCGTTTTCAATTTCTTCGAGGGACTGGCGGACCAACTCGACACAGAGCCAGCCGCGGCGGGCTTGCTCGACTGGTTAGGGATCCCTTACACCGGTTGCCCGGCCGAGACATTGGCGCTGGCACGGGACAAGCAGCGAGCCAAGCACTTGTTTCGCGGGGCCGGCTTGCCGACGGCTCCGTTCTTTGTCGTTGAACGATTGCCGTGCCCGCCTCATACGCTCGACTGGCCCCTCATTGTCAAGCCCTGCGCTCAAGACGCGAGCGTCGGCATCGATCAAGCGAGCGTCGTCGTCAACCCAAATGAACTCGAACGGCGGGTAGCTCATGTGCTGGAAAATTATGGCTCACCCGTATTGGTGGAAAAGCTGATCCTCGGTCGCGAGCTATTCGTCACGCTGACGGACATCTACGGCTCGCTCCAGGTCTTGCCGTTCGAGGAAATCCACTTCGCCGACACGCAGGGACGGTTTTGGCCGGTGTACACCTACACTGCCAAGTGGCACGAGGCTTCGGATGAGCGTCAGGTAATGTCGTGCGAGCTGGCCGCACCCATTGACGATGAATGGCGCAGTCGAATATCCCAAATAGCCCGCGAAGCTTATCGGCTTCTAGGCTGCCGTGACTATGCTCGGGTGGATGTCCGCGTGACACCATCGGGAGAAGTTAGTATTCTCGAAGTGAATCCGAATCCGTTCATCCTGAGCGAAGCCCTCGACGCCGGCTTGCCGGCAATCGGCCGCAAGCGCGATGAGTTCCTAGTCGATGTCGCGAGGGCGGCCTTGGCGCGCGGAGCTTCGCGCCGGATTCGACGCCGAACCATACAGGAGACTGAATGATCGTGCCATTGTCGCGGGTGTACACCGCCTACCCAGGTGCACCGGCGGTGGAATGGGTGGATACGCGGATTTTTCGCCTGACTTACTTCCACGAGTGCATGGCCTGCACGTTCTGCCACGATCGATGCTGCCAATACGGCGCCACGGTGGAGAAACCGAAAGTACGAGCTATCCTTGATCGAGCGAACGAATTGGAACCATTGATCGGCGTACCGAGCGATCAGTGGTTTGAGGCTGAGTGGTGGCCCGATGCCGACTATCCCGGCGGCGAGTACACCCGCACCCGGCTTCGCGACGGGGCGTGTGTCTTCCTCAACCGAAACGGTCGCGGCTGCCTGCTCCATCGTTTTGCGCTCCAAAACGAGATTCCGGTTCACGATATCAAGCCGATCGCGTGCAATATGTTCCCCGTCTTGTTCGATGCCGGAACGCTGATCGTTCCGTTGGAGATTGACGACGGGACATTGATTTGTTTGGGAAAAGGACCGACAATATATCAAAGCTCGCGATCGGACCTGCGGCATTACTTTGGCTTGGAACTCGTGGACGAACTCGACGCCTTGGAGCGGCGAGAAGTAAGCGATGCTCTGGATCGAAGCAAAAGCATGACGTTGCCATTGGTGACGGATCAAGCTGGTTGACCGCGTCCGAACCATCGGGGTAACGGAAAATGTTTTCGTTACCGCTTGACAGGTAAGATGTACGACTCGACAATACTTTGCTAAACGGCCTGACGATCTGCTGAGTGATGACGCTCCGACGAGGAGCCGGATTGACTTGGCCGGAATAGGAGACGCCTTTCATGACCTCGCAACCGCGCCGCAAACGGCTGGAAATCGAGGAAATTGGCGACATCACCGTCGTCAACTTTGTCGATAAAAAGATTCTGGATGAGCAGAATATCCAGATCATCGGCGACCAACTTTTCAGCCTTGTCGATGAGCAGGCGAAGAAGAAAATCCTGCTGAATTTCTCGAATGTCGAATTCCTGTCCAGCGCTGCCCTGGGCAAGCTCATCACGATGAATCGAAAAGTTCAAGGCTCCGGCGGCAAGCTGGTGATGTGCAACATCGCCAAAGAGATTCTTGAGGTCTTTGAGATCACCAGGCTCGACAAGCTGTTCAAGATCTACAAGGACGAACAGGCTGCCCTACAAGCGTTCTAATCCGGCTCTCGGTTGGTCCGCATCGAATCTCTGAACTAGGATTAATTCGATGCCGGTCCATTCGCCCTGTCGGTCGGGACTGAACGGAGATTGATGCGACCCGTGGTTCCCGCCGCCGTCGAACTGTAGGAGTGTGGTTCAGGAAGTTACCAGCTTTGGCATGGTTCAGCAGGCAGCCATGAGTGATGTGTCGGACAAGAACTTCCCTTTCGATCTGAACATCGCCAGTGACTTGGAAGAAGCACGGCGCGTTCAGACCGAGATTGAACGCGCCTTGCGCGATACCCATTTCACCGAACACGAAATCTTCGCCATCAAACTCGCTCTTGAAGAGGCACTCGTTAACGCCATCAAGCACGGCAATCAGATGGACCGCGATAAGTCGGTCCGGGTTGCCTATCGCGTCGATGCCGCCATCTTTGAGATACTCATCGCCGATGAAGGCCCCGGCTTCGATCCGAACGACCTTCCCGATCCCACTGCCCCGGAAAACCTCGAACGACCCTGCGGGCGAGGCTTGCTTCTGATGCGCCACTACATGAGCCACATCGAGTATCTTGGACGTGGCAACATGGTCTTCATGAGTAAGTGCTGTCAAAACGGCAAGGCATAAGCCCGATCGTTCAGCACACATTCCAACTTCACTCCCGCAAGGCTTGGCGACGCTTCCACCAAGCGTATCAAGCCCATTATGACCACCCCCATGATGCAGCAGTTTCGGGACGCCAAAGAGCGTTACCCCGGCATGCTGTTGTTCTTTCGCAACGGCGACTTCTACGAGTTGTTTGAAGCCGATGCCGAACTCGGCGCTCGGTTGCTCGGCCTAACGCTGACCAAACGCGACAAGTCCATTCCGATGGCCGGCGTCCCTCATCACGCCCTTGAACGCTATCTGGGCAAGCTCATTCAGCTCGGCCACCGCGTCGCCATTTGCGAACAGATGGAAGACGCCGCGCAAGCCAAAGGGATCATCCGGCGCGAGGTGACCCGAGTCGTCACGCCCGGGACCGTCACCGAGGACGAACTGCTTGACCCGAGGCAACCGAATCATTTGGCGGCCATTGTAGCCGGCGACGGCATCGGTCTGGCGTGGGTCGATCTTTCAACGGGCCATTTTTTCGCCGCCGACCTTCCACCGCAGCGACTGGGCGATGAACTCGGCCGGCTGGTGCCGTCGGAGTGCTTGGTATCCGATCGCGAGCGCGATCACTGGTCTGCGGCCGTCGCGGGCATCGTTTCGCGGCCATTGATCGGCAGGCCCGATTGGACCTTCGATTCCGCTACGGCACTCGCCGCCCTGCGGCAGCATTTCGGCGTCACCACCTTCAACGGCTTCGGATTCCGCGACGACCAATCCGGCCTCGTCGCCGCCGGGGCGTTGATCATCTACCTCCAGGAGACATTCAAAGCGAAACTCACGCATCTGCTCACGCTGCGACCCTATCAAGCCGACGCGGTCTTGCAGGTCGACGAAGTCACTCGCCGGAGTCTGGAGTTGACGCGAACCTTGCGTGAGAATCGCCGCGAGGGGTCGCTGTTAAGCATGATTGATCGCACCATCACGCCGATGGGCGCACGCATGCTTCACGATTGGCTGATCGCTCCATTGACGGATCGAGCCGGCATCTCGGCTCGCCACGACGCGGTCGCGGAGTTCCTTTCGGACCACGCCGTCCGTGTCGATTTGCGGCAACTGCTGGCCGACGCGGCCGACCTTCAACGTCTCACGGCTCGGATTAGCGCGGTCCGGGCGACGCCGCGCGATCTACTCGCGGTGGGGCGCACGTTGCGTCTTTTGCCTCGGCTCAAAGCCAAGGTCACCGGCCGCCGCGCCACGATCTTACGAGATTTAGAGGGTCGCCTCGAACTTTGCCCCGACATTCGCGAGGCCATCGACTCCGCACTCACCGACGATCCGCCCACCAACGCCAAAGACGGCGGCGTCATCCGGGAAGGATTCAACGCGGAACTCGACGACCTGCGACGCATCGCCAGCGAAGGCAAGGGCTGGATCGCTCGATTCCAGGCTCAGGAAATCGCCCGAACCGGCATCCCGAGCCTGAAAGTCGGTTACAACCAGGTCTTCGGATACTACATCGAGGTGACCCATACCCACACTGCGAAAGTACCGCACGATTACCAGCGCAAACAGACGATGAAGAATGCCGAACGCTACATCACGCCCGACCTCAAGGAATACGAAGAAAAGATTCTGACCGCCGAGGACCGTAGCAAACAGCTCGAATTCGATCTGTTCCAGGCGTTGCGGGAACGAGTCGCGGCTCAGACGCCAAGGCTCTTGGCAATCGCCGACGTCTTGGCGCAACTCGACGTGATGGCGTCTCTGGCCGAATTGGCTGATAGCCGCGCTTATTGCAAACCCGAGTTGAGCGACGACCCCGTGTTGGCCATTCGCCATGGCCGCCACCCCGTCCTTGAACAGACACTGCCGCCCGGAACCTTCGTACCCAACAGCGTTCAGTTTGACGCCCAAAATGGCCGCCTCTGGCTCATCACCGGGCCAAACATGTCCGGCAAGAGCACGTTCCTGCGTCAGAATGCCTTGATTGTTCTCCTCGCTCAAATGGGCAGCTACGTCCCCGCCGAGAGTGCGGTCATTGGTGTTGCCGACAAGATCTTCACCCGAGTCGGCGCCAGCGACGAACTTAGCCGGGGCCAATCAACCTTCATGGTCGAAATGACCGAGGCCGCCAACATCCTGAATAATGCCACCGCGCGAAGCCTTGTCATCCTCGACGAGATCGGGCGCGGCACCAGCACCTATGACGGCGTGTCGTTGGCATGGGCCATTACCGAGCATCTCCACGATGCGATACGGTGCCGCGCCTTGTTCGCCACGCATTATCACGAACTGGCTCAACTCGCCGAGACTCTGTCCGGGCTACGAAACTACAACGTTCTCGTTCGCGAAACCGAGGGCGACGTCATTTTCCTGCACCAGATTGCACCGGGCAGTGCGGAGCGGAGCTATGGCATCCATGTGGCGAAACTGGCAGGCGTGCCGGCGCCGGTGCTGCGACGTGCGGAGGCGGTATTGGCGGAGTTAGAGACCCGGCATCGTCTGCCGGGCGCAACGGGCGAGACACCACCGCCGGCCATCATCCCACGGCGTCGGCGAAGTCGCGAGACGGGACCGGGCCTATTTGGCGACGAGTGACCCGACCACGCGGCGCGCCGAGCACGCGGCGCAAGCAAGTGTTGCACTTGCTCGCGCTTCGTGCTCGGCGCGCCGCGTGCTCTCACATGGTTTCTATCGCGGATCACGGCTGATTTGATCGAGAACCTTTTGCATCGCCAAGAGACCGTATCGATCGGTCGCCTCGTAGGTCCGCGTCTTGTTGGGATTCGACGGCACGGGAATCGAGCAACTGAATCTCCATTCGCCGCTATCGACGGTTTCCAGTCGCTGCCATCGAACGCCGCGACCGGTGAGCAATTCTTGGGCATGCTCGAAGCTGCGAAGCCGGACGGCCCCGCCGGTGCCGGTGGCGCCGCCGGTTGGCCCGGTACCCATGCTGGGCGCGGGTGGAAGCGACGAGGTCGGCGTCGCCCTTGGCGGCGGCGGGAGATTGCTGCCGCCGCCCAAGACGGGCGGCTGCAACGATACGCCGTTGGACGATGCGCCAGCCGGTGCAATGCCACCGGAGCCGCTGTTGTCGCCTGGCCGTCCGGCCCAGGTGCCGTTACTGGCCAAGCCGGCATTTGTGGGACCGCCCGAGGGCGCGGGAGCCGACGGATAGGTCACGGTGACGGCTCGTTGATTATCCGGCACCGTCTTCGGAATGGCGGCGCCGAGGAGCGGATCCGGCTCCTTGCGTTTGCCGAACAGCGGGTCATCGCAACCAGCAAGCGAGACCACGCTCGGCAGAGCCAGCAGAGCCGCGAGGACGAGACGTCGGGAATATCCGGCCCGGTCTCGGCCCAGAATGTAAGGATCGGGTGCCATCTTGCTTGCCCCGTTTCGCCAGTCGCCTAAAACCATCCCGCATACGCGGCCCGTCTGGGTAGTATCGGCCAACGCGGGTCCGATTCTACGAACTTTAACAACGCTCCATAACGGAGCATGGTGGGAATGACAATGCCAGAATCGCGCATCGCCGTCATCGGTGGGGATGGGATCGGCCCGGAGGTCATCGCACAAGCGGTTCGGGCTGCCGAAGCCGCCGCCCGTCGCGACCAGGGGTCGCTCCACTTCAATCACCTTCCCTGGAGTACGGCTTTCTACAAGCAGACGGGGCGAATCGTTCCTGAAGATGGCTGGGAGATTCTTCGCCGGCATGACGCGGTCCTATTTGGCGCCGTGGGCAGCCCCGATGTCCCCGACACCGTCACGGTGCAAGGGATCATCCTTCCCATGCGAAGGAAGTTCGATCAATACGTCAATTATCGGCCCGCGTATCTGTATGACGGCGTGCCGTGCCCGCTCGCGGGAAAGGCGCCGGGATCGATTGACATGCTCGTGTTTCGCGAGAATACCGAAGGCGAATACGCGCCGATCGGAGGCCGGCTCTACGACGGCACCGAAGCGGACATCGCGATTCAGACCAGCGTTTTCACCCGGCGTGGTTGCCGCCGAATCATGCGGGCCGCGTTCGAGGCCTCGCGGCGACGCCGGCGCAAGGTCACGTCTATCTCCAAGGCCAACGCTCTCGGCTTCAGCATGGTCTTGTGGGACGACGTATTCAAGGAAGTGTCGCGCGAATACCCCGACGTTCAGGCCCATTCGCTTCTCGTGGATGCGGCGGCGATGGACTTCGTGCGCAAGCCGGAAACGTTCGACGTTGTGGTGGCCAGCAACTTGTTCGGCGACATTCTGACGGATTTGAGCGCCGCGGTGACCGGCAGCATCGGGTTGGCAGCGAGCGCCAATCTGAATCCGGAACGGCTTTATCCGAGCATGTTCGAGCCGGTACACGGGTCGGCGCCGGATATCGCCGGTCAAGGTATCGCCAATCCGCTGGCGGCAATCCTGTCCGCGGCGTTGATGCTCGATCATCTCGAATTCGCGAATGGGGCCGAGGCGATTCGGTCGGCCGTGGCCAAAGTTCTCAAGCAAGGCCCGCGATCAAAAGACCTCGGCGGCAGCGCGACCACGACCGAAGTCGGCGACGCCGTCGTCGCGGCACTGGCGTGAACCACGACGTTTCGTGTATGATGGCGCCCATTCCTGGCAAGGGAAACCGCGCATGCCGCCACCCGGTTACGAGCCGTTTCTGGCCGCCATTATCGAATCGCCTCGCGATGACGGGCCACGCCTCGTCTACTCCGATTGGCTCGAAGAGCAAGGCGACCCGCGAGCCGAGTTCATTCGCGTGCAGATGGAACTCCACTCGATGCCCGAGAACGATCGAGCGCGGGAGCCTCTCGTCGATCGCGAGAGCGAGTTGCTGATTCAACATGGCGAAACCTGGCGAAGCGAGTTGCCGCCTTGGGCGCGCACCGGTTGCACATTTCGGCGTGGGTTTCCTTTTGAAGTCACGATCTGGCGGCGCGACGATCTGGCGGAAATCAGCGACCTCTGGAAAGTCGCCCCGGTCGAGGCGTTGAAACTTCAAGATGCCGCCGAGGTGGTGGCGTTCATCGCCGACAATCCCGATCTGTCGCGGGCGCGGCAGCTCATCATCCTCGATCAGAATTTTGGACCCACCGATCTGCGGACCCTCGTCGACTCGCCGCATGTTAATCACCTGACCGACCTGCGTCTGTTCGGGGCGCCCGTACTCGACGCGGGTGCCTTGGTGATTGCCTTGTCGCCGAATCTGACGGGGCTGAAGCATCTGGGCATGTGCCGGTGCCGCCTGAGCGATCGGGGCATCGGCGTCCTTTCCGAGGCGACCAACCTCCCCCAACTGTCCGCCCTGACATTATCCAATAGCGATTTGAATGATCCCTCCGCCTACATGCTGGCGTCGGGGGCCTTATCGACGAAGATCACCGAGTTGGACCTCAGCGACAACGACCTCGGCGATTCGGCGGTCCGGTATCTCACGGAATCGACGGGTTTTCGATCGTTGGCGCGGCTCAACCTGAGTCGCAACCATATCGGCGACCGCGGCGCATCGTTGATTCTCAAACGCTGGCCCGACCTGTCGCGGCTGGATCTGAGCTACAATCGATTGGGCTATGCCGCCGGCATCGACTTACGCCATCACTTCGGCGGCTGCGTAAGATTGTAACGACGTTTCGTGTCGGGTCGCGAACGAAAGCCATGATCTGGAACTCGGCCCAATTCTACCGGCGCGAGGGAGATTCCCTTCGCTGCACGCTCTGCCCGCACCATTGCGCCCTGGCGGACGGAGCGATGGGCGCCTGCCGTGTGCGCCGGCGTCACGGCGATCGAATCGAGACAGCCACATTCGCGACCACCGTGCGGCATTTCGACCCCGTTGAACGCAAGCCGTTGTATCATTATCGGCCGGGACGTTCGGCCCTGACCCTGGCGGCGCCGGGTTGCACCTTTGCTTGCGACTACTGCCTGAATTACCGCCTGTCGCAAGTCGGACGAATGCCCGAATTGCCATGGCAAGCCGAGCCTGTGGACCCAGCCGACATCGTGGCGGAGGCGACCGCGGCCGGCAGCTCCATCGCGTTGTCCTATTCCGAGCCGACCCTCGCCGCGGAGTTGACGCTCGCCCTGGCCGAATTGGCGCGACCACACGGCATCGAATTGCTTTGGAAGACGAATGGCTTCATCACGCCCGAGGCACTGAGCCAAGTGGCGCCATGCCTGAACGCCATCAACTTGGATCTCAAAGCCGCTACCGATAATCGCCATCGCGAACTCACCACAGCGCCCGTGACCCCGGTTCTCGACGCCTTGGCGGGATTCGTCGCGGCTGGGGTTTGGGTTGAAGTCAGCACGCCTTTGATTCCGGGATTCAACGACGACGACGCCTCGTTGCGAACGATTGCCGGGTGGATCGCATCCGTGAGCCGCCAGATTCCTTGGCATCTGCTACGATTCACGCCCGAGTTTCGCATGCAAGAGTTGAACCCAACGCCGCCGGCCACCCTGCGTCGCGCTGCCGACATCGGCCGCGACCTGGGACTCGATTTCGTGTATGTCGAACGTGCCCTCGGTGACGACGGCCGATCGACCAAGTGTCCGCGATGCCGAGCCGTTGTCGTCACCCGTGACATTTGGAAGCCGCGTCAAGTATCATTGATTGAAGGCGCCTGCCCGGCGTGTCGATTGTCAATTGCCGGGCGTTGGTGAAGGAGACCCGTCATGGCCGAAGTGCGTTTTGTTCCGCAACTGCCGGACCTTATCCATCCGGACGACTACGACAGCGACCCCAATGGCCGCCGCCTGCGATTGCAGATACGCGCCACGGCCGATGGCGTTGAGGTCCTGGGTGACGCCATGCGCCCAGTTGTGTTAGAGCAAATGCTTGCGGAGCTTGACCCCGATGTGATTGAGCAGATGCTTTGCGGGTAACTGCGTGCTTAGCTCTGCCACTTCGCGTCGCAACACGTTGAACTTACCCGATCTCGATCCGTTCGCCGGCTTCCGGCACCGCCACATCGGCGAAGCCCGCGTCTCGCAACGCCGTCGCCAGCGCCTTCGACCTTTCATAGTCGCCATGGACCAGCCGCACGCGCTTGACGCGGTCGATTCGCGGTGTCAGATAGGCCATCAGATCCGTATGATCGGCATGGCCCGAGAAGCCGTCGAGGTGGACGATCTCGGCCCATTTGTTGAAGGTGCGGCCGAGAAACCTAACCGTCGGCGACTTCTCTAATAGCATCCGCCCCAAGGTCCCCGCTGCCTGATAACTCACGAGCACAACGGTACAACGTGGATCGTCGATGTGATGGCGCAAATGATCGAGAATGCGTCCAGCCTCACACATGCCACTGGCCGCTACGACGACATGAGCGCCTGGCTGAGTCGTCAGCCAAAGACTTTCGTCAAACTCGCGCACATATTGCACGGTCGGGCCGTCGAGATAGCTCGGATTGTCGATCAAGCCGCGGCGCAATTCGGGAAGCAACGCCTCGGGGTGGCGCTGATGAATGGCGGCAACCTCCGTCGCCAGTGGGCCATCGACCCAAATCGGCAGCGACGGTAACTCACCCGATTGAATAGCCCGCGTCAGATAGTACACGACCAGTTGCGTGCGACCGAGGCTGAAGGCCGGGATGAAAACCTTGCCGCCGCGGGCGATCGTCTGCTTCACGACTTGGATGAGTCGCTTGGCCGTATCCGCCACCGGTTCGTGGACGACCCCACCGTACGTGCTCTCGCAGAGAACGGTGTCCACCGGCGGTAATAGGTCGGCCGGCGGCAGCAGCGACGACCCGCTGCGCCCGAGATCGCCGGTGAAGAGCATTGACTCGCCGGTGTCGAACGTCAGGTGAACGGTCGCCGAGCCGAGAATATGCCCGGCTTCGAGGAACGTCAGCCGCACGCCCGGCACGATTTCCCGCGTCATATGACGAGGCAGCGGCACGGCCAGCCGAGACGCCGACCGGGCATCATTGCGAGTGTAAAGCGGTCGTTCCCACGGCTCCTGATAGTTGCGGCGGATGTTGGCGTGGGCGGCCTCTTCCTCTTGAATTTTCGCCGAGTCGTCGAGCATGACCGGCAACAGGTCGGCCGTGGCGGGCGTGCAATACACCGGCCCGCGATAGCCGCGAATCGCCAGCGTCGGGATGTTGCCGCAGTGGTCGATGTGGGCGTGGCTCAGCACCACGGCGTCGAGGCGATCAGGATGGAATGGAAAGTTGGCGTTGCGCCGCCGAGATTCATCGCGCCGACCTTGCGTGAGGCCACAATCGAGAAGGATGCGACGACCGGCGGCTTCGACCAGATGCATCGAACCCGAAACAGAACGGGCCGCGCCCCAAACGGTTACCGTGGGTCGGGCGATCAGTTGCTCCATGTCGGCATTATAGCGCACGCGGTGACGGCAAGGGTGGGTCAAAACGATCGAGGCCCGCCGGAGAACGGGCGGGCCGCGCGGTTAGTTGGGTTGGGCCGGGTGGTTCAGGCAGTGGCGGTCGGCGGCGCGACGGTTTCCGTCACCACGCTGACGCGCCGGCCTTCTTTATCGAAAAAAACAACGCCATCGGCCAACGCGAACAACGAATCGTCCTTGGCGCGTTTAACGTTCTTGCCGGGATGGATACGCGTGCCGCGCTGCCGCACGATGATGCTGCCCGCCGTCACGAACTGACCCGAGAATCGCTTCACGCCCAGACGCTGAGCGTTTGAGTCACGCCCGTTCCGCGTCGAGCCTTGTCCTTTTTTATGTGCCATGGAAGGTCACTCCGCCTTGCTTCCGCGTGGTGTTTCCAAAAATCTCGATAGATCTTTCAGTATAGTCCCTCTCGACGAATCAGCAAGAGACCTAACCGTTGTCCGTGACGTCCATGCCGCCGTTGAAGAGCCAGCTCGCGGACTATTTCTCTACCGGCGCGGCGCCGCCCTCTTTCGGGCGATTGGCGGGATTAACGGATGGGGGCGGTTGCAAGCCGGTGTTGCCGGGGGTCACGGCACGATAAATCCACTCCGACGATTCATACTTGATCTCGTCGGTGCCACGAGCCTCGTCGCCGGTGCGGCGGAAGACCAGATGCAGCGTCTTTCGGCGGATCGTGCCGCCATCGTCGATCGACCAGCCGTTTGACAGCCCGGTCACGTAGACATCGAAGAAGACCACGTCCCGCGACTTCTCGTAGACGTCCGGCCAAATGGCGACGCCCGTGACGGCCCGCGGCGCCGAATCGGGCTTCGTCAACGGGATCGGCTCACGACAAATGGACACCGAGTTTTTCATGTTCAATCGGTTCGTCGGATCCTCAATGCGTCGGATCGACTCTTGCACGCTCAGCAAAACCTCGTCGTGCAACACGACGTTCTTGCCTCGCGGCAGAATCTCAAAATCGAGAGCCGTCACCGTGCGCGGCTGACCCGTTTGATTCACCAACTGATACCACATGTACCAGATGATCTTTCGACCCCGGCCCGGAATCTCGACGGAGAGGGTTCGTGGGTCCTTGAACTTAAAGTGCAGGGACCAAATGTCTTCCTTGTCCTGCACATGGCCGCCGGGCGTGACAGTCCGTTCATTGAAAGGGGCGTTTTCTTGGGCCGCGGCCGTGGTCGTCGCAAACGCGATGGCCGTCACGCCACACAAAAACCGCAGTCTGCTGATACTCATACGAACCCCTTCGGATTGCTCAGGACCGGCGCGCAAGGGAAGCACGACGGCAATCGAACGCATCAACTATAACCGATCCATGCGGTTGGGATCAAGGCGTAGCCTTGTCTTCGCCGAATTCTCCGGTCGCTTCAGATGGTCCAAGCTCCCGAGTCAACCCGATCTGTACCACCGGCCCGCGACGCTGGACTCGGATACGTCCCGGCAAATCGGCCGCGGGCAATTCGCCAAACACAACCGCCGCGACCCGATCCCAATCAGCGAACCGCATCCGCTCCACCGGCCAGCCTTCACGCCGCCAAAGAAACCGCAGAGTTTCCCGCACCAGATGCCTGGGACGGCGGGCTAGATCGGCTACCGCCAGAATTCGCAATCGGCCCGCCGCCGGTCGCTCGCATTGGCGCAACGTCTGGCTGGCCAGTTCCTCGATGGCATCGAACGCATCCCCGGCTTGTTCGGCCAACCGGGCCAGATTCGCCACAATGGCGGGGTTGAAGCTCGATTGCAACAGCGGCAACAACTCGAGCCGGATGCGGTTGCGGGTGAAACGTCGATCGGCGTTGGAGCGATCCTCGCGAAAGTTCTGGCCGACGGACTCCAAGAATCGGCGAACCTCGTGCCGGCCAACTCCGAGCAACGGACGCACAACCGCGACGCCCGAAGCAATGGGTCGCCGGGGCGCAACGCCGCGCAGCCCCTGAAGACCCGTGCCGCGGATCAAGTGATGCAGTACCGTCTCGGCCTGATCGTCGGCGGTGTGTGCGGTCGCCACCAGAGTCAGGCCGGCGTCAGCGGTGACCCGCGCCAACCAGTCATAACGCTCGCGCCTCGCTGTCGATTCCAGATTCGCCCGGCGTGAACGACTTAGGGCAGCCGTGTCGATCCGGATGACGTCGATCGGCAATCCGAGAGCATCGGCCAACATTCGCACGAACGTCTCATCGTCATCGCTTTCGGTCCCTCGCAACTGATGATTGACGTGAGCGACCCGCAACAGCTGGCCACCGAGCATCGCCAACCCGCGCAGCAACGCGACGCTGTCGGCCCCGCCGGAAACGGCAACCGCCAGCCCCGAAGAGCCTGACGCAAGCCGCGCCGTCGCCGCTTGGAGTGATTCGAGAAAGGGATCCATGATGCGTTTGAGTTTCACGCGCGGTTGTTGGTGCGGCTTAGTCACGAAAGGCCACGCCTCTACCATACACATTCGCTCGGGCGTAGGAATATGAGAATCGGTTTACCGGCACGGGAATCTTCAACCTCACTCTGTCAAGCATTTGATGGACGGCGTCCCCATCCCCGATTGGCTCTGGGCCGTTTGGCGATTCGTCACGAATCGGGCAACCCGTTACGTGGTCGCGTGGCTGGTGGCCCTCACGGTCGCGGGTTTCGCCCAGAACTTCGCCCGTCATTCGTTCTCCGACGCCAATCATGACAAGAAACCGGGCGAGTTTCGGCGTGACGGCAACAGCGGGCACACGACGATCGACTTCGGCGGGCAGTGGTTGATGGGACGGATGCTGGTCCGCGGCTACGGGCGCGAAATGTACGACCGCAATCGGCAAGCCCAGGTGGCGGCCGAGGCGTATTCGCGCGATCGCGAGGCACCTTTGGCGAAGGAGCACGACGCGGACACTCTCTTGGGCGCGTTCATGGAATGCGACATGCCCGGCGATGACCGACGCTGGGGCGAGTCGTATTGGGGCCGGCAAGTGAAAGGGTCGTTCGCGTCGGTGTTGATGGCGAACGATCCGTTGTCGGCGGCCGCGACGTTGGCGACCGCCCAACAGAGTTGGACAGGCGAGCGCCTGGCATGGGCGAGGACCTGCGATGCCCCCGACGTGCAAGGGTGGTGGGACGCTCAAGAGGCCCGTCGCGTGAAAGCCTCGTTCGGAATGGTGACGGCATCGACCCATCCACTCCAAGCTGCGGCGATCGTGGCCGCGGGACAACCGATCTGGGTCGATCGATCAGCGTTGGTGAAGGCAAAGCGAGTCGGCGGACCGCTCTATCCGCCGCTTCACGCCTTTGCGATGGCTTTATTGGCCATGAGTGACGATCCGCAATGGGCCTATTTCGTGATGCAGTGGGTCATGTTGGCGATGGCGTTCGTGACAGGCGCCGGCGTGAGTTACTGGTCGGGCGGCCGCTTCTGGTGCCCGTTGGCGGCCATCTTCGTGATTCTGTATCCGGGGTTCGCGGGAGCGCATCATCTAGGCCAGAACGCGCCGTTGTCGTTGGCTTTGCTCGTTTGGGGATGGGCATTGGCTCTGCGTGGCCGCGAGACTCTGGCGGGGTTCCTTTGGGGGCTGCTGGTCTACAAGCCGGTTTGGTTTGTCGTGTTCCTCGTCTTGGCAATTTTCACGGGCCGGTGGCGCATGACGTGGGTCGCCGTCGTCGTCGCCGGTGCCGCCTGTCTGGCAACCCTGCCGGTGATTGGGCTGGAGCCTTGGTTCGATTGGCTTCGCGTCGGCTCGTATGCGTCGGACCTCTACAAGGTCGATACGAATTGGGTTTTTCTCAGCCGCGACCTGTTTAGTATTCCTGCTCGCTTCCTGGTCGATTTCGAGATACCGACAGGTCGGCGGTATCGGTGGTTCGTCATGGTGGCCAGCCGCCTGTTATGGCTGATCGTCTTGGAAACAACGTTGCGCGTCGGCATGTTGTGTGGCGAACGGCGACGGCAGGGATCGGGTCCGGCGGCTGCGTTTTTCTTGCTGGCCGCGTGGATGGGTTGGATTCACTTCATGTACTACGACGCGCTGCTGTCGGCGATCGGGGTCTTCGCATTGCTCACCGACCCGCGACGATTCACCCGGCCACGGTTGCTGGCACTGATGCCGGCCGGCGGTGGGCCGGGGTTGTCACCCGTTGAGGCGAGCTATTTCCGAGCAGCGCTACCGTCACGGCATCCCGATCCGTTTGGCACCGGCCCGATCGGACGCGGCGGAGTCTTCGTCGCCAATTCGCTGACGCTGACGGCGATCGCGGCATTGATCGGCGTGCAGCAACTATTGCCCGCGTGGGATGTGACCGCCACGTTCCGCGCCGGGTGGAGGAAATCGCCATCGACAGTGATGCTCGACAGCGCTCCGCTGATGCGCGACGGTAAGCCGGTCGTCCGAATCCCGCAAATAGAGGTAACCTCGAACATCGTCGGCCCGCCGTGGGATACCTTTGTGCTGATCACGATTTGGGTCGGATGTGGAGTGTGGCTGCTTCGGAATCGAGACGACGCTGAAAAATGGTTCGGCGAGGGTCAGTCGCCGGCTTGACGCGTCGCCGGACTCGATTGCCCTTGCCAAGTTACCCTGGCTAACCATATCGTGCCGCCAATGTCGAGGGTCGGCGTCGCGAGCGGGAGAATCTCATCATGGGTGTGTTTCCGGATTGGATGATCGAGAAGCAGATCAAGATCGAGCCATTGGAAACCGCTCAAAAACGGCCCGGAGTCATTTCGTTTGGCGTCACAAGCTATGGCTATGACGTTCGGGTCGGTCGCAAGTTCAAAGTGTTCACCAACGCGCGCTGCGCCGTGGTCGATCCAAAGAACTTCGACCCTCAGTCGTTTATCGACATTGAAGCCGATTTTTGTTTGATTCCCCCGAACAGTTTCGCGCTGGCGGAGACCATCGAGTATCTGGAGATTCCTCGCGACGTGATCGGTGTGTGCGTGGGGAAATCGACCTACGCGCGATGCGGCATTATCGTGAACGTGACGCCCCTGGAGCCTGAATGGCGCGGAAAAGTGACGATCGAGATAAGCAACACGACTCCGCTGCCGGCGAAAATCTACGCCGGCGAAGGGATCGCTCAGATTCTGTTTCTCCGCGGCGAAGCGGTCTGCCGCACAAGCTACGCGGACAAGGCCGGCAAATACCAAGATCAGACGGGACTGACTCTGCCGTTTGTTCCGAAAACCGGGGATGGGTCGGGATGACGAAAACCGTGGTTTTGCGAAAGTTTCGTGATGGTATGATGGGACCGAGATTGTCGAGATTGTCTGGGTTTTCATTCTTACCTTTTTTTTCTTGACCGGCCTTGGACACTTCTGTACACTATCAACCGGAATCACGGAACAGTTTCCTTAACTCTTTTCCCAGGAACAGTTTGTACGCATGTCGCGCCAGGTCGTGCGCAACATGTCACTGTACATCTGTCCCGATTATGGTTCGGCAACCACAAACACCTGTCACTTGATCTGCTGAATGCGGAAAGGCGGCCACTTGAGCGGGTAGGAATCGTCGCAAGGACAGTAGCATGCCGCCGAATTGTGACGCGCCCAGTCCGTCACAAGGTTAGTTGATTCATTCCTCGCAGCTTTTTCGCACGCTGCGGAGGGGCTAGAGTCTCCATTGGCGTTGCCTGGAGATCTCATGGAACGCGTGTCGATATGAAAATTCTCCGAAGGTATACGCGCGAAGGTCAAGAGGCTTTCGTTTCGCTTTCATTTGCGCCTCGTACGAGTCGAATCGTTAATCCGAATGGTTCGGTCGTATTCGAAATGTCCAATTTACCGGCGCCGGAATCCTGGTCACAGGTCGCCGTAGACATCCTGGCTCAGAAGTACATTCGTAAGGCCGGCGTGCCGCTCCAGACCGAGCGCGTTCACGAAACCGGCGTCCCCGAATGGCTCCAACGAAGCCGCCCAGCGTCTGGGACGGCCTTCGGCGGCGAGACCGACTCGCGCCAGGTGTTTCGACGCCTCGCGGGATGCTGGACCTATTGGGGGTGGAAGGGCGGATACTTCAGCAGCGAGGCCGACGCCCGCGCCTATTTCGACGAGATGTGCTACATGCTCGCGGCGCAGATGGCGGCCCCGAATAGCCCGCAATGGTTCAACACGGGTCTGCATTGGGCGTATGGCATCGAAGGCCCGGCCCAAGGACATTATTACGTCGATCCGATTAACAACGAGGTGGTTCGATCGGCCTCCGCCTACGAGCGCCCCGCGCCGCACGCTTGCTTCATTCAGAGCGTCTCGGATGACCTTGTCAATGAAGGCGGCATCATGGATCTTTGGGTCCGCGAAGCCCGCATTTTCAAATACGGGTCCGGCACCGGCTCGAATTTCTCGTCGTTGCGCGGCGAGGGCGAACCCCTCAGCGGCGGTGGAAAATCCAGCGGCTTGATGAGCTTCCTCAAGATCGGCGACCGCGCGGCCGGCGCCATCAAATCGGGCGGAACCACACGTCGAGCCGCCAAAATGGTCGTCCTCGATCTCGACCATCCCGATATCGAGGAATTCGTCAATTGGAAGGTCGTTGAAGAGCAAAAGGTAGCCGCCTTGGTCGCCGGCTCGAAGTCGCTGAACCGCCACCTCAACGCAGTCCTGAAAGCCTGCCACACAGGCCCCGACCCGCTGCGCCGTAATGACCCGAAGCAGAATCCGGCGCTCGCCAAGGCCATCGCCGACGCCCACGCTGCGCTCGTCCCGGAGAACTACATCGTTCGTGTTCAGCAACTCGCTGGGCAGGGATACACGTCGCTGCAGATCGAGGAGTACAACACCGACTGGACCTCGAAGGCGTACTACACCGTCAGCGGTCAGAACAGCAACAACTCGGTTCGCATCAGTAACGATTTCATGCGTGCCGTGCGCGACGACAGCCCGTGGAACCTTTATTGGCGAACCGAACGCGACAAGGCCCGACGTGACCGGCGCCAACCAAAGCCGGTCAAGACCCTCAAAGCGCGTGACCTCTGGGATCAGATTGCGTTTGCCGCATGGTCGTGCGCCGACCCCGGCGTGCAATATGACACCACGATCAACGAATGGCACACCTGCCCCGCCGACGGTCGAATCAACGCGTCGAACCCATGCTCGGAGTACATGTTCCTCGACGACACGGCTTGCAATCTGGCGTCGTTGAATCTGATGCGTTTCTACGATGTCTCGGTCGGTAGGTTCGACGTCGAGTCGTATCGCCATGCCTGCCGGCTTTGGACGTTGACGCTGGAAATCTCGGTCTACATGGCCCAATTCCCGAGCGTGCCGGTGGCGCAGAAGTCCTATGACTTCCGCACTCTCGGCCTGGGATACGCCAACCTGGGCGCTTTGTTGATGGTCCAGGGTATTCCCTATGACTCGCTCGAAGGCCGAGCCCAAGCCGGCGCTCTGACGGCGTTGATGCATTCGTGTTCCTTCGCAACGTCGGCCGAGATTGCCGCCGAGGTTGGCCCGTTCGTGCGTTTCGATGCCAATCGCGACGCCATGCTCCGCGTTATTCGCAATCATCGACGCGCCGTCTACAACGCCCCGCCGCATGAATACGAAAGCCTGACCATCACGCCCTTGGGTATTGACCCGCGCCATTGCCCGGCTTACCTGCTCGACGCCGCTCGCAAGGAAGCCGATCGGATGGTGGATCTCGGCGAGCGTTTCGGTTTCCGCAATGCCCAAGTTACAGTGATCGCGCCGACGGGCACGATTGCTCTGGTCATGGACTGCGACACCACCGGCATCGAGCCGGACTTCGCGCTGGTGAAATTCAAGAAGCTCGCCGGGGGTGGATACTTCAAAATCATCAACGCATCGATTCCGCCGGCCCTCGATCGCCTCGGCTATTCGGCGAAGCAAATTGACGACATTACCCGATACTGTCGCGGGGCCGGCACCTTGGTCGGGTGCCCGCATATCAATCCCGCGAGCTTGACCGCGAAGGGAATCCCGGCTGATGTGTTGCAGAGCATCGAGGCTCAGTTGCCCGGCACGTTCGAGTTACCGTTCGCCTTCAATCGTTTCACGATCAACGATGATGTGCTGCGCGACCGTTGTGGAATCCCGCAAGCGAAACTCGACGCCCCGAGCTTCGATGTGCTAGCGGCTCTCGGATTCACGCGGGATCAGATTGCCGAAGCCAACGCCTACGTATGCGGCACGATGACCATCGAGGGCGCCCCGCACCTGAAGCCCGAACACCTGCCGGTATTCGATTGTGCCAGCAAATGCGGGAAATTCGGCAAGCGATATCTTTCGGTCGAGTCGCACATCCGCATGATGGCCACCGCCCAACCGTTTATTTCCGGGTCGATCTCGAAGACGATCAACATGCCCAACGAGGCCACGGTCGAGGACGTGAAACGAGCCTATGACTTGAGCTGGCATTTGATGCTCAAGTGCAACGCCATTTACCGCGACGGGTCGAAGTTGAGCCAACCGCTCAACACGACCTCGGACGAACCGGAAGGCGCCGCGGTGACCGAAGCCGCGGTGCCGGCCAAGCCGGATTTGCCCAAGGCCGAACCCGTTCGCATCGCCGAGAAGATTGTGCATCGTTATTTGGCTCGGCGGCGGCGCCTGCCGGATCGCCGTGCTGGATACACGCAAAAGGCCCGCATCGGCACTCACAAGATCTACCTGCGAACCGGCGAATACGAAGACGGCACGCTCGGTGAGATTTTCATCGACATGCACAAGGAAGGCGCGGCCTTCCGCAGTATGACGAATTGCTTCGCCATCGCCGTTTCGCTCGGCTTGCAACACGGCGTGCCGCTTGAAGAGTTTGTCGATGCCTTCCTGTTCACTCGATTTGAGCCAAACGGCATGGTGCAGGGCAACCCGCACATCAAGATGACGACGAGCGTGATCGACTATATCTTCCGCGAGTTAGCCATTACCTATCTCGGCCGCCACGACCTCGCCCACGTCTCGCCGGAGGACTTGCGAGGCGACGCCATGAACCGGGGAGCGTCCGAGCCGGATTTTGACGCCGAGGAACTGGTGGCCGAGCGCATCGTCGATGAGCCGGCGCCGGTTCCCAGTGCGTTCGTCACTCCTCGAACTGAGCATTTGCGACCGTTACCGGCCGCTGAAAATGGTCATGGCAACGGCCACACCAACGGCCACGGCAACGGTCATTCAAATAGTCGTTTGAGTGGAGCGGCCGCCGTTCTTGGCGACGACAAAGTACGAATCGCCCGGTTGAAGGGCTACGAGGGCGACCCCTGCTCGGAATGTGGCCAACTCACCCTCGTCCGAAGCGGGTCGTGCTGCAAGTGCGACACTTGCGGCGCGACATCCGGTTGTAGTTAGCGTGGACCAAAGCATCGAGGAAAGCCGCGAGCCACCGCGGCTTTCTTCGATGAGGCACTCGCTGAAACGATGAATCATGTCATCGCGTTCGCCGACTCCGCGAATCCTCATCATTGAGACATCCGGCCGCATCGCTCAGTTGGCCTTGGCCCAAGGTTTCGAACTAGGCGAGGTGCGGCATATGCCGGAAACCCGTCGCCATGCCCGCGACTTGGCACCCTTCGCGGCGCAGATGCTCTCGTCGCGGGGATGGTCGGCTCGCGACCTTGACGCCGTCGCCGTCAGCCATGGACCTGGGAGTTACACGGGGTTGCGAGTCGGCATCATGTCGGCGAAGACCCTCGCGTATGTGACTGGTTGCACGCTTCTGGCCATCGACACGTTCACCGCCATCGCCCGCCAGTCACCCGCGGACGCACATGCCGTCGAAGTCCTCGCCGATGCTCAGCAACAGAGGATCTATCACCGCCGATTTCAACGCATCGAAGGTGTTTGGCAACCGTCGGGGCCGTTGACGATCACGACGATTGCAGATTGGCTGGCACGGTTACCGCCCGGGGATTGGGTCTCTGGTCCCGGCGCGGCATTGGTGAAGAGTCGTTTGAGTGACGCAAACCGCATCGTGACGGAACCGGCCTGCGAGGCCAGCGCGGCATCACTCTTGGCAATAGCGCTCGAACGTTGGCATTTGGGGGACGCCGACGACGTCTCCAGCGTCGAGCCGTTGTATCTACGGCCCAGCAACGCGGAGGAGAATTGGGCAGCTCGCGGAGGCTCCCCAGGCGCGAAGCGGTGACGAAGTCATGGTTTCGCGCCGGCTGGTGGGGCGGGCGCGAAACCAAGAATGTCGAGGATATTCTAACGGCGGTTGTATTGAGCCAACGGCGTGGCCGGCTTCATGACCGGTGGAGCGCCACCGGGCACGGGCGCCAACGGCGGTGCGGCCAGATCGACAACGGGGGCGACTGGCGGGTGATAGTAACTCATGCCCGTCGGTTCACAGCAACCGGGGCCTGCATAGCCGTCAAAGTGACGCCAGTAATACAGTCGCGGAAACAACGGGTGGCAGCAGTAGCAGCCCATCGAGAATTGGCTGAGCAGGAGCAGCAACGCCACTCCCAGGACACGACGCTTCATCACGCTCTCCTTGGGCCGGTGTCCTGCCCGGTCGCGCCCGGTGTGCGTCGATCCTGACGTCACAACCATTCATGGCGACGGCCCAGCCAGGCCCGGATTCCGTTCGCATTCCTTCCAACCCGGCGAGCGAGAGCGTCCTTGCTGGCTACTCAGGTTGATCAGATCGGCCGATCCTACCGGCCGATTTCGCATTACTACTATGCCCCGGCGCCGAAGTGAGGCAAATCGGATTTGGGAAATGCCCGCCTCAACCCGCGGAGACGGCGAAAACCCTGCCGACTGCGGTGGCCCGTCGGATAGGGCAGACTCGAGCGATGGTGAAGTGCATCCGCAATATGCAACCCGCGCCCGGCCCCGAGCCGAAGATCGGGGCCGGGATCCGGGCGCGTCATGGACAGCAAGGTGCGGCCGCCACCGGAACCGCGCAGCACGGCGGTGCATACGCGACCGGATGGCGATAGGCGTTGCGACGCCAACCGCATCCGACGGACGGCACGAGTATGGCCGCCAGTAGTAAACCGATCATCCAACGTCTGTTCCGCATAGGTGCCTCCAGACCCTTTCTGAAACAGCCTCTCGCTCAACGTGACGGCTGGGGCGGTCGCGCCGGCCTGGCATCGACCGATTGAACGATGAACGCGAAAAACCGTTCAGATCAAGGGGTATTTGTACCGATCCTCAACAGGATCTACACCAGATTACGTCCCCATTCCACCACGAACAACACCAACAACCGGCCTATCGTCAGATCGATTTCCGATTGTCATCGCGTGGCACCGGATACGAAGACCCCGACGGCGGCGCAAACTCCATCGATCGATCCGCTCGCATCGACTCGGCGAGTCCATCGCCCTCGGGTCGGCCAATTCTCGGTTCTCCCTTTCCCGGCGCGTGACCTTGAACTGGCCGCCGAGACGTCGCAGAATGCAAAAAACCGGCAAGGCTTTCGATGGCCAAGCGGATCGAATGCCGAGCATCACCGATGCCAATGTCACCGAGGGATTCGTCACCATGAGGGCGTGTATTCGGCTTGCGATTATCCTGTCCGCCGGCCTCGCGGGAAACTCCGTTCGCGGACAGGCGACACTCTCGGAATGGCGTGCGTTTCGCGGGAACAACGGCGACGCCATCAGCGCCGATCGAGGTCTTCCGCTGACCTGGAGCGCGACGCAGAACATGATCTGGAAGACCGACCTTCCCGGGGCAGGCACCTCGACGCCGGTCGTCGTCGGCAACAATGTCTTTGTCACCTGCTATTCGGGGTACAACGTGCCGGGCAAGCCTCGCGGCCGCCAGGAAGACCTCAAGCTCCACCTGATTTGCCTTGACCGCGACACCGGAAAGATCCGCTGGTCGCGTGACGTTGCCCCCCGACTCCCGGAGCAAGACTCGATTCGCGACGGCCACGGATATGCGTCGAGTACGCCCGTTGCCGATGATTCACACGTCTTCGTGTTCTTCGGCAAGACGGGCGTCATCGGCTTCGACCATAGCGGCCGCGAGCTTTGGCGAGCGGATGTCGGTACCAACCTTCATGGGTGGGGATCGGGGGCGTCACTGTTGCTTTCGAGCAATCAAGTCTTCGTCAACGCCAGCGTCGAGAGCGGCAGGCTCGTCGCGCTGGACAAGGCCACGGGCAAGGAGAATTGGAGTCTGGGCGGAATCCGCGAATCATGGAATACGCCGATCCTCGCCAACGCGGCGGGCCGAACCGAGCTTGTCATCGCCATTCAAGGAAAGGTCTTGGGGGTCGATCCGCAAGCGGGCCGGCAATTGTGGAGCTGCGCCACGGACATTCCCTGGTACATGGTCCCGAGTCTCGTGGCCCATGACGGGATTGTTTACGCCATCGGCGGCCGGCCGGGCGGCGGCCTCGCGGTTAAACTCGGCGGCTCCGGCGACGTGACCCGGACCCATCGCCTCTGGACCAGCAACAAAGGGGGCAACGTCTCGTCGCCGATCGTTTACGATGGCCATCTCTATTGGATGCACGACAATCTGGGTGTCGCGTTTTGCGCCGAGGCCGCGACCGGGAAAGTCGTCTATGAGGAGCGCCTTTCGAGGGCAGGTCAGGTGTACGGCTCTCCGATCTTGGCCGAGGGCAGAATCTACTATCCCGGTCGCGACGGGCAGACTTATGTGGTCGCCGCCAAACCGCAGTTTGAGCTGATGGCGACTAACTCCTTTGGCGAGCGCGGCACCTACAACGCCAGCCCCGCGGTCGCCGGAGGCCGCCTGTTCCT
>CAZESP010000012.1:0-128484 GCA_964515185.1 uncultured Alcaligenaceae bacterium
CGGGGAAGAGAAGAAAATCAAGAATCTGCTCTCCATCGCTCACTTCCAAATTGCCACCTATGAGGATTCCAACGCGGAAAGTGAAGCACTCTTCGCAGCAGACGCATTCGACTATCCTAAACCAGAAAAGCTGCTTTATACCCTCATCAACGCTGTTACCAATCCCGGCGACCTCGTTCTCGACTCGTTTGCTGGGTCGGGCACCACCGGGGCGGTCGCGCAAAAGATGGGGCGGCGGTGGATCATGGTCGAACTCGGAGAGCACTGCCACACGCACATCATCCCGCGGCTGAAGAAGGTGATCGACGGGCAAGACCCCGGCGGCGTCACCGAGGCGACCGGCTGGAAGGGGGGCGGCGGCTTCCGCTACTTCAAGCTCGCCCCCAGCCTGCTCATGCAAGACAAGTGGGGCAACTGGGTCATCAGCAAGGAGTACAACGCGGCGATGCTGGCCGAGGCGCTGTGCAAGCTCGAAGGCTTCCGTTACGAGCCGAGCGAGAGCATCTTCTGGATGCAGGGCCGCAGCACCGAGACGGACTTCCTCTATTGCACCACGCAAACGCTCAGTGCCGAGCAACTGGCGCAACTGTCGGACGATGTCGGCCCGGAGCGAACGCTACTGGTGCTGTGCAGCGCCTTCCGCGGCAAGGCCGACCGCTGGCCGAACCTGACGGTGAAGAAGATCCCGAAGGCGGTGCTGCACAAGTGCGAGTGGGGCCACGACGACTACTCGCTGAAGGTGGAGAACCTGCCGAAGCCGCCGAAGAAACCGCGGACGGGCTTGTTTGAAGAAGAGGATTAGCCGCCAAGACGCGGAGAACGCCAAGAAGAAAAAAGTTGAGATTTGATATCTTGGCGTCCTTGGCGACTTGGCGGCCAAAACGAGGGGTTAAAATGAGAAGAGAACCGACAGCGGAGGAAGATGATTTGGCACGGCGCGTGATCGGTGCGGCCATCGAAGTACATCGAATCCTTGGGCCGGGGTATTTGGAGAAGGTGTATGAGGAAGCGTTAGCGATCGAGATGACGTTGCAAGGGATTCCCTTTCAGCGTCAGTCGCCGGTTGCAGTCCCCTACAAGGGACACACCGTTGGCGAGGGGAAGCTGGACTTCCTTGTGGGCGGATGTCTTGTTGTGGAATTGAAGGCTGTTGATGCGCTTGCCGAAGTACATCGCGCCCAAGTGATTTCGTACTTGAAGGTCACCAGCCTCTGCCTGGGACTCCTCATTAACTTCCAGGTTCCCGTGCTCAAAGAAGGAATCAAGCGTGTCATCTATTCTCAATAATTCTTCTTGGCGCTCTCGGCGTCTTGGCGGCCCTACATCATGAACAAACAGGTCAACAGCGTAGCGGGCCGGCTCAGCCTACGGCCCCCGCAGCGGGAATCGCTCGAAGTGCTTGCCCGGGTGTGCGAAATCGCCCTGCCGAAGAAGCGGGCTGACCTCGCCGCCGCGCTGGCCGCCATCCGGGCCGAGTTCCCCGGCGTGACCGACTTCGAGCGAGAGTTCCCGTCGCTCTGCTTCGCGCTGGCCACCGGTGTCGGCAAGACGCGGCTGATGGGGGCGTTCATCAGCTACCTCTACCTGGCCCACGGCGTCCGCAACTTCTTCGTGCTGGCCCCGAACCTGACGATCTACAACAAGCTCATCACCGACTTCAGCGCCCGCACGCACCCGAAGTACGTGTTCCAGGGAATTCAGGACTTCGCCATCAACCCGCCGATCATCATCACCGGCGACAATTACGAGTCGCAAGCCCGGACGCTGTATGACACCCCGGACGACTGCAAGGTGAACATCTTCAACATCTCCAAGATCAACAGCGAGGTCCGCGGCGGCAAGTCGCCCCGCATCAAGCGGCTCAGCGAGTACATCGGCGAGAGTTACTTCGACTACCTGAGCAAGCTCGACGACCTGGTGCTGCTGATGGACGAGAGCCATCGTTACCGGGCCAGCGCCGGCGTGCGGGCGATCAACGACCTGAAGCCGATCCTCGGGCTGGAACTGACGGCGACGCCGTTCGTGGAGACGACGAAGGGGGCGGTGCCGTTCAAGAACGTCATCGTCGATTACCCGCTGGCGCGGGCGATGGCCGACGGCTTCGTGAAGGAACCGGCGGTCGTTACGCGGAAGGACTTCAACCCGGCGGGCATGTCGAACGACGACATCGAGCGGATGAAGCTGGAAGACGGCGTCCGACTGCATGAGCAGGTCAAGGTGGAGTTGGAGACCTACGCCCGGCAGACCGACCAGAAGATCGTGAAGCCGTTCGTGCTGGTCATCGCGCGAGACACAACGCACGCCACGCAACTGCTGGAACTGATCCAGGACGACAAGTTCTTCGACGGCCGGTACAAGGAGCGGGTGATCCAGGTCGATTCGAGCAAGACAGGCAAGGACGAAGACGAGATGATCGAGCGGCTGCTGAAGGTGGAGAGCACCGAGGAGCCGACGGAGATCGTGATCCACGTCAACATGCTCAAGGAAGGCTGGGACGTGACGAACCTGTACACGATCGTTCCACTCCGCGCCGCAAACGCCCGCATCCTGATCGAGCAGAGCATCGGCCGCGGCCTGCGGCTGCCGTACGGCAAGCGAACCGGCGTGAACACCGTGGACCGGCTGAACATCATCGCCCACGACAAGTTCCAGGAGATCATCGACGAGGCGCGGCGACCAGAATCGCCGATTCAGTTGCAGTCGCTGGTACTCGATCCGGCGCAACTGGAGCAGAAGTTGGTGACGGTCATCTCACGGCCGCGTGTGGAGGAGATACTATTTGAACCGCCAAGGCGCGAAGACGCCAAGAATTCAAAGACCGAGGATCACTTGGCGTCTTCGCGCCTTGGCGGCTCGTTGTTTACCTTAGAACAACAGACGGTGGCGAGGATTGCCTACGAGGCAATTCGCTCGTTCGAGAACAGGACAGAACTGACACCGACCATCGACGCTCTGAAACGACCCGACGTTCGAGGCCAATTGTGCGACGAGGTGAGACGAAGGCTCGGTCGAGAATCGACGTTGCCAGGAATGGGAATTGACATTGACGATGTCGTCGAGAAGACGTTGGATCAATTCATTGTCGGCACGATCGACATTCCGCGCATCGTTGTCGTTCCGAAAGAAGCGGTGCGATTCGGCTATCGGGAGTTCAACTTGGACTTGTCGTCCATTCGCTATCCCGTGCCGTCGGATGACTTGGTCGCGCAGGCGTTGCGGACGGGCGTGCAGGAGACGATAACCCTCGGCCGCGGCGGAATCGAGGAACAGCGATTGGAGGACTACATCGTCGGCGGGTTGGTCGACTTTGACGACGTTTCCTACGACGATAGCGCCGACCTGCTATACGGTCTGGCCAAACAGACCGTAGACCATCTCAAGGACTATTTGAAGGACGAAAACGACGTTCGCAAAGTGCTGCGCGTTCATCAGAAGCCGATCGCGGAGTTGATTCACGCGCAGATGGCGAAACATCATTGGGAAGAGAAGACCGAGTACGAGGTCCAGGTGACCAAGGGCTTTACGCCATTGAAGCCTAGCAGTTTTACGACTCCGGTGGCCGGCGGTATTCTGGACTATCGAACGCCGCCGAAGGACAAGGGGCGAATCGCTCAGTGCGTCTTCAACGGATTCAGTCGCTGCCTTTGCCAGCCGGTCAAATTCCAGTCAGATACGGAACGTGTGCTGGCGATCATCCTCGACCGGGACTCGCAACGGTGGTTTCGTCCGGCGTTGGGACAGTTTCAGATTTACTACCACGCCGACCACGAGTATCAGCCGGACTTCGTCGCCGAGGTTGCCGACGCGGTCTATATGATTGAAGCGAAGCGTGTAACGGATCTGAATACCCCCGAAGTAAAGGCAAAGAGGGTCGCAGGCGTCAGGTGGTGTATGCATGCGACGGACTATTTGCGTCGGCACGGTGGCAAACCGTGGCGTTATCTGCTAATCCCTCACAACGCCGTCTCCGAGAACATGACGTTGGCGGGACTTGCAAACCACAACTAAACCGCCAAGGCGCGAAGACGCCAAGAAAACCATTTTCAGTAAGGTCTTCTTGGCGTCCTGGCGCCTTGGCGGTTAATCTGATCTTGGTCTAGCCGCGATGCTGGTGCCTCGCTAGACTATCCGTTCTTGATTTGGCCAACAGCGTGGAGCAATCATGTACGCGGTGTTTGAAGACGGGTCTCGACAATATCGGGTCACGCAGGGTGACGAGGTTCGGGTCGATTATCGCGACGCCGAGCCTGGCAACAAGATCCAATTTGACCGGGTGTTGCTCGTTGCCGACGGCACGGAAACTCGCATCGGTCAGCCGACGGTTGCCGGTAGCCGCGTGGTTGCCGAAGTCGTCGAGCAGACCAGCGAGAAGTACGTCATTCAACACTTCCGCCGGCGAAAGAATTACCGCCGGCTGAAGGGGCATCGCCAACCGTACACGTTGGTTCGGATTCGGCATATTTTGCTGGCGGGCCAAGAAGCGCCGCCCGACCCGGTACCGGCGCCTGCTCCGGCAGCCACTGACCCGGTGCCAGCGCCCGCGACCTAGCTGGTTTGTTTCCCGCATCGTTTCGGGCAAGGAGGCTCGATCATGCGTCATCGCATCGTACTGCGGATCGCCCTCATCGCTCTGGCTCCGATTGCCGGGTTGGCGACGCTATCGCTGACAATCGGGCAGACCCCACCGGCGCCCAAGCCGGTTACTCCCGGTTTGCCGCAACCGTTCGTTGATCCTCAAGTCAAGCCGGCCTCGGCTAACGTGCCTTCGACCGCTGGCCGGCCTACGGTCGCGGCGCCGGCTTCGACTCAAGGACCGGATCTGGCGAAGCTCCCGCCGGCCACCCGTGATGCCTATCTGGCGGCTCAGCGCGGCGCCGAGTGGCTTCATCGCATGAACCTGCCCGACGGCCGTTTTGTCACCGGGTGGATTCCTGCTCTGAACATCCCCCTCGATGGCGACTCGTTCGTTCACCAGGCCGGCGCCACGTTTGCCCTGGCTCATGCTGCCAAGTTCTTTAATGACGAGCGATATACGCTGCGGGCACGGCAGTCCGTGTTGACGCTAATGGCGTTGACGCGGGTCGATCCGGCAAGTCCGGGTCAACGGACGACCATACTACCCCCGTTGGTTGCCAACCGAATGGCGTCCAACGGTTTCGTTCTCATGGCGATGCACGAACTGCCGTCGCCGGCAGCGGATCTGCTTCAGCAGGGCGAGGAACTTTGTCATTACATCCGTTCGCGACAACGCGGCGATGGCTCGCTCGCGGTGAGCGATGACCCCGCCGTCGCCGATGACCCGGCGTCCATGCGCCAGCACGCCGCCATTGCCCTCGCGGGTCTGATGGCCAGCCAAAAGCACCGCCCGATGCCGTGGAAGACCGAGGTCGTTCGCAAGGCACTTCCCTACTATCAAGCGCAATTCAAAGCGAAACCTTCGGCGATCATGGTTCCCTGGATGGTCGTTGCGTATTCCGATCTCTTCATGCGGACCAAAGACTCCGCCTGCGCCAATTTCGTGATGGAGATGTGCGACTACGCCTGTACCTTGCAATACGACTTGACGGAGACCCGCCACGGCGCGTGGCGCGGGGGTTTCCGCGACGATGGCGAATCGGCGATGTTGACGGCTCCTTCGGTCGTGTCGTCGGCACTGGTCATGGCAATAGCCGAGGCGTGTCAGGTTTGCAAAGTCGGTGGCGCGGATGCCGGCCGACTGAACCGCTATAGGTCGGTAGCAGCGGCCGGCGCGACGTTCCTGACCACTCTGCAGTACACCGAAAGTAACACGCTCTATTTCTCGACGGCTTATCGGCAGGTTCTATCCGGCGGCTTCCACGGATCGCATCAGGATGGCAATCTGCGTATCGATTACAACCAACATGCCATTTGTGCGTTGATCCCGTATCTTGCCTATGTAGCGGATCGGTAGCAACCGGCATCGAATTGGTTTCCGCTGACAAAAAATCCGTCGCCGACCTGTTTTCTCCGGATGATATGACACCCGATCGTCCCCCGTCTGCAAGGCCACGATGTCGCTCCCTGATGGGGTTGCGGATTCCCGCGACGGGCAGCTATGTCCCGGACACGGTAATCGACAATAATCACCTCCACGAACGACTGGGGTTCGATTCCGATTGGATCGTCAAACGGACAGGGATTCTCGAACGGCGGCACGCCTTTCCAAATCAGGCGACCAGCGACCTTTGCTATGAGGCGGCGATTCGCTGCCTTGAATCGTCGGGCGTCGATCGAAGCCGGATCGACCTTCTTGTGCTGGCGACCTTCACGCCGGACATGTCGTTTCCATCGACAGCGTGTTTGGTGCAAGATCGACTGAAATTGGTTTGTCCCGCGATCGAAATTGAAGCGGCCTGTGCGGGATTCATGTATGCGTTCATCACGGCGGGAGCCTATGTCAAGGCGGGGCTAAGCGACCTGGCGCTGGTGATCGGCGGCGATTGTAATTCGCGCGTCATGAACCCTGACGACATCAAGACGTACCCGTTGTTTGGCGATGGAGCCGGAGCGGTCCTTCTCGAGCGAGGCAACGCCGATCAAGGCATCCTCGCCTATAGCATGGGTGCGGATGGATCGGGCGCCGATTTGTTGACCCGCGCCGCGGGCGGCAGTCGATTGCCCCCAACGCCGGAGCTTCTCGCCGAACGCAAGCATTGCATGTTCATGGATGGCCGCGCCGTTTTCCGGTGGGCGACGAACATCCTCACGGATACGATCCTGGACGTGTTGAACGCCGCCCATGTCCAGCCGAATGACGTCGATCTTTATCTGCCGCATCAGGCCAATATCCGCATCGTCAACGCAGCCATCGACGCCCTGAAGATTCCACGCAGCCGTATGTACACCAACCTCGAACGGTATGGAAACACGTCGGCCGGCTCGATTCCGCTGGCCCTCGACGAGGCCGCCCAAGAGGGCCGGATCAAGCCGGGGCAACTGGCCGTGCTGAGCGGCTTTGGCGCCGGTCTCGCTTGGGGAACTGCCCTGATTCGTTGGTAGATCCCGAACTTCTCTGCCATCTCTGGTGTCCGCACTACCGCTGCACTCCACGGACTGATAGCATGCGGGCATGTACGAGTTCTTTGAACATACCGCCGATCTTGGATTGCGGATCCGAGCCGGGTCACTGAACATGCTCTTTGCCGAGGCCGCTGCCGCGTTGTTTGCCACCATCGTGGAGGATGTCGCGGCGATCGAACCTCGCGAGCGGGATGAGATTCAGATTCCCGGCAGCGATCGTGAGTATCTGTTGTTTGACTGGTTGCGTGAACTGCTCTACCGATTCGAGTCTCAACATCGCGTCTTCGGCAAATTCGACGTCCTCGTCGGGCCCGAGGGATTGACGGCAACGGTATGGAGTGAGCCGTTCGATCGGGGCAAGCATTCGCCGAATCACGAAGTGAAGGCCATCACCTATCACGGGCTAAAGGTCGAGCCGGCGCCCGACGGTTGGCTGGCCGAGGTGATCGTGGACATCTAAAGGAGCCAACGATGGGTAAGGAAACGTTCAATGGGCCGCTGGAACGGGTCGATGATTGTTGCTATCGCATTCCGAAGTGGTACAAACAGGGGATGCGCGTCGATGGCTTGATCTTCGCCGACGAGGTGCTTCTCAAGCAGATTCGCCACGATCAGGCAGCCGAACAAGTGGCCAATGTCGCGTTTCTACCCGGCATTCAGTATGCCAGCCTGGCGATGCCGGACATTCATTGGGGCTACGGGTTCTGCATCGGCGGGGTTTGCGCCACGGACCCTGCTGAGGGAGGCGTCATCTCTCCGGGCGGGGTCGGTTATGACATCAATTGCGGTGTCCGCCTCATCAAGACGCACCTGACCTTTGACGACGTCAAGCCTCATCTGCGCCGATTAGTCGAGCAGTTGTTCAGGAATGTGCCGACCGGCGTGGGCCGATCTGGAAAGTACAAATTCGACAAGAAGGAGTTGAAACAACTCTTGGCTCTGGGGTCGCGCTATGTTGTGGGACGCGGTCTTGGCGTGCCCGACGACATCGCCCACACCGAGGCCGAGGGACGCATCGATGGCGCCGACCCGGATCAGGTGAGCGATCATGCCCTCACTCGCGGCGCCGAACAATGCGGAACCCTCGGCTCCGGCAATCACTTCATGGAAGTGCAAGTCGTCGATTACGTCTTCGACCCCGATGTTGCCAGTGTCTTCGGCCTCGAACAAGGTCAGGTTTGCGTCATGATCCATTCCGGCTCGCGCGGGTTGGGGTATCAGGTATGCGATGACGCATTGATCGCGTTAAGGAACATCCCGGCCAAGTATGGAATCACCTTACCGGATCGCCAGTTGGCGTGCGCGCCGGTGGATAGTGACGAAGGCAGGCACTACCTCGCGGCGATGCGGGCCGCCGCGAACTTCGGCTTTTGCAATCGGCAGTTGCTCATGCAACAGGCTCGCGAAGTCTTTGCCGACGTCTTTGGGCGCCCCTGGCAAGACCTTGGCATGAGCCTGCTGTATGACGTGGCTCATAACATCGCTAAGTTTGAAGAGCACGACGTTGCCGGCGTGCGGAAAAAGGTCTGGGTACATCGGAAGGGAGCGACGCGAGCGTTTCCCGCCGGGCATCCCGACGTGCCGGAGATGTATCGTGGGGTCGGCCAGCCGGTCTTGATCCCGGGGGATATGGGTCGCGCCAGTTGGGTGCTCGTGGGGGCGCCGGGGAGCATGAGCAAGTCGTTTGGCACGACTTGCCATGGTGCCGGTCGCGCCATGAGCCGGACCGCCGCCATCAAAGATGTCGGGGCGCGGCGCATCGACAAGGAACTCGAATCGCGCGGTGTTATCGCCCGCGCCCAGAGCCGGCGCGGCCTCGCCGAGGAACAACCGCGAGCTTATAAGAACGTCGATGAAGTTGTTGAAGTCGTCCATCGCGCCGACCTGTCACGGAAAGTGGCCCGCATGCGGCCCATCGGCGTTATCAAAGGGTGACAACAACCGCTCGCATTCGACTTGCTCGGGCGATACAATCGGCGGCATGAGCGAATCGAACAACGACACTACCCTGCGTCACGCGCGGCGAGAAACCATGTTTGTCGTCGCCGTTTGGGCCGTGGCATTGGTTTGGACTCTATCGGTCAGCTTCTGGCGAGGCCTCGACCCGGATCCTAAAGACCTCCATTACGGGATTCCCGGCTGGGTCTGGCTGGGCGTCCTGTTGCCTTGGCTCATCTGCACTCTCGTCACGATCTATTTCTGCCTTCATATCGTGAGCGATGACGATTTAGGCGAGGAGCGACCGGAGGCCAACGATGTTTAGCCTCAGCGTCGAGAGCCAACAAGTTCTGGCTGCCTTTGGACTCTATCTGATCGGCGTCATGGCGTTGGGGATTTTCTCTCATCGCTACCTGTCTCGCGGCAGTTTCATCAAGGAGTATTTTCTCGGCAATCGTGGCCTCGGCCCGTGGGTCTTGGCATTGAGCATTGCGGCGACCGCGGTGAGCGGCGGGACGTTCATGGGCTTTCCCTCGCTGATCTATTCCAATGGCTGGGTCATGGCGCTCTGGATCGCCGGATACATGATGGTGCCGCTCACGACGATGGCCCTCTTTGGAAAGCGAATCAACCAGGTCTCGCGAATCAGCGGCTCGGTTACGGTCCCTGACGTCTTTCGCGATCGCTTTCGCGATCCGTTGTTGGGCGCCACCGCAACGCTCATCATTCTCGTATGCCTGACGGTCAATCTGGTCGCCCAATTCAAGGGTGGCGGTCTGGTGATGCGTGAGGCTCTTCGGCTGCCGGTAACCCAGGTAAACCTCGGACTGTTGTCGGTTGATCGCGGCTACCTAGTCGGTTTGGCGATTTTCGCGGTCACGGTTATCGCCTACACCGCTTACGGCGGATTCTGGGCCGTTACCTGGACCGACGTTCTCGAAGGGCTGGTGATGCTGTTCGGAGTCATCCTGCTCGCCGTCCTCGCGATTCGCGCCGTGCCGTCGATTGACGGAAAATTCGGACTGGAGGCAGCGACCGTTCGATTGCAACAGCAGGACCCGCAACTGGTCACGCCGCCGGGGCCAAGGAACTTCTTGCCGCTGGGGCTGGCATTTACCTTTTTCCTCCAATGGTCAATGATCGGCGCCGGCCAACCAGGAGGCATGGTGCGGCTCATGGCGTTTCGCGACAGCGCGTCGTATCGCCGGGCCATCCTTCTCGTTTGCGGCTATTATGTGGTCACGTATCTGAGCCTCATCATCGTCTTTGTTTGTGCCCGCGCCTTGTATCCCACGGAGTATCTAAAAGACATTGGCACCGAGGGACAGCCGGACAGCATCATGCCGGTGATGGTCCGCCGAGTTGCGCCATCGCCTTTCGTCGCGGGGCTACTGATGGCGGCGCCCTATGCGGCGATCATGTCCACGGTCGCTGCGTTTCTGTTGTTGATTAGCTCCGGTTTGGTCCGCGACATCTACCAGCGGTTTATCAATCCAAAGGCGTCGGGCCCGACCTTGCGTATTTTGAGTATCGGCGTCACGGCAGGCGTCGGCTTCGTCGTGTCGGTTGCCGCGCTTCGACCGCCGCCGTTCTTGCAGTACATCATCGTGCTGTCCACGGCCGGTTTGGGGTGCGCGTTTCTGGTGCCGATGGCGTTAACCATCTATTGGCGGCGGGCGACGCGGCAGGGCGTTTGGGCCGGTATGGTTGGCGGTTTTGCGACATTGGTGGGCTTATATGTCTTGGGTTGGCTCAATCCCAATGGCATCGAGCGAGCCGACCCGTTGGCGCCGTACACGCTGTTTGGTCTCGATCCGCAAGTCTGGGGCATCGCCGTGTCGGCGCTTCTCGGTGTGGGCATCAGTCGCGTGACCACGGTCGATCCCGTGCAAGCCAAGGTCTATTTTCCGTAGCGGAGGGTCTCATGGCGTCAACCACGCTGCGAATCGGTTTGGTCGGAGCGGGCGAGAACACTCGCAAGCGTCACATTCCCGGGTTTCTCGCGATACCGGATGTCGAGATTGTCGCCGTCTGCAATCGCCGTCGCGAATCGACCCTCGCCGTCGCTCGTGACTTTGCGATTCAGCGAGTCTTCGATCGCTGGCAGGATCTGGTAGCCGATCCCGGTATCGATGCCGTGGTTGTCGGAACCTGGCCCTATCTCCACTGTCCCATCACGCTGGCGGCGTTGGCGGCCGGAAAGCACGTTCTCACCGAGGCGAGAATGTGCATGAATGCGTCTGAAGCACATCGCATGCGCGATGCCGCCCGAGCCGCGCCGCACCTGGTCGCCCAAATTGTCCCGAGTCCGTTTGGTCTCACGGGCAACGCCATCGTTCGGGAGCTTCTCGAATCCGGCTACATCGGCGAGTTGCGTGAGGTCTATATCTATTCCCTGAATGGGTCCTTTGCCGACCCTGAGGCGCCGTTGCATTGGCGCCAAGACGCCGTGTTAAGCGGCTTGAACATGCTCACGCTGGGCATCTTCCACGAGACCGCTCTTCGCTGGTTGCCGCCGCCGGTACGAGTGATGGCTCAGGCCCATGCCTTCGTTCCCACGCGGATCGACGAAGAGAGCGGAGTCCGGCGCTCCGTGGATACGCCCGATAGTGTCCAAGCCATCGCCGTCCTGAAGAACGGAGCGCGAGCCGTCTATCAATTCAGCGGAGCGACGCCTCATGGTGCCGGCGCCGGGATTCGCATGTATGGCACCGCCGGCACGCTTTTCTACGACCTCATGAACGATCAACTCTATGGGAGTCGCGGCGCGGGGCCTGTTGAGGAAATACCGATTCCCTCGGACAAGTGGCGCGGTTGGCACGTCGAAGCCGACTTTGTTGCCTCGATCCGCGAAGGGCGGCCCGTGACGCTCACGGACTTCGAGACCGGTGTGCGCTACATGGAATTTACCGAGGCCGTCGCTCACAGCGCCCTGACCGGCCAGGTCGTCGAGTTGGCGCTGGGCGGCTAGATCGATCGCGGTCTTGGGCCACGAAAGGCGGAGACCCGGGTTGCAACGCCGGCGAGTCTATGGCAGGTCGGCCCCGTCGGCGATGCCCGCAAACGATTCCAGAATCGCCGGGCTGACCGATTCCGCAATGAACCGAATATGGCCATCGGCGAACGCCGCGTTCACGCCGCGCGGATGAGCGCCGCCGAAGGCGCGACCCTTGCCCAACAGCGGCGCCGATTGGGAGCTGATTCCGCGAAGAGTCGCCGACCCGCCGGCCATCCACGGCCCGGGCGCATTCGACGTTTCGATGATCGACAGTGTGTAGCTCAGCCCATCTTTAATGGCTCCGATCGGTGTGCCATCGTCATTGCGCAGCAAGCCGGCCTTCGGAGATGCCAGGTTCAGATACGCGGCATCCTCGCCGATACCCGATACGCCCACGAAATGCGTCAACGCCGGGGCGAAACCGGCTGGCTCATAAAGCGACGGGCACACGTATTGTTTGACGATCGCTTGAACGAGGTGGCGATTCGGTTCGCCGTTCCAACCTAGGCTTAGGTTGAGCCGCTCATAAATGGCCGATTGGCCGATGTGTGGCAGAATCTGAACATGCCAACTGAGGCGGTCGTCCGGTGCGAGCTTGGCATGCGGGATTGTGCCGGGTGGGAACCGTCGATCGGCGCGAGGTTCGCGATCGGGAGGCAGAAACGGCGGCACTCCAGGGGCGTTCCGGCCATTCGGAAACGCGAATGACTGATCGACGTATTCCCAAAGCCCATACCAGCCCACTTGACGCAGGTGGTCTTGGCAGCGAGCGCGATTCGCCTTTTCCCGCCACTGGATGATCCCGATCACGCCTAGTCCCGAGATGAACAGAACGACGGCGGCGACGATGGCGATTTTCACGACTCCGCGCATGATTTCCTCGAGACGTCATTCTTACATTGCGTTGATCATCATAGCTGCTGCCGCAAAGTCGTGACCGCGCCGGGATCGACGGCATCGAAACGATCTTCCGGCGATCGAAACGTCGCCCCAAACGTGATGTGCGACTTCAACGCGCCAGACGGATCGAGGCGCTTCGTTCGCAACCCCGCGTGAATCTGCGTGCATCCGGTGCGAGCAACGATGTCGGCGACATTGAATCGGTTGATGCCGCCTGCGGGGAGTATCTCGATGCGGCCTCGGGCTTGCTCGAACAAACGTTGGATCGTCGCGATGCCATTGTAGGCGGTTTCCTCCTGACCGCTTGTCATTACTCGCCGCACTCCGAGGTCGATGAGCTGTTCAAGTGCCGTGGCGGTGTCCGGTACCAGATCGAAAGCCCGATGGAACACCGCATGACCGTCGCCGATGGCTGTAACGAGATCGCGACACCGCGGCACGTCGATTGCGCCCGTTTCTGTCAGCATGCCAAATGCAAAGTCGGTCACGCCGTGGTGCTTCATCAGTTGAAGGTCACGCAAGGCGGTCCGAAAGTCCGTGGCCGAATAGCAGAAGCCACCCGGTCGCGGTCGAATCATGACCACCATCGGCAACGCGCACTGCCGTCGGACTTCCAGGACCGTGCCCAGCGACGGCGTCAAGCCGCCCAACGCGAGTGCCGAGTTCAGTTCAATTCGATCGGCGCCCCCTTCGGTTGCCGCCAATGCGTCTTCAACTGACGCAACCGCTACCTCGAGGAGGATGGCTTTTTCGGACATGCGGTTGTTGTATGGAGCGGACAGATGCCGTGAGCGTTGGGGAAGGGCTGTGACAAACAAAGGCAATTCCGATGGGCAGGTGAGATGAGATCGGTTGCTGCCAACACGGATCGGGGCTTGGCGCCTGCCTTAGCGGGTGGTCGCGGCCCATGATTGCCCGCGTTGGTGGGGTTGTGATGCCACTTCTGCGGAGGAAATGAACATGGCCGGAATCAACGATTCCGACCGAAATCAATGGTCGCGGGTGGGTAACCAGTTCGTGTCTTTGCCAACCCCCGGCATCAGTTGCACTCCGGGCTACGCGTTGCCCGGCCGGCCCGGGAGCTACGGAAGGAACTTATAGGTGTAGGTTGGCTGATCGACCGCCTTGACACCTTTCTCGTCGATGAGCCAGGTATCGGTGTTGCGAACTTTCTGCCAGGACATATTGCCATCGGTTGACTCGGCCCAGATTCGCATGCGGCGAGCTTGAATGATCCAACCTTCGTCCCGCAATCGAGCTTCCTCGCCCGGCTGGAAGACGAAGACGGCCGGATTGTCCATGCGATACCAGTGCCACGTGCCTTGATCGGTCAGCGTTTCGTAGGCGACGTAGACGCGAATCGTGTGCTTGGACTGATTCGAAACTCGCAGGATGGCGGTGCGATACAGTTTCCGGCTGTCTTTCAGCTTCGGATCGATGCGGAGAGCCGCGGCGAAGTCGCGTTCCGCCAACTCCGATTCACCGAGGGCGGCCAGGGCATTGGCTCGACCCATGTAGGCCTTGGCGTGTTGGCTATTGATCTCGATGACCTTGGTGAAGGCGCCGGCCGCCGACTTGAAGTCCTTCTTGCCATGCAGCGATTCACCGAGGATGAAGTAGGCATGGGCATATTTCGGAGTAATCTTTAATCCCTCGAGGCAATCGTTGATCGCGCCGTCATAGTCATCCAGGTGCCGTCGAGCATCGGCCCGATTGATCCAGTAGACACTCTCGGTGTTGTTGAGCTTGAGCGCGGCGGAGAAGTCATCCGCGGCCGGTTTCATCTTGTTCATTCGGAAATAGGTGATGCCGCGAAGATTGACATAGGTTGCCGAGTTCGGATTAATGCGGATGGCCTCCGACCAACTCGCGACGGCATCGTCGAGTTGATCCAATTCCATGTGCGTGTCGGCCTTGTTGCTGTGATAGAGCGCGACTTCCGCGTCAAATTGAGTCGCCTTGCGAAAGTCCTTGATGGCCGCGTCGTACTTCTTTTGCCGGTAGTATGCCACGCCTCGTTCGTTGAAGAAAGCGGCATCGGTCGGAGCGAGCTTCAGCCCCTCGTCACAATCGTCGATAGCCGCCGCGTAGTCGTTCAACTGGTTATAGACCATGGCCCGTTGCAGATAGGCGTTGCTATTTTTCGGTTCGAGTCGGATCGCCGAAGTGAAGTCTTTGATGGCCCGCGATTTCCAGCCGTTGCGTGATTGTCGAACGCCTCGTCGGATGAATTGTTCGGCCGTCTTTGCGTCCTGCAGTTCGGCGACTTCGCGAACGTAATCGCGGACCTCGGACACGTCGATGCAAATGGCGATGTTTTGCCCAATGGAAGCCGAGATGACACCGACCAGTTTCCCGCTGTCGTCCACGACGGGGCTTCCGCTATCCCCGCCGTTGATGCCGGCGGTGGTTTCCATGACGCGGGCTTTGCGAGCGTCGCGGAAGTTGCCGCTGATGCCGGTCCATTCGCGACGGTAAACCGCTCGGACCTGCCCGGTTGAGTAAACCCACAGGGCGCCGCTGGCCGCCGGGTTGCCGACCGAGTGAATGGTATCTTGGGTCTCGGCGCTGGCGGATGCCAGTTCGATGGGCCTGACCGAATCCGGCAAATTGGGTACATGAATAAGCGCTAAGTCGACGCCGAGAACGGCATCGAGAACAGCCCCGTTGAGCGGAACCGCTTTTTGGTTGTAGTACGCTCGTTCCAAAACGGGTCGCCCGTCTTGGTAGGCCGGAAGCGTGATCTTCACCGATTCGTCGTCACGGACGACATGATGGTTAGTGACGATCCACTTTCGTTTGGCGTCCACGCACCAGCCGGTCCCACTTCCGTATTTCGAGCTGACCAAGACGGTGCTTTGAAGGATAACCGGATAGAGTTTCTTGCGAACCGGTGGCTCGGCGGAGTCTTCCTTGACGTCGGCTTTCTTGGGGGTAGGAGCTTTTTTCTTGATGTCACCATCAGGATCGTCGGCGCGACACGGTGATGTCAACGCGACGAGCATTCCAGCCATCAGGAAAGCGTGAATGACGCGCGTCATGGGAAGCCTCTCATCAGGGGGAAACACAAGGGTTGCGTCAGGCGTCTGTCACGGCCATAACGCAATATACCAGAGGTTGTGACACGAGGATGAGTAAATTCCACCCATTCATCGCAATTCCCCACGGCCGACGTCATTCTAATCGCAAAAACACTTCGCGATGGCCATGAAGCCGAAACCCAAGCCGATCGTAGAGGTTTTTCGCCGGCAGGTTGCGGTCATCGACGGCAACGGTCATACCGCGGGCGCCGTGGATCCGCGCGTCGACCATCCCCTTTCGGACGAGTTCCTCGCCTAGGCCGCGCCGCCGAAGGGTTGGCACCACGCCGACGTAACCGAGGTCCCAGACATTTGCATCCGGCAGTGGATTGACAATCAGGATGCCGGCGCGTTCTTCGCCAAGGGTCGCCAGACGCCAGTGTTCGGGGTCTGATCCCGTGCATTGATAGCCCGCCAAGACTTCGGCGGCGGTTCGGCGATCGTTCAGTTCTGGGAAGTCGAGCGTGCCGCGATAAGTTTCAAAAAGGGTATTCAGAAATGGTGATGAGGCGGCCGGATCGAAAGGCTGGTATCGCAAGCGCGGAGAATCGACCAAGCGTGGCGACGACAACCCGAACACATGTTGCAGGTAGACGAGCCGCGTCGGATTGATGAATCCGTGGCGGAACAGCGGTGCCGTCAAAGGTGCGTCTTCGGGGCCGAGGAGAGACTGGACGATGCGGCAGCCTCGGCGGCGGAGCCTTGCCAATGCCGCCTGGATTAGATCGTCGGCGGCGACGCCTTGCGGAGGCCAAATCAGGCCCGAGCCGCCAGCCAGCGATTGTACCAGAGTCACACCCAGGATTCGACCACGGTCGCGAGCGACGAGTACGGCAACGGCATCTGGTTCGCTCCGCTGCAACAGGGCTTCGATTTCGGCAGCTTGGCGATGGCCCACGGTCGGCGGGAGGTGAGCAAACGCCAACCGCAGGGCGTCCGCTAGTTCGTCGGGTCGAGCGGTGTCGATCATCCCATGGTGGCCGGCGCCGGTGTCCGGCTCGTATCGAATGGCGGCTCGATCAGTTCTTCCTGCTCGCCGCGGTCGCGGAAGACGTGAAGAAGCCGAGCGCGACCCAAGTAGTCGAACTTGGGTTCGGGGTATAACTCCGACTTGAATGGTTCGTCGAGTTGAAATTCGTGGATGAGGACTCGCGTGCCGGGAATGCCAGTGAAGTTGGCATCTTCGGCTCGACGTCGCCCGTCGTGGCGATCGTAGATCTCGAACAGCCGCCGCAACACGCGCCGAAATCGCCGGAAGCCGACGCCGTCTTCCACGAAGATCATGTCAACCTGCAGCGCGCGGAACATGTTGTACAAATAATGCCGGCCCGCATGCGACAAGACGCGATGATATGTCGGTCCAATCGTGCCGGACAGGATGGCGGCTTCGGACAGATCCAGTTCTTCCTCGGGCAGGTCTCGGCTGAGGCCCGTGATGAACCAGTAGTGGGGAGCGACCCAGAATCCGTGGCCTTGCTCGTATTTGCGCCGAGCGGCGCGCTTGAACATCTTTTCCAAACCCGCGATCATCCGCCGGCGGAGGCCGATTTCTCGACGCCGCATCAGACGAGTGAAGATCGCGTCCGATTGCAGATCGGCGAGGCACACCTTTAGCGGCCACTCTGGGTCGAATTCCGTCGCCTCCGAGCGCTCCGGCTGAACGATTTCAATTTCCACCGCGGCCGCGTCCGCCGTCATCGGCTCGACGGTTACGCGCCATCCGCGATCATGAAACGCCCGGCGAATTTCCCGCACCTCATCAACACTCATCGTGCCGTGAATGTGAACGGTGGGCGGGCATTTCCGCGCCGGATCGCGCCACCTTCCCACAACGGTTTGATAGACCATGGCCAGCAAAAGGCCCGGCGCGAAAACGGCCAGAATCGCTCCAAGCATCGCTGTGACCGGCATGGGTCCGCGATCCAATTGCCCCGTCAGGAGTCGGCCCCCGTTGGCGGTCAGCATCAGATCGACAAGCAGAACCGTGACCAGCACGAATTCGCCCTGAACCCATCGAGGCCAGCGAATGGCGCGAACCTTCACGCTATCCCTGGGCCGCCACAGAAACTGCACATGAGCATTGGCGGGAACGACAACCGTTGCGGCATGTGTCGCCAATACCAACGCACAGACAGCGAGTAGCAACCAACCGGGAAACGCGTAGCCGATCATCACCAAAGCACACGGAAACGCGAAAATCGCGAACATTTCCTTTTGTCGCGACCTCCGCTCCGATCCGACATATCGGCCAACAAAAGCATCGTGAATCATCGCCAACGGAATGAACCCTGCGAGCAGGATCGCCGCCAGCAACAGCGCCCAAAGGGCCGCCAACGCAACGAGATAGCCAACATAAATGGTTCGCAATCCGTACAGGCGCATGACGTGCGGGAAGTCGTGTCCAAGAAATAAAACAACCGCTCCCCAGGCCATCAGGAGAAGCCCACCGATGAGCACGCTCGGCGGATAACCACCCCGGATCGGGGGGCCTCCGCGTAGATCGATCCCGAACTCGAACGTGCAAAGCCGGCCCATCGAATACAGCCGCTGGCCCATGGCGCTAACGCGACTTACCCAGGGCAGGGGGCTGCTCCGGTGACGATAGACAATGATCGCGATAAGCAGTCCGAGAAACGATGCGGCGGCGGCATCGTAGATATCGTTGGGGGCTTGTCGCCCGCCCAATTCAATCGTTAGAACCCCGACACCAACCCCAAGCGTGAACCACGCATTCGGACTCAGGAGCCGCCGGACACCTCGGAACGTGCGCGTGAGCAATTCCATAATTACTATCATCTAACATCGGGACGGCGTTGACAACTATTCCTGCCGATGGGGCTGCCGATCACCGTCAAAATGGGCGGACAATTCCGGTTACCCTCGCGATACCTTCACCGCCGGTGTGTGACAGCATAGGTCAGGCTTGCCGTGCCATTCGTGAGCGATGCCACGCATCAACAACGCGCAGTCGTATTCGACGCTGCCCTTCGGGAATCGAGACTCGTCAGCAAAAAAGCTGGATTCAACGCAATCGATGGCGAGTGGCTCGACGGACCAAGTTTGGCAGCGTAGCTCCATTCCCTGAAACCTTGCCCGGTCCGAGGTTGCTGAATATCCCAGCGCGCCGGCCTCGAAGAATGCCGATGCCCCAGACAGCGAATCAAATATCGAAGTGGTCGGTAGCGACTCTGCGACGCGACCCGACACGGCTAATGTCGTCCCGTCATCGCGACTTTGCACGCGAATCGAAATAAGTCCGGGCGACTCACTCACCGTGAATCGCGCCCGATGATGGACCCCCGGAAAGACTCGGCCGCCGGCCAGGGCATTGAGCAGCGAATTTGTGTCGCGGCGCGGAATGTACACACCCTCGCGCGCTTGGCCGCCGTCGTCCCATGTGACCGCGACCCGATGGGCGGCATTTTCCGAGGTGATACCCAGCCACGACGGGAGAAAGGTCGGGCGTATCTGCTTCAGACGAATCAGACAAATGCCCGCCATGCCGACACCGTGAATCAACTTGGGCTGAAACGGCGCTGGGAGAAATCGACCCAACACGTCCGGGGCGACGCGAAAGTTGACGAGGATTCGCCGATCGATGACGCCGCGAATAACGGGAAGTCGCATGGGATTTCTCCGAGGGGTCAACAAGGCTAACCGCAGTCACGAGCAATCCTTAACCCGAGCACGCCGCGCAAGCAAGTGACTCGTAACTCACAATGTCTCCCGAGCACGCCGCGCAAGCAAGTGTCACCCCGAAGGCCACGCGACTGTTGATTTCGATCACTGACTACAAGTGGATCGCATGGTACAAGTCTGGCGAAATCAACGCCCGGTTTGGCAAGACACCCGTGGACGTTGCACGAACGTCACGTGAAGATCCGCATATCTATTGTCGTGATGCTCGACCGCGATTGCTACGCCAGCCCTGGGAACAACTCCATCGCGTTTCGTGTGGTCTGTTCCGCGAATGCCTCGAGCGAGATTCCGCGGCGTTGAGCAAGGCATGCAGCCGTATGCACGACGAACGCTGGCTCGTTGCGAGAACCCCGTTTGGGCACCGGCGCCAGATAGGGGCAATCGGTCTCAACCAGGATGCGATCGCCCGGCACGACATCCGAAGTGGCGCGAACATCGTCGGCGGTCTTGTAAGTAATCATCCCCGCGAATGAGACGTACAACCCCATCGCCAAGCATGTCGTCGCTGTCTGCGGGCTACCGCAAAACGAGTGCAGGACGCCGCGAATCGGGCCGTGTTTCTCGTAATCGTCGCGAAGCATCCGTTCCACGTCGGCGTCCGCGTCGCGCGTGTGGATAATGACGGGAAGTTTGCGGAGACGAGCCAATTCCAAGTGCCGGGCGAAGTAGTCTTCTTGCATCGGGAAGGGCGTGTGACGCCGGTAGCGATCCAAGCCGGTCTCGCCGAGAGCGACGACGCCGGGCGTCGCGGAGTGACGCACGACCTCGTCCCAGTCCGAAGGCGTTGCGGCGGCCGCGTGATTCGGATGAATTCCCACGGACGGTCGAAGTTGTCGCGAGTGCCGGCCAGCAAGTGCCAAGCATGCCGTCGTCGAGGCGAGATCGGTTGCGACTGCGACAATTCGTCCAACGCCGGCCTCCTCCGCACGGGCCAGCACGGCTTCGAAATCCTTGGCGAACCGATCATCGTCGAGGTGAGCGTGTGTGTCGATCCACATGGGCGTGCCGGTCATTTCTGCAAGATCGGCAGATAGTTGTTGGGTATCTGCAAGATGATAAGGGCCATCGCCGTGGCGTATTGGTTGCAGACGGTGGGGTCGAACCAGACCCCATCGCTGCCTCGCAGGCGCCCGCGTGACACCAATTCGTCACGGATGGCGGGGAACCATTCCTTCCACCATTCGCCGCCGGCAGTCCACATCGCTTGGGCGGCGTAATAGTGTCCGTAATAGTAATGCACATCGACGCCGAACGGCCGGCCGACGCCCCCGGATGGCTTGAATTGCATCAGGTATCGCAGGCCCCGATCGACCTCGGGTCCGCGATAGATGCCGGCACAGTAGAGCGCGACCACGCCCGCCGCCGAACGCGCGAAGGCCGAATTGCCCCGACCTCGGAAATAGGTAAAGCCGCCGTCCGCCCGATTCTGACACGCCTTCACGTATTCGGTGCATTTATCCACGGTCGATTTCGGCACATGCAAACCGGCATTGCGAGCGCTGCGCAGTGCCATGATCTGGCAAATGGTGACCGACAAGTCGGCCTCGCGAGGCTTGGGTTGATAGCGCCATCCGCCCTCGGTGTTTTGCGACGTGACGATGACGTTGACGGCTCTCTCGAGCGTGTCGCGAACACGCCGTTGCAAATCGCGTTTCGGGATCATGCCATAAGCTTCACCCAGAAGCAACGTGCCAAAGCCATGACTGTACATCGGCCCGTGCCCGGCAACAGGCGTGCAAAGGAATCCGCGGGTGCGATCGGGGTCTTGCGCTTCTTGCGACAACACGAATTCAATCGCGCGCTCAACGGCTCGCCCATACGCTCCGCGGCCGGGTTGATGTCCCGCGGCCATCAACGCCATCGCCGACAGAGCCGTCACCGCGACGTTGCTCGCATATTGGCCGCGCTCGCCGAACGAACCATTCTCCATCTGGCCTTGCGCCAGGTAGGCCAAGCCATGATCGATCGCCCGCTGCGTTTCCGGTGTGATGAAATTGTGCGCCGAGTTTCCCTCGGGTTGCCCGTCGTCGTCGGCCGCGAACGTCGCCAACCTCGCAAGCAGCAGCCCGCACGACGCTGACCCGACAAACGCCCGGCGCGATAACGGTCTCGATGTCATGGCACGTTCTCCGGGTCAGCGATCTTTGCGTTTGTTCTGCTCGGCGATGGTCGAGTAATACTGCCGCAGCAAATCATTGTAGCGAGGCATGAATTTCTCACGGAAGTACATGTCCATCTCTTGGCGCACCTTGTCGGGGAGATGGCCCCAAACATCCTTGTATAGGTCAGCGATGCGATTGTCATTTTCCTGATTGGGTGGTTTCTTGTCGTTCTTCGGGTCGCCGGGATTGCCGCCATCTTTGCCCTGAGGGTTGTTCCCACCCGGTTGATCGCCGTCCTTCTTTGGCTGGCCTCCCTGGCCTTTGGGTTGGTTGCCTTGACTTTTGGGCTGAGTCCCTTGACCTTTGGGCTGAGTACCTTGGCCCATCGGTTGATTACCTTTGGCCAACTGCGGGTCGTCGGGTTGGCCGCCCATCGGGTTGTTCCCGGTTTGCCCGCCTCGCTGCCGGCGGCGTTGAGCGCGGCTCTGGCCCTGACCTTGGGCTCCCTGGGGTTGGCCTCCTGACATGCCGCCGCCCTGCGAGGATGCCCCGCCCCCGGACTGGCCGCGGTTATTCTGATCGTTCTTCGATTGTTCGTTCTGGTCCTGCGAATCGTCCGATTGTTCGGGCGGCTTTTGAAGCTGCTCCAATAGCTTGTCGATGTCCTTCAATACGTCCTTTTGGGCCTTTCGCGTGTCGTCGCCGGTTTCCTTGTCCCGCAACCGCTCGGACGCCGTTCGAGAGTTCTTTCCAAGTCGCTCGAAGATCTTCTCGGGCGATTCCTCGGGTTCGGGCTGGGGCGGCACGACGGGTTTGCGCGGCGGGGCGTCCTTTTTTGGTTCGCCGTCGTTCTTGCCGTCGTCGATCTTCGCGGGGGCAGCGTCCTTCTTTTCACTGGGTGGCTTTGGCTTGCGGCGTAACCCTTCCGGCGGGTCGTCGGCACGGGCGACCACCACGAACAAGAAGAGCATTGCGACCATGGCATACCAACGTCTCATCGCTTGCCTCCTTCGGGAGCCTCGGCCGGCGTCAGTTCCTCGATCAACTCCCGCACGTCGCGCTGGAGTTTGCCAATATCATCGAGTTCGGCTTTCGCGATATCGGAAAGCCGTGTCAGATCGGGGTTAGCCTTGGCGAATTTCTCGGTGCGATCAAAAGCCTCTTGCTGCAACGCACGCAGAGCCTTGATTTGTGCCAGCGGAGGCAAGCCATCGCTCGGCGGGCCGCCCGGCGGCGCTCCACCGCCACCCTCGCCTCCTCCTCCGCCTCCGCCACTACTGCCTCCGCCACCTTGACGGGCCATCGCCCGATCGAATTTGACGGCTTCAAGCAGTTGATCCAGTCGCCTCAGAGCCGTCTCTTGCAAGCGCAACACCTCGTCGCGAGCAATCGTCTCGTCATCGATGATGAACTCCTCGTCAACGCGATTCTTGATTTCGTCGCGCCGATCTTCCAGCTTCTTGGAGGCGTTGGCCATGGCCTCGGCCGACCTTTCGAGCATCCGCGCCACGACTTTCATTCCCTGGAATCGCTTTTCGACCAACCCTTCGACTTCGAGAGCCAAGCCGCGTTCCGTATCGGCCAGATCGTTCAAGCTGCTCAGAAACGGCTTGTCCCATCGTTTTGCCTTGAAGACCGCGTCGTGGATTCGCTTCCCTTCGGCAACTGCGGCGGCCTGCCGTTCACGCATGGCCTTGAGTCGGTCGGCCACCTTGGCCAGTTTCTCTCGGAGCAACTCCTCCTCGATTTGCTCGCGAGCTTCTTGAAGCCTCTTCGCGGCATCATCGAGTCGATCGAGCGCATCATCCTGAACATCCTCGGAGGGTTCGCCTCGCTCGAGTCGGCGGCCCGCGTCGCTCATATCACGCCCGGCGCGGCTCAAGGCTCGACCGGCTTCATTGGCCCGCAGCCGTGAAAGCTCTTGGGCCAACTCGCGAACTTCTTGCCGAAGCTTTTCTTGCTCGCGTGCCAATCGGGCGAGTTCGGCTTCGCGTTTCGCCGGGTCCGCGATCTTAGCGGCCTCGCGCGCCTTTTTCTGAAGAGCCTCCTGCCGATCAGTCAGGTCGTTCAGTTTTCGTTCGGCTTCGCGAATCTTCTTCACGAGGCGATCAAGATCGTCGGAGCGGCGTTCTTCTAAAGCTTCTAACATTCGTTCAAATGTCTCGGCGGCCTTGCGTTGTTGCTCGCGGGCCTGGCTGGTTCGATTGTTCGCTAATTCACCGGCGGCTTGTTCGAGCCGATTGGGCTGATTCGGGGTGGTATCCGGCTGATCGGGCTTAAGCCCGTCGCGGCCGGCGTCTCGGGCTTGTTTCAGGGCTTCTGCTTCTTTCCGACGGGCGGCGGCCGCCTCTCGCTGACGCGCTGAGGCGTCGCGATCCGCCGCTGCCTCGCGCCGGGCATCGGTTTCACGAGGCGTTCCCTTGTTCGCCGGATCCGTGGCTTGCTTTTCTTTCGCGGCCGCCGCGGCATCGAGGCGATCCGCTTCCGTCAATCGTTCGCGTTCCTGATCGAGTTTCTCTGCTTGAACACGGTCAATCTTGTCCAACAACTGTTTCGATTGATCCGCGAGTGCCTTCTGTCTCGCCGAGGCGGCGTCGAGTTTTTGTCGCTGATCCGGCGACAGGCGATCACGCGATTCACCTGCCGGCATCTCTTTTCCCAACTCTTCCGTGTTCTTCCCCAAATCCTGCAGTTCTTGCAGCATGGCGCGCGTTTCGCCGCGAATCTCATTGGCACCGCTCCACGGTTCAAGTCGTTGCAGCAATTCGCTCAGCGTGGTTTCGACCTCACGTTGCTGCCGCATCGCCTCCGTGAGGGCCGCCGAGGGAGCCGGTTTCACGGACGCCTCTTCCTTGCGGGCCGTGGTCAGCAACGGCTCAATCTGTTCCAGATTCTCGCGAGCCAATCGGTCCAATTCACCGGCTATGGTGTTCATCCGGTCGCGTGATGCACTGGGCGGCAACTGATTGTCGCGCTGTGCCTGACGGATCCTCGCGACCTCGGCCCGCAACCCTTCTTGGTCGCTGCCGATGCGCCCGCGAATTTGTTGCTGGAGTTGCTCGGCCTCCACCAGCCTCTCGTGATCCTCCGAACGCAGTTGCCCGTTTCGCACTCGCTGTTCAGCAACGTCCTGCACTTTCTGACGAGCGTCTTTTTGCCATTGCTGCAATCGAAGCAACTCTTGCCGGATATTGGCCTCTGCTTGTTGCAACACGGCTTCGAGCGTGTTCGGGGCGACAATTTTTAGTTCAATTTCATGGCTGCGCCCCAACGGTTTTCCCAGCGAGATATCGTCAAAATCATCGGCGACTACCTGGAGGGTCAGCGTGTCGCCTTCCTTCAAAGGGCTGCCGTCGGGGTGGCGAAACTCTCGAATGACCAGGGGGCGCTGGACATCAAGCGACGCGAGCCGCAACCGATGGCCGCCGGTTGAAGCCGGCACGGGTCCCGGCAATAATTGGGGGAGTATCGCACCGACATTCTGATGGTCGTACAACTGAATGGATCGGGGCGCATCGCCTCGCTTGGTCATGTATTCAAGGGAGGCCGATCGAACGGCAAACATCGGGTCGTCGATTCGGGCCTTGAGCGGCAGCGTGGCGGTGGGCGTGACCAAGAGGCTGTCTTGGCTCGAATTGGGCCGATCCAGCGTGATTTGCGGCGCGGGGTCCGGCACGACCTTGACGTCGAGCAACCGCGTCGTGCCGAAGCCGGTTTCATCTTCGAACCGCAGGGCATAGACACCGCTGAGTCTGGGTGTGAATGCAACCTCGATCAGGTTTCGGTCGCCTCCGAGCGTTGCCGGCACGGACTGCCAAACGGCGGCGCCCGCCGCAGTTTCGGCCACGGCTTCCCAACCCGATTGGGCAGCGAGGACGCCCAGAGCAGCGGTCAGCAACGGAGCCGGTTGCTCGGGAACGAACGCGATGGACGCTCGCGCCACGGGCCGGTCCGTAGCGGCTCGAAGATAGGCCGTGGTGCCGGCGACCGCCTCGAACGTGCCGGCACCATCGGGAAGTTGTCGCGGTTTCTGGTCCGTGTACCGAGGAAAATCGAGCCGAATCTGAGGCGAGGGTCGGCCGTCGAGCGGAACCAGCGCCGGCGGCGGAGACACCTGAATATCGCGCCATCCCGTGTCGGCATCATTGGCTCGAATGCGATACTTATAGTTTCGCTGGTGGCGTCCCGCTTGAGCGATCAACTCGCCAGTGTCGCCCGTCTTGCGTGGTCCAATCACCCAGGTTTGATCGGCCGGAGGCGTCCCTTCGACCCACAGAGTCAGCGTGGCTCGCTCGGGGATGACGCCGGAAATCTGAGCACGAATCTCCAGTCCTTCGCCAAGAGCGACCCGGGCCGGCGACGTTTCCGGGGAGATGACGACGATGCGCGTCTTCGTCGGCCATTGTCCCGACCCGAACGGTACGAGCAAGCGAGCCAAAGCGATACGTGCCGGTTGAGGCCATCGATTCACGATCGGTAGGGCCAAGGCAAAGGACAATGCCGCCATCAAGCCGGAGGCGAGCAGACCTCGCCGATCGATGAGGCGCCCGAAGTCGTAGCCCTCGGCCATGCGGGCTGCTTGGCGAACGGCCACCTTGCGCAGCACCGGCGATCCATCGGTGGGGCGATCATCGGGTTGTTCCAGGAATTGAACGGCACTGGCGAGCGAATCATTCAAACGTGGGTACAACGATTCCAATTGGAGCGCTAGACGCAGGTTGTCCAATGGCTGCCAGAGAGGCCCCAGGAGCCGTCGCAACAGGATGTATCCGGCACCAGCGAGAATCGCTACCAACGCAAACGCCCGAATCAGCGGGGGCAGGTGCAGGCGCCAATCGAGCAAACCGGCAATGGTGGTGCCGCCGACGAGTACGGCAACCAGCCAACCCAATCCACTCAACAGGCTGGCCAGGCGTAATCGCAGGCGTAACCGGCTCAGCCGCCCGAAGAGGGTTCGGGCTTCGGCTTGCGGAGCGAAACTCGGGAACATCGTTGTTGACCCTCGAGAGCGCCTGTCCATCCTCGTCAATTACCAGCATACCCGCCGAATGAGTTTCGTGCGACCGAATCCTTCAACGCGGGCAGATCAATGACGATCCAACTTGGAATGCTCAACACGCTACAGGAGCCGGCGCCGTTTGCGCAAGGCCCACTCGGTCGTCAACGTACCAATGATCAGGGCGAACATCAGTGCGTGATTCCAGATCGGCCATGGGGGACGCGGTTGATTGAGAGCGACTCGCGTGCCGGCCGGCAATGCGTCGATAAGTTGGTCGGCGTCGGCAAGACTGAAGAAACGCCCGCGACTGTCCTTGGCAGCTTCCACCATCTCGGCTTGGTTCATTCGCAATCGATCCAGTTCACCGGGCGGAGGCAACACGCGGCCCTCGGTCTGCGGTCTCGGACCCGTGACCGATGGGGAGGCGAGCCAGAATCGGTACTCGCCTTCGGGCGTTCGCACCATCAGGGCCTCGTAAGTGGCGCGGCTTCCTTCAATCTTGGAAAGGATGAGTGATTGAATCTCCGGGGCGTCGCCCGTGGTGTCGCCGGGTCGCCGAAGCCGCGTTCGTTCGGCAATCACCTTGACCAATGCATCGGCCGGCGGCGCCGGGGCGTCGTCGGGGAAGCGAACCGTCACCCGGATCGGTTCGTTGCGACGATAGGCCGTCTGCTTATCCAATCGCAGTTCGACGCGCCCGATCCGGTGGCGGGACAGATATTGAACTGTCTGAATCCAAAACTGATTGAATCGAAACTCGTCCTCACGGAATCGCCATCGCCACGTCTCGTCGAATCCGAAGAACATGACGCGACCGGCTCCAACGAATTGTTGCACGGCCAGGGGGTGAAACTCCTCGGTGTTCGAGGTTCCCGAACCGCGCCGGGCCGGCAATCGAGGGTGGGTGGCAAGGACTTCCGCGGCGGGATTCGCCCGATAGCCGACGGCCGACCAAAAAACTGGATGGAGCTTATTCCAGATGGTTGCGTTGTCCGCGTCGTCATGGGCGAAACGGAAGATCGGATGTTGGGAGCCGACCGGTGTTAAACGCGGGCGAAATCCGTTCGCCAATCCCGCTTCGATGGCGGCTCGCTCGCCGGGTTCTTCGTTCATGACGATGATCGGCAAGACGTCGGCGAGCGGTGTATCGCGATACGACTGCGGATTGTGTTGCTCGCCGGCCATGAACAGCAACCCGCCGCCGCGCTCACGAACAAAATCGCGCAACAGTTGCAGGTTCTTCTCGCCGAGCTTGGGATGACGCGGGTCGGCATCGCCGAGAATGACCACGTCATAAGCGTTCAGCTCTTCGCGTCCCGGGAATTCGCTAATCGCGCTCTTGTCCTGAGTGGGGTGGTCCCGATCGGCGTCAAGTTGGAGGACTCGCAGATTAAGCCGTTTGTTTCCCTTCGGGTTCGCCGCCTCACGCTCCAGCAGCGTCTTGATGAATCGGAACTCGTAGCGGGGATGTCCCTCGATGTAGAGGATGCGAACCGGCTTGGCATCGGCGACGAAAATCGTCTTTTCAACGCGATTGTTCGTCTTGTCTGTTTCGTCGAGCTGTTCGGGTACGGTGATGACGAAGACCTTGTCGCCGGCTTCAGTCGGTTGGTGGACGAGTTTGACTTTGACGGGTTTCCCCGGCTCGAGCCGTGCCGGTTCCTCCTTGAGTTTTGTGAGTTGGTTTCCCTTTTTCTCCCACAGAGTGACGGGCACCTGGGTGGCCTTGAGGTTTCCTTTGGCGGTGACACGGGCCTCAAACACGAGCCGGTCACGGACCATGACGCTGTCCTCGGCCGCGAGATCGTGCAGGACCAGATCGCGCGGCTCGTGGGAGTCGCCGAGGCCGACGAAAAACAGCGGGACGTCGGCTCGCACGGCGGCCCGAGCCGCCTGCCCCAGGGGTTCGCCCTCTGTGGTCACGCCGTCCGTCACGAAGATAATCGCGCCGAGTGATCCACCGCGAAACTCGCTCAATACCGAGCGAATGACACCACCCAGTTGTGACGATTCGCCATGGGCTCGCAGGTCACGGATACGGTCGCGAGCCTCGGTGGCCTGGGTGCCGTCGGTGATCTCCGCAACACGGGTTGCCTGATTCGAACAATGGTAGACATGGACCTTGACCTGGCGTCGCCGAACCAGATTGCCCAGCCAGTCATCGGTGCCGGTTGCCAGCGCCTTGGCGATATTGAGGCGATTTGCCGATGTCAGCTCCTTCAAAAGTTCCTCAAGGTCGATTCGTTCCTGCGTCAGTGCGTTTTGGCGGTCGGGGGGCGCCGACGCAATGTCGGAGTTGAGGCGATCAATTCGTTGCCGAGTCGCCACGACCTTTTCTTCGATGAGCTTTTGCCAAGCCTCGGCCAGTTGATCGGCTCGGAGTTTGACGTCGGTGTCTTGATAATCGTCGTTGGCGCCACAGCTTCGCGAGGTGTCGAAAATGACGGCGACATCGGGCCAGCCTTCGCGTTCAAAGAAGAGCCGCAATTGGGGCAAGAGTACCGTGAGGACCAACAGGAACATGGCGATGCGAGCCGCCGCCGTCGGGATAACGGATCGCGGCCGCGATGAATCGCCGGGGACACGGGCGCGAACCGCCGAACGCTCCTTGCGATAAACGACAACGACAAGGGACACCGTTGCGAGACCGAGAACGGCAATCAGCCAGCGATCCGTGATCGTGTCGCCCGTCAGATAGGCGAGATAATCCAGTCGCCAACGGGTGCCTTCGCCCGGCGCGGCCTCGGGTACGTCGAGGGCGCGCTCGAAGGCATGACGCATTCCGCCGGGGAGAAAGCCGAGGAACTCATCGGTGATGGCGGCATGGATCAGGACCGCCCCGAGAATCGCGGCAACCGTGACGGGTAACAACGTCAGCGGGCCGAGCAGCCAGCGCTCCAGAGGCCGAACGGATCGTTCACGCGAGAACTGTTCAGCGGCGACGGTGCGGGCCGACCCGAACTGCCAGGCGAGGACGAGTTCGATCAAAAGAACGGCGAAGAAGGTGAGCAGCAGGTAGCGAGCGATGGCGGGGCCTGCCGAAGAACGCGGGCCGTCGGATACTTCCGCTGCGGTGTTGTCGCGAGCGCGGCGTTGAATCTGCGACAGGGCCGTGACGATTTGAAAGTCGGCTTCCGGCGCGGGGTTCTGCAACTCCGCGGGGTCGGCGCGCCGAAGGTCGCTTTCGGATGCGATGGCCGACGACGCCACGGCAGGCACATTGACGGCGTAGACCATCTCGCGCCGCCCGGCGCCGATGGTGGCGCGATAGATGCCGCTCTGGTCCGTGTCCGGGAACCGCAAGACGCGGACCTCATCCTGAGGTTCGATGGCCACGGTGAGTGTTCGCCCGTCAGGGGTGCCGATGGTCGCTTCCGTACCGCCGAGCGTCACGGGAAAATACTCGACGATCGGCTCACCGGCGTTCGCGAATCGCGGCGGCGTGCCGAGGATGGCATGACGGGCCAGTTCGTGCATCAATGGCAGAAAAGCCGTCGAACCGGGCCACGTTCCCCAGTCCGTGTTGACGGTCGTAGTGACGAGCATCACGCGCCCGCGTTGCCGTTGCCATTCCAGAATGGCCGGCTCCGAGCCGCCTCGGCCTCCCGTGATCGTTCGCCCCGCCGGTGGAAGGAATGACAGGATGCGGCGCACCGACGAACGTGCCGGAATCTCGACACGGACGTGCTGGCGGACTCGCGCTCCCAGCAATGCCGCCCGATCTGAGTCGGAACTGAACGCAGACAAAGGAGGTCGCTGAAAGGTCTCGTCGTCAGCGGCGAAATTGAAGAACTGATCGTCGGGGGCGCGGACGCGGCTCACAAGCCGAAACGGCAGGATTCCGGCTCCATTGCGATGGAGCACGCGATTGTAGGCTTCGAGGTCGGTCTGCGGGCCGAGGCAAAAGATGACCCCGCCACCCCGTTTCAGGTGGGAATCGAGGCGGCCCGCCTCGCTTTCGGTCAGCCGCGCGACGTCGCAGAGGAATACGCAGTCACACGCAGCGAGGTCGCCGAGCGATGGATCGGCGAATTGAGCCTCTGACAGAATCTTGGGCCGAAACGGCGTCAGGGGCGAGCGTGTCGCGCCAGGAAAGGGGTTCAACGCGACGTTCAGATGGTACGTCGCCTGGTCTTCGTTTTCCGCGGCGGGCCGGCCATTCACGAGCAAGATCGGGACGGTGTCGCGTACCGTGACGACGATGGATCGCGCGTCATCCAGTTCGAGCGAATCCGGCTCGAGACGCACCTGCAAGACATATTCGCCCGCAGTACGAAACTGATAGGGAAAGGTGACAGGGACCGTGGCGCCGGCGGGGATGGTGACCAACTCTTGCTGGGCGATGCGCATGGCCAACGGTGGATCGTCGGGATCGGACTTGGCCTTGCCGGCGTGAAGTTCGACGCGAACCTGCGTGCGATCCGCGCTGCCGAAATTCTGGACCATCGCGGTGATGGCGTTGGGTGTGCGGGTCAATGCCAACGGATCGGCCAACGACAGATGAGTGACGGCGAGATTGTCCACGTTGTCGCGGCCGACATCGACCACGATGACGCGAGCCCGTGTCTGAAGCCGATACCATGACTCGATCCCCGCCGCCGATTCGTCGCGTTTACCGTCGGGACGATCCTTGGCCAATGGGAAAAAAGCCCGCTGGCGGTCGGTCAAGACGATGACTTCGCGATCGTGATACTTTCCAAGCGGTTGGCTGAGCATCTTGTCGAGTGACGCGATCCCGCCGGCGAGATCGGAATTGCCGTGCGGTAATCGCAGCTCCCGGATTTCGCGTGTGACCTTCGACGAATCATCGGACGGGCCGGGAACGATGGTCTGAGTCGGCGCGCTCAGGACGAGGAGACTGAATCCGTCGCCGGGCGACGACGCCGTGATGACTTGCTCGGCCAGCGACTTGGCCCGATCGAAGCTGGTGCCGTCGTCGTGGCGAAGGCCCATACTGAATGAGCCATCAATCACCAAGATGCGGTGCGTCCGGCTGGAACGGGTTGCCGCCGCCGTCATGCCGCTGGGAAACAGCTTGGCCCAGACCGGCTCGATCCAGGGCAACACGCTGACCATCGCGGCCAAGAGAAGCAGAATCAGCAGCGTCCGCAGAGCCAGAAGCACCCATTGCTCGATGCGGAGCCGCTTCACGGTTCGCTTTTGGGCCGACAACAAAAACCGCATCGCCGCCCAAGGGACCACGCGAAACCGCTTGCGATTGAGAAGGTGAATAATGATGGGGATCGAGGCGGCGCCGATGACCGTCAGCAGGGCGGCGATAGGCGTGGTGAAGAAGACACCCAGCATGATCCCGAAACCTCAAACCGAAATCAAAATAACCCGCACGGGCGACGGCACACCGACAGGGGCTACTGCCGCCCCGCACGCCATGCCAAATAGGCTGCCAACATCGTTCCAAGGTTCTGGTCCGTGCGAAGGGGCACGTAGTCGATGTTCTGGTTACGGCAACCGCGTTTTAACTCGTCGAGGAACTTCCCCAACTCTTCGAGGTAACTCTCGCGAAGGCTGCGGGGGTCCGTCAGCAGCTCGGGCAATTGTTCCAATCCGCGAAAGAGCGTGGCATCCTGAAACGGGAAGTCCATTTCGGCGGCATCCATGACGTGGAAAACGACGACGTCGTGGCGCAAGTAGCGCAGGTGCCGCAGACCGGCGAGCGTATCGGCCACCTCGTCCAACAAGTCGCTGAACAACACGATCAAGCCGCGGCGGGAGACTCGATCGGCTAGTTCATGAAGGATGCCCCCGAGCCGCGTCTGCCCACTTCCAGGGCCTTGCGATAGAGCCTGGATTATCTCTTTTAGGTGCGATTGCTGGCCGGACGGCCGCAAAAACTGGCGCACGTTCGTGTCAAACGTCGCCAATCCCATACTGTCGGACTGATTCAAGATGAGGTAAGCCAACGACGCGGCGGCAATGCTCGCGTAGGTGTGCTTCGTCATCGGCCCTGACCCGTAGCTCATCGACTCGCTGGCATCGACGAACAGCCAACAAACGAGGTTGGTGTCTTGCTCATACTGCTTGAGGTAGTAGCGCCCGGTGCGGCCGTAGACCTTCCAGTCGATGTGGCGGATGTCATCACCGGGCACGTATTCGCGGTGCTGGGCGAATTCAACCGCAAACCCGTGATAGGGGCTGCGGTGCATGCCGGAAAGATAGCCATCGACGACCAGCCGAGCCTGTAGTTCGAGGCTACTCACCTGGGCGAGGATCTTCGGATCCAGAAACTGCTGAGGATCGACGGCCTGCGGCATGGGGCTATTCTCCCTCGTCGCGAGGTGTCATGTCGATCAGGCGTTGAACGATGTCGTCGGGCTTCACGCCATCGGCTTCCGCGTTGTAATTGGTGATAATGCGATGCCGAAGCACCGGCGGGGCCACGGCGCGAACGTCGTCGCAAGTGACGTGATACCGTCCGCGCAACACGGCCCGAGCCTTGGCGGCCAATACCAGATACTGGCTGGCACGCGGGCCGGCGCCCCAGGTCACATACGAGCGCACGAAGTCCGGCACGGTGCCCTTGTCGCGGCGAGTGGCACGCGTGATTCGCAGGGCGTACCGTATGACGTAAGCCGCTACCGGCACCTTTCGCACAATCTCTTGCATCTCGAGCAATTCCATCGCGGTCACGACACGGTCGATGACCGGCCGGCGCGGCGAGGTCGTCGCTTCAACAATGCGGAACTCTTCTTCGTCATCGGGGTAATCGACCTTGACATTGAACATAAATCGATCTTGCTGGGCTTCGGGCAGCGGATAGGTGCCTTCTTGCTCGATTGGGTTTTGCGTTGCCAGGACGAAGAACGGATCCGGGAGTTTGTGCCGATTGCCGCCGACGGTCACCTGACGCTCTTGCATGGCTTCGAGCAATGCCGCCTGTGTCTTTGGCGGCGTGCGGTTGATCTCGTCGGCCAGGACCACGTTGGCGAAGAGCGGGCCGTGCATGAAGCGAAACATGCGTTGGCCGGTGGACTTGTCCTCTTGAAGAAGATCGGTGCCTGTGATGTCCGACGGCATCAGGTCGGGTGTGAACTGAATGCGGCTAAAGGTAAGGTTCATGCTGTCAGCTAGCGTGCGAATCATCAACGTCTTCGCCAGACCCGGCACGCCGACAAGCAAACAATGCCCCTGAGCGAATAGGGCAATGAGCAGTTGTTCCAAGACGTCGTGCTGGCCGACGATGACCTTGGCACACTCATCGAGGATTCGCCGACTACCTTCTTTGAGTCGATCTACCGACGCCAGATCGCCTTCGATGCGTGGCAATTCCTCGGCGTCGGCCGCGACCGCCTCCAGGTCGTCGCCGATGACCGGCTCATCGGGTGCATAGAGCCAAGCCCCGCACCCGCACAGGCGACGCCCACCCGGGGGAACATGAACGACCAAGCCACACTGCTCGCAACGAATCGGGGTCATTCCGATCCTCGTCTGATTATTATCGAACGCTCACACTCCGGGTCACCGAGCCGGTGTCAGTTACCTCGACAGGCCCAAATGCCCGCTGCTGTCGAAACGATCATCGTCTGATCGACCATCTGCCAGGCCGCGAACGCTCCGTGAGCCGGAAAGTTCAGGCATTGTATGAGGCGCCCCTTGGCGGGATCGACGACGAGCATCGGAAACGTTCGGCTCGCCCAGGCATCATAAATCTTCCCCGGTTCGATACCGAATCCAAGGCGTGCCGAATCATGGTGACTAATCGACTCCTTGGGGACGATTATCAACGCTGATTGCAACCGGCGAACTGTCCAAGGGACCGAAGCCGGAAGTGGAATCTCCCACAATATCCTTCCCGTGTTTCGGGAGAACGCGCGAAGCAACGTGCCAATTGACACGAAAACTGCCTCGGTGTCGGCTGCGGCGGTCGTCAGGTCCAGACGATCATTGCCAATGAGGAACGGCTGACCCTGAAGGGCGCCCGTCGCCGCGTCGATTCGTCTCAATTCATAGCCGTAGTTCCGGGCGATGCCAACCCAAAGGTCCGGTCCCACTTGCAGCAGTTGCGGAGTCTCGCCGCTAAGGCTCGTCCAAGCTCCGAGTTGGTGTTGCCAGGAAACTCGCCCAGTGGCTAAGTCGAAGAGGCCGACGCGCTCGGCGTCCAACGCGAATATCGCTTGATGATCTCCAACACGCCCTGGCGTGGATTTCCAGATGGCTGGCGCGGCCACATTGAACCGATTGGCTCCTCGGAGTGCATCGACTCCGTGAAGCCTCCCGTCGCTGGTTTGAGTCACGACGACGTCCGGCGTGGCCAGGAAATGGGGGGCGAAGGCCCCGCCGTCGCGAGCGTGGCGGTGAGGGGCGCCGGGCGGGGACGATTGCCAAATCACTTGGCCGGTTTCGACGGAAATCGCCAAGAGTCGATCGTTTCCTTGGCCAAACACCAATCGCGACCCAGCCAATTGAAACCTCGAAAGCGGAGCGGGACTCGGTGACTCAGCGGCGCGAAGAAAGATCGACATCGGTCGCTGTGGAACCCGCGGCTGAGGCGTGGGCGGAACAAATACCCACCAAAGACGCCCGTTCAAGGCATCGACCGCCGCGACACCCCCTGGTCCGGCGGCCAACAGCAAATCGGCATATCGACAGCATTCCGCAGCAGCAAACGGCAACCTCAGCTTCCATCGAACGGCGCCATCCTCCAACGATCGGCAGAGTATTTGATGGTCGTCGCTAAAATACCACACTCCGTCATGTGCCGTGTCGCCGAAAGACGTCAGGAGCCGTTCGCCGGTGGAACCGACGGGTTGGTGCCAAAGGCGACGCACCGGTAGGGCGATTCCGGGGGCTGACGCTTCAATCTCGGGTCGAGGTGCGGGCTTGTTCGCTGGACTTTTCGGCTCTCGTTTCCGTTGGTGCTGAGCGGCATCGGCGGCATTAAGAAACCCGGCTCGCTCGTAGGCACGAATCATCGCCGCCCCGGCTTGGGCATGGCCTTCGAGATTGTCGTTGCCGGCATAACAGCGCAAGGCTTGCCGGCAGGCTCGAATGAACTCAGTGCGAGAATCGGATGCTTCAGCCCGCTTCATCTGCTCATCGGCCCATGCTCGGACCGCGGACGTTTGCGGATAGCGTTCCCAGGCTTGATGTGCCATTTCAAGTCGGCCGCCGACGAGCAGGTTTTCGGCTTCCTTTTCCAAGCGGGACTTGTCGTTCGCGGTCAGCCTCGCGAAGGCCCAATCCGGTGCGCGTTGAGGCCAGCCGCGATCGTCCAACAGCCATGCCTCGCGAAGCTGATCGTCGGAGAAGATGGACGGTATCAGGTCGCTTCCGTGGCGGGCATCGTAGGCGATGGCACGCAGACGATCGGCAGCGGAAAAGGGAGACGCCGCGGCGCTCCGGAGGATCGCGTGGGCTTCCCCGAACCGGCCATCGCGAAAGGCGTCGGTGGCACGATTCATGAGCCATTCGTGCCGCCGATGGAGGGCCACCGGGCCGAGATGCGGATCAGTTTCGAGCGTCTTCAAGATGCGTTCGGCCTCGGTCCATTGGCCCGCATCGGCGAGGGCAATCGCCCGTTGGTACTGAGCGCGGGCATTGTCTGGCTGCAACCCAACGGCGGCGTCTCGTTCCGGCAGACGTAACCGCTCGGGGATATAACCCCACAATTGGGTTGGCGTCGCGACCACAAGGCAACCCTCGCCGAACGCCAAATTACCCAGCGGCCCCGAACCTGCGTTGACCAAGAGTGCGTCACCGTCGTCTTGATTGAGGACACACAACCCGTGTCGGGTCGGCCAAAAGATCCACTGATCGGTCAGAACGCCGCGGCCAAAGGTAGCGCGGTCTCCGGCATCAGGGCGAGTCCAGGCGACTTTGCCCGTGAATACATCGTAAGCTCGAATCCCTTGCGGAAACGCTCCAAGGTTGATGAACACCTTACCGCGAGAGGCACCCAAAAGATGAGTGAGATAGACCGGGTTCGTCACCCAGAGCGTCTCGCCGGTCATGGCATCGAGGCAAAGTAGTTGGTCGGAATCGGACGGCGCGGCGAAGATTCGACCGTAGGCATGAATGCATGGCGAAAGATCGCTCGGGGGAATGCCCTCGGGCCGGCGTTCTTGAATCGATTTGTAACGAACCGCCCACGCCGTTCGGCCGGTAACTGTGTCGAGGGCTACGATCGAGCCGGCATGAGTTGCGAAAATCACAAACGGGCCTGCCAGCGTCAGAAGTTCATGGCGATTGCGTGCGTCGCCGCTGGGAATTGGCGTGGTCCAAACGTCCTGGCGCCATCGCAATGGCGGAGGCTCGGGGCGACCATCGGGGGCGTCCGCGTCGTAGCACTCCACGGCCGAGATTATCTGACCGCCTTCTAAACGTGACCGAGCGACGTAGAGTCGCCCATCACGAATGACCGGTGTTCCCTCGAAGAAGGCCGGCGGTTCCGTGTCGAGAAGATTGGATCGTAACTGCCAGCGATAGGTCATTGACAGCCTGCCGTCCTCGTCTCGTGACAGGCCAAGGCAAATGATTCCATTGTCGCTGTCTTGAGGCTTTTGCGGGTCACGCGGTCGAAGCGGCACGGCCCCTATCCGGGCGTACAATCGGTCACCGGCCACTGTGAGGGTGTACCTTGCGTCCGTTCGGGACGGCAGCCGCAGTTCCAGTGACTCCGGCACCCGGTTCTTTTCACGATGATCGTAGCGCGCCACTGCGCGGCCGGTGACCAGATCATAAGCCATCACCCGGGCGGGATCGGCGACGAACACATGCCGTTGATCGATGACGGGGTGGAAGGCCAACCCACGAGCCGCCGCGAATGAACCGGGTATCGGGTCCGCGGTCTTGGAAATCGCCGCAGGATCACCGGGAAGGTCAACTCGCCACAAGGGAGTCTCGGGCCAATAGGGGGCGGCTTCGGTGGATGGCAGGCGATTTCGCGATGCGTCGCCGCCGAAGGTCGCCCATGTCGCCGGCCCGTCACTGCCGCGGCCGAGGACGAAACCACTGGGTTTGAGCATCTCGTCAAGGATGTCGGCGAGCTTGCCCTTGCGGCCGGCAAGATACCCCACGGCGTCGGCGTGACGATCGCGAAATGCCTTCAGCTCGACCTTGGCCGCGTCCGTTTGCCGCCGAAATAGCAGGGCGAGGATGATCTTGGCACGGGCCAGGGCAGGGTCTTGGGGCTGGGGGTAGATCAACTCGAAACGCTCGCTCGGCTTGGGATCGGCAGATGCGGGCCGAGCGATCCAGCGCCAGTATCGCTCCGCGGCTTCGATCTCACCGCGTTCCAAGGCGAGGTCGCCGAGCAGGTTCAATGCTTGTTCGCCAGGCTTACTGCAAAACGCCTCGGCGACGATGCGACTCAACAGACGCACGTCGCGATTGGCCGCTCCCTGTTCGAGCCATTTGCGAGCAGCGCTATCTGCACGATCGCGATAAAGCCGAAGAGCCTCAGGCGGGAGTTTGGAGATACGCTGGTGCGAGACCCAGCGAATGGGAAGGAGCCAATCGTCGGTGACGCTGACCAGGCTGTCGCCCGTGTCGGTGATCAATTGTTCGTAGCGTCGAATGCCGTCGGCGAAACGGCCCTCGGCCACGAGTCGGTCGGCGGCGTCGAGATCGTCACGAACGCGTTTCGCTTCGCCGGGAAATGCGCCGCTGGGACGATTCAGATCGGGTTGGCCCCACGCGGGTAGGGCCAAAAGCCAACAGAGAAGGGCAAGGATTCGACGAGCGGTTTGCATCGGGCCAAGGACGGCTTGAGGTTCACGCGGCGACGCGAATTCGCAACCGGTCGTCGAGTTCAACTGGTGGCGCTCAATTCAACGTGAGGGCGTTCCGGGTTCGGTTGGCCCTTCGGCAGTTTCACCACCAATACCGAACAGGGAGCGTCACGCAGGACCCGTTCGGCGACGCTGCCCAGAACCAATCGTTCGGCACCGCTGCGGCCATGGGTTCCCATGACAATCAAATCCATGCCTGCATCGCGAGCGAATCGAACAATCTCGGTGGGAGGGTCGCCCTCGAGGAAGGCGTGATGGACGGGGATGTCGGGGTTGGCCGGCCGAATCTGCTCCAATTGGGCTCGCCAATATTTTCGCGTGGCGGCGTCGTCGGGTCGTTCGCCGGCCTCAGGTTTGAATACATACACCACCGTCAGGCTGGCTCGGTGGTTCTCCGCGAGAGCGACGGCATGGAAGTACGCTTGCGTCGAGTACGACGAGAAGTCGGTTGGGTACAGAATCTTGCGTACGTTGAACACTGCCTACCCTCCTGTCGGCATTCAGCGAACACGAATCACCGCCTGGGGCGACGCTGATAATACCTCATTCATGGTATCAGGTTCGGTGTCATTCGCAATCAAAACCATCGGCCTTTCTGGCGATCAACCGAGCGGCGGGCGTCCGCCCTCCGTGCCTGCGCCGCCCACGTCGGGCCGATGCCCGCCGCTGGGGTTGCCGGCGCTTGGAATCCGGTTTGCAATTCGCTACACTCTCGTCAGTGTGCCGAGGGCCGGCCATGACGCAGTTCAACCCGCCATTCTCGATCCACCACGAATTCACTCGGCGCGAGATGCTACGCGTCGGTGGACTGTCGCTGTTGGGACTGACCGCCGGCGAGTTGTCGCGGCTCCGTTCCGCCGAGGCGACTGCCAAGTCGTGCGTTTTTCTATTTCTGTTTGGCGGGCCGAGTCAGTTCGACCTTTGGGACATGAAGCCGATGGCCCCGGTCGAGGTGCGAGGCCAATTCACACCGTCGCCGAGTCGCGTTCCGGGGATTCAGCTCTGCGAACATCTTCCAGGGCTGGCGCGGGTCATGGAAAAGGTTTGCCTCGTGCGGTCGATGACCCATCACATGAACGTCCACGGCCCGGCAATTAGCGAGGTATTTAGCGGCCGGCCATACTTCGGCCCGCCCATCACGGATCAAGCGAGCCGCGAGGATTGGCCGTCGCTGTCGTCCCTTGTGATGCGCTATGGCCGCGGGCCTAGCGGATTGCCCGCGTCGGTCGTGTTGCCGTGGATGCTTCAATTCCCAGGCCAGGCGAAGCGCATCGCCGGCCAGACCGGTGGGCGCATGGGCGAGCGCTATAACGCGTTGTTGATTCGGGGCGATTTCGCCAATGCCGATTACGAGGTCGAGGGTTTGCGACCCAGCGACGATTTGCCGTTGGCCCGGATGGAATCGCGGCGTGGGCTATTGCGCCGGCTTGATGCGACCAACGACCCTTTGGAGCGCGAACGTGATGGCGCGTTTGCTCTGTTGCGTGGCCGCGCCGCCGAAGCGATGGACCTGCGCCGCGAACCCGCTGCCATTCGTGATCGCTATGGCCGCACATCAGTAGGCCAAAGTTTGCTGTTGGCCCGTCGGCTTGTCGAGGCCGGTGTTCCATTGATCACCGTCAACTGGCAGGACGAGACGACCATCGATGGCGCGAACACGTGCTGGGACACGCACCAAGACAATTTCACGAAGCTCAAGGATCTTCTCTGTCCGATCTTCGACAAGGCCTTTCCCGCATTCGTTGAGGATCTGCATCAGCGGGGCCTATTGCACACGACGCTCGTGGTCGCCGTCGGAGAGTTTGGGCGCACGCCGCGGATGGGGCAATTCACGCAGAGCAATAACACTCGCAAGACCGGTCGCGACCATTGGCCCCATTGCTTCACGGCCTTGCTGGCTGGCGGCGGCGTCCGCGGAGGGCAGCTCTACGGTAGCACGAGCCACGGCGGCTTCGTCACGGACAAGCCCGTCACCCCAGCCGATCTGAGCGCGACGATCTTGCATCACCTGGGCGTCGATCACACGCAAGAATACGTGGATGAGTTTCAGAAACTTAGCCATCCCCTCAGCTCGGGCCAACCTGTCAAGGACCTTGTGTAGCTACCCCTCGCGTTTCGGGGGTTTCCGACACCGCTGACTTTGCCCGGTTCGCAAGGATTACCAAACCTGTTGGTCGAAATCGTTGATTTTCAATTGCCGTGCGCGTCGACCCAAGGTAACATGGTCGAGTCGCCCACGGACGACTTGTCCTACCATCAGGGGGGTTTTTCATGTTCACACTTTGGGGCGCGCGCCAGCGCTTCTGCGACGGTATGGATCGTCGCTCCTTCCTTCGAATTGGCGCGTTTGGGGCCGGCCTCACCTTGGCCGATCTCATGAAAGCCCGATCCGCCGCCGCCACCCGCAGTGGTCCCGCCAACGTGTCGTCGTCGAAGGCCGCCATCATGATCTATTTGCCGGGCGGCCCGTCTCACATGGATATGTGGGACCTCAAACCCAATGCCCCGGCCGAATTCCGAGGCGAGTTCAAACCCATCGCCACCAACGTTCCCGGTGTTCAGATTTGCGAACACTTCCCGCGACAAGCCCAGATGTGGGATAAACTCGCGGTCATTCGCAGCATCGTTTCAGTGGATGAACACTCCGACTCGCTGGTCATGACCGGGTACAGCGAAAACTCTAACCGCAACGTCGGCCATCCGTCGTTTGGTTCGGTCATGTCGAAGTTGCGAAGCGGAGCCACGGATATCCCGCCATTCGTCAGTCTTCGCGGCATGGCCATCGGTTGCGAGCCGGGCTACCTCGGCGTCGCCCATCGGCCATTTACTCCCGATGGTCCCGGCCTTCGCAATCTGCGAATGGCCGACGGCATTCGTGCCGAGCGCCAGGATGAACGCAAGGAATTGCTCGGTCAACTTGATGCCGTTCGCCGAGAAATCGACGCGACCGGCACGATGAAGGGCATGGACACATTCGCAACTCGTGCCTTCGACATGATTGCGTCCGGGACGGTCCGCAAGGCTCTTGATCTGAGCCGCGAAGAACCGCGAACTCGCGACCGCTACAAAGGCATCGAGCAGTTCCTAACGGCCCGCCGGCTAATTGAAGCGGGAGTCGGCTGTGTCACCCTCGCGTATGGCGGATGGGATACCCACAGCAGCAACTTCAAAACGCTTGCCAAGCAATTGCCCGAACTGGATCGTGGTATCGCCAACCTGATTCAGGACCTGCACGATCGAGGCCTGGATCAGGATGTCGCCACCGTTGTGTGGGGCGAATTCGGTCGCACCCCGAAGATTAACGGCTCGGACGCGGGTCGTGACCACTGGTCGCCTTGCATGGGGGCGTTGGTTGCCGGTGGCGGGCTTCGCATGGGCCAAGCGATTGGCGCCAGCAGCGCTCGCGGCGAATATCCCAAAGAGGGGCGCTATACCGTCCCGCAGGTTCTTGCCACGCTTTACCACGCGCTCGGCATTGACGCGTCGATGTCGTTCCCGAATGGCTCGGGCCGGCCGATGCACATCCTCGACGACCGTACCCTGGTGAGTGAATTGGTTTAGTCAGCGCCTGCCTCAACAAAACGACCGCGTGCGATCGGTTCTCTGATCGCACGCGGTCGTCGTCTTTAGGCCTGCTCGTAGCGAACGTTGAGGTAAATGAACATGTTGGCGACGGACAGAAATGCCAAAGCCGGCGCCAGCGTCAGTCCATAGATTCCGTGTCGGGCCATGGCCATCGCCGGATTGTCCGGGAGCGGGTAGTTGCCAATCGCTAGAGCGACCGGCACCGCGAACGGCAACGAGATGAGGATGCCGAAGGCAATGGCCAACCCCTCATAGATCAACACGCGACCGGTGTGGCGTCGGATGAGGCGCAACCAGTCGCCGAGCGCGGTGATTATGCTGCAATCCTCGACGACGAGGACCGGTACGACCAACCCCGCCAACCCAATGACTGCCCAAAGCGCGATCTCCAGAACGATGCCGGAAATGGCCGCTGCCGTGGCCAGCCCCTCGGCTGTCTGCGCGGATCCGCCGACACTGTTCTGCAAGACGATCCAGGGCAGAATCCGCGAGATGTCCATCAGGAGCAGCGAGCCGCCGGCGAGGAACTGATAAACCACGACGAGTCGCAGCATCGACGGCAGGTATCCACGAAAGGCCTCACGCCAACGAGCCGGGCGCATTTGGGTTAGTTCGACGTGCGTCAGCCGCGCCATCAAACAATTCGCGGCAGCCAGCAGAATGAGTACGATCGATCCGGTCAGAATGCGGCCGGCCCATTCGGCCGAAGTGCCAAGAAGGTCATTGAACCACGTTGCCGGTACGACCGTTCCCAGAACGAACGGAATGCCCGCAATCGTTAGACCGACGATTAAGCTCGCGATGGCAGCGACCCAGAGTTTGGATCGAACGAATGTGCTGTCGAGAGCGGCAATCAAGTCCTCGCCCAGCCCGCGAACGCCCACGGTCTTCAGCCGAAGCGGATCGAGGCGAGCGGCAATCCCGGTGAGTGCGGTCGAACGCGAGCCGTTGGCGTGCGGGCTGCGCCCGATGATGGCTTCCGTGAATTCCGAAGTCCATTCCAACAGCGACCATTCGTCGGCGTTGGACCGGCGTACCTTGCTGTCGCGAGGGATTTTGCCGGATTTGATGTGATGAATGACGGCGGCGGTGCTGGGGGCTTTCAGCACCTGCCCGTCCGGCAGGCGGACGAACCACCTTTCGCGGACTGACTTCATGGCCTACCCCCATCGGGTCGTGAGAGAACGGTGAGAAAACAGACAGAATGACAACTGTTTAAGCATACACCGGCCGCGGGCGTCGCGCCAAGGCCTGCCGAACGCCGCCGACGTGAGAAGCACGCGATCCATTCCGTGTGTGACGGCTTATGGGGTAAAGTGGGCGACACTTGCTGGCGCCGCGTGCTCGGGATCCGATGTCACTTGCTGGCGCCGCGTGCTCGGGATCCGATGTCACTTGCTGGCGCCGCGTGTTTGGGATCTGATGTCACTTGCTGGCGCCGAAGGCTCTTGGTAGACTTCCGGCGTGATTTTGCCGCCCGTAACGACTGCGCAGGGAAGCGCCGCCATGACCACTGCCGCCACCACCACGCGTGATCGCCGACATGTTTACTTCGTCGTCGCCCTTGTCATGGTCTTCATCGCCATGGCCGGGCAGTATGCCGTGAAGGCCACTCGCAATCGCTCGGCATTTCTTCGCTGGCGTGAGCAGATTCTGCAGATGGACGGCGGAACCAATATTTATCAGACCTACAACTACCCGAATCCGCCGATCATGGCGTTGATGCTTCGGCCGCTCGCGGAATTGCCTCCCGTCACTGGGGCAATGGTCTGGTTCGTGTTGAAATGCGGCATGGCGCTGGTGTCGTTGCTATTCGTCTTCCGCATGGTCGAGGGAAGCGGCTTGGCCTTCCCGCTCTGGGCCAAAGGCGCGGTCGTGATATTGAGTTTGCGCGCCATCCTCGGCGATTTATCGCACGGCAACGTCAACTTGTTCATCCTGTGGCTTGTGGCCAGTGGCCTGTATGCCCTGTATCGCGAACGGCCCTGGCTCGCCGGCGCCTTGATCGCGTTGAGCATCTGCTGCAAGGTCACGCCTGCCCTGTTCGTGCCGTATTTTCTGTGGAAGCGTCAATGGCGGGTCTTAGCGGGCGTCGCGGCTGGCGGAGTGCTGTTCGCGATTCTGATTCCCGGGATGGCTCTGGGGCAACGCGAAAACCTGGTGCAACTTCGCAGTTGGTGCGACAACATGGTGCTGCCGTTCCTTCGCGACGGCGTCGTGACGGCCGAGCATCATAATCAGTCGTTGCCCGGATACGTCAATCGGCTTTTCACACGCAACCCGTCGTTCGTCACCTATCCCAATGGCGTGTGGACACCGGCCGAATACCACAACGTTGCCGACATCGGAGCCACCGGTGCGAAGTGGATCATCCGTGCCTTTCAGGCGTTGTTCGCCGCCATGGTAATCTGGCTGTGCCGCGCGACCGTTCGTGGCGGAGGCTGGAGGCTGATGACCGAGTACGCCATGATCGTTGTTGGGATGTTGCTCTTCAGCGAGCGAACATGGAAACACCACGCCGTTACGCTCATTGTGCCGTTCGCGGTGTTGATGTACGTCGTCGCGCTTGTCCCACATCAGCGATGGGTCAAGCTGTCAGTCGCAGGTGTCTTGACGGTGGCCACGGGGTTGATGCTTACCGCGAGTGGAATGTTGTCAACGCGGGCCGCTGATTTGGCCATGGTCTACGGCGTGTACACTTATGCCTTCTTGATTCTGATGGCGGCCCTAGGGATCGTCGTCGCCATTCCCGTTCGCGAATCACGGAGCCAAACGATCGAGCCGCCAGTGACTATCCATAAAGCGGTAGCGTAGCCGGTCGTGCAGTCGATTCTCGCGACCCTGCCAGAATTCAATGGTGGTGGGAATCAGGCGATAGCCTCCCCAATGCGGCGGGCGCGGCACGGTTTGGCCCAAATACTTGGCTTCCACCTCGCCCAAACGCGACTCTAGTAACTCACGGGAAACGATAGGCTCGCTCTGTTCGGAGACCCAAGCGCCGAGTTGGCTTCCGCGAGGCCGGCTGGCGAAGTAGGCATCGGATTCGGAGTCAGTCACCTTTTCGATGGTGCCTTCGATGCGGACCTGTCGTTCCAACTCGACCCAGAAGAATACGAGCGTGGCGCGTGGGTTCTCCGCCAACTCGCGTCCCTTTCGGCTCTGATAGTTGGTGAAGAAAGTGAACCCGCGCTCATCGACGCCCTTTAACAAGACAATGCGAGCCGACGGGAAGCCGTCCGGCCCCGCCGTGGCGAGTGTCATCGCGTTTGGCTCGGCGACGGAAGCCGTCATCGCTTGCCGAAACCAGACGCGGAACTGGTCGAGGGGATCGGCAACGACATCGGCTTCACGCAGGCCGCCTTGGGTGTACTCGCGACGAAGATCGGCTACGTTCATCGTGATGTTAGCGCCCGTTGAGCGCGATCGCCTTCAGGAACGCTTCATTGGTGGGATAACGGCTAATCTGCTTAACGAGCATCTCCATCGCCTCGACGGATTTCATCGGGGCGAGTGTGCGGCGAAGCAGCGTCGTTTTCTGGAGCACGTCCGGCGGCAGGAGTCGTTCTTCTTTCCGCGTGCCCGACTGACAGATGTCCATCGCGGGGTAGATGCGACGGTCGGCGAGCTTGCGATCCAGCACCAGTTCCATGTTGCCGGTGCCTTTGAACTCTTCGAAGATTACGTCGTCCATGCGGCTACCGGTTTCGATGAGGCAGGTGCCGAGGATGGTCAGCGAGCCGCCTTCCTCGAACACCCGGGCACTGCCGAAGAGTCGCTTCGGAACATCCAAGGCCCGAATATCGATGCCGCCGCTCATGGTTCGGCCGGTGTTGCTCGCTTTGTTGTATGCCCGTGCTAGTCGGGTCAAACTGTCGAGCAATACGAAAACCTGTTGCCCACTCTCGGCGAGTCGTTTGGCTCGTTCGACGACTAGCTCAGCCATTCGAACGTGATTAGCAGCGTCGCGGTCGGAGCTGGAGGCGATGACCTCGCCGCGAATCGTTCGCCGGAACTCGGTCACCTCTTCGGGTCGCTCGTCGATGAGCAAGACGATCAGGTGCATATCCGGGTAGCGGTCGGCCACGGACTGGGCGATGTGATGCAACAGGACGGTCTTGCCGGTTCGCGGCGGAGCCACGATCAGCCCGCGTTGGCCGCGGCCGATCGGTGTGAGCAGGTCCATGACCCGAGTCGTGAGGCGATCGGGTGTGCTTTCGAGGACCAGATGCTCGTGGGGGTCGATCGGCGTAAGTTCATCGAAATTCCGTCGGCGATACTGGTCGGCCGCCGTGCCTTCGATCTGGTCGATCGCCGTCAGCCGAGGGCCGGAGCCTTTGACGGGCGGCGAAACGGGGCCGGCGATCATTTGACCCTCGCGAAGTCCGTGCCGATGAACCAGTGGCGCCGGAACATAGGCATCGCCAGGAACGGGAGAGTAGTACCGCGCCGGGTTACGAAGGAAGCCGAAGCCCTTGGGGTGCAACTCAAGCACGCCCTGTTGGGTGGCCATCGCTTGATCAGTCAACATGAACACCTTTGAAAGGAACGAACGCTCGTTTCCGAGAACGGAACACGAGGCAGACTCACAGATGGACGTACTAGGGTCCTGATGGACTCGCCAACGCTTGGCGAGGATCAGTGGAAACCAAGATCATCTTCCCGAGCCGGTCAGGGCTTGCCTGGGAGGCATGTTGTGGGCTTGGCCGGGTTTATTGGTGTGAACACCGATCAGGAAGAGACGATCCCGTTCGCAATCGAAGTCTTATCCATCTGTACGGCAATCGTTGCAGCGAGTCAAGAGACTTTTTCTGATTCTCTCGCCGATTCCCGGGAAAAGTCGGCGAACACACATCAAACCTTTCGATAATCGGTCACGATCTCAAAAGTCCCGTCCGGCATTGGTTCGCGGCGATAGTCGCCGAAAAGGTTCGGGCTTTCCTTGGCTAGGACGTCTAAAACTCTGTTCGCCACCTTGCGGATCTCCGGGTCGGCGAAACGACTGCCGCGCATTTCCAGGAAGTGCCGAAACGCCCGAGCGTTGCCGGTCATGAATAGCTTCGTCTCCGTCGCATTCGGCAACACGCTGCGGGCTGCCTCGCGGGCTTTCTTGCGCCGCGCCGTTTTGTCGGGGTCGTCGGCGAACTTGGTAAGCAATCGCTCGGAAAGGGCGACGTAGGCCTTGTGAGCGTGTTCGACGGCATCAAGCCAGATTCGATGAAGCTCCGGATCATTGCCGATCACGTCCGGCTCGACATACTCAGCGACGCTTTCATCAACGTAGCGCTGCGACAATTGCGAGTAACCGAAGCCGGCGCGATGCCGAACCATCTCGTGCGTGAAGGCGCGCGAGACATTCGTGACCAACAGCGACCAGACGGCGTGCTCCAACACCGACCCGTGCCCGACCTCTTTGATGTGGGCCAGATACGCGGCATTGCCGCCGGGACGCGGCCGAGCGAACGACATATAGCAGCAACGGCCGGCCGTCTCGGTGATGACTTCCGCCGCAACCTCGGTGTCGGACTGCCACGTCACGCCATGGTCCGCAAGAAACCGATCCATTTCACTTGGATCGACGACCTGCCGGCTCATTACGTAAACGCTCGGCTCGCGGATCACGCGAACGGGCAACGATTCGAGGTTCGGACTACTCATGCGGATTTCCCAGACCGTTAAGCAACGCTTCGAAGAAGCGAGAAACTATCAACGCTTCTTGGAAGCATCGCTTAACGCCAATTACCGTTTGCGACACTTCGCAGAAGGAGGCGTCGCTTAACCCGACATCCCAATAACCTACCGCGCGCGGGCGACAACGTCCCTACCGCGGGATTTGGGCGCGGATGGCCGCTTCATCGATCGGTTTCGGCATCGCACGACGCTGTCGTCCGCCATTACGGAGCGGAACTCGTCTTTCCACACCCCGCCGAGTGCCGGCAACGCGCCAATGGGGTCGAACGGTAACTCCTCGGGTTTCGTCCACGAGACGGCGTCGGCCCCTTCAGTAACCAGGATCGTGTTCGCGAGACCGCGCCGAAAATCTTTGAACGAGTAACCTCGATCCAAGTCGAACGCCGCGCCGTTACCGTAGAAGACGCGGTAATGGGTCGTGAAAGATTGCGGCGTCTTCTTGCGGCTCTGAGGCTTGAAGGTGCGAGGCATTTGCGAGAGTAGCTCGATGTTGTGCGGGCTGTCCCATGGCTCATTGAGGCGGAGCTTGCGGAAAAGGTCCTCGCCTTCGATGTATGGGAGGATCAACACGCGCCAACTGAGCAATGGCTTGCCTTGGTCATCAACGACCGCCGCCGACGGAAGCGAGCCGTGCGCGTTCTCATAATTGTGCAGCGCAAGCCCAATCTGCTTCAGGTTTCAGGCGTCGGTCATCCTTGCGGCACTATCGCGGACGTGATCGACGCCGATCGAGATCCTGATTCCGGCCGCCGCCACAATGATGATTGCACCGATCACGATGACCCGTTTCAGTTTCATGTCTGGATCCCCCGTGCGTGATTCCCGGCGCGTTTGCGGCGATAGAAGATGATGCCGGGGACGAAGTAGCTGGCTGAAAGCGTGATGCCGTAAAGCAGCATACCCGATTGCGGGTATCGCGTCATGCAGAAACCCGTCACGAACTGAGCCGCCACCGCGAGATAGAACAGCCCGGAGAGGGTGCCGGCCTTTGCCAGGAACACCATCGCCCCGATGACGGCCAGAATCGGCGCGAACTCCAATACGGGGCGATCGAGCATCATTTCGACGAGCAAGACGCCAAAGCTGCCAAGCACGCCCGCCGCCCACATGTGCGCGATTTGCCGCTCGACAAACGTCACCGGCCCGCCGCGTCGCCGCAGACGCCAGAAGATCGCCGACCAGACCATCACGCCGGCACCCCAGAGCGAAAGATACGGCAGCCGGTCGCTCACTTCGTTGCGAACGAGGAGGTAGGTTAGTGTGCACAGGAGCAGCGTGAACGCGCTGTGAGCGATCCAGAGCAGGCCCCACTTTTCGAGAATCGCCACGTGATGAGTTGGGCGAAAGAGCCAGCCGAAGAAGTCGCGAAACTCGCTCGGCCGGATCGACAACGACTCTCCGCTCAGGAAGGCGTCGAGGTCATCAGCCAAAGCCGCCGCCGAGACGTAACGCCTGGCTGGGTCTTTTTCCAGGCATTTCAGGCAGATAACTTCCAGGTCGCGGTCGATGCGCGGGTTGAGCAATCGCGGCGGTACGGGATCCTCTTGCAACACGAGGAGGACGGTTTCGAGCCGAGTCGCCGCCTGAAATGGCGGGCGACCCGTCAGGATCGTGTAGAGGATTGCCCCCAGGCTGTAGACATCCGAGAGGGGGCCGACGGCGCCGCGATTGGCCGACGCCTGCTCGGGCGGCATGTAGCTCGGCGTGCCGACGACGGCGCCGGTCTGCGTCAATCGGCCGTCCGTGTCAGTGGCTCCCATCCATTTCGCCAACCCAAAATCCGTCACCAAGGGAATCGACGCGGTCGGCGACGGATTCGGGGCGGCCTTCCCGGTATCGGAGCCGCGAATCTCGTGCTCGGCCATCAGCACGTTCGCCGGTTTGAGGTCGCGATGGACGATGCCCAGTTGATGGGCGTGGTGAACCGCACGGGCAACGGCCGAGACAATCCGGGCCGCATCGGCCGAGGGTAGCGGGCCATCGGCAATCAACCGCGTCAGGGGCACGCCTTCGACCAAGGGCATGGTGAAATAGTCGCGGCCTTCATGCTCGCCAACCTCGAAGACCGGCACGATGTTCGGGTGCTTCAACAGGGCCACCGCACGCGCTTCGGCGCGAATTCGCGCGCGATCGTCCGGCGAGGCGGCGTCGCCATGAAGCAACATTTTCAGGGCAACGACTCGCTGCAACGATTTCTGCCGTGCTCGAAAGACGACGCCCATCCCTCCACGGCCAAGTTCTTCGAGAAGCTCGTAGTCTCCAAACACGCGGGGAAACGTGCCGGAATCCATCGGCGGTGTCGCGTCGGCCGTCGCAAGAGAGTCGCGCGGGCCGATCGGTCTGGCAAACGTTTGAGTGAATTGCACCATCGCCCAGAGTTGACGAAGCTCGTCGGCGAGATCGGGATGAGCCGCCGCCACTTGGGCAATGTCCACCGGCTGGCCGTCGCGTCGCGATTGTTCGAGCGACTCGAGCAGGTTGGCGAGCCGGGTGTCGCGATCCAAGGCTGGCGTGGGATCGTTCAAGGCGGCGTCAGAGCCTCGCGGAGACGTCGAATCGCTCGAAGGTGCCGCATCGAGGCCGCCGCCTCGGTCAGGCCCAGCGCGCCGGCGATTTCCTGATTTGACAACTGCTCGAAGTATCGCATCAAGATGATCTCGCGATCGGTCTCGTCAAGGGTCGCGATGACCGTATGCAGACGCTGCTGCATCTCGCGCATGACCGCTTCGGAGCCGGGCGTCCGGTCCGGGTCGATCAGTTGGGCCACGAGAATCGCCGAAGACTCATCGGCCCACGCCGGGGGGTGAACGGGTTGCTCCTGGTCGATACTACGACGAGCTGCGGCCCGATGCCGGCGATGCGTGTCGATAATCCGATCCTGGGCGATCTGCCGCAGCCAGAGATGGAACGGCATTTTCGGATCGGTCAAATATTCCTGCAACCGTCGATGGGCATCGAGCAAAGCCTTTTGCACGACATCGCTGGCGTCTTCGCGCCGAGTCAGTGCCGGGTCGAGGCGAAGCTCGACGGCTCGCCGCAACGGTTTGCGATGTGCGGCGAGTAGTTCATCAATGGCCTCGGAGTCGCCGGACCTGGCGCGATCGATGAGTCGATGGGTCTGCTCCGCATCGGGCCACATGGCACGCCCCCGTGAGAATTAGTGACGGGGTTGTTCTACGCGCCGAATCGGTCGCCGTCCCCGCACGTTTAACCACGCCAGTACGGTCAGCGACGCTTCGGAGAAGCGTGAGTGAGCGCGAAACGTCAACGATGCGGTTTCACCAGCCCCAGTTGATCGAAGATGAACCCCCAGGTATCGGCGAGTTCATCGACGATTTTGCCGCGAGGCTTGCCGGCGCCGTGGCCGGCCTTTGATTCGATGCGTACCAGGATCGGCGAGTCGCCCGTTGACGTCGCCTGGAGCAACGCCGCCATTTTCCGAGCGTGCAGCGGATCGACGCGCGTGTCCGATTCCGCCGTCGCGAACAAGATGGCAGGGTATTTCGTGCCGGGCTTCACACGATGGTAGGGCGAATAGGCATGGATCCACTTGAACTGCTCGGGGTCGTCGGCGCTGCCGTACTCGGGGATCCAGAGTTTCGCGATCAGGAACTTGTGATAGCGCACCATGTCGAGTAGCGGCACTTGACAGACGACGCACTTGAACAACTCCGGCCGTTGTGTCAGGGCGGCCCCCATCAGTAGCCCGCCGTTGCTGCCGCCGAGTATCGCCAGATTCGCCGGCGATGTGTATTTCTCGGCGATGAGCCACTCAGCCGCGGCGAGGAAGTCGTCGAAGACGTTCTGTTTCTTGCCGAGCATGCCCACTTCGTGCCATGACTCGCCGTACTCGCCGCCGCCGCGAAGATTCGCGATTGCCAATAGCCCACCGCGTTCGAGAAACTGAAATCGAGCCGCGTTAAAGGTCGGTGTCAAGCTGATATTGAACCCGCCGTAGCCATAGAGCAACGTCGGCGTCCGACCGTCACGCTTCAGACCCTTGCGTGACGCGAGAAACATCGTGATCGGCGTTCCATCCTTCGAGCGATAGGTCACCTGTTCGAGCTGGAACGCCGACAAATCGAGATCGGTCTCCACCTGCTGCCAGACCTTCGGAGTGTGCGGCTCGCCTTCGGTCTTCGCCAAGTCGAGTCGAAAGACCGTCGGCGGGACTGTGAACGACTGAAACCCAAAGAACAGCTCGTTACCGTCCCACTCCCCGTGCAATCCCGCGATAGTGCCGAGCGTCGGAAGGGCGACCTCGCGTTGAGGCTTGCCGTCGCGATCGAAGAGCCTCAGTCGCGATGCCGCCTTGTGCATGTAGTGAGCCACAAGCGTGTCGCCGATGGCCGATACACTTTCGAGGACGTCGACGGATTGTTCGATGACCCGCGACCAATCCGACCGCCCCGGTTTCGTCGGATCGACGTGAAAGAGCTGATAGCGAGGGGCCGCATCGTTTGTGTGAACATAGAAGCGATCGTTGCGAACAATGACCTGAAAGATCGCGTTGATGCCTTCAACAAGGGGTCGAAACTTGGACTTGGGGTCCGTGCGATCCTGGAAGTAGACCTCGCTCTTGGCCCAGCCTTGGCTCTCGGTGACCACAAGCCATCGCCCGTCCGGTGAAAGATCGACGCTCGGCCAATCCGTCCCGTCACGGCCCTCGCCGAACACCTTCACGTCCTTTGTCGGATCATCACCAAGCCGATGAAAGAACACATGGCGATGGTAATTCTCCTCGCCTTTGGGAACGCTGCCGACGGCTGGGTAGCGCGTGTAGTAGAACCCCGATCTATCCGGCAGCCAAGCCACGGAACAAGCGCGGGTACGCTCGATGACGTCGGGCAAATCCTTGCCGGTATCGACATCGCGAATCCGCAGCGTTGATTGCTCGCTTCCACCAGCGGACAAACCATAGACCATCAACTTGCCATCATCGCTCGGGTAGAACCAGTCAAGGGCGATCGTCCCATCCGCGGCGAGGGCGTTCGGATCGAGCAGAACCCGATCGGCTCCGGCGACGCCGACACGCACATAAACAATCGCTTGATTCTGTTTCCCGTCGCGGCGCGTATAGAAATAGCGGCCCCTGTAGGGACTGGGGGCGCTCATCGTGCCGATTTGCAAGAGTGTGTCGAACCGGCCGCGAATGGCGTCGCGCCCCGGAATCTTGTCGAGGTAGGCCCGCGTGAAGGCGTTCTGTTTCTCGGTCCAATCTTTGACGGCTGGGCTATCGCCGTCTTCGAGCCAGCGATACGGGTCAACAATATCGACACCGTGGAGTTTATCCGTAACAGGCTCGACTCGCGTGGGTGGGTATGTCATGCGTTTTTCGCCGGCAATCAAAGGCATCGGAAGCAGCAGAAGGCAAATGATGGTGTATTTCAATTTGGCACTTCCCTTGAGGTCCACATTTCGCGTTCATTTGCTCTGTCAGCGAGCGCGAAACGTGAACGCGTTAAAGGTCCCCTATCGCTCCAACAAAAGTTTCAACATCGCCTGATCCTCGCGCGGCATGACCCAGGCATCGATCGCCACCTCCACGGGCGCGGGTTTGGTCTCAACTTGCAGCATGACGTTCCAGGCCGAAGTCTTTGCAATCCGCCATCGCGCCGAAGATCGCGGATCGGCAAGCGCCAGGATCGAGACCCGATCGCCATCGAGAGGAACAACGACAAACCGGGCGTCCGATTCTTTCACGGTGCCGGCGCCGGCGCCGTCAATCAGTCGCGGCTCGCGGGCCGATGTTGCCGCGAGGAGCCAAGCCATCGGGCCGGCGTCGCCTTCGAGGGTGAAACCGCGCCGCACGCCCATCATGATCCCGCGGCGCAATGGGGCGGGCCGTTCCGAGATCTTGAGCCGGCGTCCGTCGCGATCCTCGAACACATATCGGAATGTCGGCCATCCGGGCGAGTCGATCGAATACCCCTGGAAATGCAGCCGGGCTGGACCCGCGTACCAGCGATCGTAGGGAACGGCACCCAACGCCGGGTCGGCGGCCTGGGCCTGGAAATCCGGCGGTTTTTCACCGATTCCCCACGGGAAGCCTTTCGAAGAAGTCCAAAATCGCTGACCGAGCAAATTCGCCGGCGCTCCGCCGCGGTTGTTCCAGACCGGTGACACATCGAGGAAATTGCCCGACCATGCGAACGCCAAACGGCATGTCGCCGAGTCGAAGGCCATTGAGATTCCGCCCGGGTATCCGACAGCGATGGCCCGCGAACCGGCTTCGGGCATGAATGTTCTCACGATGATCGCTTTGTCGCCGACCAAGAGCGGCAGGCCCTTGGTCGGTGTTCCCAGACCTTCAGGCAGTGGCGCTGACGCACCGATCGCTGCGTAGACCCACATAGCGTTGGCCTGATCGTCCGGGTTGCCGTGGAGCAGCGCGGGCATCATCGACTTACCGTCGGGAAAGACTTGCGGCATTCGTGTGCCGGGCTGCATTCGCTGCGGCTGTTCGAGCCAACGGCGATACCAATCGAATCGCACGCGGTTGGCCATTGAGGTCAGGTCCGGCCCGCGCGTTCCGCCGCTGGGAATGCCGGCGTAGTCGTGGCATGAGACGCAACCCATGCCGGTCTTGCCCAACAGCGTTCGGCCGGCTTCATAGGCCGTCGCGGGCATCGTCGGCTTGGCGACCTCCGTCATCGGGTCGGCGCCTTCGAGTTGGGCGAATCCATGAGCGAGGTGGCCGACATTGGCCGCGCCGAATTGGGGCATCCGGAGCGCCATCCACGGCCGAGCGCGGCCGCCTTGCGTCAAGACCTGCGTCAGCCAGGGCGTCAGGAGCTTGTGACCCACACCGGTCAGCGGCGGCGGGGTGACAGCTTCGGCATTCTCGGCCCGTTCGTATTTGCGCATCTGCTCGGCCATCTCGGCCGACAGACCGCCTTCGCCGTCGCGTTGATGACACGCCAGGCAATTGAATCGAGTCAACGCCATTCGCGCCGCATATCGAGGCGAGGAATGATCGATCGGCGGGGAGGTATCCCGCAAGAATCGGTGAATCGCCTTGGCATCGTCGGCGGTCAGGCGATAATCAGGGAACTTTCCTGGCACAGGCTCGAAACATGCCTTACTGGTTTCAAAAAGTCGTAATTCTGCGAGTGCCTTCGGCCCCTTGGAACGCGGTGGAACCACGTCTGGTGCGATAGTGTGGCAGTTGGCGCAGCCCTTCGCGGTCACCACGCGCTTGCCCAGTTCCTGCCATTGCTGACCGGGCGGCATGTTATAGAGCGGATTGATGCCGATCTGGGAGTACTTTCCCGACACCTTCCACTTGACCTCGTCAGCCGGGGCTGTCGGGTCGCCGGGCGGAATGTCGGTTGACTGACAAAGGTAGCGGGCAATGATCTCCGCCTCCTTTGGGTTGAGCTTCATATCGGGCATCCGACCACTGGGATCAACCGCCAATGGGTTCAACAGATAGTTTGTCAGCGATTTGACCGTCGTCTTCGACCCGAGCGGATCGAGCGGATAGTTCCACCGGCCGTGCATGGCCGCCGGCGCCGGGTTCTGGGCCGTATGACAGACAGCGCAACCGATCGAATCAAAGAGGGCCTTGCCGGCGTCAACGCTTCGAGGTTTGAAGTCGTCCATGCTCGGCTTGAGGGGTCCGCCAAGCGAGGCCAGGTAACGAACAGCGGCATATCGCTCCGCTCGTCCGAGTTCGCTATCGTCGAACAGGCTGGGCATGGTCGTGTTTGGCCGGAGTTTCTTTGGATCGGCGAGCCAGCGATCGAGCCAACTCGCATAAGCCCGAGAGCCGACCTTGGACAGATCCGGCCCCTTGCGATTGGTCAGCATCGAGCCAAAGGGTTTTTCGGCCGTCGGCGCATGGCAATTAACGCAACCATGCTCCTCGACGAGAAACCGGCCGCGATCGTACTCCAACGCCCAGGCGAATCGTTCCGGCCGACTCGTGGGGAGGTGAAGCAACACGTCGGCCGGCAACGGTTCGCGGGCAAAGCCGGGACCGCGCCAAAACAGTTCCAGCCGCCCGACTCCAGGCATGCGAGTGAAGCGAATACTCAACGGCTGGAACCCGGCGTCGAGCTTGACCGCCGCGCCGGCGACGGATCGCGGGCCGTCGTCCATGCTCTCGGCATTGAAACACTCCTTGCCCGCGATCGTAACCTGTACCGAGCCGCGAATCACGGCATCGAATTGGTACACGCCGGCACGGACAACATTCAAATATCCATCCCATTGATAGTCGCCGCGATCGGCGGTGACCCGCGGATGCGGTGATTCATCCTTGGCTAGGTTGACGGCAGGCAGCGGCTCCAGTTGATGGAATGAGCCTCCGCGAGCCGAATAGTGAGTAATCAGGCCCGGCCGCAGCGCGTCGGGGTCAACCTCGGCAGCGCCGGCAAGAGTCACGATGTTCGTTGCGACGATGAGTCCAAGCAGCATTCGCGGCATGGCGAACCTCGCGAAAAATCACGCAGGAGTCGAAAAGGGAATTGTCCCGACAGGCACGCCCATTGGCCAGAGCCACGATTCGCGGCGCTTCAAAGAAGCGTAAACCCAACGATTCTTCGAAGCGTCGCAAACCGTCACCAACCATCGCGAACGTCTACGGCTCGCCGCGGGCATGTTTGGCAACGCGAACCACGTACTGGTTTTTGTCCTTCACGGCGCTCGCCCAAATCGCCTTCGCTTCGGTGCTTTGATCGTTAATCCGATCGAGTATTTGCGTGGCGTGGAGGCGGACCCATTCGTTTGGGTCTTTCATCGCTCCATAAAGGGCCTTTCGCGCCTCATCGGGTTGCCCGAGTCGGATCAAGGCATCGGCGGCGGCGACGCGCACCGCGGGCGAGGCATCGTTCAAGGCGAGGCGCAATGCCGGTAGGTGGTCGATCGCCTTGCTGCCACGGTTACCGAAACCGGTCGCGGCCCACCATCGGATGGCCGGGTCTTCGTCATTCAAGAGACCACCCAAATGAGCCAACTGGTCCGGGTCACGCGATGCCGCGACCTCGGCGGCTTCGGCGATGCGCCTCCAGGGAAACCCTGGCGAGCGAGCGCCGTCGTATTCGGGCTTGCCGCCGAATCGCGTTCGCAGGATCGGTTCGGGCAACACGCCTAGGTCGAGGATCGACTCCTGCCATCGCCGGCACTCGTCGCGCAATCGCTTCAGCGTTGCCTGATGCTCGGTCGAGGTTGCGAGGTTCCGAATCTCGTGCGGGTCGGCCTGAAGGTCGTACAGTTCCTCGGCGGGTTTTTCCTTGGCCATGAACACGGCCTGCGGTCCGGTGAGCTTGCCCTCATCAGCGAGTCGCTGCCAGACTCGCATCGTCGGCATCTCGTACATGTAGCTGATGTGTTGATCGTGGAACCACGGCAGTTCCGGGTGATAGTTGCGGATGTACTTGTAGCGGTCGTCGCGGACGGCGCGAAGCATGTCGGTTCGTTCGTCCATGCGGTCGCGGAACCCGTGAATGTACTGGCGAGGCTTTCCGGCTTGATCGCCCAAGAATGGAACGCCTTGCATGTGTTTCGGAACTTCGACACCGGCGAGGCTCAACACCGTCGGGCCAAAGTCCACGAAACTCACGAGGCGGTCACACGTCTCATTCGGCGTCGCCGGTGCAAGGCTGGCACAAGTGCGTGGGAAGCGAATCATCATCGGCACATGCAGGCTGGAGTCATAGAGCCATCGCTTGCTTCGCGGCATGCCGGCGCCGTGATCCGAGAAGAAGAACACGATCGTGTTGCCGGCAAGTCCGTCGTCGTCGAGTTGCCGAAGAACTTGCCCGACTTGCTTGTCCATGAATGTAATCATGTCGGCGTAGCGGGCCCAGTCGCGGCGAACCTCCTGCGTGTCGGGGTGGTAGGGCGGAATCTGTATTTTCGCGGGGTCGTGAATCTCGGCGGGGGTGAAGCCTGCGATGCGCTTGCGGTATTCGGCCTCGGCAAGCCGTATCTGGCTTTCGTGGCACGATGTGAAGTTGAACACGGCAAAGAACGGCTGATCGCCTTTTCGATTCCGCCAATGGGCCTTGGCGTTGCTGGCGTCCCAACTCTCGGGCCGATGCGCAAAGTTGTAATCGGTCTTAACGTTGTTCGTGCAGTAGTAGCCGGCTCTGCGTAGATACTCGGGGAAACATCGAACGGTCGCGGGAAGATTGCCGGTACAACGCATGTGATGGGTCCCGATCGACGGCGCGAAGGTCCCGGTAATGAGGGTTGATCGCGACGGGGCGCAGACGCCGATCGGGGCGAAAGCTCGCGTGTACCGCACGCTTTGCGTGGCGAGTCGATCAAGGTTGGGAGTGACGGCTGTCGCGTCACCGAAGCATCTGACGTGGGGTGAAATGTCTTCGCAGGTGATCCACAGAATATTGGGACGTTGCGGCGCTGCTGGCGACAATGGCGTGCGCCAGATGAAGCCGACGGTGGCGATGAACACGATAACGCGAACATTGACGGTCACGGTAGATATTCCCTGAGATCGAGATAGATTTACCGGGCTGTGGTGAGGATGCCAGAAACTCATGACGATTACAAGGATTTGCTCATCCGTGGCTGCTGATTTTTTTTCGATCAGATTCCTTGATTTTTCCCTTGCTATGACCTACGCGGCCGTTTATCATTTCTTCATAATTGGGGAGGGTTACTCGCACGACCGTCCCAACACCCTCTCCGAAACGTACCCGGTCGCACCGGAGACAAACGATTACGTTTGTCGTTTTCGCATTGAGTGCAATAGTCTTTCGGTTCGGTTGTGACCGCTGTTTGAGACGTCGCCTCTTCTGGTAGTTCGCATAACAAGAGGCTTTATTGCGGCATAGTCCCGCCTTTTACGTAAATCGGGCGGGTGTACTTTTTACTCCGAGGTTTTGGCTATGATGACTCGTCTTCGCAGGTCAGCGTTTACGCTGATTGAACTCCTGGTCGTGATTGCGATTATTGCAATCCTCATCGGCTTATTGCTGCCCGCGGTCCAAAAGGTCCGTGAAGCCGCCGCGCGAACTCAATGTCGCAACAACTTCAAGCAGATTGGGTTGGCGCTCCACAATTTCCACGACACCTATGGTCGCCTACCCGCGGCGCATCAGATTGGTCAAACGTGGTACTCCTCCGTTCCGCGCGAGGCGGCCCCTGGAGGGTATGCCGCCAACGGTTATCCCATCGAAGGCCCGTTCTATTCGTGGATGTATCGTTTGCTTCCTTACATCGAACAGGACAACCTCTATCGCCAGCCGATTACGGACGGGACTCGAGGAGGCGTCAGTTGGCCGTGGTGGCAATACATGCAGGGGATGCCTGCGACCGGTCAGAATTCAGTCAATGGTAAGTTCCTCAAGATCTACAACTGCCCCTCGGATAATCGATCCCACCTCGTCATCAACTACGGTGGCGTTCTGGTGGCCCTCACTGGATACATGGGTGTCAATGGCAAGAACGAAGGCCGTACGCGCTCAGACCAGAACGCCTTCCCTGGCCAAGACGGCATCCTCTACGTCAATGCCGGTGTGAAGATGGCGGGCATTACCGACGGAACCAGCAATACCGTGGTCGTTGGCGAACGACCGCCGTCGTACACTTCCGAATACGGCTGGTGGTTGGCTGGTTCCGGCGACTATCCCTACTTCGGCACGACCGACGTGGTGTTGGGCACCGCGGAATTTAGTCCCGTTCTTAATCGCCGCGAGACCTTTCGCCCGGGTAACTTGAACGACACCCGCGACGAGCATCGTTGGCACTTCTGGTCCTTGCATCCGAATGGCGGACAATGGCTCATGTGCGATGGCTCGGTTCAGTTCATCGCCTATAGCATCGACCAAAACGTCCTGCGCGCCCTCTCCACGCGAGCTGGCGGCGAGACGGCTCAATTGCCGTAACTTCAGTCCGTCGTAGCATGGGATGTACGAACCCCGGTGGTGGTTGCTGCCGGGGTTTTCTTTCTAACCGTTTCAATGGCTTTTTGCGAGTGAATCCGATGCGACTGCGTTTGTTGATGGTGGCGGCGGTGCTTGCGGCTCAAACCGTTTGTCTTGTCGGTTGTGGCGCTGGGTCCAAGGCCGAGCCGACGATGTCCACTCGACAAGGTCGGATGCCGCCCATGATCGGCAACGATGGCAAGGAAATGAAGGACAAGAAGTAACGGCGTCGCAAACACAGCTTTAGATGACTCGCCGTCCATGGCGGCTCGCGCGGGTAACCCATACCCGCGTGTCCGCCGGCAATCGCGACCGCAACCGGTCACCGACGAATTGAGCCTTCGATTCATCCGCCAGCAAGGCGAACACCGCGGGTCCCCACGAGCTTTGCCCGACACCTCGCACATTCTCAGCCCGAAGCTGGCCGATCAACTCCGCCGCGAATGGTGTGGCGTATCGCCCGCCTTGAACGGTTGCGAACATCTCCCCGGACCTGGCGTTGAGATCGGCCAAGGCTTCGGAAAAAGCCGCGAAATCTCGCTGAATCGCTGCCGGAAGCAATCCCATCAACACAAGCCGGCACAAGGCGTCGGTAAGTCTCAACTCGTGATTGATACGCCCGAATGCATTCCGTTCCGCTGATCCGTGAAGCCCTGGAGTGTCGGACGGCACGATGACGATCATTCGCCAGGCGACCGGAAAGGCGACGCGCGCCACCATGGGGGCGACGGAGTCGCCGGGTCGCTTGCCGCCATCGACGAGGAGGCCCCCCAAGGAGAATCCGTGAATGCCGACTGCGGACCGCTCGCCGCGCCCGATCCTGCCGGCCAATTCGACGGCCGGCAATTCGGCGGCTCCAATCGAGGCTGAGATCGCCTGGGCCACGGCCAACCCAAGCTGAGTCCCGGTTCCGAGTCCGGCATGCTCGGGAGCGCAACGCGAAATCAGCAGGCGATGCGGTGGAACCTGCCGAGGCGATAATGAATCTGCGAATCGGCGGGCGAAGGCGAGCGCCCGTTCGGCGTACGGGCCTTCCGCGGACCATTCATCCGCGGGTTCAGCGCCCAAGAGCAGGCCCGGTTCGTCGATCATCAACCCCACGCCGCCAAACCGTCGCGACGGGATTGAAAGGTCACCGTCAAGTGTCGGCCAATTCGGATCGGGGGCGACGTTGAACAAGCCAAAATGAAGCCGACTCGGTGCTTCGACCCAAATCATGGCTTGGCCCTCGCCCGATTTTCAGCCACATAGCGTCGCAGCAGATCGAGCGCCTCGCATTCCGGCCCGTTACCGGTCTTTTGAACAATGACGTCCAAGCGTCGAAACTCGTCGTCAATCACCTCAGGCGCGATCAGGTGAAGCCGCGTGGCCAGGATCGCCGCTTCGACGACGGCATGCTTCGCCCGATTAAATCCGAAGAAGTCTCGCAACGACTCGGCCCTCACGACCTCGCATTGCATACGGACTCGCTCTTCGCGGTCATCGCAACTCGTCACACGAAACTCATAGGCGCGACACGCACTGGTCAAGATATGGCCGCGAACCGCAACGGCAGAACGATGTTCCGGCGGTTCGCGAATCATTCCAATAGCCGCTTGAGCGAGCAGCAGCACATCATCGGTGACATGGAAGACTCCCTCGGGGTGACGGCGTAGATTGCGAAACGTCTGAGAGGTTGGGAAGGGGCGCAACAGAAGCCGCCGCATGTCGGGATCCACTCGCGGCCCCATCGGCGCAACGTGCATCGCGTTGTCGGGGTCGAACGTTGTCACCAACCCTTCGAGAATGAGCGGCATGGCGTTAGCTTACGGTCATGGGTCGAAGCGTCTAATCCAAGACGCGGAGCATCCCAGCGGCCTTGTGCAGGGTCTCTTCATACTCGCGCTTCGGGTCGGAGTCGGCAACGATGCCTCCTCCTACCGGAAACTGTAACCAACCTCGCCCGGCCGTCATCGTGCGTATCAGGATACTTGTTTCCATCGCTCCGCTGAAGGAGACGTAGCCGAGACTTCCACAATATGGCCCACGTGCGTGAGGCTCGAGTTCCGCGATAATCTCCATCGCACGCACTTTGGGGGCGCCCGTTACCGAGCCGCCGGGGAATGACGCCTGTAACAAGTCGAGAGCCGTTCGCCTCGCCGGAAGACGGCCCCTTACTACCGATACCAGATGATGAACCGTTGGATAGGTCTCCAATCGGCAAACCTCTTCGACGCGTACGGAGCCGAAATCGCAGACACGCCCGAGATCATTCCGAAGCAAATCGACAATCATGACGTTTTCGGCGCGGTCCTTGGTGCTGGCGAGCAAATCGGCGGCGTTGGCCCGATCGTCGGCTTCGGTTCGGCCACGGGGACGCGTGCCCTTGATCGGTCGCGTTTCAACTTCGCCACGATCTGACACACGCAAGAATAACTCAGGCGACGCGCTGATGATCTGAAACTGCCCGAGATCGGCGTAGGCCGCGAATGGTGACGGGTTTTTCTCGCGGAGTCGCAAATAGGTTTCCAGTGACGAGAGGCGTTGCGGCGTTACCAAACGCTGGGCGAGGTTTACTTGAAAGCAATCGCCGGCGTGAATGTAGTCGATGGCTCGCTGCACGACTTTCAGATAGCCGTCGCGATCGAAGTTGCTGAACACATTCTCACGCCCCGGCAACGGAAAAAGCGGCGCCGGCCGAAGGTCCGGCAAGTCGGCAATGGATTCCTGATGAGGTCCGAGATTACGAGTCGACTGTATGGCCTCGGTCGCGGTTCGCAGTCGATTCGTGAGCTGAAACCGATCGACCCAGCGTGCGTCGGTTTCATCAACGATTTTCAGTATTTCGGCGATCGTCTTGGTGGCTCTTCTTTGTCGCTCCTCGCGGTCGGTTAGGGGGAAGCCCGTCGAGATGATCCAGGCACGATTCGCGTGATGGTCCCAGGCGATGACCCAGTCGTAAAGGCCCAGGACCGCATCGGAAATCTCGAAGTCATCGCGTGCCGGTCGGGGCAGGCGTTCCAAATGATGGCTCAAGTCATAGCCAAACAGCCCGGCGGCTCCTCCTTGAAACGGCGGCAGGTCCGGGATGGCTTCGGCGCGATAGGTCTGGAGATACCCTGCCAGGATCGAGAACGGGTTGGAGCCAAGTCCGCGAGTGACGATGCGCTCGAAAGGGTTTGCGGTGAGATAGGAGTATCGAGAGAGGTGCGACGGGCCGGCGGCGCTATCCAGGAACACCAGCGATTTGAGGTGGGCCATTCGCTGGGCCGTCGCCCACGGGTCCGGCGCCGGGCGAAGCTCGTGAATCAGCGGCAACGCGCTCGACATGTCGCCATTATAAGCCGCGAGCGGGAGGTGTGTTCTCCCGCTCGCGGCATTTCAAGTCGCCGGCGCAACGTCTCTAGGACGCGGACTTCTTTTCGTCTTCCATTTCCTTCAACAGCTTATCGACGGCGGCGTCCATCTTCTCGCCGCGGACGCCCTTGTAACGGATCACGCCCTTGTGATCGAGAACGTAAATTGTCGGCCAACTCCTGACGCCCCATTTGGCGGCGATCGGGCCACCCGTACCTTGGGGGCCGTTCCAGAAAGAACGCCAGGTGACCTGATGCTCTTCGTTCTTCTTCTTGAGTTCGTCCTTGTTACGATCGCTGTTAACGCCAATTAGTGCGAACGGCTTGCCTTCGAGTCGTTTCACGAGCGACCGCTCGTGTGGGAACATAGCCACGCACGGCGGTCACCAATGCCCCCAAAAGTCGAGGACAACCACCTTTCCGCGATAGTCGCTGAGCTTGAAGGCCTTTCCGTCGGTGTCTTCGCCGACGATGTCGGGGGCCACCTTGCCGATGGCGAGCATCTCGGGTGGGTGCGCCGGGTCAGCGGGTTTCTTGGGCGTGACGGTCTTCGGCGCGGGCTTCTGGTCGCCGCCGGACGGGGGCGGATTCTCCGGAGCCGGCCGGGGGGAGACAACGGGGCCTTTGAAATTGGACGCCACCGCCGGCACATCCGCCGACTTCGGCTTGTTACAGGCTGGGATGGCCGCTATCAGGCCTCCAACCAAAGCGATCCTCAGGCCATTTCTCATGGAGGGTCCTCGCGAGTTGAATTCGAACACTTCCTTGGGATACAACTCACGTGACCGGCGCCGGCCATCGACCGGAACCGGTCCCGTGTTTGACGGCAACTAGCGACCGCGACAGGGGCGGGCGCTATTTCTTGGCTTCCATTTCTTTGAGCAGCGTCTCGACGGCTTTGTCCATTGCCTCGCCGCGAACATGCTTGAACCGGATGACGCCCTTGTGATCGAGCACGTAGATCGTTGGGAAGAACTTGACGTTCCATTTGTCAATCATGCCGCTCGGCTTGCCGCCGTCCCACCAATGGGTCCAAGGCATCGCTTCCTTCTTGACGAACTCCTGGAGGGTCTCTTTTTTGTCATCGGCGCTGATGCTGACCAATGCGAATGGTTTGTCGGCGAGCCGCTTCACCAGTTCGCGCTCGTGGGGGATCATCGCTCGGCAGGGACCGCACCACGTCGCCCAAATGTCGAGAACCACGACCTTGCCCCGCAAGTCGGACAGCTTGGCCGGTTTTCCGTCCAGTCCTTCGCTCACCACGTCGGGCGCGGTCTTCCCGATGGCGAGATTGCGGACGAAGAACAATTCCTTGTCGGCGAGTTTGCCGAAGGTGGAACCCGGCTGGCCTTCGACTTTGACGTCGGCGAATTCCTTGGTGATTCGTTGCAGATACTCTTCGGCGGCCTTGAACTTCGCTTCCGACTTGGCGGGATCCGACGTCTCGCGCTCCGCCAATTCGACCAACATTTGTCCCAATCCGAGACAGGCTTGGGCTTTGACCGCCGGCAGCGGGTTCTTGTCCAAGGCTGCCTTGAGGATGCCCTCGGCTTTCTCATCGCCGCTCTGAGCGAGCATCTCGCAAATCGGCCCGAACTTTGGGCTGGTAATGTGGTGCTTCGTGACCAAATCGAGCGCTTTGGCGCCGATGGGGCCTTCGTCTGCCAACTGAAAAGCGATCATGCAGGCTTCCAAGGCGACCTCGGTGGTCGGGTCTTCCTGGGCGACTTTGATCGCCCGTTCGGCATAAGGGCCAGGGTTGGGCCTTTTGCTGAGCGCGGCCTTTTGCTCTTCGGGGTTTTTGGCTGCCCGATACGCCTTCACGAATTCGGTCTGGGCTTTCTGAAAATCAGCTTGAATGGCTTCGAGTTTCTCGAGTTGGCTTGGCGGCTTGCCCTCACCCTTTTTCTCTTGCGCCAACATCGGCAGGGTGATGGCAAACACCATCAGTAACGGCAACAGGCGCTTCATGATCGCTCCGGTTAATGATCGGCGGACACTTCCTCGCCGCCAATTAGACGATGCACGACCGGCGGACATTCTAGCGACCGATTCAGTTTTGGGATAGAGCACGCCGCGCAAGCGCCGTCCCACGTCTCGCAACCCGAGCACGCCGCGCAAGCAAGTGCCTACCGACCGCCGAATCATGTCTCGCCCAGAAGCGCCGGCACCTTCGTTCGAAGCAGTTCGATCTCGCGGTGACTCTCGCCCAAGTAGGTGAGCAGTTTCAGATCGTCTTTGCGAACCGTCCCACCGGCGAAAATCCACGCGCGAACGCGCAGGAGTTTATACAGCTTGACGAGTTTCCGGTCGCTGATGAAGATGCCGTCCTCGCGAGTCAGCGTCTTGACCACTCGCTGAAACTCGCGAAACACCTCCGGCGGGAAGAAGACCATGCGATCATTCTTTTCCTCGGCCTGGCGCCCGTCCTGCGTCTTGCGAGCGAATAGAAATGTCAGGTATCGGTTGGCGCGAATCAGGTCGTCGAGAGTACACAATTCCTCGACCCAAGGTTTCTGATTCAGGGACCTGTAGGCCTCGGCTTGCAAGCCAAAGTCGATGAGTTCGGTGAAATGCTCGTCGGCGACGGATCGGCTTTCGACCTTGAGTACAAACCGGTCTTTGAGGGCAGCCAACTCGCCGAGTTCCGGGATCTCATTGGTGGCGGCGAACAAGACTCGCAACGGCACCGGCACCGGTTTCCCGTCCTGATAATACTTGCGCTCGTTGATAATCGTCAGCAGGATATTGAGGATCGCGGAGTTCGATTTGAAAATCTCGTCGAGAAAGGCGAGCCTCGCCGTTGGCAGTTTCCCTTGAACCTGTCGCGTGTAGCGGCCGGCGCGGAGGTCGTTGATGTCGATGGGGCCGATGATCTCCGATGGCTCAGTGAACCGCGTGAGCATGTACTCAAAGTAGTCTTCCTCCGCGACACCCAGAGCGTCTTTGAATTTCAGCACAAGGTCGGACTTGGCGGTTCCCGGAGGACCCACGAGCAACAGCGGTTCTTGCGCGACGGCGGCCACGACCATCAGGTCGATGATCTCTTGCTTTGCGACGAAGAACCTGCCCAGTGACTTTCGCAAGCGATCGATCCGCCGCCGAATCTCCTCGGCCTGATCTTGCAATTCCTGGAACGTCGCGTCGTCGGCGGTGGTATGCAACTTCACCATTCCCAAGGCCTCAATCGTGTTGACGGAGTGTCCGAGCCGATCCGAGTCAGGTGCCCGCCCGATCCCTCAAGGAGCGAAGGTCGGCGTGAATGCGCCGGCGCACAAGGTATTCGTCGTCGTCGAGCCAACGTCGTGCTGCCGGGCCAATCGCGAAATCGTCGCTGACGATGGCCAGCACCACGGCTTCGATGACGTTTAAGTGCATCCGGGCATAGTATTTCTTCGACGTGAGCGTGTCTTCGATGCGCCTCATTTTACCGAACATCAATTCAATGCGAGGCAGAGCAATTTCGGCTGGGGCTTGCCCGAGCACCGTCGCGTAGGTGCAAGCGATCTTGGTATAGTTGTTCGGGAACAAGCCGTCGGAATTCCGCGGCGGATCGCCTCGCGAATAGACCGCCATTTCCGCGATCTCGATGACCAGCGCCGCCCGATCCGCCCAGCCAAAGTAGAGCCAACCGCCCGATAGGTGTAGCATTGTCTGAAGAATATCGGGCCAGGTTTTTGGGTCTGATTTCGGCAACAAGTTCAGCGACTGGCCGCCAAGAGCCATGGCGTTCGTCTCGTTGAGAAGTTTGCCGATCTCGTCGCGAAGGCCGAGTTTGCGAAGGCATTTCAAACATTGCCCAGCGACCAGGCCGACCGCGTCCTTGAGCGCGTTCTGTTCCTTGGCTTGGCGCAGAAGCTGAACGAATCCTTCCATGAATTTCTGTACATATTCAGTGCGATCGAAGTGACCTGCTAGGTGCAGGGCACGCTCGAGCAAAATGGCTTTGTTGACGATCAACGTGCTATCGACTGGGCCCGATGGTTTGAACGCCATCAGCGGGAGAACGTGGCTGAGCAACTCCTGAGAAAACGCCTCACTCACTCGAGGTGAATAAACCAGACCTTCCGCGAGAACACGAATCTGCTCCTCAACGGTCGGACGGGTGTTGACTCCCTCGGTAAACAATTTGCGAATGGTGTCGGAGAGCTTCTTCGGGTCATGCTCATCGGGCAGGGTGATCAACTTCTGTTCGAGGGGCGACAAATGCTTGCTGGTGAAGTCTCGATACGGGCTGTTCTTTTCTTGTGGCTCCAAGACATACGATTGCTGCCGCATGCGATCCACGAGATAGCGTGGTTGCGTGCCGCGAGGCAGAGCTTGATCGAGTTTGTCGCGCCACTCGAGCGGAAGTGGCCCGACGTGCGGCCGGCCCATCGACGCCTGTTCCAAGCGATAGCGAAACGCACTGAGCAAGAACTGATGGACGGGGTCCGGCTTGCCGTTGTCTGCCAATCGCTTGCTTAAGGCCTCTTGGGCAGCGAGAATCAGGTTCTTCGCTTCCGCGGCCTCACCCAGTTTCGCGTAACCAAATGCGAACACAAGGTCGGCATATGGTTGCGTCGTTTTCGCTACTTCGCCCGGGCATTCCGCCAGCCAGGCGCTCGCGGCTTGGTAGAGCTTTCCGAAGTTGCCCCGGATCGTCCGCATGCGGTCGCTGTCCTTGCTGCCCGCGAATCGCAGGAAGTTCGGCAAATCACGCTCGGGGTTCAGTCCCTCGGTTCGCAACCGTTCGAGCATCCGGTCTCGGAGTCGAGCCAAGCCGAGAACATCGCCGGAGAGTTTGGCGATGGCGTGACCGGCCAGCCAACTGGGGCGGATGCCAAGCTGCGCGATGTGGGTTTCCAGAAAATGTTGCAGTTTCGGAATTCGTTTGACGAACGCGGCCGGCACCGGCTCTTGATGAGCGTAGGCCACGACGGCGGCCGCCACCGCCCGCACTTCCGCCGGCGATGGCGAAGCGCTTGCCAATATCGAATCCAGATTCTCAGGCCCAGGCTGCCAGCCAAGCTGCTGGGTCTCCGATCGCAACCACTCCGCGAGATATTCGCCGGCAAGGTCGTATTCTGCCTTGATCGTGTCGCCCGATTCACCAGCGACGCGGTCGCGCGCCCAGGGGTGATGGGCATCGAGGTCAGGCAGTTCCCACAGGTAGTTTGACCAGCAGATGGCCGCTTCCGCCGTTCGTCTCAACGCCGTGTTGAGACGGGCGATATTCGGAAGAAGTTTCAAGCGTCCCGCTTCATCCAGTGCCCCGGCATGATCGATGTAATGACGCTCCAATGCCGACAGTTCACGTTCCAATTCGGACGGCGGCCGAATCTCCAGCGACGAAAAATCGTCGCGCGATGGGCGCGGCTCCGGGTCGCGTTTCCGAGCGGGGCGTGGTGCGTTGTCGTCGTCATCGTCGGGCCGCTCGCGGGTGTCTCCGACGGGACGGGCGACCCGACGGCGACTTCCCGGCGGGCGGGGGCCGCTCTCGGCCGGCACGTCATCGCGACAAATAAACTCGTCAAAATCGAAGCGACACGACGCCAGCCATTCGTGCAAGGCCGCCTGCTCCCGATCGAGAACGTAATCAACCCAGTCGCGCAAGGGCCGAAACGCCGCATCGGGAAGGCTTTCGGGGAAAAACGTCCCGTTGTCGCCTGGCCGAAGCCATGTAATCTGCGCCGGATCCTCCGCGAGAAGCCGCCGCACGGCATCGCGCCTGAGGACCGGGTGCAGGCGATAACCGATCGGCAGGAACAAATTCGGTAGTTTCAGATACGACAAAAATCCGATGGCATCGAGTTGGAGAGCTGGTGGCGGCTGTTTCGATGGCCGAGTACGCAAGACGACCGTTGTCTCGCCGTTTTCGTGCCCCACCGCGAAGGATAGCCGATTCAGCTCATGCTCGCGGGCCTCTCTCACCAGTGTGTCAAGTTGATCCAGGGCGTTGCCGCGTAGTACCCAAAGTTCCGCGGCCGCCTTGTCGGCTGAAATGAGCTTCAGTGAGACCTTGAGCCGATGGCCGAGTTCGACCCCGTGCCAATCGTGGCGAGCCTTGGGTAACTTGAATTCGAGAATCTCGTAAAGGTCGCGAAACGGGGCGTCCGTGACGATGGTCCAAATGCTCGGAGCTTGGAGCAAGAGCATTTGCCCGTCGGCCGGCGCGATCTTGTCCAACAGCGGATGCGTGTAGCCCAGCTCGACCCAAACTCGCGATCCAGGCGTGGACTCGACATAGCCGCGGATGGGCGGTTTCCCATCGGGCGAACGTTCCAAAGCTCGCAAGAGCGTGTAATAGGGTGGCCCAATCACTCGCAATAAGACGCCGCTTGTACCCTTGGCATCGTCCGTGACCCAGCGAAAACTCTGACGATCATTCTTGAGTCGGATCATCTCGCCGGCGATGGCCGGAAGCTGAATTGCATCCGCAAGTTCGAAGATGACCGGTGTCTGTGAGCCGGGCGCCGGCAAATCCTTGGCACGATCGAGCGGGATGACCTGGAGCCAGTTGAGGACGCGGCGACCCTCGCCGGGCGCGGATTTCGCAGTTTGAACACCCAGCCGTTCCAAGTCGGCCTTCGTCCCGCGAGGCATGGCGGCGCTGGTGTGAATCCAGGGGCGCCCACGCTCGTCGGCGCCGGCTATTCCCGCCTCCAGACAAACCGCGGGCGGCACCAAGCCACTGGTGATGGCCTGAATCAGCGTTTCGTAATCGGGAAACAAGAACGTCATGAACTGGCGTACGACCTCAGCGATTGTGATTCGGTCCCAGCATCGCCGCCCGATCCTTGCGGCGGCCTATCGCCCCTCGGCCTGTGCCGGCCGGTTGGGATTCGGGTCATTGCGAATCGGCTCCACCGGGTCCGCGACGGCCTCACGCTCCACGATAATCTCGCCCAAATCCTCGGGATCCAGACCTTTGCCAATCAGCTTTTCCACCAATTGGCGGTGCATCTGCTCATGCTCGATCGGCAGGGCATCGGGGTCCGAATGCAGCTTGACGATGATGTTCTGCTTTCCGGTCTGCGGGTCACGCCGCAGCATGATGATCATTTCAGCCATCGTACCCTCGTGCCATGGATTGGGGGCGCTCTCATTTTAGCGCGGCGAGGAAGGCAATCAAATCGGCCAACTCCTGACGGGTCAACTGCGTGTCGATCCCTTGGGGCATGATGGAGACTCGATCCGGTTCGATTGTCTCGATCAACGATCGCGCGATGCGAATTTCCGCCCGCTCCGCAGTGAACAAATACAGGGCCTCCGCGGTCTCCCGTCGCAGTAACCCTCGATGGGTGCGCCCGTCGGTTGTCGTCACGGTCGTCGACTCGTAGCCGCGAGCAATGCTGGCGCTGGGCGCCACGATTGCCTCCAACAGGTCGCGCGGAGTTCGGACCGATCCGATCTTCGTCAAGTCGGGGCCGATGCGTTCGCCGGCGCCCTGAGCCGCGTGGCAGGTGGTGCAAATCGCCTTGGTGCCGTAGAAGACGGCCTTGCCTCGCTCGGGGTCGCCGACCGGCAACGTGCGAGCCAGATTGTCGAGTTGCCCATGCTGCTCTCCCACTCGCGACGCCAGTTTCCGGCGCAGGTCCGCGGAGGAGTCGCGAACCTCGGCGGGGAACTTCGCCAGCAAGTCGTCGAATCGCTGCAGCGAGAGACTTGCTACGGACGATGATCGTTCTAATGCCGACACGAGCGTTCGACCCGTCTCCACCGCCGGCGACCGCTCAAACGCCGCCAGTAAATGCGGCAGCTCCAACAAGCCGGCTCTCGGCAAGCATGTGGAAAGGTCATTGAGTTGGCCGGTCGTCAGCGGCAGCTTGCCCAACGCCTCCGCCGCGCCGAATCGATCGATCGGATGGGCCGCTTCGAGCTGGCTCTTCAACAAGGTGAACCATTCACTCGGCGTCGTCTTCACGCGCGGTGCCACGGTCGCCATTGCCGCGACGCGCAATGTTGCCTGGCGTCTGCCGTCAACTGCGAGTTTCCTTAGCGATTCATCGCATGCCGTAACATTGCGCGATCGAATCGTAATGACCGCCTGCCGAGCGACAGCCTCCAGAGGCGAATTGGCGGCCAACGTCAAGGCGTCTAACCACGAAGACGGTAGTTTCGGATGCGTCGCTTCGGCGATGGCCTCCAGGGCGAGAAGTCTACTAGTCGGCGGCGTTTGCGGGTCGCGGATCAACTCGGCGATCAGCGCCTGCACCTCGGCGCTGCCGCTCGATCGAGCCAAGGCGTCGCGAAAAGATGCACGGCGTTCGTCGCTGGTTGCGGATACCCGTTTGAGTTCTTGCCGCATCCATCCGGCGACCTCAGTCGCCCATTCGGGGTGGCGCTGGGCCACCAGCCAGGCCGCATTCCGCAGAGACCGATCGGCGACACTTAGCCGGGCGATCACGTCGGCGGCCGCAAGTTTGCCGCCGGCCATCTGGTCCAGTGCAATCAGCGCTCCACGTTGAACGTCCGCAGAGTCGTGCGACAAGCCTCGCGCGGTCCCGGTTGAGTCGCCGATGGTAATGAGGGCATAAATTAGGGCGTGATCGAGAAACCGGTCGTTTGCGGTTGCGAGCGATGAGAGCAGGTGAGGTACGGCCTCTCGGCGGCCAATGCGCCCGAGTGATGTTGCGGCCTCGCGGCGAACGGCGGCGTGTCCGCCCCCGAGCATGCCGATCAGTGCCGGTGCCGCTTCGGCGTCACGGTGCAACCCGGTGGCCCGGACTGACGATAGTTTCACAGACATCGAAGTGTCGGCTAAATACGACCGAACGGCCGCACGGGCGTCGGCTGTATCATTGCGGCAGAGCGCCCATACCAAATTGCGCCGGGTCGCCTCGGACAGGTGGCTCGCCGCCGTCGCGCCGAGCGCGTTGACTGAATGAGCCGACAAACTGTCAATCGCTCGTTCGCGAACTTCCGGTCGCGGGTCGTCAAGACGGGCGACCAATTCGGCGGTCGTGGCCTTGGACCAATCGAGGTTGTTGCCGCGGGGATCAGATGCGGCGGGTGCCCCTTCACGACGGATGCGGTAGATCGCTCCCATGATGTTCGGTTTCGCGGTTTGCGAAGTAGGACACCCGATTCGGAACCAGCCGCCGGTATCCAACACCAAGAGGCTGCCGTCGGCATCTTCAAGGACATCGGTCGGGTGAAAGTCCGGATCGGTCGAGACGAGGAAGTCCTCGACCTTGGCCTGAAATGTCGCGCCTTCGCGAGTGAGGATGATTCGCGAAACCTTGTGAGTGTTGAAAAATGTGGCGAAGAGGTTGCCGCTGAATTCGGCGCCGAAAGCCGTGCCGCGATAACGCATCAATCCGGATGGGGCGACCCAGCCCAGCGATGCAATGGGGGGCAACAGGGGGCCGGTCTTCGGGAATTCGTCGAGCACCGCTTCATAGTGGGGAAAGACGCCGCCGTCGATGCAATGGATCAACGCATCAACCCGGTACGGCCGCGCCTCGAACAGATCGACGACGGCCAACGGCTCACCCTCGTCGGTGAACGCCATTTCGACGGGGTCGTCCATACCGCCACCGCAAACGACTTCGACTTCCGTGCCGTCGGCACGACAGCGAAAGATCCGAGCCGCCTTGCCCTTCATCGTCGAGCCGTCTTCTTTGCGAATCTCGTGTCCGTGACGTCCATCGGTCCAGTAGAGCCGGCCGTCGGGGCCAAGGTACGGGCCGTGGATGTCGGCGGCGTTGCCGATGAATCCAAATTTCGTCACCAACTCGCGGCGATCCTTCGCGCGGCCGACATGACGCTCGTCCCGGAATCGCCATAGGCTCGGCGGCGAACACGAGTAGAGCGCGTCGCGATGCCAAAGTACGCCCATCGGAAACGTCATCTGATCGACAAACACCGACGAGCGGTCGAATCGTCCGTCGGCATTGGTGTCGTCGAGCACGCGAATCAGATTCGGTTTCTCTTTCAGTAACTCGTCGGCCTTCAGGTTACGACCGGCGTTGTCGGCGACAAAGAGCCGGCCTCGGGTATCAAAAGCGGCCATGATGGGACGCTCGACGAGGGGGGGAGCGGCGACCCGTTCGGCCACGAATCCGGGCGGTAGCCGAAATGGGATCGGAGCGTCTTTCGTTTTGGTCGGTGGGGGCTGCGGCAAGGCCTGGCCGAGAACAACTACGGAAAGCACGACAGCGGCCGGCGAAAAAAGCAGGCATCGGTTTCGCATCATGCCCCCTCAAGTCAACGGAACGATACCGAGTGAAGGTCACTTTCTCGGCGCGACGTCGCCCGTGGCGGGGTGCCGTCGCCGAAAATCGTCGATGAAAAGCTGAACCTCGTCACGATCCATGATCTTCTTGGCGAGTACCATATCGCGAAGCCGCAACAAGTCTTCCTTATGGTCACGAAGGATCGACGCGGCGCGAGCCTGGGCCTCGTTGAGCAAGGAATTGACGGCGCGGTCAATGGCCTCGGCCATGCTCCCGGAGAGGATTTCACGCTCTCCCTTTTGGTCGCGATAGACTCGCACGCCGGTCGTCTGCCCGCCCATGCCGAAAATCTCGACCATCGCTTGGGCGATTTGTGTGCCTCGGCCCAGGTCGCTGCGCGGATCGTTTCCGCCGGCACCGGTCGAGACATCGCCCAAAAGCAATCGTTCGGCTTCCATCCCGCCCATGAGAACGCAGAGGTCGTCGAGGAACTCATTGCGGGTGAAGCCAAGTCGGCGATACTCATCCTTCTTGAAGCCGACATATGCCGGTGCCCATGGCATTTCCGAGCGAATGGTAATGCGCTCCGGCGGCGGGTGATGCGGGCAACAAAGCGAAACGATGAAATGGCCGGATTCGTGGACGGCCATCAATCGTTCCTGTTCCGGCTTCAAATCGAGCTTTTCGTCATATTCGGTCAGGCCTCGTTCCACGTCATCGGGTTGGGTCGGCCCCGTGCGATTTTCCCTCAATCGAATTCGAGCGACGGCGCGGCACAGGGCGTTCAGATGGTCGCCGCTGAATCGCGTTCCGGTCGCTGTCATGTAGCGTTCGCTGGTCCGCTGAACTGCGTACTCAACGGCGGCATCGGTCATCTGGAGGCGCATCTTGCGATCGTAGATTTTCAGAATCTCGCGCCGGTCGCCGTCTTCCGGATAGGGGATGTGCAGGTGAAACTCAAACCGGCCCGGCCGCAACAATGCAGGGTCGAGGCTCTCGACAAAGTTCGTCGTCCCGATGACGAAGACCAGTTCTTCCTTGTGGAATCCGTCCATCTCAGTGAGCAACTGATTAACCATCGAGTGCTCGACGCCGCTGCCGGTGTAGGTACCACGAGCCGTCGCAAACGAGTCGAGTTCGTCGAAGACGATAATCGACGGCGCCGATTGCCGGGCCCGATGAAAAATCTGCCGCAGATTCTCTTCGGACTCGCCGACCCACTTCGATTTCAGCTCCGGGCCACTGACGATGGTGATGGCTGCCCCAAGCGAGCAGGCCATGGCCTTGGCGAAGAACGTTTTTCCCGTTCCGGGCGGGCCCCAGAGAATCATGCCGCGCGGAATCAACTCCTCCAGGCGGCCAATCTCGTCTTCGTTCGTCGATTGATCTCGCCGGGAAAGTACATCGAGGATCTCCTGGCGAAGCTGTCTCTTGACGCGGTCGTAGCCGCCGATGTCGTTATCCAAGTGGACTTCTGGGATTTCCAGCGTGCCCGAAAGGGTCGCCTGGCGCAGTTGCCGGAAGGCGTGTTTGCCGTCGGCGGGGTAATCCTCGCCTTCGAGGGTGCTGAGAAGTTTTCGCAGGCGAATGGCGTTCACACCCGAAACGAACTTGTAAAGTCCCCACGGGTTGAACTGGCGGCCGAACTTTCGGCTTTCCTTTTGAGTGACGAGGTATCGCAGTCGCGAGCGTGGGATGCCGAGCAGGCTCACGCGATGGGGAAACAGATTCTCGATAACGTCCGGCAAGGCAAACGACGGGTCCTTGAACCCGATCCAGACGAGTTCTGGGTTTTCGTAGAGCAGCGGGATAACCTCTTTCGCCTCGCCCGTCAGCCCCCCTTGGCTGGTCGTGAGCAAGTCGAGGTGAGGCATGACGATGACCCGTTTCTCGACGGCCCCCCGGACGGCGTCGCGCAACTGAGCGATCATGGTGCCGATCAGGCCCTGAGGCATCGATCCGCCGGCCGCGTTAGGGTCCGGTCGGCCATCAAGAAAGACACATCGCAATCCCAACGCCTTGAGCCGATTCCGCAAGTTGATGAACAGAAATGGCGTCATCTCCTTGTCGCACTCGATGAGCGTTGGCAAGCCGCGTTGCACTTTCGACGTGACTTCGGCCAGATCGGAGGCGTAAGCGGCTTCAACGGCCTGATCGTTGTTTAAGGTTACGGGCAAGTCCTTTTCCGAAACGATGACTGTCATGGGTTACTCGCAACGAGTCGCTTTGCCGGTCACACTTCCAACTTGATGGTCAGCGAGCCGGCTTCGGGATCCTCGGTGATCTCCTTGATGTCGCCCAACGATCGGGCCTTGGCTTTCAGGGCCTCAGCCGTCACGCGATGGACAACCTCGGCCATTTCACGTTTCAGTTCCTTCAACTCGTTCTCGAGGAGTTCCGTTGCCCGAGATTGAAGCCGACCGGCTTGATCGTCGGCTCGGCGTTCGAGGTCGGCCCTGACTTCGCGCTGAAGTTTCTCACGCGTCGATTTGTGCCCGGGGCCGTAATCGTCGTAGGCAAATCCTTCGCGTTCGCCCTCGATGACGACGTTTTCGCCGGCGGTCGCCTCTACGGTTACGCGTCCGGTGCAGGGATCGACTGTAGTCGTCGTGCCGTTTCCTTTGGATCGGACCATCGTCCCGTCGGGGCGGTCTTCAAACCCGCGTTGTTTTAGTTCCGAGCGCAGCAAGTCCGCCATCCGCTCCGGAGGTAAGATCTCGAGCAACTCGATGCACGATTCGATGCGATCCTCGGCCCGCAGGTCACGGGTGAGGCTTTCACGGACTCGAACTTTGTAGGCGCGACTCATGACTAACCTCCGTTTGGCTCGGCGCCCCGTGGGCACTCGGCTTGGTTCAATTCCCCGCTGTCCCTTCGCTTCCCCCGGGGCCGGACGCCGCGTGCCCCGATGGTGGCGGCACCGCGGATTCCAAGGGCTCGACCGATCGCAAGAGCCGGCGGGCGATGGCCGACATTTCATCTCCGCGGAAATGCTCCCAATCGCTGAGCCAAAGCTGGGCGGCCGCGAACGATTCGTCGTAGAACGCCGTGCCGCGCGCCTGCCGTGTCCACTGGCTCATCGGCTCCAACACGCGAAGTGTTGCTAGGGCGGCTCGATGCGTTTCCAATCGATCCGCTAACCGTGCCGGTCCGGTCCCGAATAATCCACTGATCCAGAAGCCTAGCGTCAGGTCCGGGGTCAAGAACTCGTTGAACAACCTCAACAGAAACCGAACCAAATCACGGCGACCGGCACCCGCGACCGACGATATCAAGGAATCCAAGACGACCGTCTGGGATTGACCCAAACGCCGCATTTGTTCCCAATCAATTATCATCGCCTTGGATCGTTCCATCTCAAGCCAGCGCGTGAGCAAGTGGGGTTGCATCGCTTCGAGGATGCACGAGCCGACGCCGTGGGTCCAAATTCCCGTCGTAACCGGCGAGGCGACACCAGCGAAATCGCCAGGGTAGTAGAGCCGGCACAGGAGGTTCTGGGTGACGGCAGACTTTGTTCGCAACACGGTCATCGTCGTGGTATCACGAAACGACCCGTAGGCGACAAACAGCAAGAGTTGATCGGCGGCGGTCAACTCTTCGATAGCCGGATTCCAGCTGCTCACGTCGCTGGAACAACCGCAGGCCAGCCACACGAGAAAGGCGAGTGTGTGCCGCGAAAACAAAAGGCGAAGCTCGTCCGCGGTCGATCGCTGCCAGATCCGGCCTTCGACGGGTTGCCCGTCACGCAGATACCGCTCGCGACGCCAGCCCCCAGCCCTTGCCAGGAACAGTATGCAGCTCTTGCCCAGTGTGTCCTTCATCAGATGAACGCAATTCGCGCTGAGACACTTGGGCATCGTTTGGCGGCCCGCGATGAGCATTCCCAATTGATCGCCCATGTCTTGCTGAAGCATGTGGCGCGTCAACTGAATGAGGTTCGCTTCAAAGCGAGACACCATTCGCGGGTTTCGGGGATCGGGAGCCGCCGGGGTCATCCGTTGGTCTCGGTGCTACGTGAATCCGCCGGTTTGCCGGGATTGAGCGCGGCTCGTGGCGGGCGCTTCCATAATCCTACCGCTTCCGCTGCCGGAAAACCATTCACGCTCAAATGGTTCCCAATCAGGCGTATTTCGATGGTATTGCGCTTGCGCCAGCAAGGATCATCGGCGCGGTAGCGGTCAGTGAGGAAGTGAATCTGTTGATTTGTGGAGCCGATCCAACGTCGCGTCGCGTCCGGTAACTCGCGAATGTATGGCCCGTCGACGAGGATGTCGGTATGGGCGAGCAGGTCGGCGGTTTCGGTGTCGGGGCGTCCGCGGAGTTCTTCCAACGTGTGGCCCGTGAAAACCATGACGGACAATCCGCGGTCCCAAGCGGCGCGGGCCAGCACGGCGCCGGCAGCGGCGTGGGCGAACGGCTCGCCGCCGAGCAGCGTGATTCCTTCGATCCCGTTACGATGGCGGCTCGTTTCGACTCGTTGTATCAACTCGCTCGTGAGCGTTGGCGTGCCCCCCGTGAACGGCAGCATTTCAGGATTGCAACAACCCGGACAACGCAACGGGCAGCCTTGGAACCACAGCGCGAACCGCTTCCCTGGTCCTTCAGCTTCGGTGCCGTCGATCAACTGAGCGACCGGCACATGAAAGTCGATGAGTGGCTTCGCGGGCATGGTGTCTCTCGCTGCGATACGCGAGGCGCGTGTCGGCCTATTATACCCGCGCCGCGGGGCCAATGATCACATGGCCCGGCGAACCAACCTCACCAGTGACGATGAAATCACGCTCAAGGAAGTGTTTGATTGTCGCGATGTTCGTCAGAAGATGTTGCGTGATCTCTGCTACGTGAAATTCGGAAGGGCCGCCGGCGAAGGCCAGAGGCAAGAGCATTTGGTCGGCGCTGAATCTGTCGACGGGCGCATTGGAGGCGACATGAGCAATAACCTGGTCGACGGCGTCATCGGCGACCTTGTCCGCAGGCTTGCCGCGCTCGCCCAATGCGGTGAACCAGGTCGGCATCGGCGAATCGACGCGAATGCCGAGCACGGTTCCAGGTCCGTCCGGCCACGATTCATGGTCGATGCGGGCGACGAGCTTGGCCTGAGCGAGTCGAAACATCGCCCGCCGCGCCTGTCGCTTGGCAATCGATTCGGGCAGCCCCGCGACGGCGCTGAAGCCGGTTACTTGCTCGATCGAGTCGCGTTGGGTGAGCGTTATCCCGGTGAGTTGCGAGCATGGCTGAATCGCGACCTCAATGATACCACCGCCACGCGGATAAAAACCGGGACGAATCAGCTTGAGAGAAATCTGTAGCCCCAAACGGGTCATGTAGGCCGCCCAGGTGCCATCGAGAAACTGAAAGGTCGGTGCATGGGTGACATGCGTGCCGCCTTCGAGTGTCAGGTGGCTGGGACCATTTCCTCGAAGCGCGAGCGGCAGGTAGAGCGTGTGCAAGACCAGTCCGGTCGCTCCAGCGGTGCCAATGGCAAATCGGTATGACCCGGACGCGACAGCATTCGGCTCGAACGTTAGTTCGCGCGACCCGATCGAATCGCCGCGCAACCGGGCGTCGCCAATGCGTGCGGCGGCTCGCACCGACATGAGGTGCTGGGGCTGCAGGCCCGGTTTCGATCGCCCGGCACGGATCTGGGAAAGCCGAAATGCCTTGCCTGTCAGCAAGGAGAGTGACAAACAACTGCGGAGAATCTGGCCTCCGCCCTCGCCATGTGATCCATCGATGTCGAGCATTAGCACATTATAGGACCCGTGCGACGGCTATTTCACTCCTCCGATGGCACAGAGTGTCTTGAATCCTCGAAGGTAGATTCGGCCATTAGAAATTGCTGGTGATGCGGCGAAAATGTCCGGCAACTTGTTGGTCGCGAGCAATTCGTATTTCGGTCCGGCCTTGACGACATGGATGGTGCCTTCGTCACGGGATGTCACGTAGATCTTTCCATCGGCGAACACGGGTGAGGCCCGATGACGAACGTTGTTCTTGAACAGCTTCTGGTTGTAGTGTTCCTGGCCCGTTTTCGCGTCGAGGCAAATGAGCGTTCCCGATTCGCCCACCAAATAAACGATGCCGTCATGCACGAGCGGCGACGGGACATCGGGAGTGTTCTTCGGCATTCGCCACTGCTCGTGGGGACTGCCGGGGTTAACGGCGCCCGTCGCGTTCGGCTTCAAGCCGACGACAGGCCCTTTCTTGGCAGTCGGAATGACGATCAACTCGGGGGTGGCCACGGGGGATGCAACGAAACGGAGCGTGGCGTTGTATCGGTCCTTGGGGTTTAGTCCGCCGACACGCCAGATTTCCTGGCCGTCGCTGAGGCGATGAGCGATGGCGTAGTCGTTGCCGTGCGTGATCAAGTATTCGTCCGTGCCGTTGGTCCAAATGACGGGCGAAGCATACGAATGCTCGCACTCGGCACGGCCATCACTGAGGCGTTCGACCTTCCAGACACCCTCACCTGTCTCCTTGTTCAGAGCCGCCACCACCGCGGCGCCGCTATGGATCAGTTGAAGGTAAAGCCGATCCTTGTGAAGAACCGGCGTCGAGTGCATACCGAACTGAATGTCGAACTTTCCATATCGCTTCTGCAAATCGACGATCCAGACCTGCTTGCCATCAAGGTCGTAGCAAGCGAGTTCGCCCGACCCGGAAAACGCCCAGAGATGCTTTCCGTCGGTACTGATCGAGGCGGAGGCTCCGTTGCCTTCGTCGATGCGAGCTTTTGGCGTCGCGCGGCCGAGTTTCTGTCGCCATAGTTCTTTGCCGCTGGTGCTGATGGCGAGGACGATGATGTCGGATCCAGCTTCGCTGGTGATGAAAAGCCGGTCGCCCCAAATGGCGGGCGTCGAGGCGCCGCTGCCCGGCATGGCCAATGTCCACGCGATGTTCTCCGTCGTGGACCATTTCGTGGGCAGGCCGGTTTCGGAGCAGATGCCGTTGTTGGTCGGCCCACGCCATTGCGGCCAATTATCGGCGCGAGCCGCCGCCGTGACGGCCATCAACAGCGCGATCGAAACCAGGTTACGGCAGGCGTGCGTCATGTGCGAACCTCGCGGCGGGATAATTCCATGTCATTGCGGCTTGGCGATGGCTTTTTTACCGACGTTCTCAGGTTTGGCGATACCCAGCGTGACCAACAATATGAGCCAGGCAACTTTTCTGACGACATCGGTCGCGAGATATTCGATTGAGGCCCCGGACAATTGGCATCTTCGGAAATTGATGTCGCCCCTCGGAATCACGTGGAGCAACGAATGGAATCCGTGTTTGGCGGAGTTTTCTGATATACTATAGAGGAATAGCAATCCTAGCGCCTATCGCCGTTTTCTTCTCGTTGGATCGCGGGAGATTGAGTGGAACCGACGATCGCGAACACTCGGTTTTCCGTGATGGTGTTGGACGATGACATATACGTCCGCGGTATCCTCTCCGCGCAATTAGGCCGCGAATACGACGTGATCCCGACGACGACCGCCGAAGAAGCTCAAGCGCTGTTGGGACAGAAGGCGTGCGATATTATTCTCGCCGATCAGAAACTCCCGGGTATTTCCGGTGTGCAGTTTCTTGAATGGGTCCGGCTGAATCATCCAGGGGCGATCCGGGTGCTCATGACTGCCCAGCCAACGCGTGAGGAGGTCGTCGATGCCATCAACCGCGCTCAGGTACATCGCTTCTTGGGCAAACCATGGCGGGCTGAGGATATGGTCAACCTGATTCGCGAAGCCGCTTGGGCCCGCATGCTCGAACGCAGCAATGCTCAACTGCTTGCCGAGCTACGCCACCTCAACCTGGAATTGGAACAGCGCGTCTTGCAACGCACCCATGAACTGGAAATGGCCAATCGCCAGCTTCAAAACAAGAATTCGATCCTGGAACGAATGGCGTTGACCGATCCGTTAACGGGTCTGCCCAACCGGCGAGCCATGGATCGACTCATTCGCAATGAGCTTTATCGACGGTCGCGTCATCCGGCCTCGTTGGCTTTGGCCGTTGTCGACGTCGATCACTTCAAAGACGTCAATACGCGTTTTCTGCTTCCAGGCGGCGACCACGTCCTGACCTGGCTCGGTCAGCTTCTGTCGCAATCGTTGCGCACCGTGGATACCGTCGGCCGCATTGGCGGCGAGGAGTTCCTGATCCTGGCCCCGGAAACGACACGCGAAGGGGCCATGGTCCTTGCTGAGCGCGTTCGCCAAAACGTCGAGAAAGGGCAGACCAGCTACGACGGACAAATAATCCGAGTGACGGTGAGTGTCGGTGTTTCGGTGGCCGAACAGAATGTGGCAGCGTCGTACGAGCAACTGAAACATTTGGCGGCGACGGCCCTGAGTGAGGCGAAGATGTTGGGTCGAAACCGATGCGTAATCCGAACGGTCACTGATTGACCGCCAGTGCCGCATCGCGAAAATCAGGGAGAACCGCTCCGGATCGCTGTACCACCTCTCCCATGGCCAGTGCGTTCCGGGCGGTTCGTTCACTCCCCGCGGGCCATTCTGAAAGCAAACCGAGAGCCAAACGGCCGGGAAAACAGCATTCATGCCGTAAACCTTTGGCATGTATGACCATTTGGGAATACACGCGTTTAGGAGTCTTGGCGGCGTGCCTAGTCCATTAGCATGTCGTGCTTGAGAGACGGGCGTTGCAATTCAACGTCGATTGTTCGGGTTGTAACAGTGCGGCGGGTCGTTCTGTCTGCGGATTACCTATTTTTCCTGACATCTACCCTTTCCCCATTCCGAATGATTTGAACGACCTTGTTGACCGTTTCGGCCTCCCTGCTTACGATGGCGTTGAATTCACCCCGGATGTACGGCACGGAGGCCGGGGAGATTATGCACCCAATGGCAACCGATATTCGACTCAAAGAAGGCCTGCCGGAAATTACGGACGCCCTTGTAGCAACCTACACGGAGTGCAATCGCACCAACCATCTCGGGCACACCCCGTTGCCGAGCCGGGACAGTGTCAATGAGATACTCCGCGATCTGTTGGAGATACTCTACCCGGGCTATGGCCGGCGGCAGAATCTCCACATCGGGAACATCGCCTACTACGTCGGCGAGTTAATCGACGCTCTCCACGACAAGCTCACCCAACAAATCGCGAGGGCCTTGCGCCACGAACTGTGCAGCGAGTCGCCGCATGTCGATTTCGAGGCGATGGCTCAACAGAAAGCCATTGCGTTGTTGCGAAAGCTGCCCGACATTCGCGGAGTCTTGGAACTCGACGTCCAGGCCGCGTTCGAGGGTGACCCGGCAGCGAAAGGGCCGATGGAAATCATTTTCTGCTATCCAGGATTGGAAGCTATCACGATCTATCGCGTTGCTCACGAGATGCTGCACTTGGGCGTGCCGTTCATTCCACGGATGATGACCGAATATGCCCATTCGAAAACGGGCATCGACATCCATCCCGGCGCAACCATCGGCACCGGGTTTTTCATCGATCATGGCACCGGCGTGGTCATCGGGGAAACGTGCGAGATTGGTACAAACGTCAAGCTTTACCAGGGCGTCACATTGGGGGCTTTGAGTTTTCCTCGCGACGCCGACGGGCACTTGGTTCGCGGGACCAAACGTCATCCGACGTTGGAGAATGACGTCGTGGTCTATGCGAATGCGACCATCCTTGGCGGTGATACGACGGTGGGACATCATTCGGTGGTCGGGTCAAGCGTTTGGTTGACCCATACCGTTCCGCCGTATACCGTGGTGGTGATGGACAAGCCATCGCAGCGAATGAAAGGGCCAAAGTTGGCACCGGCCGACGCCCACCTTTTCGCCGGCGACGGAATCTGATGGTTGTGCCGCTCGCTCCGTCCATCGCATTGCGGCCGTCGCGGCTGATTTGTAGGACCGCAAGGCCGCGGTGAACGGTGGCCCCCAACGATTTCGGGCGATGGCATGCAACAGCGTGGCAGATCATGGCTCGGGTCCAACCCGCTCATCATCCTGTTGATTCTCTCGTTGATCCCACTCTTTTGGGTCTTCAATCGCGACCCCGTGGCGACGCGGATTCCCTACGGTGAATTCAAACAGATTCTGCAAGCTCCGGGGGTAACCGTTCGCAATTTGCGAGTTGGCCGAACCGAGATACGCGGCGACATCGTGACGCATGACACGGTCTCCGGTCACCCCTTACCCGAGACCGAGAGAGCCATCTCTTTTCGCACGGCACGTCAAGGCATGGAAAACGACTTGGAGCTGCACACGCTTCTCGATCGGCTTTCGCCGAGTTATCAAGGCGACGAAGAGGAGTCGGCCGCCAAGGGAATTCTGTCGTTGTTTGTGCTCGGCCTTCTCGTTGTCGGAATGTTGTTTCTAGCGTTATTCGTGATGCGATGGGTGACCGGGGGGCAATCGCCGTTTAGCGTCGGCCGTAGCCGGCATCGGTTGCACGCTCGCAAGGACAACAAGGTCACGTTTCAAGACGTTGCCGGCATCGAGGAATCCGTTGCGGAATTACGCGAGGTGGTGGATTTCCTCAAACAGCCTCAGAAATACCTCGCCCTTGGCGGTCGCATACCGAAGGGCGTCCTCTTGGTGGGGCCGCCGGGGACGGGCAAGACGCTGCTGGCGAAAGCTGTCGCGGGCGAGGCCGACGTGCCGTTTTTCAGTCTTTCCGGCAGTGACTTCGTAGAGCTTTATGTTGGCGTCGGCGCCAGTCGTGTCCGGGACCTATTTCGCGAGGCTGAGTCGCGGGCGCCGTGCATTATCTTCATCGACGAATTGGACGCTGTCGGCCGTCGACGAGGCGAAAACCCGACGAATCCCCACGAGGAACGCGAGCAAACGCTAAACCAGTTGCTCGTCGAGATGGACGGATTCAACTCCAGCCGCGGCGTAATCATCATGGCGGCGACGAACCGGCCCGACATCCTCGATCGAGCTTTGCTGCGGCCAGGCCGATTTGATCGAACCGTCGTTGTCGATCAGCCGGATATCAACGGCCGCGAGGCGATTCTGAAAGTTCACGTCCGAAACATCAAGCTGGCGCCGGGAGTTGAACTGCGCAAGATTGCGGCTCTGACGCCAGGGTCGGTCGGTGCGGATCTGGCGAATCTGGTTAACGAAGCCGCGCTGCTGGCCGCTCGCAATGGCCAGACGACCGTCACGGCGGAGAATCTCTACGAGGCCATCGAGCGAGGCGCGGTGGGCCTGGAACGCAAGAGCCGAATCATGCGCCCCGAAGAGAAACGGCGTATCGCGATTCATGAGGCGGGCCATGCCCTGACGGCCAGCGCTTATGCCAACGCCGACCCGGTTCACAAGGTTTCGATTATTCCTCGCGGTGCCGGCGTTGGAGGATACGTTCTCCAGCGACCTGACGATGATCGCTCGCTGATCACTCAAACGGTTCTTGAAACGAATATCCGCATCCTTCTGGGCGGCACTCTCGCCGAGGAGTTGGTCTTCGGCGAGATTTCGACGGGGGCGGCGAACGACCTCGAAAAAGCCAACACCATCGCTCGGCGAATGGTGACCGGCTTCGGCATGAGCCGACTGGGGCGCATCTTTTTGCGTGAGGGCGAAGGCGACGGGTTCCTCCCGCCGGGGTTGGCGGCTTTTGGCAGTCGTGATTGCAGCGAAGCGACGGCTCGAGAGATCGACCTTGAGGTTCGACGCCTGATCGACGCCGCCACGAATGAGGTCCGCGAACTCCTGCGACGCAGCGAAACGATTCTGCTTGCCGTTGCCGGTCGCCTTACCGAGAAAGAGGTTATCGACGGCTCGGAATTGCGCGAGCTTTTAGAGAGCCACGGCTTCGAGGTGTTGCGGTCACCTGCCGCGAATCCGTCGGCCAACGGGAATATCCCGCATTCATCCGCATCTTAATGAAAGGCGTTGGTTTCGAGTCGTCGTCGAGAGTCCCCCTCATGGCCATCCGCCTGTTAAAGTCGCCGCCGCTGGAACCGTTCCACGAGATTTTCCACGTCGATCGGATCCTTGTGCCGGAGATCGATCTGCCAAAGCGCCACCACAAGGTTGTCGCTGTCCTGCCGGCCTACAACGCCGAGCGCACTCTGGCGGCCACACTGGCCGATATCCCCGTCGGCGCTGTTGATGAAATCGTTCTCGTCGATGACGGCAGCACGGATCGCACGGTCCAAGTCGCCCGTGAGATGGGCCTGACAGTCATCGTCCACCCAGAGAATCGCGGCTACGGCGGCAATCAGAAGACTTGTTACCGTTACGCTCTTGACAACGGTGCCGACATCGTCGTCATGATCCACCCGGATTATCAGTACGACAGCCGGGTGATTCCCCATGCCGTCGGCATGATCGAGTTAGGCATTTGCGACGTGGTGATGGGCAATCGCATCCGCTCACGGCGCGAGGCCCTCGATGGCGGCATGCCGGTCTACAAATATCTGAGCAACCGCGTGCTGACGACCGTTGAGAATTTAGCGCTCGGCCAAAACCTTGGCGATTTCCACAGCGGGTTCCGCGTCTATCGCCGCGAGGTCTTGGAGCGAGTGCCGTTCGACCGCAACTCAGACGATTTCGTGTTCGACACGCAATTTCTGGTGCAAGCGATCCATCACGGCTTCCGCCTCGGCGACATCCCGGTGCCGGTGCGCTATTTCGACGCGGCGAGTAGTATCAATTTCCGGCGAAGCCTCGTCTACGGCGTGCGAACGCTCTGCGTTGTCTCGCGCTGGTGGCTTCACCGCTGCGGCTGGTCGTCACGGCTGTTTCGCGGGTAACGGAGAGTATCGTCAGGTCTCGTCAGCGCCGAAGTGCGGCATTTTTCTGAGCGATAGGCCTCATTATGCCTTGGTGAGTAAATGCAGCGAGAGGTAAGATACTTAGTAAAGGGGGTATGAGGCCATGAACGCGATTCACATTCATACGACGTTAACCCCCGACATTTTGAATCTGCCGGAATTGAAGCCATTCTTGGGAAAAGCAGTGGAGATCATCGTCCGAGAAGAGTTGCAGGCGACGCATGAACCATCGGCCTGGGTCAGCCCCTTGGCGGGTTCTTTGCTGCGCGACGACGATCCCTTTGGTCCAGCCGTGTCCGACGATGAGTGGGATGTCAACAATTGATACTTCTCGACACACATATGTGGTATTGGTGGGTTGGCGATTCGCCTCGCTTCCAAGCGAGCCATCGCCAACTGATTGAATTTCATCGTCCCAACGGTTTGGCCCTGAGCATCATCTCCGTTTGGGAAGTCGCCAAGAAACATGCTCTTGGCAAGTTGGAATTGGATCGTGCCCTGTCTGATTGGCTTGACATTGCACTCAAAGCACCGAATCTTGCCGTATTGCCACTTAGCAAAGAGATAATTGTCGACGCGACTTCCTTGCCTGAACATTTTCGCAGCGACCCGGCCGATGAGTTGATATTGGCGACCTCGAGGGTTCTTGGCGTTCCACTCTTGACCGCCGATAGAAAGTTGGCGGACTATCCCCATGTAACTGTGTTGACCTAAGACGGTGATTGGAGGAATATCATGAGCGAGATGGTTGCTTGCCGCTGGCTCGTATCGAGTCAGTGGTGCCCATTTGATTCCCAGTCAAGCTCTTCCCGATGAACGATGTCACGCGGATTCTCTCGGCGATTGAAGAGGGTGACCCGTTGGCGTCGGAGCAGCTCTTGCCGCTGGTCTATGACGAGTTGCGCCGGCTTGCCGTGGCGAGGTTGGCTCGCGAGAAGCCGGGGCAGACCCTTCAAGCGACGGCGCTCGTCAACGAAGCCTATTTGCGATTGGTCGATAACGACAAGGCTCAACATTGGAATAGCCGCGGCCATTTCTTCGCGGCGGCTGCCAATGCGATGCGGCGAATCCTCATCGACAACGCACGCCGGAAGATGACCGAACGACATGGCGGCGGTCGCGGTCGCGTCGAACTGGATGCCGTCGAGGCTGCGGCGCGAAATCAGGATGAAGAGTTGCTGGCCCTCCACGAAGCACTCGACTTGCTCGCGGCTGAGAAACCGATTCACGCGAAAGTCGTCGAGATGCGCTACTTCGGCGGCTACACCAACAAGGAAACCGCCGAGTATCTGAATATCACGATCGACGTTGCCAATGACTATTTCGCCTTCGCCAAGAACTGGCTCCGCGTGAAGTTGGGACGATAGGCAAAAAGTTCCAAGAATTGTTGCGGCGATTGGCACAAATCGGCCGTGAATCTCGCACGATATGGGTAGACCTTCTCTGAGGTGTTTGCCATGCCCGATATCAGTGCCAGTGACCATACCATCTTCACCGAGGCGTCAAGGATCGCCAATGCCGACGCACGGCGGCAATATCTCGATCGCGCTTGCGGCGACGATTCGGCGCGTCGCGAGACCATCGAACGGATGCTTCAAGCGAGTGAACGAGACGACGGTTTTCTGGAATCGCCGCCGCCCGGGCTGGATGAAATCGTCGACGAATTAACGGTGGAGCCTGCCGGTACGCGCATCGGCCCTTACATACTTGGCGATCGAATCGGAGAAGGTGGTTTCGGTGTCGTCTATCAAGCAGAGCAACAAGACCCGCGGCGACAGGTCGCGCTGAAAGTTCTGCGTCCCGGAATGGACTCGCGGCAAATCGTCGCTCGATTCGAGGGCGAGCGCCAGGCATTGGCGCTAATGGACCATCCTAACATCGCGAGAGTGTACGACGCCGGCACGACCGCTTCGGGTCGCCCGTATTTCGTCATGGAACTGGTTGAAGGTCGGCGGTCTATCACGGACTATTGCGACAGCAAGAAGCTCTCGATGCGCCAACGGTTGGCGCTGTTCATCGATGCCTGCCATGCCGTGCAGCATGCGCATCAACGGGGCATCATTCATCGCGACATTAAGCCGTCGAATATCCTGGTCACCGAGACGGATGCCCATGCCGTCGTCAAGGTGATCGACTTTGGCATCGCCAAAGCGCTTGAGCAACCGCTCGCCGACACCGCGCTCGCCACTGGCGCCGCGCAGATTCTCGGCACGCCTCTTTACATGAGTCCCGAACAGGCGGCGATGACAGGCGACGTCGACACGCGCAGCGACGTTTATTCGCTCGGCGTGTTGCTCTACGAATTGCTCACCGGGACGACGCCCTTCGACAAGCAGCGATTGGAAAAAGCGACGTTCGACGAGATGCGGCAGATTATTCGTGAAGAGGAGCCGCCCCGGCCGAGCGATCGCGTGACGACCGTTGGCCAAGCGGAAACGACCGCGGCCGACGATCGCAAAACCGATCGCGGCCGCCTTCGCAGTGTGTTGCGCGGCGAACTCGATTGGATCGTCATGCGTTCGATGGACAAAGATCGGTTGCGGCGTTACCAATCGGCGAAAGAGCTGGCCGATGATGTTCAGCGATACCTTGGCGGCGAGGCGGTCTTGGCTTGCCCGCCGTCGATGCGCTACCGCGTCGGCAAGTTCCTGCGCCGGCATCGCGGGCCGGTTTCCGCTGGCGTCGCATTGCTGGTCGTGCTGTTGCTCGGCATTGCCGGCACTACCACGGGCATGATTCGGGCTCGTCATGAGGCGACCCGGGCAACTGATGCGCGGGAAAGCGAGCTTCGCCAACTTTACGCCGCTGACTTGTTGCTTGCCAGCCGCGCCGTTGTCGATGGGCCTTTGTCGCGAGCCATTGATCTTCTTGACGGCTGGCTCCCCGAGCGACGCGACGGGAAAGATTATCGAGGTCGCGAATGGCACATGTTACGCCGGCTCTGCGACACATCAATCATGACATTGAAGGGTCACGACGGCCCGTTGCGAGCGCTGGCGTGGTCGCGGGACGGTAAGTATCTGGCGTCCGGTGGGAAAGATTGCATCGTTCGAATCTGGGACGCCGAAAACGGGCAATGCCAGCAGACCCTGATCGGCCACGCGGGCGGAATTTTCGACGTTGCATTCAGCCCAAACGGGAAACGGCTCGCATCGGCCTCGGCCGATGCCACGGTCCGGCTCTGGGATGTCGAGACCGGTAATGAACTGCACGTTCTACGCGGGCACATCTTGCCGGTTTATGCGGTGGCGTTTCACCCTGACGGCTTGCGGCTCGTATCCGGCGGCGGCGACACGATCATCAAAATCTGGGATGCCACAACCGGTCGGGAAATCGGGGCCTTACAGGGCCAGGAAGCCTCTATTGGCTCGTTGCAATTCGACGCAACAGGCAAACGCCTCGCCTCCCGCGGTATCGTCCGCGGCAGCTTGATGTGGGATTTTGACAAGCGCGTTGTGATCGACTTGTTCAAGACAGCCGGCATCACGCTTACGCCTGATTTCACGCTCGGTGCCTTTGCCTTTCCTTCGGGCCATCTGGGGATCTATGACGTCGAGAAGAAGGCTGCCGACAAAAACGACGTTGGGCTTAAGGCCATTCACTCGGTGATTCCCGACGATACCGGCCGATTCTACGCGTTTGGTGGTGGCGATGACACGATCCGCGTGGTGGATGCCGCCATCGGCGCGATACTGGTCACCCATCGAGGTCATATTGGCTCGGCGGCGCGGATATTGCTTCGTCACGATGTCCGCCGACTCGCCAGCGCCGGCGAGGACGGCACCGTTCGAATCTGGGAGGTGCCGGATCCCAATGAGTACAAACCCTATTCTGGCCATCACCAGACTAAGGTCACTGCCATTGATTTCTCACAGGACGGCGAGTTCTTAGCAACCGGCGACTACCACGGCAGTATCGCCATTTGGAATTCGTCGACCGGCGTGCGCGAGCAGGTTCTCGGATCGCATTTCGTTCGACGCAAGATCAACAACAAGATCCCACTTGAGGTCGGCACGAACAAGCCGATGACCGCCGGTATCGCTGTCAAATCCGTGACGAGCTTTGTGGCACCTGCCAGTATTCGTGACCCGATAATCGAGTGTCTCACTGTTCAAGGTCATGGCGGCGAGGTGAAAAGCGTCGCGTTCACGCCCGACAAACGGATGGTGGTTTCCGCCGGCGCGAAGTCGTTCATCATCTGGGACCGAATCTCGCGCCAGCCAGTCTTCGAGTACGAACATCCGGCTATTGTGTCATCGATGGCGTTGAGCAGCGATGGCACGATTGCCGCAACCGGCTGTTGGGACGATCTCGTGAGGGTCTTCCGGGTTCCCTCGGGCGAGTTGATCATGACCTTGGAGGGCCATGCCGACGATGTCATGAGCGTGGCGTTTCATCCATCCGGCAAAGAGCTGGCGACGGGGAGCCGCGACCAGACAGTCGCAATTTGGGATCTCGCCACGGGGAAGATCAAGCATCAACTGCGTCGGCACACGAATACCGTGTCAGTCGTTCGGTACACGCCCGATGGTAAACGGCTGATCTCGGGCGGTATGGACGGGGCTATCCATGTCTGGAACTCTGCCACTGGGCAATATGAAGCGACCTTGCATGGGCATCTGGATGGAGTGACCAGCATGGTCCTTTCGGGTGATGGTCAATGGCTCGTTTCGGCGTCGGACGGTAATGACGATAAGGCCGTTCGCGTCTGGTTATGGAATGTCGATCGATTTCGCGAAGGTGCGCTCGTTGGTGGTGGGTTCCGTGGACCTTCGGCAGTCACGATCGATCCAGTCACAGGCGATTTGATCTGGGGCCGCGTCGACTTGATTCGATATCGCGCTTCACCATTTTCGGGTAACGTTTCGATTAACGCTCCGCCAATTTTCCCCGAGGTCACGTCAGCCACCGTCGCTCGCGAGGATCGCTTGAAGGTTCTCGGTTATTCGCTCATTGACGAAATCGGCGTCTGGCCAACGAGCGACACAACAAAAGTCAAGCCGAATCAGCCGGGGGAGAAGTTCTTGTGTGTCGCCGTTTCGCTCCCATTTGCGAAGTTGAAGATTGGCGAAGCTGATTATCTGCTGCGCATGGAAGCCAGGCGAAAAGACCCGGAAGAGACCCTACCAAGCCGCGCAAGCACCATGCTGATGATTCCCAAGAGATTCGTGCTGGTCAATCGGGCCGGTGAGTCGCGGCCGGCCGATTACGTCGGTCGATTTGCCATGCGGGAATCCGATGGCTTCGAATTCATGGGAAAAGGTATGTCGTTTCTTGAAGACCCAACCATGACCCCGCAGCCGCAAGACCGAGTACTCGTTTATCTCGCGTGGGAAGTGCTCGCCGATTTCAAACTCGATGGCTTGAATCTCCGTCACCAAGCCGAAGAGGCCGTTCCCATGCCAAGCGTTGCGCTGACGAGTTTCCGCCCCGCCATGCCGTTCCATCCCGGCTCACGATCGTTCCTTCCCTCAGAAGGCGAAGGTCGCCTGCGGAGTCAAATGTCGCGTTCGCCGGTGCCATAACCTTTTACTAGTTAATGTTTAGCGGCGATTCGTAGAGGCGTGGATCTGCGGTCCGGGGACTCTTTTCGGAAAAGACTTCGTTTTCTCGGCACAAAAAAGCCCGCAATCTCGCAGTTGTAGTTGAGGCGACGCTCAACACAACCCCATGCGAGACGTGCCATGAACATGCGAAAGACCCTACTGGCTGCCCTCGTTGCTCTGCTCTCCATCGCCGGCTCCGCCCACGCCGGCGAACGCCAGCAAGCACGCTCGTTAGCTGCTATCAAGCGGGCCATCGGTTTCAAGGGCGACACAAAGGCGACGAGCTGGTACGTGATTCAGCTTGAGACCGTCACGACAACGTCGATATCGTCGAAGAGTATCAGCTATCGCTCGTCGGTGATGTTGAAAAAGGTCCAAGGCCAGGACGCTGCAGCTCAAATGATCCTCGATTTCGTCAACGCACCCGGCGGCGGAACCAAGTACTTCATCGTCGATGCGTTCGCCGATACGGAAAAGGGCCGGCAGAATATGGAGAAGTACATCTCCTATCTAAACGAATCGGGGCGAATCAAAGGGTATCGATAATCCAGGGCGGCTCGACACAAGGCGAGTGACAATTCATGCCAGAGCTGAAGACGTTTCCTCGAAAGTGACTCCCATTACACGCGGGCGATTCGTACAACAAGATTACTTTAACTGACCCGCCCGCTTGTCACTTTCGAGGTTCTGCTGTGGTGCAATCCGACCATTACCTTTTCACCAGTGAGTCTGTTTCGATGGGTCACCCCGACAAGGTGGCCGATCAAATCAGCGATGCGGTTCTCGATTTCTGCCTAAGACATGACCCGACGAGCCGGGTCGCTTGCGAAACGTTGGTGACGACGGATCACGTCACCGTGGCGGGCGAGATCACGACGAAGGCGCCATTGACCCGCGTCAATGTCGACAGGCTCGTTCGCGATGCCATCCGCGAGATTGGCTACACCGACCCGCGCATCGGCTTTGCGGCGGATACCTGCCAGGTCAACTGCCTCATTCATTCGCAATCGCCGGACATTTCTCAGGGCGTGGACGTGGGCGGCGCTGGTGACCAAGGCATGATGTTTGGGTTCGCCTGCGACGAAACCAAGGCGCTGATGCCCCTGCCGATCTACTTGGCGCATCGGCTCGTGGAGAATCACGCGGACATGCGCCGCGACGGCCGCCTGAAATTCGTGCGTCCCGACGCCAAGAGCCAAGTCACTGTCGAATATATGGCCGACGGCACTCCGGCGAGAATCCACACCGTCGTTCTCTCGACTCAGCACGACGAGTCCGCCATCGAAACAAAGGACGGCAAGAAACGATTCTCGGACGCGGCTCGCCAAGAGATCATTCAAAAACTGATTCTGCCGACCCTGAAAGCGGAACGAGCCGATCTCGTCAACGGCGAGATTATCTTCCACATCAATCCGACGGGCATGTTCCTCGAAGGCGGACCGCACGGCGATTGTGGGCTGACGGGGCGGAAGATCATAGTCGATACCTATGGCGGTCGCGGCCGTCACGGCGGTGGCGCGTTCAGCGGCAAAGATCCCACCAAGGTCGACCGCTCGGCGGCCTACATGGCCCGATACATTGCCAAGAACATCGTCGCCGCAGGCTTGGCGAAGCAGTGCGAGGTTCAACTCTCCTACGCCATCGGTTATCCCGACCCGCTCTCGATCTGGGTTACAACCAATGGCACGGTCTCTGAAGGATTGACCGACGACCGGCTGGTCGAGTTGATCCGCGAGAACTTCAAGTTGACGCCACGAGGCATCATCGAGACGCTCGACCTTCGCCGGCCGGTCTATTACGAAACGGCTCGCCACGGTCACTTTGGCCGCGAACGTCCCGAGTTTACTTGGGAGCGGACCGACAAGGCGGCCGCCCTCCGACGAGCCGCTGAATCGGCCGCAATGGTCTAATCGGCGCGGTGCCACCTCCTGGGACATCGCCGTCACATTTGGCCCAACCGCTACGTTTCCCCTCACCGCTTCCACCGGAGCGGTGAGGGGATTTCATTTCTGGAATCCGCGCCGGCTCCGCTTCCCTGAGCCAGTCTTGCCGCCGATCATTCTTGCGGACCTCGCATCCTGGGAATGGATATGGCGCCAATGCCGTCCCCAACTCATCGCGTCTGGCCCATTGTGGGGCTGATCGTCGTCGCGGCGGCTGCCCGGCTCGACTCATCCCTCGCAGAAAGCCACGAGATTGACCCCGCAAGGTCCAAGGCACTTGCCGAACTGGACGTGGAGCGTTGGCATCGGCGTGGCAATCGCGGAGCCGGCGTAACGATTGCCGTCCTCGATACCGGGTTTCGCGGCTACCGCACGTTTCTCGGGAACCTGCTTCCGTCCAAGGTGACCGCCAAGTCTTTTCGGGTCGATGGAAACCTCGAAGCTCGCGACAGCCAACACGGAATCTTGTGCGGCGAGGTGATCCACGCGATCGCACCGGATGCCCGGTTGTTGTTCGCGAATTGGGAAGCTGACCGGCCCGAAACGTTTCTCAATGCCGTGCGGTGGGCCAAGAGTCAAGGCGCTCGCATCGCGACCTGCTCGGTGATCATGCCGTCGTGGAGCGATGGCGAAGGTGGAGGTGCCGTTCATTCCGCCCTTGGCCGGCATTTGGGGCCGGGAAGCAATCGCGGCGACGTGCTTTTTTTTGCGTGTGCGGGCAATGTGGCTGATCGCCATTGGGCGGGGCCGTTCCTTCCCGGTCGCGATGGTTTCGCCCAGTGGAAACCCGGTATCATTGACAATACCATCACGCCCTGGGGCGATGATCGCGTGTCAGTGGAACTCTGCTGGAAACCGGGTGGACGCTACACCATGCAGGTTGTCGACGACGCCGGCGTCGAGGTCAACAAGGCCGTCGTGACGTGTTCCAACGACCGATGCACGGCCGTCGTTCGATTCGAACCTCGTGCCGGAGAGCGTTACCGAGTCCGTGTTCGACTCATCGCAGGCGTGCCGTCCACGTTTCATCTCGTGTCGCTCGGGGCTTGGTTGGAGTATCACACGGCACCGGGCAGCATTCCCTTTCCCGGTGATGGTTCCGAGACCGTGACCATTGGAGCCGTTGACGCAGAGGGGCGTCGCATGAGCTATTCGGCGTGCGGTTCAAGCGCATTGCGAACGAAACCGGATTTTGTGGCGGCTGTCCCGTTTCCGTCTTCGGCGCGATCGCGACCATTTTCGGGGACGTCGGCGGCGACGCCTCAGGCCGCGGCGCTGGCCGCCCTAGTCTGGTCCCGCTACCCTGATCTCACGGCGGCGCGGGTTCGCGAAGTGCTTTGCCGTTCCAGTCGCGATCTCGGCCCGCCGGGACACGATCCGGAAACCGGCTTCGGGCTTATTCGCCTACCCCGCGACTGAGATGCACGCCGGGGCGATCGCGATAGGGTGTCATGCCTCAGCCAAAGCTAATACCACCAGCCGTCACCGCGACTTCCGTCGAGTTTGCTGTCCCATGCCCGTGTGGTCACCTCCTGCAAGGTGAGCGCAAGCCAACCCATCAAATAACACGGTGTCCAGGGTGCGGGCAGGAACGATTCATTCTGCCCATGAGTCCCTTCGGATTGCCCGGCGGTGACATGGCACCGTCAGCGATATCCTCGGCGTCGCCCCTGCGGTTTTGGCGTTGGCCGTTGATCGCCGCGGGAACAACCTTGCTGATCGCCGCCGTTGGCCTTTTCATCCTCTTTCGACTGAATTCCGGATCAGGCCCGATTGATCGGCGCTCACCCCCTGAGTTGATCGAAACATACAGCACGTCGGGTCGGGCGGCTCTGGTCGCGGGCGAGTATCATCGGGCGGCTACCGAATTGTCGGCGGTGGAGAGGTTGCTTCGCGAGGCGCCAAGCGTGCTGTCATCGGCCGAACGCCGTCGAATGGGACGTGAACGCCAAGTGGCCTCTCTTTTGGCCGATCTCGTCTCGGAATCGCCCGTGGAGATTCTTCGTCATGCAATCGGAATGCCCGACGCGGAATGGCAAGACGCCTTTCGCTCACGGTATGCGGGCCGATCGATTCTCTTGGACGACACCGTGCGCCGCGAAGTGGATGGAGGATATCGGCTCGACTCACGGATGAGCGTTTTGGGCGCCGAGGCTCGATTCGATCTTAAGAATCTGCGGCGATTACAGGAATTGCCGCTTCATCAGCCGCAACGCCTGCTGTTCGGTTTTCGCTTCGCGTCTGTCGGTCGCGCCGCCGATGGGGCCTGGATCATCTCGGCGGACCCCGATAGCTGCGTATTCATCGTCGATCCCGCGCATTTGGCCGGAACGTCGCTCGTTGTGGACGCCGATTTGAAGGAAGTCATCCAGCGGCAAGCGCAGTGGATCAACGAAGGCCGCTAGAGCCTTGAGCCTTCGCCGGTTTCATGGACCGAATCCAATCGCGAAACAGCTCGACCGCTTGCCGATCGACGACCGATGTTGCCAGCGGCGGCATGAAACCCGCGTCTCGCATTCCGACACGATGCAACAACACCGAGCGCGCCGGATCGCCGGGGGCGACGAGCCGAGCTTCCGCCATGCCAAACGTGTGATGGACCGGTTTGACGTCGAGGTATTTTCGCTTCTCAACGGCGGTGCCGAATTCCAGGTCGAGTTGCGCATTGCCACCACCTGCCTCGACGTGGCATATCGAACAATTGGCGTGAAGGTACGATCTGGCGCGGAGATCGAGGTCGAGCTTGCGATCGTAGGGATCGACGAGCCGTTTCTCGTTCTCCGGCCGCGTCGAGAGCAAGGTCGAGGTCACAGCCTGCCGTTGGTCTCGCGTCGCGGTCTGCTTGGCAATGAACTCGTCAATCTGTTTCTCGTCGAGCTTCTTAGCACGAAGCTGATCACGCAGGTCGGCCACCGCCTCGCCTCGCCAATCGACGCGGAGCAGGCCGAGTTGCTCGAGCAGCCGCAACTGATTCTCATGTCGCCTGCCGTAGGTATGGTCGCAGTTCATTTGAAGGTTCGTCAGACCCAGGACGTAATTGGCCGCTCGGCTATGGCAGACCATGCACTCGGTTCGACTCGGATAACGCCATGCCTGCTTGCGGGGGCCATTTGCTGTGGCGATCGTAAAAGCCGCATCGGCGCCTTCCTTTGACACGAGCTCGGCGTCGGTCTGATCGTCGTTCCAACGATACGAGTATCCGACCCACTCGCCTTGCTGCTTGGTGAGGAATCTCGTTTCGATCCAGCGTCGCGATCGCGGGTTGCCATCTTCTGATTCGAGTGCGAATGACTTGATAAGGACCGTCTCGTCGGGGAAATTCCAGCCGCGATTTCGGGTCGTCTCAATGACCGGCGGCTGTCCGGCCTTGTGCGGCATGGCGAGGAATCGTTCCTTGTGAGCGCCGTCGGACCAGAGGGGCGCGTTTACCTTGTACGGAATGACACCGGCGACCATGCGATGATCCTTCACCGATTCAAATAACCCGCTCTCGCTCAGCTTGCGAGGGAATCGGCCCTTGGGCGCTTCGACGGGTGTCCGTTCGAGTGTGTAGAATCCGCCATTGGCGCGATGATCGCAGATGAGCAGCTCACCGCGTGAGTCGATACCGAAACCGGTAATGCGCAGCGTCGTGCTTGCGAGTTCCTTGTGCCAATGAACCTTCTCGCCATCGTGACGCATTGCCCAGATCTTGCCCGTCGAATAATCGCCGTAGATATACGCCCCTTGCAGCTCGGGAAATCGCTGGCCATGGTACACGACGCCGCCGGTAAGCGAGCGGAATTCGGCGTGATGGTGTTCGATGGTGGGCTTGACATGCGGGTGCGGGCCGAGCTGACGATTGAGGTAGAACGGGTGGCTACCTTCGTAAACACTCCAACCGTAGTTATCCCCCTTGCGGACGAGGTACGCCTGTTCCCAAAGATCCTGACCATTCTGACCGACCCAGACGTGGCCCGTTTTGGAATCGACCGTGATGCGCCAAGGATTCCGCAGCCCGTAGGCCCAAGTCTCGGGCCTCACATTGGGCTGTCCGACAAACGGGTTGTCTTTCGGGACCGAATATACCTTGCCCGGTTCGGGGTGATCGACATCGATGCGCAATACCTTCGACAACAGATGATCCAGGCCCTGACCTTTGACGTTGGTGTCCGAGTCTGAGGTGCCGTCGCCGGACGTGATGTAAAGCATGCCGTCGAGTCCGAAGGCGATGGCACCGCCGTTGTGACCATCTGACGGCCATTCGATGATCCGCGTTTCCGACTTGGGATCGAACCGAAACGGTGCCTTCGTCTGCATCGTGTACCGGCTAACGCGCGTGGTCTTGGCGCCGCCCGACAACGGCCCATTCCACCCAACGTAGACGTAGCCGTTCTCGCTGAACTTCGGATGAAACGTGACATCATACGCCACGCCGTCGAACTCGATGAGCGTCTCGGGCTTGGCCGGAGCCGGGTCATCCGGGATCCGATACAGCGCCGATCGGCCGTATGCGGAGACTTCGCCAATGTACAGCAGGAGCCTATTTTGCGGTTGCCGTATCACCTGGATCGGGAAGTCGATCTTGTGATTCGGAAAGACCTTCGCGACTCGAAACGGTGGCAGCGGCTCGGGCGACCCGACCACGCGCGAAGTCGTCAGCGGCTCGAGCTTGGTCATGGCCGTTGGCGTGGGGCCGACAAATCGAAGGGTCGCGTAATCCTCGAAATGGTGAAAGTCGGGATGAGGCTTGCTTGATAGAGGAGCGCATGTCGAAAGCTCGGGGCCTTCGAAATCAACCGAGTAGTCGTAGCGGCACAAGGCAAAGGACCACGACTCTCCGGGGTTTGGCCGGCCGCCAGTCCGCAGAAAATCGGTCCACGGAACGCGACCTTCGACGGTCCAGCCCTCATCCTTGTCGGTCCAATTGTTGAGCGTGCCGCGAAGCGTGACCTTGGCGTCAATGTGAAATGTGATGTCCTTCTTGAATCGCTGAAACCCACCGGCCCCCCGTCGCGGAAGGAATAAATCCATGATGGTGCCGGCGGCGTTTACCTGGAATTCGTAGTATCCCGGTTTGTCTGACGCGGGTTTGAAGAACAGCTCGAAGACGTCGTTGTCCCACGTCTGGCCATCGTGTTCCTTGACATCGGCGTACAGGTCGGTGTCGTCCATTTCTGCGAGAAAATAGAGGTATTCGCGATCCCACAAGAGCCGGGCACGCGTGGCCATGCGGGCGGGGCGAGCCTTGTCCTTGAGCCACGGCAGGCTGAAGTTGTCGATGAGTTGTGCATGTTTCCACGCCGCGTCGTCGGCTTTGCCGTCAATGACAATTGGCGTTTCGGTCCATCGACAGGCGAAATCCTTGGCGGCCTTCGCTGGTGCTTGGGCGAATCCGTGCGTGGCGAAGGTCACCATGATGGCGACGATTCCGGCTGAGGCGGCAAGCGAACGGCAATGGTTGGCGGCAAGCATCAACAGCTCCGGCGAGGTTCGATCGATCGCGGATATGATAGCGACCGACGCATGACCGCGACCGCCTCCGGCTGTGGCCGTTAACTCGTCGCGTCAAGGAAGTCACGAGCGTTGCCCGTGGTAATGCGAGCCAATTCCGCGCCCCCGAGGTCCGATTCGCGGAGCTTCAGCAACGCCGATTCCAAATGGAACATGGGGAAGAATGAGCCAAAAACCACCCGATCGACGCCGATGAGTTTGATCAGGTTTGCAACGCCGGCGGCTCCCTCCAACATGGCGATGTCGAACCAGACCTTTCCGGCCGATGCGAGAGATGATGCTTGATCGGGTCGCATGGCGCGGAAGGCATTGAGTATCATGAGTCGCAGTTTCGGCAGGTTCTTCACCAGTTCGATCAGCGGCCGGAAATCGACGTGTGGCACGCGAAACAGCGGATGCTGCGACCGTTCGTCCTCCATGCTCAAGGCCAATTGCACGGCCAAGCCGCGACGGGCGGCTTGTTCCAGCAATGTCGCGAATGACGGATGATCGAGGGTGTAGCCGTGATAGTTCGGGTGCAGCCTGATGCCCGCCATCCGAAAAACCTCGTGACATCGCCGCAAGTCCTCCTGCCAGTCCGGAAGCGTGAGGTTGACCGAACCGAACGGTGCCAAAAGTCGCGGGCCATGGGTCTTGCAATCTTCAACGAGCCGGCGATTAACGCCTTCGATGTCACGATGAAACAGTGCGTCGAAGCTGCCGGCCCAGGCCTGCATGATCCCGTCGCGGGCCAACTTTGCAGCAAGTGCCGATGGTTCGTCGCCAGGCAATCGGCGGAATGGCCAACGCGACAGATAAACGTTCGCGTCGATCATTCTGACGTTCCTTTGTCTTTCAGGATCGGGCGCATCCGTCGGCGGAGATTCTCTCCCAGGATGAGGTTCTTTGCTTCGTCGGGGATTGCGGCTCCGAGAACTTTGGACAGTTGTGACGCAAAGCTGCGGCCTCCCGAATCGCTGCCGTAGATGATGCGTTCGGCGCCAAGTTCACGCACGGCCATGTCGAGAAAGCCATTGGTCGGGTCGAAGCCGGCGGTTTCGAGGACGAGGTTCGGCGAAGCGCGAATCGCGCGGATGCCGAGTTCCCACGTCCCGCCGGCATGTCCGCAAATGATTGTCGCCTTCGGGTGCCGCGACGCCAATTCGACGAGATCGAGAGGCGTCGATTCACCCGGAAACTGCGTGCCGTCGGTCTTGAACCAGGTGTGTTGATAGATGACAGCCTTGAGGCTGACCGCGTGTTCGATGATCCGATCGAGATCAGGCTCTCGGCACCGTCGGGCAACCCAGAGTTTCACGCCGGTCATGGGTCCCTTGGCGATACACCGGTCCATTTCGCGGCGGCTTGCGTCGGGATGTTCGCCGCTGACATAGCAAAACCCGAAGGCGCGATCGTGCCAATGCGAGATTGCTTGAAGGGCCTCGTCGTTTTCTTTTCGTAAGCGTTCCGGCGTCGGGTTCTTCTCCCAGCTCATGCCCATGAAGACGCACAGTCGCTCGATGCGGTGACGGGACGCGATCTTGATTAACTCGGACATACGCTCGTGAGGCGTTCGGCCCGGCACGCCGTGGAGATGGCAATGAACATCCCAGATTGACGGCAGGTCAGCCATGAGAAAAGCAGCTAGGGCGTTAGTTTCGTGGCCGCGAGTACTCGAGCGAACCTCGGGTCCTTGCGGATCGGGTCGAGCCTGGCGTCGACGCGAATGGCGGACAGCCACTCAGAATGGTCGTCGATCGCCTTATTCAGCCATTCGAAAGCTTGATCGTAGTTCCCAAGCCCGATGTGGATAACCGCAATGTTGTACGGCGACACATAGCGGCCCTTGGGAAGCTCTGTCAGTTCCTTGAGGATTTTCAGCGCTTCGTCGCGTCGTTTGGCGACAGCGTATGTGTGACCGAGTTGTGCCTTTCCTTCGAGGTTCGACGATTCGAGTTTCAGCGACGTTTGGAATGCATCGATTGCTTTTTCGTATTCCCCAAGTTGCTCATAGGCCAACCCGAGGAAAGCGTAGGGGAGGAAGTGCTTCTGATCAGTCTGATTCATGAGCAGAAGTTGAGGCAGGGCCTTCTCGGCCCTGCGGGCGAGGATCAGGGGATAGACGGTGTAGACGCGGATGAACAACGAACTCGGGTCGCATTCCATGGCGCGATCGAGTTCGACCAAGGCGTCGTCAAATCGTTGCACGTCGGTGAGGTAAATGGAGAAATAGAGCCGAACGGTTGCGGAGCTAGGGCTGAGCGACACCGCCCGGCGAAATGATTCCTCGGCTGCCTTCCAGTCCCAATCATAGATCGTGTGGAACAGTCCGATCATGGCGTGCGCTTCGCCCAGCGAATCATCGAGCTCAATCGCTTTGCGCGCGGCTTCCTTCGCTTTAGGAATGACTTCCGTCGGTGCCTGAAAGATATTCGATAGCCAATAGTACGCCTCGGCAGTGGCCGCATAAGCGAGGGCGTATTTCGGGTCTTTGGCGATGGCTTGTTGGTAGTGATCGATGGCTTTCTTCGTCTGCTCTTCCGACGACGACGTGTTGAAATAGTGCCGGCCCTGAAGATAAAGCTGAAAGGCGTCGGCCGGCGGCGTATGCCGATTGGCTTGCCGTCGCTGTTCGTCGGGGTTGAGCCGCACGCGCAGCTTGTCGCTGATTCGCTTGGCAATTTCCTCTTCGATCGACACCAACTCGGTAGCCTTGGGCGTGTATCTCTCGCCCCAAAGATGGCTGTTGTCGCGAACGTCGATCAATTCCACGCTGATCGAAATGCGATCGGGTTGCTTGAGCAGGCGCCCGGTGAGGATCGCCTGGACCTTGAGCTCGCCCCCGATTAGCTTCAGGTCGGGCTTCTGATCCTTGTAACTGGCCACAGACCCAAACGGCCGCACTTTCAGGCCGCGAAGCGACGAGAGGTTGATGATGATGCTCTCGCTCAGGCCATTGCTCAGGAAGTCCAATGATGGGTCGCGATTTAGATTGTCGAAAGGCAGGATGGCGATGGCTTCGATTGCGCTGCCGGCCGGGTCGGCGTTAACCGGGGGAGAGGGCCCCACCACGGCGGTATCTGGTGCCGGTCGGTCGCCGGACAACTTGAATACGGCGACGACAGCGGCGATCAGCATCAGCGATCCCAGACCCGCGCCGATCACGAAGACCAGTCGCGAGCTTCGCCGAACCATTGGAACGTGGGCGTGAGCTATCGACGAACCGAATCGCAAATCGCGAAGGTCGTGAGCCAAGTCGCGGGCGGATTGATAGCGATTCTCCGGGCGTTTCTCCAGGCATCGTCGAATCAAACGATCGAGTTCCATGGGAACATCGTGCCCGCCCTCGACAAACGGCGACGGGTCGTGGTTCAAAGTAGCCGTGTGGATTTCCTGTCGCGTTTTTCCGGGGAATGCTCGTTTGCCCGCGAGCATTTCGTACAGGACACAACCCAGCGCGAAGATGTCAGCCCTGCTGTCCACGGTTTCACCGCGAACTTGTTCCGGTGCCATGTAGCCGGCCGTCCCCATGACGGCGCCGGGGACGGTGTGCATTGATTCCAATGGGCCGGGGATATAGGCATCGGTACCTGTGTCGGGGCCTTTGATCTCAGTCTCGGGTCGTGGCTCGTGGGCGGTTTCCATGCGAGCCAGTCCGAAGTCGAGAATCTTGACATGGCCATCGGTCGTGAGAAACAGGTTGTCGGGTTTGAGGTCGCGATGGATGATCCCCTTGCCATGAGCGGTCGCCAGGCCCTCGGCTACAGCGGCCCCAATCTCAGCGACCCGCGACCATCCCAAATGTTCGCTTCGAATCGCCTCGCGAATCGATTGGCCTTCGAGCAATTCCATGACGGTGTAACACACGCCGTTCTCGGTGCCGAAATCGTGAATCGCGAGGATATTCGGATGCGACAAGGCCGCGACGGCGCGAGCTTCTCGTTCAAATCGAGCTAGCGCACTGGGGTCATCGGCAAAACGATCGGGCAGCGTTTTGATGGCGACCATGCGGCCCAATCGGGTGTCGCGAGCGCGATAGACCTCGCCCATGCCGCCCGCGCCAAGGTGGCCAACGATTTCGTAGGGACCGAGCCGTGAGCCGGTGGCGAGGGTCATGGAGCGGAGACTCCGTCAGAGTGTATCCGACTGCGGTCCCTATTATACCAATTCCATCGCGTCCGAATGGGCCACCGACAAGAGAGCCAGTGATTTGCGTCTGCTCTCTGTTCGACCTAAATTCGGGACAACGAGATATGCAGGGTGCCCCGATGTCCGTGTCTGTTGCCGAACCGACCTCGATGACTCGGGACGCTATCCCTTGGTCACCGGTTACAGTCACCCCCTCGGGGGCGAGCGGCTTCTTTGAGCGCCCTGCGACAGCGCGATGGATCCTCGCGACATTTCCCATCGTCACTGTTCCCATAGCCATCCTTCTTTCGATTCTTGGGTCACAATCGCGTTTGGCATGGGCCTATTTTTGGCTCCTTGGGATCACCCACATCGTCCTCACCCTGTCGCTTTATCTTCAGTCGGCGAACCTGCGATATTTTGCATCGAGTTGGCGCAACCGATGCGTCTATCTGGTAGTCCCGTCAGCGATTCTTATTGGCTTTGACGTTCTTCACGCCACTCGATTCGGGTTGGCATATCCTGTCGCGGCTCTCGTCTTTCGAGCGGGAGTGCGGTTTTTTGACTTCTTTCATTTCAATCGCCAGTCGTTCGGCGTGTTGCAACTATTCAAAGCTCGTACGCGGATGAAATCGGGGCAAATGCTCAAACGACTTGAAAACGTGTACTTCTATGTACTCACGCTTAACATGTTTCTGTCGTTTTTGGTGGGCGGCACAAGCCCGCTGGTGAGCCAGTGGGTCGTTGCACCTTTACCGGTGATGATCCGTCGCGAGTTCTTGCTATGGCCGGCGGCGATACTGGCGGCGGTCACCTTGGCGTTGCTTGTGGCTCTCATTATCGGCCACTGGCGTGCTTATCGCGCGAAGCCCGAGTTTGGCACGACGCTGCTTTACCTCACGCTTCAAACGATTGGTGCCATCATGGCCGCCGCGTGGTTTCCGCTCTACGCCGCGGCGTTGGCTCTCCATTATGTCGAATATCACGTGTTGATGCACCCGCGAGTCTTCGCGGCGCCGATCGATCGAAGCTATCGCATCGACCGCGGCTTCGATTGGTTTCGGTCGCGCCCCGTTGTTTTTTATACTGCATTGATCGCCGTCTCTTCCATCGCCATGGGGACGTTGCATTTCGGCATGGGAATGATGGGCGCCAGCCCACTGTCGGTGGAGCAACCGGCGTCATGGTTGGCAGTCCTTGCGGTGTTCGACGGCGTCGTCGTGCTCCACTATTTTCTCGAAATGTACGTTTGGAAGTTCAGTAACCCGTATTTCCGCCAGTCGCTCACGGGTCTTTACTTTGCTAAGTGACGTGCTGATTGGCGACGCAACGAGGAAGCGAAACGGTGCTGCCTCGAAGCGTCGCTTGTCGCAGTTCGAATACTTACTACCTCATGGCTTCGCCAGAAATCGAACGCAGACCGGCATCGGCACCGCGAATGGTGATCCTGCCGGCGTCAGTGCCCCCGTCGTTTGATCGATGGCGAAGACGGCGATACTATTCGAGTCCTGGTTGCCCACGAGCAGGAATTTCCCCGTCGGGTCGATGGCAAAGTTGCGAGGCGTCTTGATCCCTTCCCCTTGAATTCCCACGAGCGTCAGCTTCCCCGATAAGCTGTCGATGCGGAACGCGGCAATGCTATTGTGGCCGCGGTTCGATCCATAGAGAAACTTGCCGTTCGGATGGGCCACGACTTCAGCGGTGTACGATGCCTTCGTCCAATCGGCTGGCAACGTCGTGATGTCCTGTTTCGATGTCAGCGACCCTTTGCCGGCATCGAAATCGAAGACGGTCACCGTGTTGCCCAATTCGTTGATGACGTAAGCATACGGCGACGTGGGGTGAAACGCGAAGTGACGCGGACCGGCACCAGGGGCGACAGCGGCGTGCGGTGGATCGTTGGGCGTCAACTTGCCCGTCGTCGCGTCGAAACGATAGAGCAGCACTTGATCGAGACCGAGATCAGCGGCGGCGACGATGCGATTGCTCGCGTCGATATTGATCGAGTGGGCGTGCGGGCCTTGCTGCCGGCTCGGGTTGACGCTCTTGCCGCGATGTTGAATGACCGACGCCGGTGGCCCGAGTTTGCCGTCATCGCCGATTGGCAACGACGCCACGCTACCTCCGCCATAGTTGGCTACCAATACATGCTTGCCCGTGCGATCGAGTACAACGTGACAAGGGCCCGAGCCGCCGGACGGCTGCTGATTGAGCAGTGTCAGGTCACCAGTCTTCGGATCAATCGCGAAGGCGTTGACGGCTCCTTCTTTCTTGCCACCGAAGTTGCTGATTTCGCCGACGGCATACAGGAATTTGCCATCGGAACGAATCGCCAAGAACGAGGGGCTGGCGACTTCGCCGGCCAGTGCGAGGTTGGACAGTTTGCCCGACTGGGCGTCGAATTCGGCGCGATAGATGCCTTTGCTGTCCTTGCCGGTATAGGTGCCGAAGTAAACCCAATAGTTCGTCGCCTTCGACGGAGCATCGCCGCGAAGGGTGGCGCCGGCAGCCAATAGAATCGCGAATGTCCCAAAGGCATAGGCCAAGGTGAGTCGCATGCGGAAGGCTCCTTGAACATTGAAGAAGGGGTGAGTCTAATCGTGGGCGACATCGTCGAGTCGAGAGATCGCGATGACTTCGCGGCGTGAGATCAGAACTTTCTTGCGGTTCCGCTTGATGCCGGTCGTATGCGATGCCGCCACGTAGTTTTCGCGCGTCGTATCGGTGTCGCGCAGGTCGTGAAGGTCGGCGTTTTTCAGTTCCAGAAAATGGTCATCGAGGCGAGTCAACGTGCCCAAGCAAACATAAGGGCTGTTGAGATCGACTACGACCTTCTGGTTCAAGTATTCATCGAGCATGGTGAACGCCTCTGCGGTGTCCGGTGGTCGACGGCCTTTCTATGCTGGCATTATCCGGCTGGGGAGGCCGGAAGCACACTCTTTTTCCGAATGACGTTACCGCATGCCGACACCGGAACTTGCCGCCGCACAACGTTTTCATCACGACGCCCTGACACGATTGCAATCGCTTCTCGATTCGCAACGTGAAGCCCTCGATCGAGCGGCGTCAATGTGTACCGAGGCCATCGCATCCGACGGTTTGGTGCATCTGTTCGGTTGCGGTCACAGCCGAATGATGTGCGAAGAAATGACGCCGCGACAAGGCTGCTATGTCGGCTGGCACACGATCGTCGAACTTGGCCTGACATTTCACAACCTGATCGTCGGCCCCAACGGGTTGCGGCAAAGCCTGCATTTGGAAAAGACCCTTGGTTATGCCGAGCAGATTCTGCGGAACTTCGCGTTCGGCCCAAAGGACGTCATGATCGTCATCTCGACGAGCGGAATCCGCGAGGTCATCGTCGAGATGGCCGACGCGGCCAAGCGGCGCGGGTTGGCCGTCATTGGGCTGCTCAGCAAAGCACATTGCCTTCAAGCGAAGCCGGCGATGGCATCGGGCCAAAAACTGATGGATGTCGCGGACGTGATCCTCGACAACGGCGCTCCGGTGGGGGACTCGCTCTACGACCTTGGCCCGAACCGGCATCGGACGGGGCCGTTCAGCACCCTCGGTGGAGCGATGGTCATGAACATGCTGCGGTGTGAAGTGGCCGAGCGCCTCATCGCGCAGGGCATCGAACCGGTCTTTCTGCCGAGTCACCAGTTCGTCGGCAGCCGAACGGTTGAAGAACAATTAGAGTATTTCTACGCCCAATATGCGAAACGGGTGGCGCCCCTCTACTCGCGGCAGGGGTGACCCGCGTGCGTCCGTAAAAGCGGTTCGAAAACGCCCCGATCAGCGACGCGTCGCAGATGCGCATTAGGAATCGACATGTCGAAACGGCTCTTAAATAAGCGGTGCCTCATCGTCGGCGGCACGACGGGTATCGGTTTTGCCGCGGCGGCGAAGTTTCTGGAGGAAGGGGCCAGTCTGGTGTTGGCGGGCCGGTCGGTCAACAAAGGAGCCGCGGCGGCGAAATCGCTTAATTCGCGAGGGGCAGTGCATTTCGTGCCCGCCGATGCTTCCGATCCGGCTTCGGTTGACGTGCTCGTGGCCGCCTCAGTCGATTTACTCGGTGGTCTCGACGTGCTTTATCACGTCGCAGGGATCAGCGGTCGCAGGTTCGGCGACGGCCCGCTTCACGAATGCACCGATGACGGGTGGCAGGCGACCGTTGACGCCAACTTGAAGAGTACATTCTTGACCAATCGAGCTGTTGTTCGCCATTTCCTGAGTCACGATCAACCTGGGGTGATTCTGAACATGGCGAGCGTATTAGGTTTTTCTCCCTCGCCGCGCTATTTCGACACGGTTGCGTATACGGCGACCAAGGGCGGAATCATCGCCATGAGCCGGCTGGCCGCAGCGCGTTATGCGCCGAACAGAATTCGTGTGAACGTGATTGCCCCGGCCTTGATCGATACACCGATGGCGACGCGGGCTGTCAATGATCCGGGCATCCAGCATTTTCTCAAGTCCAAACAACCGTTGCGCGAGGGGCCGGGGCAACCCGAAGATTGCGCGGCGGCGGCCGTCCTCTTATGTTCCGATGATGCCGGGTTTATCACGGGGGTCGTGATGCCCGTCGATGGCGGTTGGTGCGTCAGTGAGGGCCAGATTTCGTAGGGTCATCGCCCGTCATCATTCGATTCGACGCTTGCCGGTGTGAATATACTGTTGTGATGCACGCTGTACATGAAACCATCGTCCATTCGGCCTCTGAGTTGGCCGCGTGCCTCGAACAGTTGGCGAAGCACGACCGTATCGGCTTGGATACGGAGTTCGTGGGCGAAAACAGCTTCTACCCTGAGTTGTGTCTCGTTCAGGTGGCAACCCCCGAACGCCTTTACCTGATTGATCCGCAGCGTGTCGGATCGCTCTCAGACTTCTGGAATCTCGTCACGGATCCCTCTCGTCAATTGATCGTCCACGCAGGTCGTGAGGAGATTCGCATATGCCACCTGGGATGTGCCCGACCGCCTCGGAATCTATTCGATTTGCAGCTTGCCGCCGGGTTGGTCGGTTTCAACTATCCGATCGGGTATGGCGGTCTGATTCGCGAATTGCTCGAGGTTCGTCTCGACAAGCACGAGACGTTGACCGATTGGCGTCGCCGGCCGCTCACGCCGTCTCAGGTCCGGTATGCCTTCGACGATGTGCGATTCTTGTTGCCGTTGGCAGACAAACTCACGCGGCGGCTTCACCGACATCATCGCGGCGAATGGATGGTTGAGGAATGCGCCTCGCTGGTAAGGCGCAGTCTCGGCGAGGAACCGGGCATCGAGCGGTGGCGCAAGCTCAAGGGTGTCGCGTCGCTGGACCGGAAACGCTTGGCGATTGTTCGTGAGATCTACTTTTGGCGAGAGACGGCCGCGGCGAGGTTTAATCGTCCGGCTCGCCAAGTGCTCCGCGACGATCTGATCGCCGAGATCGCCCGCAAGAATCCCCACAAAGTCCACGATATCGAGGTTATTCGAGGAATCCCGAAGCGCGAAGCAGCGGACATTCTTGCCGCCGTCCAGGCTGCCCGTTCCCTGCCGCCCGAACAGCTTCCCACGGCAACGGTCCGTGACGATGATCCGGCGCAGGTCGGCTTGGCGGTCGGTTTGCTGGCCGCCGTTCTCGGGGACGTTTGCGCCCGGCAAAAGCTTGCGGCGTCGCTGGTCGGGAGCAACAACGATTTGCGGGAACTGGTCCGCGCGACGAAAAGCGGCCGGCCCGTGCCGGTGGGGAACGCATTGTCGCAGGGGTGGCGGGCGTCCGCGGTGCTGCCTCATCTGTTGGACGTCCTGCAAGGACGGCGAGCCATTCGGCTGGGCAACCTCCATGATGACGCACCCTTCGACTATCCCGACGTTGAGGGCAGTGGCTAGAATGATCTCCATGGCCCCCACCGCGACAACACTCGCCCATCGGATCCAGAAGCCATGACTGATACGGCTCAAGAAAAGACCGGACTCGGCAACTACTTTGTCGCCAATTACCCGCCGTTCTCATTCTGGAAGCCGGCGCATCTTCCGGAGGCGTTCGAGTCGCTGAAGCGGGCGCCGGCGCCGGATGTGCCGCTCGGGCTGTATTTGCACATTCCCTTTTGCCGAAAACGCTGCAAGTTCTGCTACTTTCGTGTCTATACCGACAAGAATGCCAGCGACGTTGAGGTATACACGAACGCTCTCGTCCAAGAGGTTGCTCTCTGCGCGCGGCAACCGATTGTCGGGGGGCGATCGCTCGATTACGTGTATTTCGGCGGAGGCACGCCATCATATTTGAGCGCCTCGCAGTTGCGGACGCTGATGACGCGATTGCGGGCCATCATGCCTTGGGACTCAGCGCGCGAGGTGACCTTTGAATGCGAACCAGGCACCTTGCAGCGGCACAAGCTCGAGACGCTGAAAGAGCTAGGCGTCACTCGACTCAGTCTCGGCATCGAGAACTTCGACCCGAAGATTCTCGAATTCAACGGTCGCGCTCATCTCGAAGAGGAAATCTATCGCGCCTATGGCTGGGCTCGCGAGGTCGGCTTCTCGCAGATTAACATCGACCTCATTGCCGGCATGGTTGGCGAGACGTGGGACAATTGGCGGGAATGCGTGCGAAAGACGATCGACCTTGGCCCCGAGAGCGTCACCATTTACCAGATGGAGTTGCCGTTTAACACGGTGTTTTCAAAAGAACTCAAGGTTCTCGGGCAGGACGAGCCGCCGGCGCAGTCGATTGCCGATTGGCCGACGAAGCGAGCATGGACCGCCTACGCCTTTGATGAGATGGCTGCTGCCGGTTACGATCAGTCAAGCGCTTATACGATGGTCCGCAACCAGAAGGCGACGCAATTCATCTATCGCGATGCCTTGTGGCACGGCGCCGATATGTTCGGTACGGGTGTCGCGTCGTTCGGCCATCTGGGTGGCGTTCACGTGCAAAATGTCGATTCGTGGGAGCAATATGTCGGGATGATCGATCACGGGGAATTGCCGTTGAATCGCGCTTTTCCCACCACAGCGCGCGATCGCCTCATTCGTGAGATGATCTTGCAATTGAAGACGGGCGCCCTCAATGCGGCCTATTTCCGTGGCAAGTTCGGCGTGGAGATTCGCGACGAATTCGCCGATGGATTCTCGCAGTTGGAGAGCTCCGGTAACCTTGTCCGCTCAGCCGATGGCGTGGAGCTGACGCGCCAAGGCCTGTTGCAAGTCGATCGCCTGCTGCCGGCGTTCTTCGACCCCGCGTATCGCACGAGCCGATACACCTAGAGTCCACCGATGCCCGACGACTTGACGTTCATGATGGGCAAGTTTCCGGCTCGGTTGCCGGGCGGACTGCTCTTTGCGCGCAACCACATGTGGGCGCGGCCGGATGGCGACCGGCTTCGGTTCGGCTTCACGTCCTACGCCGTGCGTCTGATGCAAGATGTTTACTTCCTCGACTGGTGCGTTGATGCGGGAACGCGTATCGAATTGAAACAGCAGATCGGCAATATCGAAACATCGAAGGCTGTCGCCGACCTTTTCGCACCCGTCGCGGGGTTGCTCGTCGAATTCAATCGCGAGTTGCTTAAGGATCCGACGCCTATCAACGTCGATTGCTACGGTCCCGGGTGGCTTTTCGAGATGACGGCATCTGCGGAAGGCTTGATGGACGCCGCCGGCTATTACCAGTTCCTCGATGCGGGTTGGGAAAACACGCAACGCATCTTGAAAGGGCAGATCAACACAGAATGACCGGCATTCTCCCGGAGCGGGTCGCCCCATATGCTACGGGGGATGATTCACGCCTGACAACGTTGCCGGGACATTTGCATGTTTGACTTGCTTATCGTTGGGGGCCGCGTCGTCGATGGCAGCGGTTGCCCGTGGTACTACGCTGACATCGGCATCAAAGGCGATCGCATCGCGGCGATTGGCCGACTCGGCGCTGCAGAGGCTCGCCACCGCATCGATGCCTCGGACAAGGTCGTTGCACCCGGTTTCGTCGACACCCACGTACATGGTGATTTGGCGCTACTCGCGGATCCGCTGCACGAACCGGCGATTCGACAAGGCGTGACGACGTATGTTATCGGTCAAGACGGCGTGGCCATGGCCCCGGCGTCATCGGCGACCTTCGACCACATGACGCGCTATACGGCAGGATTCAGCGGTGGGCTCGAACTCGCCGATGGACAATTCCCTTACCCGTTTCGCTATCTCGAATTCGCCGGCTATCTCGCGAAGTTCGAGCGACACTGTTCCCTGAACGTGGCCTGCCTCGCGCCCAATGGTAATGCTCGCATGGACGCGATGGGGCTGCTCACACGCCACGCCGATCCGGACGAGATGGCCCGCATGGAATCCATTGTCCGATCGGCCATGGAGCAGGGAGCGGTTGGACTTTCGAGTGGGTTGGATTACATTCCGAGCCTCTACGCCGACACGACCGAGTTGATTGAGCTTTGCCGCGAGATCGCGCCGTTTGGCGGCGTTTACGTTTCCCACATTCGCAGTTATCGACCCGAAGGCATCGACGCTGCTCTCGACGAGATCTTCCAGATCGGACAGCAGGCGGGTGTGGCGGTCCATGTGTCGCATCTTAATGCCCTCGCGGATCAGGTGCTGCCTCGAATCGACGCGGCGCGGGCAGACGGAATCGACGTCACCTATGACTTGTACTGTTATCTGTTCGGCAGCAGTATCCTCGGCATGATCGCGTTACCGCCGAGCGTGCAAGAGGGCGGCGTCGATGCCACGTTAGTGCGTCTGCGCAAACCCGCCATGCGACAAAAGCTCAAGGAACTGAATCACGAGTCGAAGGCGCCGATCGAAAAGGTTCGACTCAGCGCCATCGCGGCGCCGAGTTATCGCGAATACGAAGGCATGACGCTGCTCGAAGCGACCGCGAGCGCCCGTGGCGTGAAGGCGCCGGATCGAGGCGAAATCATCGACTTCGTCTGCGAACTGCTGATCGAGTCAGAGCTGGCTGTCGGTTGTCTGGCGCCGCATCACCCGAAACGAACGGATGCCGACATTCGTGCGTTAATGAGGCATCCGGCGATGATGGCGGGCAGCGACGGCATCTTTGTGGGAAGTCGCCCGCACCCGCGCGGCTGGGGTTGCTTCGCACGCTACCTCGGTCACTACGTTCGTGAAAAGGTCTGGACGCTCGAAGAATGCGTTCAGAAACTCGCTGCCCATGGCGCTCGCCGATTTGGGCTCAAGGATCGCGGTCTTTTGCGAGAGCGATTTGCTGCGGACGTCATCGTCTTCGATCCCGAAATGGTTGAGGACCACGCGACGTTCGAATCAGGGAGGGAATTGGCCGCCGGCATGGAGCACGTTATCGTCAATGGCGAACTGGTTCTGCATGCCGGCCTGCGAACGCGGGCGTTGCCGGGCCGGGCGCTCAAGATGCACGCCTAAGCGGCGTTTTCCGAGGGCAGACCATGACCGCGACCATTGCTCCCGAACCTGTTCGTCAAGCTGTCTGGTCGAAGCCGCACTTGCTTGGACTTGAAGACCTCACACGCGACGAGATCGTGGCCATTCTCGACAAGGCCGAGCAATACCTCGACGTCGATCCCCATGGGCCGAAGCGCGACGACCTCAAGGGGAAGCAGGTCGCAAACTTGTTCTTCGAGCCATCAACGCGCACGCGAATGAGTTTCGGCCTGGCGGCTAAGCGACTCGGCGCCGACACGGTTGATTTTTCTCCGGGCGGATCGAGCATCAGCAAGGGCGAGGCGTTCATCGACACGGCCAAGAACATCCAGGCGATGGGCGTCGATGTCATGGTGATTCGCCACTCGTCGCCCGGAGCGCCGTTGCTGCTGTCGAATCATCTCGATGTTCACGTAGTTAACGCCGGCGACGGCGCCCATGAGCATCCGACGCAAGGGTTGCTCGATATTTTCACCATTCGCCGAATCAAGAAACGAGTCGAGGGGCTTACCGTGGGGCTGATCGGTGACATCGCTCATAGCCGCGTGGCCCGAAGCAATATCCATGGCCTGACCAAGCTCGGAGCGCATGTCGTCGTCTGCGGGCCATCGACGCTTGTGCCCGAACCAGTTCGTCGATTGGGTGTCGAAGTGGTCGATCGGCTCGACGACGTGCTGCCGCGTTGCGACGTGGTGAATCTATTGCGGGTACAATTCGAGCGACAGCGAACCGGGTTTTTCCCATCGATCGCCGAGTACGCCCGTCTCTTTGGCATGGATGGAGCGCGGCTGGCCAAGTCGAAAAGCGACATATTGATCCTGGCGCCCGGTCCGATCAACCGCGGGGTTGAGGTGACGCCCGAGGTCGCCGACGGCCCGCACTCGGCGATTCTGCAACAAGTAACCAACGGCCTTGCCGTTCGCATGGCCGTCTTGACCTTGCTCTGCTCAGCGCCGCTACCCCATCGAAACTAGGTCCCGTGACACCGAGACTCTCCATGACCCTGCTGCGCATCGCCAACGGCCGCATCATCGATCCTTCGCAAGGCATCGATCGTGTGGACGATCTTTGGATCGAGGCTGACAAGATACTCGACATCGGGGCACGCCCCGATCTGTTCACGGAGCGCGTGATCGACGCGACGGGCAAAATCGTTTGCCCCGGCTTGATCGACATGCACGTTCACTTGCGTGAGCCGGGCCGCGAGGAGGACGAGACAATCGCGACCGGCACAGCGGCGGCCATCGCCGGCGGCGTGACCGCGGTGGCGTGCATGCCCAACACCGAGCCGGCCATCGATACTCAGGCCAATGCCGAGTTCGTCATTCATCAAGCCATTCGCGCCGGTATGGCCCATGTTTTCCCGATCGGCGCCGTTACCAAGGGGCGGCAGGGGAAGGAGCTTGCTGAGATTGGCGGGTTGGTCGATGGCGGCGCCGTCGCCTTTACCGACGACGGCTCTCCCGTGGTTAGCGCCGAGATCATGAGACGATCGCTTGAATATACCAAGATGTTCGACAAGGCGATTCTCTCGCATGCCGAAGATTTGGAACTGACTCGTGATGGCGTGATGCACGAAGGCTTCGTCAGCATGAAGCTCGGCCTGCGCGGCATGCCGTCGGCCGCCGAGGAGATTCATGTCTTTCGAGATATCGTCCTCGCAGAAATGACCGGAGGTAAGCTCCATATCCTCCACGTTTCGACGGCCGGCAGTGTGGACCTGATCCGGCAGGGGAAACGCCGAGGCGTGCGAGTCACTGGCGAAGCCTGCCCGCATCATTTCACGCTCACCGACGATTGCTTGCAGACCTTCGACAGCAACTACAAAATGGCGCCCCCGCTGCGGACCAAGGCCGACGTCGAGGCGATTCTCGAAGGTCTTCGCGACGGCACCCTCGATGTCATCGCCACCGATCACGCTCCGCACGCCAAGGAGAAAAAATCCCGCGAGTTCGACCTCTGCCCCAACGGCATCATCGGGTTGGAAACGCTGGTGCCGATCAGCGTCAAGGCCCTGATTGAGCCGGGCGTACTTACGTGGCCCCAACTGATCGCCAAGCTGACGATTAACCCGGCCCAAGTGCTCGGTATCGACCGCGGCACCCTCAAGACAGGCCGGCCCGCCGATGTGACTGTGATCGATCCGGCGATCGAATGGACCATCGACGTCGATCAGTTCCGCACGAAGAGCCGCAACAGCCCCTACCACGGCTGGAAGGTTCGCGGCCGCGCCGTGGCGGTCGTGGTCAATGGCGAAGTGAAGCCGATGAAGTAGAAATCAGGCGATGCGCAGAACGCGACAGGTCTCTTCGTAGCTCGGCTCGAGTTCGAGCGGAATGACCAATTCGGTGGACAGCCAGATGGGCAGCACCGGAAGCGTCTTGCCAATTTCGAGCGGATAGAACCACGTGTCAAGTCGCGAACGCCGCTCCGACGGACGGAGCCATCGAAGGGTCGAGGCGTACATCGGCATCGGTGAGTCACCGAGAGATGGGTCAGTGAGACCCAACCTGTCGAGAAGTTCGGCATAAAGGTTGAAAGGCCGTATCGAGACAACATCGACGATCGAAACGCACACGTCGGTGTGCAATAGCGCGGATACCTTGTCGAGGAACGCAGTTCGATGCTTGGGGCGGTCTTTGTTCGAGGGGCTAATGATTTCAATCGCGGCTACGAGTCTGCGTCCGCGGCGGGCATCGTAGACGCGAACCTCATATTCGTCTTCGTTCTGTTCCTCGGCCTCGCAAGTCAGCGTCGGTCGGGGTGGCGCCCAGGTCTCGGTCGCCGGGGCCGCTGGGCTGTTTCCGTTGCTGTTAGCGATAGGAGCGGCTTGGTCCTCGAAGGTCGAAACATCGATCTCGAACGATCGCCCCAAATGCACGTTAGGGGCAGCCACGTATCCAGTGGGTAGGATCGGAAACAACTGTTGAACGATAACCATGGGCCAACCACCATGGAGTTCGTCCCATGATCGTTTGTCATCGAGAGGCGGACGGAAATGGTCGCGAAGGGGCACTGGCTAAACCTCCTCATCGCGATTATACCCGACGATTAATGTAAAGGCGCTTCTGGTGCCCGTGTGATTATCCAACACGACTCGTGGCGCGTCATGCCGATGTGCGGATAATAGTTTTGGGCTTTCGGCGCCGCCAACAGGATAAGCGACGTTTTCAAGCCTGCCGCTTCGTGGGTTCGCCGGATCAACTCGCGTCCAATGCCTTGCCGTTGAAATCGCTCATCGACGGCCAGGTCGGATAGATAGGTGCAGTAACTGAAGTCGCTGATCGCCCGCGACACGCCGACCAGTTGCCCGTCGATGCGAGCCGTCACGATGATGTCGGCTTGGTCAATCATCATCTCCATCGTCGCGCGATGGTCGATCGGCCGGCGTTCCGCGAGGGTCGATCGCACCAGAACGTCGATGAATTCATCGACGCCGAGTTGCGGTTCGATTTGATAAGTGATCGTGTCCATGAAACGTAATCAATCGCAGTTAGGCGACGCTTCGAAGAAGCGTTTCCGGTACGCGACTTCGAAGCGTCGCCAAGCGGCGCGGCCTAATCGATCACCTTGATCCAGATGTTTCGGAACTCGACCCGGCCGTCGTGACTCTGAAAGCCTACGTGTCCGGCTTTCCGCTCGAGGCCAGGGTGTTTCTTGAACTTCTCGGGCTTGGCGTCGAGATCAGCCTTGTTGATCTCCTTGCCGTTCAGCTCGACCGTGACATGGCGGCCGTTGCAGACGATTCGAATCGTGTTCCATTCGCCGATTGGTTTGTTGTTTTGCAACTTTGTCGCTTCGACGTCGTAGACCGAGCCGGTTTTCTGCCACGGTTGCAGCTTGTATTTGTGGACTTTTTCGAAGCCTTCGTCGTCGATGAGCTGAATCTCCATGCCGACATAAGCGGGGTCGCCTTTGTCGGGCGCTCGCAGGGCGACACCACTGTTGCCGCCAAGCTTCTCCCATCGATACGCGGCGCGCAACTCGAAGTTCGCAAATTCGGCTTCGGTCATGAGCCAGCCGCCGCCGGACCCGCTGACGAAGATCACGCCATTCTCGGCGCCCCATCGCTTGATGTTCCCGCCCATCACCTTCCATCCGGTCAGGTCTTTGCCGTTGAACAGCGATTTGAATCCCTCTGGCGGTGCGGTATCTCCGGCTGCCATGATCGGCGTCATCATCAACAGCAGGCCGGTCGTCAGGATCATTCGGCGTTTCATGGCGGGTCTCTCCGGTGTGAGGGTGCGGGATGTTCCTCTGTACGTTCCTAGTTACAATGAGGAAAGAGTACAAGGGTTATCGGGAGGATTCACCGCTATGCGCCGGACGATGCTCAACGCGAAACTCCATCGCGCCACCGTGACCGACGCCAATCTTCACTATGAAGGAAGTTTGACCATTGACGCGGCTCTGCTCGAAGCCGCCGGCATCTTGCCGAATGAGCAGATTCACGTCTGGGACGTGACCAATGGCACGCGTCTGGTTACGTACGCTCTGGAGGGCGAACCCGGTTCCGGGGTGATTTGCGTGAATGGGGCCGGCGCTCATCTCATTCAGCCCGGTGATATTGTCATCATCGCCACGTTCTCGGAGATGGGCGACGACGTCGCTCGCCGGCACCAGCCAACCGTCGTGCAACTCGACGAGAACAACCGCATCCGCCGCGATTGACCATCACGCCAGGCGTTCCGGCAGTAGAAGCGCCGCCGGGTTCTGCAGATGCTTGATGACGGCCGCACCGAAAACCGCGCCGATCGCGCCATCGACGATGCGATGGTCAAACGAGAATGAGAGATAGATCAAATCCGCCGGACGAATCTGCCCGTGATCGTCGTAGACGGGTCTTTTCACGACCTTGCCGATGCCCAGGATGCCGACTTCGGGATGGTTGATGATCGGCGTCGAGATCATGCCGCCAATCCCGCCGACGCTGGTGACTGTGAAGGTCCCACCGCCCAAATCTTCGCGCCGGCTGCGGCCCGAGCGCGCGTCACCACTGAGCCGCTCGATTTCCTTGGCGATTTGCCACGACTCCAATCGATCGGCGTTGCGGATAACCGGCACGATCAGTCCCGAGGGCGTAGCGACAGCGATGCCGATGTGGTATTGGTCGTGCAGCACGACTTCATTGGCGGCCTCGTCGAAGGTGGCGTTGACCAACGGCACCTCACGCAACGCTCTCACAACTGCCCGAATGATGAACGTCAAATAGGTGAGTTTCACACCATTCTGAGCGAAGTGTCCTTGAGCCTGTGTGCGAAGCCGAACCATCTCAGTGACCTCACACTCTTCGACATACGAGTAGTGTGGAATCGTTCGCTTGGATGCGACCATCTGCTCGGCGATCTTGCGGCGTAGGCCGATCATCTTGACGCGAGTCCCGGCGACGCCAAGGTCGAATTGTGTCGGGCGTTTGGCAGTCGGTTCGGGTGCCGTGATTGGCGTGCGGTCCCGCATTCGGCCGGCAATATCGTCGATGAGAATGCGACCGCCGGGACCGGTTCCTTGAACCCGCGTCAAATCGATACCAAGTTTGCGGGCCATATGGCGGACCGATGGGGCGGCTCGAATCGATGCCGGCGCAGCAACCATTGGCGCGCCGTTGGCGATCCGACTTTCGTCGGCAACCGGTTCCGGGGTAGCGTGACTGACGCCGGCGGGAGCTGGTGCGGCATTCCCAGCCGGTTCGTATTGCAAGATGATCTCGCCGACCTTTACCTTTTGCCCCGGCTCGCCACGGATTGTTGTGATGGTGCCCGCGAACGGCGATGGCACCTCCATCGTGGCTTTGTCTGTCATCACCTCGAACAGGCCTTGGCCGTGGCTTACCGTATCGCCTGGCTTCACAAGCCAGCGGATCATCTCAGCCTCGTAGACTCCTTCGCCAAGTTCGGGTATCGGAAAATCCATGAAACGTCTCCGCGTCGGTCTAGGGAGAGATCGATCGGTTCACGCGGGATCTCGAGCCAATTCGAGCATGGCGTTCAGTACGTCTTTCGCTTGCGGCACCGAGTTTTGCTCGTAGACAGCGTTCAGCCCAATGCCCGGCACATGTTTGCCCTGAAGCACGCGAGGTCGCACAACCAGGTCATAAAACAGCTCGTCAATGACCCGGCGCAGCAAATGTTCGCCGAAATTCGTCACCTCGGTATCTTCGTTGACGAACAAGACACGCCCGGTCTTCTGCACGCTCTGGCGAATCAGCTTCCAGTCATAGGGGAATATGCTTCGCAGGTCGATCACGTCAAAGGCGATGCCATCCTTACGCAGGGCATCGGCGGCTTGCACACACAGGGGCAGAGTTCGGCCGTAACTGACGACCGTTGCGGTGTCGCCGGTTCGCACGAGTTCGCCCACGCCGATTTTCACCTCATGCGGCTCCAAGTCGGGCCACCGCGGCTTCCACTTGGTTCGGTCGCCGAGCGGGGCATCGATCATGGCCTTGAGTTCGGCTTCGTCCTTTGGTTCGCCCGGAATCAGTTTTTCGCCGCGGACACGCAATAGCGCCTTGGGCATGAGATACAGCACGGGGTTCGGATCCTTGATCGCTGAGATCATCAATCCATACGCATCGAGAGCGTTGCTGGGCATCACGATCTTCCATCCCGCGAGCCGACTGGCCCAACTCTCGAAGGAGTGCGAATGATAAAGACTGCCGCGGATCCCCGAACCGGTCGGGGTCATGACAACGATGGGCATGGAATACTGCTCGGCTCCCGCCCAGCGCTGATTGCCGGCGACCTTGAGCAGGTCGATGGTGTTAAATCCGTAGTCGCAGAACTGAATTTCGCAAACGGGCCGACCGCCGGCGTAGGCGATGCCCATGGCTGTGGCGACGATGCCGCGCTCATCGAGGGGCGAGTTCCACGCGGTTCGCAGCCCCTGAGTCGCGGTGAAAACGCCACCCAGCGGTGGGCCAACGTCTTCGCCGAACACATCCGTGACGCCGAGGTATTCCTCTCCGTAGTGCAGCGCCATGCGGACCGCTTGCACGAGTGTCGCCATGAATTGCCATCCCAAAGAACGGTGGACGGCGCCGCTCGCGGGTTGGCGCCGCGGAAGAGAATCAGTTCGGAAGGCCCGTGAACTCGTGGGGATAGACGGCATCAACATCGCTGGGGGCGTAGGTGCCGCGAACGATGTCCTCCGGTCGGGGGCGTTCCTCCCGTAGCACTCGCTGCAGGGCGTCTTCGATTTCGGCCTTGGTCTCGTCGTGGACACGAGAGATTTCCGCGGTCGTCATCGCGTTGGCCGCCAACATTCGTTCCTCGAACAAGGCGATGCAATCCGGTTCGTTAGCCACGCGCTGGGCGCCGCTTGAGGACGAATGCCCATACAAGCGCGAAACCGTCGCCTCGATCATGAATGGCCGCCGAGTGGTCCGAACGTGTTCGATGCCGCGTTTGATGGCATGCCAACTGGCGATCGGGTCGTTGCCGTCCACCACCTCGCCGGGAATGTGAAAGCCTTTGCCGCGTTCAATTATCTGCCGATCGCCATAGATCGAACAACATGGCGTCGAGATTCCCCAACCGTTATTCATAACGACCATCAACACCGGCAACTCGTTACCCGGACGGGAACTCCACACCATGCATGACGCGAAGTCACCCTCGGCGGTGCCGGCGTCGCCTCCGGTGACGATCGTGATCGCGTCATTGCCGGGGATTCGCTTCTGAACCAATGCGGTTCCCGGCGCCATCGCATATTGGACTTCGATGACGGACGTGATCGGCACGACGTTCCAAGCCTTACGCGAATAATGTCCCGTGAAATTACGGCCGTAGGAGAACGGGTCCGTGCGTGTCATCGCCATTTGCCGAATGCCGTCGGCGAGTTCCATCCCCATGGCGACCAGAGTGGCGCTGTTCCGATAGTGCAGATGGAGATAGTCGAAGGTCGGTCCTTCGCCCTTCCTAATCTGATAGCCGAGGCAAGAATTGAATGCCTCTTCGCCAGGCCCGCCGATCCAGAAAAATCCTTCACCCGATTTTGCCATCTTGATCATGCGCTCTTCCATGGCTCGCGCTCGAACCATGGTGCGATGCAATTTCCGACATAGATCAGCCGTTAATGAGTCGGTTCCCGAGAAGACCTGGCCCGTCGATGTCGAGACGTTGTGGGATACGTCATTGCCACCGACGGGACGAGGACGATTTTCGGCATCCTCGGGGTAGCCGTTTACATTCGCCATGGGTTAGCCTCGCATGTTGCAAGGTATCAATCGTGCGACCGGGATACGAAACGATCACAGAGGTGGAATGGCCGGTCACCCGGTTGCCGAAGTCAACCCCACAGGATTTAGGAGCTTCATCGGCTTCCTACCGCCGTTCGAACCAGAAAATCACACGAGCTCGCCTTGATTCAACGACAAACTCGGACTCCTGTACATACTACGCCGGAACGACGGGCATGGATCACTCGCCCCTAATCTATCTCTAGTTCTCGTTTACGAGACGGGCAACCTTTGTCAGCGCCGCCATCGCTTCGGCCTCATCGGGGTCAGGGTTTGCGATCGGCTGGCTTTCGGGCGCTCAATAGATAGGTCGGGTTGACGGCCTCGAATCGCAGCGATTCCAATTGCTCGACGCCTCGAGCCAGATTGACGAGCATCACCTGAACCGACGTCGTCAGGCGCTTTAACACGCTGTAGGTGGCCGAGAGCATTTCGAGCGTGCCGACATTGGATACCAACCGTCCGCCGGGCCGCAGAGCAGCGAAGCCGGCCTCTAAGAGCCGCGCCACCTCGCCGCCGTTGCCACCGACGAATATCGCGTCCGGGTGCGGCAAGCCATGGAAGACCGCCGGCGCCATGCCAAAGATCGCCTTCACGTTCTTCACGCCGAACGTCTCGCAGTTGGCCAAAAGCAGGTGATAGTCGGCCGCTTCCATCTCGATGGCGTAAACCATGCCCGGATTCACCAACTGCGCGATCTCCAGGGCGACCGACCCGGAACCGGCACCGACATCCCAGGCCACCATCCCCGGATGCAGATCCATCTGGGCCAGGGCTAACGCTCTCACCTCCGCTTGAGTGATCAGCCCGGACTTTGGCCGGCTCTGAGCGAAGACGTCGTCCGGATTGCCAAAACGCATCAGTCGCGGCGCGGCTCGCTGAACATCGGGTCGTCCCGGTTTTCTTTTGAGGATCATGACATTCAGCGGGGCGAAATGCATCTCCACCAAGTCGGCCAATTCTCCTTGCGTGACTCGTTCATCCGGCCCACCGAGGTTTTCGCAGACGTAACAGTGGAAATAGTCGATGCCGCGGGCCAGAAGTTCCCGGGCGATTTCCGGCGGTCCATGCGCTTCGCTGGTGAACAACCCGACGGTCTCCGCCACTCGAATCTTGTCAATGACATCATCAATGTCGCGCTTTCCCACATCCGTGAGAAAAGCCTCTTCCCACGATTCCTTGACGCGGGCAAACGCCAGTTGCATGCTGCTGACGTGGGGAACGACATCAAAGGACTCGGGGCCGATCTTGTCGCACAAGTATCGGGCGACACCGTAAAACAACGGGTCGCCCGTCGCGACAACGACCATACGCCGCTTCCCGAGGTTGGCCCGAATCGTGTCCAAGATCAAGAGCAGGTCCGTGCCGATGACCACTCGCTCGGCTGCCGCTTCGGGAATCAGACTCAGGGCAGGCTCGGATCCGAAGATCACCTCGGCGGCATTCACCAGTTCGCGCGAATGCGTGGTCAGGCCCGCCAGACCATCTCCACCTACGCCGATAATCGGTATCTTGGCTTTGCTTGGGGTCATGCCGGGGATGATACCCCGATCAGACGGAACTGGCCAGTAAACCAACGCTTCGGATGCTCCGGCCTCGAGTCATAGGCTAACATAGAATAGGCTCCCAGCCGGAACGTTCGGTTTCACCCATGCCTGATCCGACGCCGAGCGAATTCGTCGTTCCCCCTCCCGACACGCCACCTGCCGAGTTGGCGTTGCTGATCCAACACCATCACCGGCAACAATGGATGTCGGGTGATCGAATTCTGCTTGAATCATACCTCGCTCTCGTTCCGAGGCTGCGCGACCATCCCCTGTTGATGGTTGACTTGATCCTCAACGAGATTGCGATACGCCTGGATGCCGGCGAATCGCCGGATGCCGAGGAGTATGAGTCGCGATTCCCGGCTCATGCGGAGCCAATTCGGCGATATCTCGATGCCAGCGATACGCTTGGCCCGGCTCCGATCCCGCCTCGCGACGTTACTCCGCGAGTTTCCGCTGCTTCCCCGCCCCCAGCCCAAATGCCCAACATCCCAGGCTACGTCATCACCAGCGTCCTGGGACGCGGAGGAATGGGCGTCGTCTACCAGGCCACACAGATTGGGCTGAATCGAATCGTCGCCGTGAAGACCATTCGCGACACGGATGCGGGGCCTGAAGAACGCGATCGATTCCGCGCTGAGGCGGAGGCAGCCGCTCGGCTGCAACACCCCAACATTGTTCAGATTTTCGAGATTGGTGAGGCCGACGGGACCCTTTACTTCTCGATGGAATTCGTGCCCGGCGGTTCGTTGGCGGCGAGACTTCAGGGCAGCCCGTTGTCGCCTGGGGACGCTGCTGAGTTGATGGAGACCCTTGCGCGAGCCGTTCATGTCGCACACCGGGCAGGGGTTGTCCATCGCGATTTGAAACCAGGAAATGTTCTACTTGGGGACGGACCGGGGAACGCCGTGAAAGTCGCCGATTTTGGGTTGGCGAAACGACTCGACGTCGCGACTCACCACACGCGAACCGGCGACATTCTCGGAACGCCGAGCTACATGGCGCCCGAACAAGCCGATGGGCGCGTTCACTCTGTCGGGCCGACCGCTGATGTTTATGCGCTGGGTGCGATCCTCTACGAAATGGTCACGGGCCGCCCGCCGTTTCGAGGAGCGACGCCGTTTGAGACCGTGAATCAGGTAATCAACCATGACCCGGTATCGCTGCGCCATTTGCAACCCGCCGTGCCGCGCGACCTCGAAACGATTTGTTTGAAATGCCTGCGAAAAGAGCCGGGGCGCCGATACGCATCGGCCCTCGACCTTGCCGAAGATCTGCGCCGGTTCCTGGATGGCCATCCAATCACGGCGCGCCCGGTGACGGTCATCGAACGGATGACCCACTGGGCCAAACGGAAGCCGGCGTTGGCGAGCCTCGCAGCAACTCTTTTGTTTGGCGTGCTTGTCGGAATGCCTTTGTTGACGTTCCTCTACTTGCGGTCCGAAACATTTCGCCAACAAGCGGAAACCGGCCGGGCCGACGCCACGCACCAGCGAAACCTTGCCGTGGATCGGGGCCGGGAACTTCGCCGTGCCCTGTATCGCTCGCAGATCAAATTGGCCTGGCAGGCTTGGGATCGCGGGCAGGTTGACGCGGCACGTGAGTTGCTTGCACGCCAGATGCCGAACAACGATGAGGATCTTCGCGGAATCGAGTGGCGATACCTAACAAAATTAACCGCGGCGCTTGGCGAGAAGTCGTTCCGGCATCGGTCGGAAGTTCGGGGCGTCGCGCTGGGGCCCGAGGGGCGGATTCTCGCAACCGGCGATGCCGAGGGCTATGTTCGCCTCTGGAACGTCGCGACCGGCGCTGAAATCCGTTCGTTGCCCGCAACGGGGCCCAGTGGCGGCTTAGGGGTCACCCTCGGCACTCGCGATGGACGGTTTTGGTTTACCGCCGTCACGCCGGGCGGGGCCGCCGATGGACGAATCGCCCCGGGCGATGAGTTGATCGCGCTGGGCGCGCCGGGGACGTCTCTCACCGAAACGAAAGAAAGGGCATTCGCCGAGGTCTTTTCCCAATTGAAAGGCGAGGTCGGTTCCACTTTGGAAGTCGAGATCCGTAGCCCCGATCAGAAACAGGCTCGCCGCGTAACGCTCACCCGTCGTTTGCTGGCACCGTTGCCGATTAATGGTGTGTTGTTCGATCCGCGTGGGACCTGGGTGGCCGCGGGCAGCGACGACGGGTTTTTGCGAGTGTGGAACGCCGGCGATGGAGCGGTTCTCTTTGGTCAGCGTGTCCATGATGCGGCTCTGACTCGGCTTGCGGTCTCCGGCGATGGTCGCGTCGTGGCGACGGCGGGCCGCGATGGCGTCGTTGCGATTTGGGACACGCGGCCGTTCAAGCGACGGGCGATCATCCCCGCTAACTCGGAGACGATCGAAACGGTCGCGCTCGATGCCGATGGAAGGAACTTGGCGATGGGTCGAGCCAACGGAGTCTTTCAGTTTTGGGACGTGAGCGGCGAGCCGCGGCGATCCGGGGGCGTGCTGTCCGACACCTCCTATTGCGTCGCACTATCGCCGGACGGGCGAATGGCGGCGACCGGCAGCATCTATGGAACAATCACAATTTGGGACCTTCCAGGGGGCAGCGTTCGATCCGTCCTTTCGGGTCATGTGGAAGCCGTGAGGGATCTCGCGTTCTCACCCGATGGCCAGACGCTCGTCTCGGTCGGCTTCGATGGGGGCGTTCGATTGTGGAATCCATCGCGGGCGGCTACTGTGGGTTCGCGAAAAGGGCACCGATTCAATGTCACCTCGGTTGCCTTCTCACCGGATGGTCAGACGTTCGCAACCGGCGGCTCCGATCGCGATGCCATTGTGTGGAACGCGCGTCGTTCGCAGGAGGCGGACACATTCCCACTACGGGCGCCTTTCTTGGGTGCGTTGGCCATGACACCGGACAGCACGCGGCTCATCACCGCCGGTGGAACGATTCCGGTTAGTGATGAAGGCGGCGTGGCACCGCCCGGCGTTCAACTCAAGGCCTGGGCCTTGCCGATGGTAGGCGAGGGGCACGTTTTTCAGAATCTGCCCGACTCGATTACTTGGCTGGGCTTTTCGCCAGACGGGGTACGGGCGGCGGCCGCGGCTACGGGCGGATATCTCGATCCCCAGAGAACGGGTGAGGTGCTCGTTTGGGAGTTGATGGCGCCCGGATCTCACCGAGTTTTCCGAGGCGCACGTTCGTCGATCCAATCGGCCGCGTTCTCCCCGGACGGCATGACGATCGCATCAGTGGGCGGCGATGTCCTCGCGCCCGAGCGTTCAGGCGAGGTGATTTTCTGGGATGTTATCTCGGGAGCGCCGCGAGCGTTTGGGCAGGGCGGGAGCCAAATGGCCCGCGCGATTGCCTATTTGGTCGATGGGTCGTCGGTGCTCGTCGGCCGTCACGATGGCAGCATCCAAATCCTTGATGCCGTTTCCGGGACACTTCGCGATCAACTTCCTCCTGCCTTGGCCGGCAGTGTCGTGTCGATCAGCCTCGATGCTCGCGGTCATTCGTTGGCTGTCGTCCATGCTGACTTGTCGAAAGCGGGTCCGGCGGGAGTGGCTATTTGGAATCTACCGGCAAGGCGCCTGCGAACGAAACCTCTCTCGCTGCCATTCGCGCCGACTGTGGTGGCTCTCAGCGGCGACGGGCAAAAGTTGGCGGTCGGCGGGCACGATCGACTCGCATGGTGGAAGCTAGATGCCGAGGGGCAACCGATCGGTGATCCGGCGCTGTTGAACGGCCACACGTTGCCCATTCACCACGTCGTTTTTTCCACGGATAACGCGACACTCATCAGCGTGGGTTACAACCCGTTGTTGGCGGGGCGACCTCAGCCCGCAGAGGTGAAACGCTGGGGTATTCAAAAGAACGTCGAAATGAAACCGTTCGAGGGGCAGATAGGCCCTGTGCTGTCGGCGGCGGTTGCCCGTGACGGTGTCGCCATGGTAACGGGATCGGAAGCCGGCCACGTTCAGCTATGGGACTTTGCAACGGGTCGCGAAAAAAGGCGACTGCGAAATCCTCTGAACGTGAGCGACGCACACGTAGCACCGTTGTCGGCGGCTGTTGTGTCACCCGATGGTCGCACGTTGGCGACGGGTGGCTATGACCGGCAGATTGTTCTTTGGGACTTGCCGTCGGCGAAACCCCGGCGCATCTGTCGCGGTCATGCGGACCCCATTGCCGGTTTGGCGTTTTCGGTCGATGGCCGGACGCTGCTTTCGTGTTCTGGGGCGGCGTTCGGCACGCGAGCGACCAAAGGCTCCGTGAAGGCCTGGGATGTCGAGACCGGAGAACTACGCGGTGCATGGGACGATTTCTCCTGTGGTGTCGCGGCAATTGCTGTCTCACCGGACGGCCAGATGCTGGCCATTGCCATCGCCTTCAACACGGCAGAGCGCCGGCCCGGCGAGATTCAGTTTCGATCATTCGATGCCGGCACCGGCCGATTTGGGCCGGTGCTCGCCTGTTACAACGAACGCGAGGTTGTGGGGTCGCCGTTTGCCCTGGCGTTTTCTCCCGACGGCCATTTGCTGGCCGCGACGACCTACATGGAGACCGCGATCGTCGTGAATTCGGATCGCCGCTCGCCCGATTTCGGAAACCGCTCCGGAAGGCTTGTCGGGCACACCGGACGGGTCACAGGAATCGCCTTCGCCCCCGATGGGCGAACGATCCTCACGGCGGCCGAGGATCGCTCGTTGCGGTTTTGGGACGCTCGCAGTTTCGAAGAAGTTCTGGAACTGGCTGGAGTCGCCCCGAGTTCGCCAGTGCTGGTAATATCCCCGAACGGCCGTTGGGTGACGGTCGGCGGTTACGACGGCCTTCAAGTCGTCGTGCGGCAACTTCGGACCGGCGACTGACCTGCCTCAGGCGGCTTGATACATCGGGGGATTGTCCACGGGCGGTTCCGCCGGTGCCGCGAACGGCGGGCGCCATTCACTCACGAGATCGGCGAGCCGGGCCAATCCCTCACGCAATCGGCCTTCATCCACGGCATAGCTCAGCCGCACGAAGCAGGTCCCGCTCGGCCCAAACAAATCGCCAGGGGTGACGATAACCTGTTTGTGATGAAGCAGATTGTCGGCGAATTGGCGGCCCGTGAGTCCCAGTATGTCGGTTGGCAGCCAGAGGTAGAATCCGCCCGATGGCCAGACGGGGTTGAAACCCAGCCCCTGAAGCCGATCGATGGCGTAGCCGCGGTTGGCAACGAGTTGGGCTCGCGCGCTATGGAATGCTTCGTCCGGTTGTCGCATGGCGGTCAGCGCGAGATTTTGGCACAAGGGCGACACAAATGGGGCGGTGAGCGCTTGCGTCATGACGCACGGGCGCACCAGATGCCGATGACCGGTGATCCATCCGACACGAAGGCCGGCTTGCCCGTAACTCTTGGAGACGCCTCCGATGGTGAGGGTGCGCGGCAACGCGTTGGGAAACGAGGCGATGCTGGTGGTCGTTCGATCTTGCCGGAATCGAACGAACGTGTCATCGAGTACAATCAGCACATCAAATCGATTGGCCCACCATGCAATTTGTTCGAGGTCTTCGGGCGCCATCGTTGCGCCCGTCGGGTTGGCCGGATCGGCGAACACGATCATCCTGGCTCCACGCATGGCTTGGACGAACGGCTCGTGATGGAATCGGGTGCGGCCCGCGTCGAACCACGTCGGCACCCATCGAATGCGTGCCCGGCGTTGCTGAAGCATGAGGCCAAAGAGCGGGGACGTTGGGTCGAACAGCACCACGCGTTGGCCGGGGTTTAACAGCGTATCGAGTATCGTCGCGAAGGCGCCGGAGGCACCATGAGTAATGACGACTTCGTCTGTCGCTTGGACGGTCATGCCGTATTCTTGGTGCATGCGATCGGCAACAACCGCGCGGAGTTCGGGAAGTCCCCATGCCGATTGCCGCCGGTCGGGCATCGGCCGTGCCGATTGGGATCCAATCGGCTCGATGCGGGGAGTGCCTCGCGCTAGATCGATCGCTTCGGGGGCGACGGGCTCAAGGCAATTCGCCGCCAGCGCGAGTTCGTGTATCGGCGTGCTGAGAACACGGTCGTTGTAATAGTGCAAAAAGTCGCCGGCCCCGTCGGTCATTCGCTGGATGGCCGGTAACCGGCGAGCGATACCCGTGCGAATCAGCAGCTTGGCCAATGATAACGGCAATGGCATGTCGGACTCCTTCCGGCAGCTTGGAAATCGAAGCGAGTATTGTGATCCGATCGTCGCGATCTGTAAAGGCCAGAGCGTTGGTTTGCGAGAAACGAGAGATCCAAGCCTGGAATTGACTCAGCCGCTTAGC
>CAZESP010000013.1:0-127652 GCA_964515185.1 uncultured Alcaligenaceae bacterium
ATCGTCACCCGACGATTCTTGCACACGATCGGCTTGCCGCGTATCCTTGTCATCGCACGCCCGCAACCCACCTTGACCAAAGGCCAGCCATGAAATCCTTCACTCGCCGCGATTTCCTCCGCACAACCACAGCCGCTGCCGCCGCCGGCCCGTTGATCCTTCGCGCGTCGGCTCATGGCGCCGGGCCGAACGACCGCATCACGCTGGGCGTCATCGGTGTCGGTACCATGGGACGAGGCCATCTGGGCGCATTTCTTGGCATGAACGACGTGCAGATCGTGGCCGTTTGCGACGTCGTCGCTGAACGACGCGACGACGCCCGCAAGCGGGTCAACGATCGATACAGCAAACAGGCCAAGGGCAACTTCAAGGGCTGCGACGCTTACACTGATCTTCGTCAGATTATCGAGCGCAAGGATATCGACGCCGTCGTCATCGCAACGCCGGACCATTGGCACACGGTTCCTTGCATTCTCGCCGCTCGCGCAAAAAAAGACATCTACTGCGAGAAGCCGCTGACTCATCACATTGCCGAGGGGCAGGCGATCGTGAAGGCCGTCCGCGACAACAAGGTCGTCTTCCAGACCGGCAGCCAGCAGCGGAATGAGTTCGGCGGCAAGTTTCGCTATGCGGCCGAACTCATTCATGCGGGGCGCATCGGCAAGATTCAAACGGTTCGCGTCGGCGTCGGCGGGTCACCCAAGCCGTGCGACCTGCCCGACCAAACCGCGCCCGAAGGCACCGACTGGGACATTTGGCTTGGCCCGGCTCCGAAGCGCGCTTACAGCGACGTGCTTTGCCCCCGCGGCATCCACAACCACTTCCCCGCGTGGCGCAACTATTCCGAATATGCCGGCGGCGGACTCGCCGACATGGGCGCTCATCATTTCGACATTGCCCAATGGGCCTTGGGCATGGACGGCACCGGACCCACGACGATTGAACCGCCGGCGAAAGGTGGATCCGGCTTGAAATTCACTTATGCCAACGGCGTCGTGATGTATCATGGCGGACCGACCGACTGTACCTTTGAAGGGGCCGACGGCACCATTAACGTCAGTCGCGGCCATTTCGACATCAAGCCGAAGGATCTCATCAAGGAGAAAGACGCGGTTCAGATGAAGAATCGCAGCCATCATCGCGATTGGATCGACGCCATCCGTTCGCGAAAAGACCCGGCGTGCCCAGCCGAGGTCGGCCATCGCTCCGCGTCGATTTGCCACTTGGCGAACATCGGCTATTTGTTGCGCCGAAAACTGGCCTGGGACCCGAAGGCCGAGCGGTTCGTCAGCGACGACGAGGCGAATCGGCTCTTGGTCCGCGAGGCCCGCGCCGGTTGGTGGAAGATTTGACCGTCACCGCCGCCGGGTCCACTCTGGCTGGCCGTATTTCTCGGCTACCAATTTATGGACTCGGTCTTCAGGCCACGATGGCAGTGCCGATATAGCGTTCCACGCCCGAGCGACCCGTTCGCGGATCGTCTCGGCCGTCGTAGGGATGTTCAAAAGGAATTCAGAGTGTGAACGGTCGCCGCGATAATCCGGCCGGCGCGGCGGCAACGTGAGGTAACGCCCGATGGCTGTCAGATCGAAGTCGTAAAGCAGCGTCCCATGATGCAGGACGAATCGCCGTTTCCTCTGTTGCGAATTGCCGCCGACCTTGCGACCATTGCAAACAAGATCGCTCGATCCCGCCATCATGAGACCCGGCAGCAAACCGGAAAGGGCTTCGGCGAGGCACCCCAGTATCATCTGGTACGACGTCGTGATTTGCTGCAAACGCCGGTCCGTGTGCGTGTCGAGCACGAGACTGTAGCAAAAGCAGCCCGGCCCGAGCAACACCGTCCCGCCGCCGCTACTCCTCCGCCCTACCGGAACGCCGTCCGCCACGCACGCCGATTCGATGACGTCGTCGGCAAGGATTCCCGCGGCTCCGAGTACCACGGCGAGGCTCGGCCATTGCCAAAACCGCAACACCTCTCCGCTCTCGCCCTCTTCCGCGGCGAGCAATAGGGCTTCATCGAGAGCGAGGTTGTCAGCTAAGCTCGTCAGCGTGAGGTCGAGTCGTGGTCGGCCATCGCTAGATGTCGCCATGCAGTTTCTCGGGATTCAGCCAGGCGATGATTGCGTCATGTCCAATCTAGCAAAGGCGCGTCACATTCGTTGCCAGTCAACGATCCATGACCGCGAGACCGGCATACCTATAGAATTTCGGAACGACTCAACCAACTGCCATCGGAGAAACGTATGGCCACGCCGTTGCTCGCTCACAATGTCTTTTTCACCCTCATCGACAAATCGCCCGCGGCGATCGCGAAGCTCGTCGCTGATTGCAAGAAATTTCTGACGGTGCAGCCGGGCATCGTCTACTTCGCATGTGGACCGCTCGAAACCGAACTGACTCGCGAGGTGAACGACCTCGGTTTCGATGTCGGACTGCATATCATTTTTCGTACCCGTGCCGACCACGACGCCTATCAGGAAGACGAAACGCACAACCAGTTCATCGCGGAAAACAAAGCAAATTGGAGTCAAGTTCGGGTCTTCGATTCGCTGGTCGAGTCGGTGGCGCCGACGGCGTGAGTATAATAACGCCAAACGATCGACACCTTGGAAAGGAGCGAAACGATGGACGCTAATGAGATGATCCTCATCCGAACGTGTACCAACATGGCGGAAGCGCAACTTGCCAAGGGCGTGTTGGACGAGGCTGGAATTGCATCCGTCATCACCGACACAAACCAAGCGGGTTTCGTGGGCACGGCAGTCGCTGAAGTTCGCCTCATGGTCCGCGCCATCGACGCCGACCGCGCCGAGAGCTTGCTAAAGGAATTCGGCCCCGCGATGAGCTAGAAGACGCGAGCACGTGCCATTCCGATCACGCGGCGCCAGCAAGTGATGCGATCCCGAGCACGCCGAGCGAGCAAGTGATGCCATTCCGAGCACGCGGCGCGAGCAAGTGGTGTGAACACTGGCGCCGCGTGCTCGTGTTTTTTGAAACACGCGGCGCGAGCAAGTGTTCTCACCGGCGCTTCGGCCGTCGCCGCTGCGTCTTCCGCCCTGGTCGATAGCCTGTCTTCGCCGGATTCGGCACCGCGTGGTAGTGGTCGCCCTTCGTAAGGTCGCGGTTGGCCTTCTGGCGCCGCGCCTCGATGGCCTCCTTGGGCGGCTGGCTCGGAATCAGGCAGTCGCAGCCATCGCCGATGAGGTCGGTGCGGCCGGTCTGGATCAAGGCGTCGCGCACCTGGAAGTAGTTCGCGGGCTTGAAGAATTGCATGAGCGCCCGTTGCAGTTGCCGGTCACGCATGTTCCGCGCGATCGGCACCGGCTTCTTCGTCATCGGGTCGATGCCGGTGTAATACATGCAGGTTGCGATGTCAAACGGCGCCGGGATGAAATCCTGAACCTGATCGGGCTTGTAGCCGTTACGCTTCAGATAGACAGCCATATCGATCATCGAGTTGAGGTCGCTTCCCGGGTGACTCGCGATGAAATAAGGCACGAGTTGCTGTTTCGGCTTTCCGGCACGGTCTGACGCTTTCTTGAATTTCTTCGCGAAGCGGTCGAAGTTTTTGATGTCCGGCTTCTTCATCAGGTCGAGGACAGCCGGGTCGGTATGCTCCGGAGCGACCTTAAGCCGGCCGCCGACGTGATGAGCGGCCAGTTCGTTGACGTACTCGGAGGAGAGTTGAGCCAGGTCCATGCGGATGCCGCTGGCGACCAGGATCTTGCGGATGCCCGGCTCCGTGCGAGCCTTCTTTAGCAGCTCGACGAGCGGCCCGTGATCGGTGCCCAGCAGTTTGCAGATCGTCGGATGAACGCACGAAAGACGTTTGCAGACGGCCTCGATGTCGGGGCGCGTGCAACGCATCTGATACATGTTGGCCGTCGGCCCGCCGATGTCGCTAACGATGCCCTTGAACTCCGGGTCGGCACCCATGCGGCGAATCTCGCGCAGTACCGATTCCGGGGTTCGCGACTGAATGATGCGCCCCTGATGCGCCGTGATCGAGCAAAACGTGCAGCCGCCGAAACAGCCGCGCATGATCGTCACGGAGTCTTTGATCATCTCGAAGGCGGGTATCGGCTCACGGTAACTCGGGTGCGGTCGCCGTGTATAGGGTAGGTCGTAGACGCGGTCCATTTCCGCGTCGGTCAGCGGTAATGGCGGTGGGTTACACACCACGGCTTGACGTTCGTGAAACTGTACGAGTGTCGCTGCATTGAATGGGTTCGTGTTGACGTGGATCAACCGAGTCGCCTCGACAAAAGCCATCTTGTCGCGCTGAATCTCCTCGAATGACGGAAGGACGACGCGATCAGCGGACGGGCTGTTCAGGCTCTCACGGAAGGATTCCGATTCGGCGGCCCCCATCGCATAGGCGACACTTCGCAGACCACGAAGGTCGCGCAACGATTGCCCGGCATGGAGTCGTCTGGCAATCTCGACAATCAGTTGCTCGCCCATGCCATAGGCGACGAGGTCGGCTTTGCTGTCGAGGAGGATCGAACGCCGAACGGTGTCGCTCCAGTAGTCATAATGCCCCAATCGCCGCAACGACGCCTCGACGCCTCCGGCAATGACGGGCACGCCGGGGAACGCCTCGCGGCATCGCTGGGAATAGGTCAACGTCGCCCGATCGGGGCGCAACCCAATGCGCCCACCAGGGGAATAGGCGTCATCGTTGCGGACCTTCTTGCTGGCCGTGTAGTGATTGATGAGCGAGTCCATGTTGCCCGCGGATACGGCGAAGAACAACCGTGGTTGCCCGAACTGCCTCCACGGCTCGACCGAGCGCCAATCGGGTTGGCTCAGCATGGCGACGCGAAACCCTGCCGCTTGCAAGATGCGGTGGAGAATCGCCATTGCGAAGCTCGGGTGATCGACATAGGCATCGCCGGTGACGAAGACCACATCGACGGAGTCCCACCCTAGGGCTTTCATTTCTTCCGCAGTCATGGGAGCCAGAGGCGCCGGCAGATCGCGCGCCATCGGCAACGAGAATCGCGATGGAGTGGTCATATGACACATTGTAGCGGCCATGCCGAGTTGGCGCGCCATGCGGAGCCTGAAGCGTTAGCGAGGGTTCAATCGCCGATTCCATTGGCCCCGATCGATCGGCCCGCCCATAATGCCAAAAGGTCACACCACACGAAGGGAGCCAAGCGATGTTCGTTCGAGCAATGGCTGGGGTCGCGTTGATCTTCGGTGTCACGTCCGGTTCGGCCCGGCCCGACGAGCCTCGGTTGCGCGTGTTTTACACGGGACACAGTTTTCACATGTTCGTACCGGCACGAGTCGGGGCAGCGGCCAAGGCGGCGGGGATCAAGGAGTATCAACTCGCCGGCACACAGGGAATCGGCGGCTCGCGCGTCATTCAGCATTGGGACAAGGATAAGGGCGAAAACCTCGCTCGCAAAGTCCTGGAAAAAGGCGACGCCGACGTCCTGACGATGGCGCCGCATCTGAAGATTCCCGATGAGGGCATCGATCGCTTCGTCGAACTCGGGCTGAAACAGAACCCCACGATGCGCTTCTTCGTTCAACAGTCATGGGTGCCGTTTGACTATCTCGATAAACGCGTGAAAGACAACGCCGAACGCGATGCCGCCAAGCTCGACGTGGACAGGCTTCGGACCGATCACGCGAAATGGCGATCTCTGATGGAAACCCAGGTGAAGTCGCTCAACAAGAATGCCGGACGCGAGGCGGTCTTCATAGTGCCCGCCGGCGACGCCGTCGTGACGCTCCGCTCCATGGTTGCCGATGGCAAGGCGCCGGGCCTGAGCAAACAATCCGAACTCTTCACTGACGCCATAGGCCACGGCAAGTTGCCGATCGTGATTCTCGTATCGTATTGCAACTATGCCTGCATCACCGGCCGAAGCCCGATCGGGTTGCCTGTTAAGGAACCCGGCATCAACGCACAGTTGCACGAACTCTTGCAGCGCATCGCGTGGGAAACGGTCACCGCATACCCCATGAGCGGCGTGAAGGCTCGGTGACCCCAAGCGTCTTTGGCTGATCGAACCGAGAATTGTCGAGGATACCATGACCCGTTGTTACATCGTGCTTGTCGCCGTGTTAGCCGTTACATCGGTACGCGCCGATGATTGGCCGCAATGGATGGGACCAAATCGCGACGACGTTTGGGCCGAGACCGGAATCCTCGACACGTTTCCCACCGGCGGCGCCAAATACGTTTGGCGAAATCCGATCCATGGCGGATTTGCCGGGCCGGCGATCGCGGGCGGCAGGGTCTTTGTCACTGACTACGCCCGATCGGCCGGCGACAATAGCCCGTCTCCGTCGCATCGAAACAGCCTGAAAGGCAAGGAGCGAGTCCTTTGCCTCGATGCCAAGACCGGCCAGGAATTGTGGAAGCACGAATACGACTGCCCTTACGATGTTAGTTACCCCGCGGGGCCGCGATGCACGCCGACCGTGGACGGCGATCGGGTTTACACTCTTGGCTCCATGGGCGATCTCCTTTGCTTGGAAGCCGCCACGGGTCGGGTGACATGGTCCAAGAATCTGCCGAAGGCCTACGAGGCGCCCGTGCCGATGTGGGGCTTCGCCGGCCATCCTTTGGTCTACAAAAACCTGCTCATTTGCATGGCGGGAGGTGAGGGAAACGCGGTCGTTGCCATGGATAAATTGACCGGCAAGGATGTCTGGAAATCGCTCTCGACGCAAGAGATCGGTTACAGCCCGCCAACCATCATCAATGCCGGCGGTGTCCCGCAATTGGTCATCTTCCACGGGCACGGGCTGGTTGGTCTCAATCCCGACAACGGCAAGGTCTATTGGACCGAGGCGATATCGACGGCCTACGCCATGGCGATCATGGCCCCGCGCCAAGGCGGCGACTATCTCTTCGCCGGTGGCCACAGCGGCCAGTCGGTTGGGCTGAAGCTCGACCCGGCCAAGCCATCCGTTACACGGGCTTGGCGCGGCTCCCGAATCCTCGGATTGGCACCCGTGAGCGGCACGCCCTTTGTCGAGGATGGCATTGCTTATGGCATCGATGGCAACGGCCTTTTCAGGGCCATGCGAATTGCCACCGGCGAACGGCTCTGGGGCACCTCGAAACCGGTGAATGGAAAGAACGACACGGAACGAGGCCCGGTCGAAGGCGCCGCATTTGTGACCAAGAACGGCAACAGGTTTTTCATTTTCGGCGAGAACGGCGACTTGGTCATCGCGCGACTGTCGCCCGAGAAGTACGACGAAATCAGCCGCATGAAACTGCTGGACCCGGTCGCTGCCGGTTTGGGGCGCAGCGTCGTTTGGAGCCATCCCGCTTACTCAGGAAAATGTGTCTTCGCGCGAAACGACAAGGAGATTGTGTGCGTCTCGCTGGCTGCGGAATGAGCCTGCCTCGCGGAGCCGGAAGCGTGAGCGACGGTTTTTCCCTCGCTGACGCTTCGGGCTCCGCAGTTCTTGCTTTCACTTCCCCGCGTCCGCGTAGCGCAGGACGCGGTCGGAGTCTTGGAAGCGCGCGAAGACCGCGGCTCGGTCGCCGGTATACGTCGCGGCGATCGTGACCTGGTTCTTGCCCTCGCTCAGGGCCACCTCGACCGCAACGCGGTCGGGTTGATCGTCGCCGGGGCGGCCGGCGTAGATCGACTTGCCGTTGAGCGTGACATTCAAAGCAGCGCTTGAGCCTAACAGGAGCCGAGTTCTCATCGCCTTCGGGGCAATGACCTCGGCGATGATCTCGGCTTTGGCCGGTGATTTCGACGGCGGCAAGGGGATTCGACCCGGCGGGCCGGTATGGATCGCCGTGCCATTCACTGTTGCGTCGGTGATGAACGGATTCACCATCAGATACCGAATGAGGTCGCGGAAATCCTGGGCCGTCATGTTATAGCCTAGCCCCTCGGGCATCATCGACTTCTCTTGCACCATCGACGATTCGATATCGGTCTTTGTGATGACCTTGCGAACGCCATTTTCGACTTTGAGCGTGATGGTGCGGTCGTCCTCGGCGGCCAATACGCCGACAACATTCGTGCCGTTTTTCAGCTCGATCGTGCGCACGAAGTAAGGGGCGCCGATGACCCGATTCGGATCGAGGATGTTCGCAAGGAGATACTCGATATCGCGGCTGGAACCATCGAGGGTCGGGCCGACGTCGGCACCTTTGCCTTCGAATTGATGGCATTTCGCGCACTGGTTCTCGAAGACGCTCTTGCCGCGAGCGAACGACGCACCGGCCTCAAACAGAGATTGTCGCGTCTTGTCGATGACGATACCGAGATCCTTCGGCGTGTCGCGGAATCGGCCCCACACGGCTTGAATCTGCCCGTCCAACCGGGCATCGCGGAAGGCGCGAATGCGCAAGATCGTGTTGTCGGTCAGGTCGGTCCGAGCGACAGTCTTGGCTCCGACGGCGTTGAGAAGTTCCCGCGCCCATTCTCGGCGACCAGCGAGCGAGTTCACGACTTCACCGCGTAGGCTCAGCGGCAGCGTGCCGTAGTCGGCCAGCAGTTCTTTCGCTAACCCCGAATGGTCGAACGATGCCAAGGCTCGGATGGCTTCGGCCCGCAGTTCGATGGCTTCGCCCGATTTGGCGAGTTTCAACAACGGTTGGCGGGCAGTTTCGGGGCGAGCAAGGCCGAGGTCGCGTACAGCGTCGATGCGTTCGGCAAGCGGCTTGCCGATGTCGGTGGCGATGGCAAGAGACCGTTTGATGGCCTCGACGTCGCGGAAGCTAATGGCGAGTCGCTGAGCCAGTTGCCGCTCCGATTGGTCGCTACTTGCATGCAACACCTTGTGCAATTCGCGCCAACCGGCGGGGGCATCGAACTGTTGTCGATCCAGTGCGGCGGCAAGACCTTCGAGAGCTTTGCGCCGGGGATGCGCGTCGTCATTGGAGAGTCGTTTCACCATCGCCACGCAGCGGGCCAGTTGCTCGGGGCGCCCTGTGGCGGCCAAGCGGCGCACCACACGGGGAATGATGGAGTCCACGAGCATACCGTCGATGAGGATACGATCCGGTCGAAGCACGCGGGGCTGGGCCTTTTGGGCGAGCCAATCCAACTCGGCATCGAGAGCGGCGGCGGTCGCCCGTGACAGATATTTCTCATAGGCAACCCAAACGAGTTGCGGAATGATAGGGTCGTCGCCATCATCCGGCGGGTTCAGCATTAATAGCCGGAGCAGCGGTAGGACATCATCGCTGCCCGCTATTCGGACGGCGGCCGACGCGAACTCACGCCGCATGACAGGATCGGAGCGCACCGCGACGTCGGGCGTCGGTGCAACGACGGCGGCCATGGCCTGAATCTCGCCCGGCGTCAACTGGCCGCGATCGGCGGCCAATCGCGCCAGCCATGCGACCGCCAACGGCGACTGGCCGTCGATCATCGACATGTCGAACTTCAATTTGACACCGGCCGCGTGAAGGGATCGCAGTTCCTCCCAGCGGCGAATCTTGGGCGTGTTCGCAATCGGCCACTTTTTGCCGGCAAACCGTTCGTGTACGAGTCGAAGCGCCTGCCGGTTGACATACGGATTGGGGTCGGACAGCTTGCCGTAGAGCGCCTCGTCGCTGAGCGCGGACAGATCCTCGGCCTTCGCTGCCGGCGTGCCTTTCACCTGAATGCGATAGATTCGTCCGCGGTCATAGTCCCAGCTATCGGGCTTCGCTTGATGGCACGGGTTTTGGTCGTGCCAATCGCTGAGGTAAATGTCGCCGCGAGGACCCCATTTCATGTTGAGCGGGCGCACGTTCTTGTCGCCGGACACGATGAAGTCATCGCCGCGCTTCGCGAGGTATGAACTGCCTTTCGGGGTCAGAATGTTCTGCTTCACGCTACAGCCGTGGATGCTGCCGAAAATCACACTGTTGCGATACTTCTCGGGAATGTGTGGCGCGTCGAGCGAGATCAGGCCCGCGTGTGCCCATCCGCTTTCACGATGAAAGGTGTGGTCGCAAATCTCCTTGATCTCGCCATAGGCATAGGGGTTGAAACTCGTGCCGGCTTGACGTCGATAGTTGCCGCCGGGGACCATGTGATACAGGTGCGGAATCACGCAGCAGCAGAGGATGAACTGACCATCGCTGTTGCGCCAGTCCATGCCCCAAGGGTTCGACGTGCCCTCGGAGAAAACCTCAAACGACTTCCGGCGCGGGTGATAGCGCCACACCGCGGCATTGACTCGCGTCGTCGGGCCGTCGGCCTGGGTCGGCTTGACCTCTGAGTGCGTGAAGACGCCGTGCAGACCATAGAGCCAGCCGTCGGGGCCCCATTGAAACGTGTTCAATGTCTCGTGTGTGTCGTGGCTGCCAAAGCCTTGCAACAGCACCTCGAACTTGCCGGGCTTGTCGTTCTTGTTTTCGATGAACCACAGATACGGCGGTGCTCCGACGAAGACGCCGCCGTGACCGACTTCGATGCCACTGGCCAAGTCGAACGGCTTGGGGAAATCCTTGCCCTCGGCAAATACCGTGCGCTTGTCCGCGACGCCGTCGCCGTCGGTGTCTTCGAGGATTACGATGCGGTCGCGAGGCATCGCGCCTTTTGCCGTGCGTTTGGGGTACTCGAAACACTCGATCGCCCAGACACGGCCTTTTTCATCCAGCGTGAAAGCGATGGGGTTGGCGAGCATCGGCTCGGCGGCAAATAGCTTGACCTCGAAGCCGTCGGCGACCTTCATCCGCCGGACGGTCTCATCGGGCTTCAGATACGGTTGCCCCGACGGCTTGGTATTGTCGAAGCCGAATTCGCGCTGGGCGAACGCGGAAAAGGGCACGGCGACGGCTGCGATGATGGCCAGCAAGTTGTGGCGCATGAGACTCTCCCAGGGCAACGCCTATTTTTTCCCGATGCAGTAGAGATGCGACGTCGTTCGGATGAATATCTGACCATCGCTGAGGGCCGGCGAGGCGTAGGTCGTCTCGCCAAGTTCGTTGCGGGCCACCTGGGTAAACGACTTGTCGGCTTTGACGACGAAGCAATTGCCGTAATCGTCGAGGAAGTAAACATAGCCCCCGGCTGCGACGAGCGAGGCGCTATGCCGTTTGCCAAGGCGCTCCATCCAATGGCGTTTTCCCGTGGTCGGCTCGAAGCAACTGCCCATGCCCTCATCGGAGACCACGAAGAACAACCCGCTCTGGGCGACTGGCGACGGGACATACGAAGCGTTCTTCGTCTCATGCCAGCGAATGTGAGTCTTCGTGACATCGCCCGAACCGGTCGGGTCGATGCCGACAAGGTGCTTTGTCGGAAAGCCACACGTTAGAAAGACGATCCCTTGATCGTAGACCAGGCCGGCGACGTATTGCTCCGTCGGGCCGTGGATAATCCAGTTCTGCTTTCCCGTCGCGGGATCGTAACTGGCGACGCACTTGCTGCCGCTGAGGACCAGTTGTTTCTTGCCGCCGGCGTCGATTAGGATCGGCGGGCAATAGGATCGCGTGCGATTCGGCCGATCGGCGCGCCAAAGCTCCTCGCCGGTCCGTTTGTCCAGCGCGACGATGAACGCCTCCTGGTCGTCTTGGTCGCAGTTGACGATGAGCCGATCGCCATCAAGGATCGGCGAGCTGCAGAAGCCGTGTTTGGAGTTGAACTCACCCGGCGACTTCATCCAAAGCAGCTTGCCGTTGAAGTCATAGCACGCCACGCGAATTCGCGGCTTGTCGAAAAAGGTGACCCAGACTCGTTCGCCGTCGGTTGCCGGTGTCGAACTCGCGAAACTGTTCAAGCTATGCTTGCCCTCGAGCGGAGCGTTGACGACGACCTGTTTCCACACGATCGCGCCGTTCTTGCGGTCAAGGCAGATCAGGAGCCGATCGCGCGTCGATTCCACGCAAGAGGTCAGGAAAACGCGGTCGCCCCAGATGATGGGCGATGAATGCCCGACGCCGGGGATCGGCGCCTTCCAGGCGATGTTCTCTTTCGCAGACCATTTAATCGGGAACTGAGATTCCGCCGACGTGCCGTCGGTCCTAATCCCGCGCCATGCCGGCCAATTGTCGGCACGGGCCATCGAAACAGCAATGAGGCAGGCCAGCAGTGTGAAAATGCGAACCAACACGATCGCTCCCCTCGTCAATTCGTGATCGCTAACGGGAATCCTCGCTCTTTCTATATGCCCCTTGCCGAATCGAATACACACCGCCATCATGTCGTGCGTGCTTGGGTGAGGAATTGCCGAGTGACGTCGGTTGTTGGGGCTTCGAAGACCTGCCCGGGTGGGCCGGCCTCGGCGACTCGACCCTCCGCCATGACATAGACCTTGTGCGCCACCTGTTTCGCGAATCCCATCGCATGCGTGACCACGATCATCGTCTGCCCGCTGGTGGCCAGGTCGGTGATGACCGCCAACACCTCGGCCGCCATGCGGGGGTCCAGGGCGCTCGTCGGTTCGTCGAACAGGATCGCCTCCGGTTCCATCGCCAGGGCGCGAGCGATGGCGACCCGTTGTTGTTGCCCGCCGGACAACTGGCCGGGGCGCGCGTCGAATTTGTCGGCCAATCCCACTCGATTCAAGAGCTTCTCGGCGAATGGGCGGACCTCGTCTCGATTCTTTCCGAGAACAACTCGCGGGCCGCAGATGACATTCTCAATCACGCTCATGTGTGGGAACAGGTTGAACTGCTGAAAGACCATGCCGACCCGTTGCCGCAATCGGCGCAAGGCATCGCCGCCGGCTCGGGCCGTGTCGGGACCGAGTGTCAATTCATCCACGTGAACCGATCCACCGTGAAAAGTCTCCAGCCCGTTGACGCAGCGAAGCAACGTGCTCTTGCCGCCGCCCGAAGGTCCAATGAGGACCGCGACCTCGCCCCGAGTCACGTTGAGGCTGATCCCATTCAAGACGGTTATGGCACCGTGACGTTTCACCAATCCGGCAACGGCGATCATGGATCGTTCCCTTGTTCAAAAGCATCACCAAGGAATCAAACGTGAATCGGCGGCCGGCGATGTTCGAGCCGGCGCGAAAGATGGGCGAGCGGATAGCTCATCAAGAGATAGAGCAAGGCCGTGGCCGCCGCCACTTCCAGAACCGCGCCGGTGTTGTTCGCCAGGATGCTGTATTGTTTGCTCAACTCGACGATGGTGATGAAGGAACAGACAGACGTGTCTTTGAACAACGCGATGAAGTCATTGGTCACCGGCGGCACGACGAGCCGGACGGCCTGTGGGACGATGACAAACCACAACGATTGCCGGCGCGACATGCCCAGCGCGAGCGCGGCTTCCATCTGACCATGAGGGATCGCCATTAGTCCTGCACGATAGATCTCCGCTTCATAGGCCGAGTAGTTGATGGCCAGCCCGAGGATGCCGGCAACATACGGATAATGCGGCGTGAGCCAGGCAGGCAACGTGATGGCGGACGGGATCAAGTAGAAGATCACCAGCAACTGCAACAGCAACGGTGTGCCACGAATAACCTCGACGTAAGTGGTCAGGGGAAGGCGCAACGGCAACGGGCCATAGAGCCGGCCGACAGCCACTAATAGGCCGATCAGAATCGCCAACGGCATCGACAAGACGCTGAGTTTGACCGTCATCCATGCGGCCGGCAGCAGTTGAGTGAAGGCGCGGCGCATCACGCCCAAGCCGCGTGCGGGAGGTTCGCCCGGGCGCATCGTTTCCGGCAGCTTTTGGACTTCCGGCGTGGCGAGAGTCTCTTGAGCGTCATTCCAAAGGTTGTACTTCTGATAAAGCGTTTTCAGCCGCCGATCGGCCAGAAGCTCTCGAATCACGTCGTTGAGTTCGTCGCGAAGCCGCTCGTCACCGGGCCTGAGATAGATGACGAAATAGCCGCGGCCGACCGGCTCGCCGACGGGTCGCAACGCCGGGTAGCGGTCGCGATAAGTGACCGCCGCCATGAGATCGGTCAGTGTGGCGTCGAGTTGTTTGTCGCGAACGTGATCCATCGCCTGGGTCGTCCCGGGATACGGCACAACCTCCACTTCGGCGGGATAGTTTTCCTGCAAGAATTTCTCGGCGGCCGTGTCCTGCAATACGCCGATGCGCCACTTTCCCCCTCCGGGTTTGGCCTTCAGGTCGCTCCAACCCGTCAAACGTGTGTCGTCCTTGCGACCCAAAAGTTGCAGATCGTTGACGTAATAGGGGATGGTGCAGATGGCGGATTGCAGCCGATCGGAACGAAGCTCGATGCCGTTGATGATGATGTCCGCGCCGCCCGAGCGGAGCAGGTCGCCGAGGCTGGCCCAGTCGCATTGCTTGAACTCTGGAACGACGCCGAGTTGTTTCGCGAACGCCTCCATCAAGTCACCTTCGAATCCGCTGGGCCGAGTCTCGGAGGTGCCGGGCATGATATAGGGCGCGCCGCCCTCTTGATCGCCGCCCCAACGGATGATGCCGCGTTGCCGAATCTGGTCGAGTGAATCGGCGCGGCTGTTGGTCATCGGGAAGGCCAGCAGCAGAACCGCCACGATCAAACGAAAGCGAAACTGTTTCAACGCAAGGTCTCCGTTGCGAGTCGTCGAATTATCGTGTCGTGCATCGTATCGCAACGCCGCATCGCCGCAATAGCGATAGCCGAGGCGCCCCCCGAGCGGCGGGCGTAAGCCCGCCGCTCGGGGGCGCTTTCCCATGACTTTTCGCTTGCATTTCGGCTGGCCATCCCAATACTCATGGCATGATGTCATCCAAGAAACGCGAGTCTCGTGTCATGGCCTTTCCGCGAATATCACTTGCTTTGGCGCTCTTCGGCATCATCGTGCCGCCAGCGGCGTCTGACACCCTGAAGCCAAATATCGTCTACATCCTCGCCGACGATCTCGGTTACGGCGATCTCGGCTGTTACAACCCGGCGTCGAAAATCCCGACGCCCAACCTCGACGGGCTCGCGAAGGACGGCATTCGTTTCACCGACGCTCATTCGCCGTCGGCTGTTTGCTCGCCAACCCGCTATGGTCTGCTCACGGGGCGCTACGCTTGGCGGACGCGCTTGCAACGCGGGGTACTCGGTCCGTATGACCCGCCGCTGATCGATGCGAAGCGATTGACCGTGCCAGCGCTCTTAAAGCAACATGGATACACCACCGCTTGCATTGGTAAATGGCACCTCGGCTGGGATTGGCCGAAGCCCGGACCCGACGGCAAACGCGATTTCAACCAGCCTGCATCGAATGGCCCGACGACGCGAGGTTTCGACTCGTATTTCGGGACGGACGTGCCGAACTACGCGCCCTACTGTTTCGTCGAGAATGATCGCACCGTCGGCATCCCCAGTGTGCCGGCGCCGGTGGGAAAAGATCAATTCAATCGCCCGGGCCTGATGCTTCCCGGCTGGCAACTCGTCGATATTCTGCCCGCATTGGCGAGCCGAGCCGTCAAAACCATCGAGGCGTCCGCGAAGTCCGGCAAGCCGTTCTTTCTCTACATGCCGTTAACGTCGCCTCATTATCCGGTCGTGCCGTCGCCGGAGTTTCGCGGCAAGAGCGGCGCCGGCGACTTCGGCGATTTCGTCATGCAGACCGACCACGTCGTGGGTCAGGTTCTCGGAGCGCTCAAGAAATCGGGCGTCGCGGACAACACGCTGGTCGTCTTCACCAGTGACAACGGGCCGGAAATCACCGGCGAGGTCGATCCCGGAGCTTACGATCGATTACAGAAATTCGTCCACGCCAGCATGGGGCCATTGCGCGGCGCCAAGCGCGACATTTGGGAAGGCGGGCATCGTGTGCCGTTCCTGGCGCGATGGCCGGGCAAGATCATGCCGGGCAGCGTCTGCAAGGAGACCATTTGCCACGTCGATTTGATGGCGACCGTGGCGGCCATCGTCGGCGCCGAACTGCCGCCGGATGCCGGCGTCGATAGCGTCGATATTCTCCCCGTGATGCTCGGCGGCATCCCGATTCGGCCATTGCGAGAGGCCACGGTTTTTCACAGCGGCGGCGGTCGCTTCGCGATTCGCAAGGGAGACTGGGTCCTTATTCCCGCCGGCACCGGCGATGACAACGGCAAACGCGGCGAGCCGCCCTGGTTCAAAAAGGCTCGCGGCAATGAATCGCACAACCATGCCGGTGAGCTGTTCAACTTGGCCGACGACCTTGCCGAAAAGCGCAATCGCTATGCCGATCATCCCGAAGTCGTTCGCGAACTGACAGCATTGTTGACGAAGATCATCGACGACGGTCGCAGTACGCCCGGAACCAAGCAGGCCAACGACGTCGCCGTGACGTGGAAACCCAAACCCGCTCCAAAACAGGCCCCAAAGAAGTGATCGCGTTTCCGTTGAAGGAAGGACCATCCATGACTTGTCGTATGTTGCTGATCGCATTCTCCGTTTCAGTCACCATCGGCGCGTCGCCGTCACCGGCAGCCGAAATCCGAAAGCCGAATATCGTCGTCTTTCTCTCCGACGACGTCGGTTGGGGCGAATACGGTTTCCAGGGCAACAAGCAGATTCCGACGCCGAATATCGATTCGATCGCCAAGGCAGGCGTCCGGTTCACGAATGGTTACGTCTCCGGCCCCTATTGCTCGCCGACACGAGCCGGTTTGCTGACCGGGCGTTATCAAACGCGATTCGGTCACGAGTTCAACGGCGGCGGACCGGCGGGGGGCGCGGAGTTTGGCCTACCCGTGACGGAAACGACTTTCGCCAATCGGATGAAGGCGCTGGGTTACGCGACGGCGGCCGTGGGCAAATGGCATCTCGGTGGTGGCCCGAAATTCATCGCTACGGCCCGTGGCTTCGACGAGTTCTACGGCACCGTCGCTAACACCCCGTTCTTCAATCCACCAAACTTCATCGACACGCGAATCTCCCCCAACGTCAGCCCGGTCAAGGACCCGAGTTTCTACACGACCGATGCATATGCCGAGCGGGCCGTCGATTGGATCGACAAGAACAAGGACAAGCCGTTCTTCCTCTACGTGCCGTTCAACGCTCAACACGCCCCGCTGCAAGCGACAAAAAAGTACCTCGACCGATTCACCGGGATTGAAGACGAGAAACGGCGCACCTTCGCGGCGATGATGTCCGCGATGGACGACGCCGTCGGTCGCGTCTTGGCGAAGGTCCGCGAGATCGGCCAGGAAGAGAATACGTTGGTGGTGTTCTTTTCCGACAACGGCGGGCCGACGCCTCAGACGACGTCGGGCAACGGGCCGCTGCGCGGGGTGAAGGCCACGACGTCCGAGGGCGGCGTCCGAGTTCCGTTCTGTGCTCAGTGGAAGGGCAAAATTCCCGCCGGGCTGGTTTACGACAATCCCGTCATCCAGCTCGATCTGCTGCCGACCGCGGTTGTTGCCGCCGGCGGAACGATTGACCCGGCGTGGAAACTCGATGGCGTGGACCTCATGCCGTACCTCATTGGCAAGAACAAGGGCAAGCCCCACGAGACGCTTTATTGGCGGTTCGGCGAGCAATGGGCCATCCGCAAGGGCGACTGGAAGCTCGTTGCGTCACGGATCGATCAGAACATTCCGCGACTCATCAATCTAGCCGACGACATTGCCGAGGCTAAAGACCTGTCGAAAGATCAGCCGGAGAAAGCCAAGGAGCTGCTCGCCGATTGGCAGGAATGGAACAAAGGTCAGATGGCGCCGTTATGGAAACCCGCCGCAGTCACGAAGAAGAAAAAGAAGGACAAGGAATAAGCGTCTCGAACGATTGGATGCCTGCCTCGGTTTGTTTGGGCGATCGATCATCGCTTCAGAATCAGGCAGGTGTTGGACCCGCCGAACCCGAAGGAGTTCGACATCGCCCAGGTGACCTTTCGCTCCTGGGCCTGATGGGCGACGTGGTTCAGTTCGCACCGCGGATCGACTTCGTCGAGGTTAATGGTCGGCGGCAGTGCCTGTCGTTGAAATGCGACGAGGCAAATGGCAGCTTCAATTGCCGCCGCTCCGCTGAGCATGTGACCGGTCATGCTTTTGGTGGCGCTAATCGGCACGCGGCGAGCGTCGTCGCCCAAGGCATGAAACAGAGCAAGGGCCTCGAAGCCATCGCCCGCGGGTGTACTGGTGCCGTGGGCATTGACGTAATCCAGTTCTTCGACGCCGATACCGGCGTCCGCAAGCGCGCGTTTGACAGCCAACGCCGCCCAGTTGGGGTCATCGCTGGGCGACACCATGTTAAACGCGTCACTGGCGCTGCCATAACCAGCAATGGTTGCGTAGATGGGGGCCGATCGCTTCGTAGCTCGATCGCGGGTTTCAAGGGCAAAAATCGCGCCACCGTCAGCCATCACAAAGCCGTCGCGGTTCTTATCGAAGGGTCGCGAAGCGGCCGCCGGCGTTTCGTTCCGCGTACTCAGAGCGCCGAGCTTTCCGAAACACGCCATGGATACCGGAGAGACGGGCATGTCAATGCTGCCCGCGAGGCAGACATCGACAACGCCGTTCCGAATCAGGTCACGCCCGACCGACAACGCCGTGTTGCCACTGGCACAGGCGGTGGCCACACTCACGCGAGGGCCGTCAAGCTCGAGGGCGGCGCAACAGTATTGGCTAAGCCCTCGTTGTCCCGGGCTGGCGTCGAAGATCAGTTTGCCGCCGGAATGGAGATCGGCTTCCCAACGCTCCATCCATTCACATCCAATGCCGAGCACCAACCCGATACGCTGAGCATGGCGGGTTTCCCACAACCCAGAATCGCGGAGGCACGCAACGGCGCACCAAATCACCAGTTGATGCAGATGGTCCCGGGAAGCAAGATCCGCGGAACTCCAACCCGATGGGCAGGGAATCGCGTCGATGTAGCCCGCAAACCGGCATGGGTGCTTGGCAACATCAAACTTGGTAATTGGACGGATGCCCGATCGCCCCGCGAGGACATTGTCGCTCAGTTCCCGCAGAGAGAATCCCAGCGGAGAGGCGATACCGGCGCCCGTTATCACGACGTCGCGATCGGCCGTCATGCTCGCACCTCGTTTTCGTCGTGCCCTCCACGATCGTGTTGCAAGGTCAGCCGGCCGCCCGCACACGGATAAACCGTCGCCGATTCACTAGCGATTCGCGATACAGCATCAGCAAAGAGTCTAACGGAATCGAGAACGGGTTGTTCAGCCGCATCCCCGAAGATTTCGAACGTCACCCGGATAGGCAGCGATGCCGACGTGTCCTCGATGGCCAAGGCGACGCCGTATCCCATCGAGTTGCTGACAGGTTTTCCGTTTTCGTCCGGCGTTACATCGGGATCCCATTCGGTGACGACCAGCCAGGTACCGGGGGTCATTTCATTGATGGGCGTCGTGAATCCGGTCACCAAGATTTCGGAGATGCTCTCGCAACATCCGCTGACACCGTATGTGGGTCCATGGATGCCGAAGTAGACACTCAGCGTTGAAGCGATGGCGTGCAACGACGAGAATGGAATGAGTAACGGCGAGACACCGCTCGGTCCCAATTTGAAGAATCGCTTGACGGTAACGAGCGTCCCTGTTCGGCCGGCGTGCCGGGGCGCCGCGATTAGGTTCCACATGGAAGTCGAATCAATCGCGAAGCCGCCACGGCTGGCCGCGTCGAGCATCGCCATGATCCCCAGAATCGACTGGTCGTCACAGAATCGGGCCGCGGTCAGAGCGTGACTGTCCTTGGCTGCCGCCGTGAGCTGCTTGCGTTTGGCCTCGACGTCGGCTATTGGTAGGGTGACCGATCCAATCGCGCGGATCGACCGGTGGATCGCGACGGAGCAACGCGTCACGTCATCGCCGCGGCGACTCGCATCACCGGGGAGGGTCGGGTTCATGCACCAGCCCGCTTTGACAAGATCCGATCCAGCAGGTCGCCAATCGTGTTGATGCCGCGAAGCTCGTCGAGATTTAGGGCGATGTCGAATCGTTTCTCGATTTCCATGATCAAGCCAAGAAACGTGAACGAATCGACTTGAAGGATTTGGTTCAGCGAATCGGTGTCACTGACGCCGGTCACCGGCCGGTTCGTGGTTTGTTCGAACAACTCAAAAAGTGCCGCTCGCACGTCATCACGACTCATGGGGCAGCAACCTCACGTTGTTACAGGATAGGCTCAATCAGCCAATTCGAGTCGACTAAATCGAAAGCCATCCTACCATTCGCGACTTGTCGGTCAAGCCATGACACACTTAGCCGGATTGGCGTCGCCCCTTCCAGTAGGCCATGAGTGTGCCGACCTTGGCTCCGACCTGATCGACCGAAGCGAGCATCGGTGCAAACTGGGCTTCTGGTTCCCCGACATCAGGCCCAATTGGCTCAAAGCCGAGGCTCAAGTGCAACGGCCTCTGATTCGTGTGACTCGATATAAGAAAGTGGGTGGCCCCCGCGGTACGTGCTCGCTCAAAGAGCATATCGACCAGCCCAGCGAACGCGGCGCCGTTGCGTTCCTCGGGAATAACCGCCATCAGGCGCACTTCCCAGATTTTCATGCCTGGTTTATCGATCACCGACAGATCCGGGATTCGATCGGCCGCCGAAAATGGACGCTGATCGTGATAACACACCATCCCCACGAGTCGATTGTCTCGTAGGCAGATCAAGTAGGTGTTCTTCTGATGGAACTTGTCGATGAGAAATCCGGTCCCCGTGTCGTGATGTTGGGGAATCTCTTGGACGAATGTGTCGTAGTTGAGTTTGTGGACCTGCGCGAATTCATCGTCGCTTTCAGCCTGCTTGAACAGGTATGGCCCAAGTCGATTCATGAGTCAGTCCCGGCGGCCCATGGCGTTGGCCGGCGAACGCGGCGCCGCCACGATGCGGCTCGCCGCAAGACACAAAGGCAGCTCCCACGGCGATCTCATTCCAGCTCGAAGATGCACTCGATTTCCACGGCGATTCCCCCAGGGAGCGCGTTGGTGCCGACAGCACTTCGGGCACCGACACCAGCGTCATCCCCGAACACTTCGGCCATCAATTCCGAGAAGCCGTTGATAACCTTCGGCTGATCGCCGAACTCGTTGGTGCATTGAACAAGGCCCAGCGTCTTGACCAACCGTTTCACCTTGTCGAGCGAACCGATGGTTGCCCGCACGGTCGCCAGAATCGCCAGCCCGACTTGGCGAGCAGCTTGATATCCCTGATCCAGATTCAGATCGGCCCCAACACGCCCGGTGATCATTGTCTTGTCCGGCTTCAGCGGCCCGTGCCCGGAAACATATAACATGTTGCCCACAAGCACCGCGGTCTTGTACTTCGCCACCGGCTTCGGCGCCGGCGGCAGAACCAGGTGTAGTTCCTGAACACGGGTTTCCGGTTTACTCGGCATGGGGTTCTCCGATTGATTGATGGCCAGTCGCCAACCATTTCCTACCCGCCAAGCCGCCGAGTAGCAAGGGGCGCTTGCGGCAGGTCAATGCTGGGCTACAACGTCCGAATGAAACTTCGACGAATTTCCCGAGTCGCGTTCCTGATGCCTCTGGTCCTATGTGGAGCCGACCCACCGTTGCCCGATGGCACTCAGGCCGCAACCAAGCAGATCGCCGCTTTCCGATACCCTCAGGGGTTGCGCGTCGAGTTGTTCGCCGCCGAGCCAATGCTTGCCAGCCCGGTCGCCTTCTGCCTTGATGAGCGAGGCCGCGTCTTCGTGGCGGAGGAGTACCGCTTCAATCGCGGCACCGAGGAGAATCGGACGAGGCCGTTTCTCCTCGATGACGATCTTCAGATTCGCACGCTCGACGATCGCCTTGCCATGTATCGCCGCTGGGCGCACAAATTCGACGGCGGCATGGAGTGGTTCTCACGACAGGCCGATCAGATTCGGCTGTTGGAAGATCGCGCCGGGAAAGGCCGAGCCGATTTTTCGACCGTTTTTGCCGATGGCTTCAACAACCCGCTTGACGGACTCGCGGCCGGCGTCCTGGCTCGTGACGGAGATTTGTACGTCGCTTGTATCCCACATTTGTGGCGCCTTCGCGACACGAAGAACACGGGCAAGGCCGATGTTCGCGAGCCGTTGCTGCGAGGGTTCGGCGTGAATTGCGCATACCTGGGCCATGATCTCCATGGGCTTGTCTGGGGACCTGACGGGCGACTCTATTTCTCGGTCGGCGACCGTGGCTTTCACGTTCAAACCAAAGAGGGAACGACGTTGTCGGCACCGCGTCGGGGCGCCGTCTTTCGGTGTGATCCCGACGGATCGAATCTCGAAGTCGTCCATGTCGGTCTGCGCAACCCGCAGGAATTGGCCTTCGATCAGTTCGGCAATCTCTTCGCCGACGACAACAACTGCGATAAGGGCGACCACGCGCGGTTGGTTTATGTCGTCGAAGGTGGCGACAGCGGATGGAACATGGCCTATCAGACCATCCCCGAGCCATACCTGGTCGGGCCGTGGCACGCCGAAAAGATGTGGCACCTGGCCCATTCCGATCAGCCGAAGTGGATTGTCCCGCCGGTCGCCAAACTCGGCGCCGGCCCGTCGGGATTCTGTTTCACGAGCGGCCTGAGCCTGCCGGAACGGTATCGCAATCGCTTCTTCTACTGCAACTACACCGGCAACGGCGGCATCGAATCGTTCGGCTTAACGCCCAAGGGCGCCTCCTTCGACATTGTCGATCTGCACGATTTTCTCAAACCGATCCAAGCGACCGATGTCGATTTCGGCTACGACGGCAAGATGTACGTCTCCGATTTCGTCGGCCTTGATTGGAGCGGAAAGAGCAAAGGTGGGCGCATTTACACGGTTTTCGATCCGAAGCGAGTGGTCGACCCCGCCGTCCAGGAGGTGGCCAAGCTGTTTCGCGAGGGTTTCAAGCATCGGCCCGAATCTGACTTAGCGAAACTGCTTCGACACGCCGACTACCGCGTCCGTCAGCAAGCGCAATTCGCCCTGGCCGAACGAGACCAGTTGGCGATACCGATCTTTGGACAGTTGTTGCCGCAGTCCGGCGAAACGGGGTCGAGACTCGTTCGACTCCATGCCATGTGGGGGCTGGGCCAAATCGCGCGACGCCACCCCAACGTGTTGCGATTATTTCAGCCCTTGCTTCATGACCCCGATCCGGAGATTCGGGCACAAGCTGTTCGCATCATCGGTGACCTTCGCTTTCCCGGGCTGGAACCTGCGCTGATCACGGCGCTGACTGACGATCAAGCGCGTGTTCAGTTCTTTGCCGCGCAAGCACTCGGGCGTTTGAAACACCGACCCGCAATCGACGCACTCTACAAGCTGGCCCGCGACCATGCCGATCGGGACCCATACTTGCGTCACGCCGTGGTTCAAGCGATGGCCGCAATCGGCGACCGCGACGCCGTTGCGGCGCGGGTTTCCGATGCGAGTCCTGCCGTGCGGCTCGTTTCACTTCTGGCAATGCGAAAATGGAACGACCCGGCCATGGTCCGATTCTTGAACGATCCCGATCTCGACATCGTAACGGAAGCCGCACGGGCCGTTCATGACCTGCATCACGACGACGCCATGCCGGCCTTGGCCGCGACCCTCGACCGGTTGGGCCAGACGCCGGCGCCCCACCGCGAACCACTTCTACGACGGGCGTTGAATGCCCATTTTCGCCTCGGGAAACCGGAAAATGCCAAAGGCCTGACAGCGGCCATCCGCAATCCCAACTTCTCGCAAGCGATTCGCGCCGAAGCCATCGCCATGCTTGCGGACTGGGCCAATCCAGCACAGCGCGACCGCGTAACCGGCTTCTGGCGACCGATTCCGAAACGCGATGCCGCAGCAGCTCGCGAAGCCCTCGAACCCGCGTTCGTCGCACTGCTCGAACAAACCACCGGCACTCTGCAAGCGGATCTCATGCGACTAGCCGTGCGGCTCAATATCTCCACCGACGCCGATCGACTCGCCGAGTGGGTTGGCGATGCCCGCCGATCCACGGGTACCCGGCAGGCTTGCTTACGATGGCTGGAAGTGAAACGTCACCCACGTCTGATATCACTCATTGAAACGATTCTCAAAGAAACCGATCCGCAACTGCGAGCCACGGCACGAGACGTTCTAACCTCTGTGGCCCCTGACCGGGCAGTGGCGGCCATTCGGGAAATTCTGAAGGCTAATGGTCCTGCCATCGAAAGGCAATCGGCGATCCAATCGCTCGCTCGTTTGACATCACCGGAGGCCTCGAAATTACTTGACAACTTGTCAGCACGGCTTGCCGCCGGCGACGTGCCGCCGGAACTGCGGCTCGACGTCCTCGAAACGCTGCGGTCATCCCCGACGCCCGAACGAACGAAGGCGATCGAGCGATTCGAGGCGGCTCGTGCGGGTTCGAGTTCGCCGCTGAAATATTCCCACGTCCTCTACGGTGGCGATGCCGCGCGCGGGCGCGAACTCTTCGTCGGCCACGGCATCGCCCAATGCATTCGATGCCACAAGGTCGCAGGGCAAGGTGGAGACGCCGGCCCCGACCTCTCCGGACTTGCCGCCCGCTACCCGGACAAGATGAGAGAGCATTTTCTCGAATCGCTCCTCGACCCTAGCGCCAAGATCGCACCGGGTTTTGGATACACGGTGGTCACGCTAAACAACGGTCGAACGATCGCGGGTACGATTCAAGCCGAGGATTCGGCGAATCTAACGCTGCTCACACCCGATGGCATTAAACTAACAATTGCACTGAAAGACACTGAAGATCGAACCAAACCCACGTCCGCCATGCCTCCCATGGAAGGCGTGTTGAATGCACGTGAGCTACGTGACATGATTGAATACCTGACAACCTTGAAATAGCAATCATCGATGGCCCCGGCGTTCTATCGAATGAGACTCAGCGCCGCCGACGTAGCCGCCCTCAAAGCGAGCGACGTCGCCACGCCGGCATCGACACGCGCTCGTATCTGGCGCGTTTATCGATTTGCGTATTCCTACAATTGTTTTCCGCTGGCAGCATTCGACACCACGACGATTCGCGTTCAGCCGCCCGATTGCCGGATGCTGTCAAACGTTGTCGATGCGGTGATTGCAACGCAAAAATCGTTTGGATTCCGTGCGATTTGCTCGGTTTATCCCGAAGCGATCGATCCCTGGCTCACCGTCCGCGGCACGGCATTGTTGAGCGCCGACGGCCGGACCGGGTTACTCATTCAACATGCGAAACGAGACCGCAGTGAAGAGTTGTTCTTTTCCTGCACGAGTCAAACAACCGACGGCACCGTAATGGTGACGGCCAACCGACGAGGTAATCTCTTTGATCCCGCCACGTGGGTCGTATCGCCCGCTCCCAACGACAAGATTCGCGATCTATTGGCGACGCACACGGCCGCCATCGAGGGTCGCCCCGCCGTGATATTCAATTGTTATGAAGCAGCCGAAGCCTTACGGTCGTTCGATGCGTCTTTTTTCGCCCATAACATCTCAGCGGGCCGATTCGTTGCCATGCAGCCCTGGGAAGTTGACGCTGTTCGCGCCGCGATGAGTGCCTAACAATGGCGCTTGGTCAGCGATGGAGATACCCAATATCGCGAGCGTTCAGTTCGGCTGTTTCGAGTGTGACTTTGCCGTCCTGTAGTAGTTGCCTCAGAGACTCATCCAAGCAGATCATTCCGTCGTCGCGTCCAGTCAACAAGTAATTATCAATGCTCTCCAATTTCGCCCCGCGAATCGCACTCTGAATGGGATACGTATTCCATAACACCTCGATAGCCAAATGACGTTTGGTTCCGCGGACAATATCGGGCAGGAGCCGTTGAGCGACAATCGCCCGTAGGCTCATGGCAAGTTGTACTCGAATCTCCCGCTGGACATCCTGTGGAAACAAATCGGCGTAGCGGGTGATGGCTCCCTTGGCATCGCGGGTGTGCATCGTGGCCAATACAAGGTGACCGGTTTCGGCGGCGCTCAAAGCGATTTGTGCGGTATCCCGGTCACGGATTTCACCCACCAGAATGACATCGGGATCTTGCCGAAGACCGAATTTCAACCCGTCGGCGAAACTCATGACATCGAGGCCAACTTCACGCTGAGTAATGATGGAACTCGTGTGCAGCGGAAACCGGAATTCAATAGGCTCCTCGATTGTGAGTATTCGATGTCCCCCGGCCAGATTCATGAGGTTCACAATCATGGCCATCGTCGTTGACTTGCCGGATCCGGTTGCACCCGTGACAATGACAAGTCCATCAACAAGGCCGGCGATCCGATTTGCGAGATCATCGGGGAATTCGGCCCAGCTAAAATCAGGGACACGCCCCGGAATGATCCGCAGACATGCCCCCACGCTTCCGCTCGAGTAGAAGAGATTAACGCGAAATCGTTGCGTGATGCCGTCCATGGGTCGCTCAAGCGAACAATCAACGTTCTTCATTTGCGGTAGGAGATCGATGAGTTCAACCGGACAAAGCAAACGGCACAGTTGTTCCGTGTCGCCACTGGAGAGGGGCGGTTCCGGGAGTTGTTTCAATTCACCGTGGAGCCGCAATGTGGGGGGATAGCCGGCAACGATATGAAGGTCCGAGGCGCCGCTATGAACGGAATGAATCATCCATTCATCAAGGCGTTGTTTCAACAGTGGATCGATCTCGGAATGGAAATCGCGAACCATGAGCCACTCGTGGAGTCGTCGTTTGGCCTTCCCGGCACCGCTAATTCACGTTTTATCGTTGACCATTCGGATAATCGACCCGGTCCTACTTGGCGGTGAAGCTCTGGCGCACCACGGCTCCGCCGCGGTTATTATCGCGTGATTCGACCATGATGGCGTCGTGATTTCCTCGTTGCGTTACGTTGAGGCGTGCGGCGGGAGAACTCACGGCGGGCGCGGCCAGCGAAGGCAGATTCGTCGTCGGGGCGTTGGGCTGTGGAATCGCAAGCTGTTCTTGCTGCTGGCCCTGAATGTTGACATACCTGGAACGACTGGAACGCGATGCGCTCGAGCTCGAAGGTCGCGCCGGCATTGTACGGCGGGTTATCTCGGGTTGATCGCCTCGGCCGTTGACTTCCAAGACCGCAGTTTGTTCCATACGGGTCATGTCATTTCGGTCTGGCATATTAGGATTGAAACGGCTCTGGAACGCGCCGGTGATGCTGGTGCCTTGTGGCTTGTAACTTTGTGGCCTCGGCCGGGCGCTCGCAATCGCATCGGTCCGGCGACTTTGTAACGTCCGATCCATGAAAGTTCGGACGTCGCTTTCGGCTGAAACGGGAAATCGTTGATCCTTCTTCCACTCCGCGATCGCATCAATCGCGGCGGCGGTGAGCAGTTTCGGACGGGCCTTGGCGAAAAGGGCGGCGGACCCGTAAATCTCCGCGCCTTCAACTTTGCCATTAATGGCAATTGCGAATCCGATGACGTTCGTCTGGCCTTTGAATGCAACGGAGAGCGCCTTTTCGTAGGCCGCGATTCTATCCTGCAACTGTTTGTTCTCAATCGCCAGTTGTAAGCTCGTGGGAGACTGAGGCGAATTCACAACGGTATTCAAGTTATGATTGACCTTGTTCTGTAGTTCCTGAACATTGGCCCATACGGCTGCCTGTTGTTTGGCATCATTTACCGCGAGTTTGAGCGATTTAGTGTTTGCGTTTCCCGGATTGGCCCCAAAGTGAGTGGCTGCCTCATTGCCCCGTTGTTGCCAGCGCCCCGATTCACAGCAGAACGATGCAACCGGCACGCGACCCGATTTCGGTGGAAGCAGCACATCCGCGGCAATGAGGCGATCCTGTCGGCCACCCTTGACGATGTCGCCGGACTGCAGGAAAAGCTCTGAGTCAGTCGACAGGTTTTCGACAAGCAGTTCGTTGACGGAGCCGGTCTCATGAACCATCGCGAGTTTCTGATCCAGTGCCTCGCCCAGCGTAACTATCTTGCGGTTTCGAATCTCGTCGCGACCATGAAGTAGAAAGATCGTCAAATTCTCGTGCGAGAATGGGCCGCTGATTTCGGTCACGGGCGATGCGACGGTCTCTCGCGTCGAACCTACAAATCTGCTGGCGATCAGCGTCGCCACCACCAGGACCAGCAACGACAAACGTGACTTCATAATGGCACCTCGTCTTGTCCGACGGATACTTGACGTGACTCGATCTTAACGAAGTCCGGAGCGGAAAGCAAACACTCTGGCATCGGCCGCTACAACGCCGATGCGCATCGGAAATGGTGCCATGGCCGATTGCAAGATCGGCATTGCTGAGAAAGGCTATTGCGTTTATGATTTCCGGTTGCCGCGGGGAGTCGTGGCGGATTCCCGAGAGAATGACTCGGCCTGGCTTCGTTGGCGCTAAGGAAGCGAGCAATGCTAACGACTGGATCAACGCAGGTACCGGCATGGACCCGGCCGGCATTCGTGATGATGTTAATCCAACTCTCTATCATGTCGGCCTACGTCGCGCGATTCAATGGTGACCTTTCGGCGTTCATTTGCGCCGGATCGGAGGCTGCTGGGCGTTGGCCTTTTGAGCATGTTCATACCAGTTTGAGCCAAAAGGGGTTTGATGGGCAATACTACTACGCGATCGCCCAAAACCCTTGGCAACGGCACGACGAGCAAGTTGTTATTCATCCCGGCTACCGCCATCAACGCATCGTGTATCCCGCCGTCAGTTGGGCGCTCAGCATGGGTGACCCAAGACGCCTACTCTGGGTGATGCCGCTCGTGAATTTACTGGCAATTGCCGCGATCTCGGGGCTAGGAGGATACGTCGCTCAGAGATTGGGGCGGAGCGCGTGGTGGGGCTTACTGCTTCCCGTGGCGATCGGTGCCAATGCGCCGGCCATGCGGACCATGACGGACCCGGTCTCGTCGCTGGCGGCGTTGACCTTGATGGCTGCATGGCTCTTGAATGCCCGTTCCGGTACGCTTTTTGTGTGTGGCCTGATGGCCGCCCTCAGTCGCGAACAGAACATTACAATTGTGGGCATCATTGCATTGCTTTCGTTCTGGAAGGAGCAATGGGCGAGAGTGGGTGGTATGGTCGCCGTTATTACAATCTGGATGATGTGGATTCTGACTCTTCGGCTCACCTATGGACAAATGCCGTTTGTTTCTGACAATCTTGGCTGGCCGCGCCTTGAAGGATGGTTGTGGCATTTTACCCGTTTCGGCGTCGATCGAGCGACAACTATGAAAGCCATTGTTAATTGCATGGCATTATCGTTCCTTCTCGTTCAAGTCGGCCTGGCAGTTTCTATGCCATGTTTTCGCGCTGAACCGTTGGTCACGCTAACGGGCCTTGCGGGGGCGGCCTTCGTACTCGGAACCAGCCCCGAGATTTTGTCAAACGCGCATAATTATCTTCGAGTCTTTGCGTTCCTTCCGCTTTCGATCTGGCTCTGGTCGATGCACTCGGGCAGGAACTGGCCCGCACTGTTGTTGTCGCCCATGGCGGCGTGGCCGTGCTATGTCGTCCTACAAGCTTGGCGCGGTTGACTTGGTGTATCTCTATTGGGCCTCCGTCGCCGAGGTTCTTTATAGACGGTTTCACATCCCATGTTCCTCTTTGAATGCCAGGGGTCTTGGTGCATTCGATTGTGGATTGAACCACGATTTGCGCCGAACAGGCACCGGTTGGGAAAAGCGCGCTCCTAAATTCGTGGCACGGATTTCCTAATTCGTGCGATGCGTGACGAGCGAGCATGGAGTAGGAAATCCGTGCTACATCTTGGAGCAAGAGTTATTCGAGACGGTTTCATAACCCATGTCCATCCGTGAATGCCATGGGTTTTGGGGCATTAGAATGTGGCTGTGATTCGGTCTCGTATCATTTTTTAGCCGGCCCTTGTTCTGGAGGCCGGGCGAAGCGGCGAACTTCATCCAGATACTGCTTCATGTGTTCCAATTGCTTCGCCATCTCGGTCATTCGTGCATCGAGGCCTTGAACGGCCGCAGACTGACGAGAATTCATCGTCTCGATGGCCTTCTGGAGTTCGGTCGGCTGGAGGGATTTTCGTTTGGTTTCTTCAGCCATTCGCAAATGTTTGGAGTTGGGTTTCGTGGTCACAAACACGACGCCGTCGACGACAACCATGTCAAGGTCGCACTGCAGAGCGAGGGCACGGGCGGCACTTTCAACGGGAGTATTCAAGAGTCGGCCGTTGACGGTGCGCTTGGCAGCGTCGTCAATCTTGGAATCTACAATTACGGTACTGCCCGATACTTCAGACAACTGCCGAAACGCCTCTTCGACAGGTGCTTTTGAAAAGACTATTGAAACCGGCGGATTTCGCTCGAGAAGCGATTGTGGGTTTGATGTAGTTATTGCGTCTTCAGCGTAGATCGTCTTCACGGCCGTCGCTAGGCTGACGATTTCGACTCGATCGGCATGTACCAAATAGGCGCCATTGAATGGCGACAGGAGAGTTGTTAACACAGTTGACAGTCTCACGCCAATCAGTTTGGGAAGTCGGACTTGCTGTCGATCGACCTGATCGAGTGGCGGATCGGCGCTTTGAAATGATGTGGTGTTAATCGTGATCGTCATGTCATGGCGCTCCGATAGAAACTCCACGACATCAGAGAGCGATGCGTTCTCGATTTTCTTGTCGATGTCCACGGATTGATTTAGTTTGGTCAGAATGTCCGCGAACTTGTCGTTGGGCTTGGCAGGTTTGTTCTGCGGCAATGCCGTTGACGCGAACAGGGGAAGGCAGAGAAGGGCAAACAGCGAGGAACGGAGCATGGATTTGACCTCCGGCGAGCGACATGAAAAACCGCCGCGACGCCCGGCGGATTTTCCTATGATCGCACGATTCGGCGATGAGGTCAAAGGGAAAGACTACGCCCCGGCAACCACGATATTGACCAGCTTCCCGCGTGCGGTGATGATCTTTTTCACCGGCTTACCCGCGATTAGGGCTTGCACCTTTTCATCGGCGAGCGCAAGCGACTCAAGGTCTTTTTCCGCGATGCCGGTCGGGACGATTAGTTTGTGCCGGAGTTTGCCGTTGATCTGAATCGGTACTTCGATGGTGTCGGTCGCCACCAGCTTCGGGTCGAACGTCGGCCATGGCTCATACGCCAGCGTCTTCGGATGCCCCAGCGCCTGCCACAATTCCTCGGCCAAGTGGGGCGCGAACGGGGCGAGCAGCAGGACGAACGGGTCCATGACCGACCTTGGCCGAACTTCGAGCTTCATGACGTGGTTGCTAAACTCCATCATCGCCGAGATGGCGGTATTGAACCGCATGCCGTCGAGGTCCTCCGTTACCCGTTGGATGGTGCGATGGAGCACTCGCAACGTGTCGCGGTCGGGCTCGACATTCTGGATCGTGTCATTCAAACGAACATCCTCGGTTCGCTCGTCAATGTAGATGCGCCAGACCCGTGATAGGAACCGGTAGACGCCTTCCACGCCGCGCATGCTCCACGGCTTCATGGCTTCGAGCGGCCCCATAAACATCTCGAAAAGCCGCAGGCTATCAGCGCCATATTCGCGAACGACGGCATCGGGGTTGATAACGTTGCCGCGGCTCTTGGACATCTTGTAGGCGCGGGCATCGATCCGAATTGTGGGCTGGCTCTTGAGGACGAAGAAATCGCCATCCTTTTGGGCCTCGTCGTCGCCGAGTTTAACGCAGGCAAGCGGAGTCTGGGCCTTGTCGTCGGTGCGGGCGACGGAGCCATCGAATTTCACCGACTTGGCACTGACCCATTCGCCCAGCGGGATCAGCTTCTGCACGGACTTGCCGGTGTCGTCGATCGTCTCTTCAATTCTCGCTCGTTGGAATCCGGTGTACTCGGTTTCGCCGAGGATCATGCCCTGGTTGACGAGTCGCTTGAACGGTTCGGCGCCGGGCACATGGCCACGGTCGGACAAGACCTTGTGCCAGAATCGCGAATAGAGCAGGTGCAGGACGGCATGCTCGGCGCCGCCGACGTAGAGATCGACCGGCAGCCAGTAAGCCGCCTTGGCCGAATCGCACAGTTGCACCGGATTGCGAGGATCGAGGTAGCGCAGGTAGTACCAACACGAGCCGGCCCATTGCGGCATGGTGTTCGTCTCGCGGCGATACTTCTTACCGCCGATCGTGACGTTGACCCAATCGACAGCCTTGACGAGCGGACCTTCTGGGCTGCCCGTCGGCTTGAAGTCTTCGAGGTCGGGCAGGCGCAGCGGAAGATCGGCGGCAGTCAGCGGCCGGATAAGCCCGGTCGGGTTGCCGGCGTCATCAAGCTCGTGCAGCAGCGGGAACGGCTCACCCCAATAACGCTGGCGACTGAAGAGCCAATCACGCAGCTTGAAATTGACCTTCCCCTGGCCGCGACCTTGTTGTTCCAGCCGCGCGATGATGCGTTTCTTGAACTCGGTGGTTGTGAGGCCGTCGAATTCGCCGGAGTTCATCGCGGCTCCGTCATCAACATAGGCCTCGGTGAGGTTGTCCAACGTGCTGCCGGTCGCCTTCAGCCATTCCGGCGACGGTCGGACGACGGTGCGAATGTCAAGGTCGAACTGCTTGGCAAAGGCGAAGTCGCGCACGTCATGGGCGGGCACGGCCATGATCGCGCCGGTACCGTAGGTCGCCAGCACGTAATCCGCGATCCAAATCGGGATGCGTTCGCCATTCACCGGGTTGATCGCGAATGCGCCGGTAAAGACGCCGGTCTTTGTCTTGGTGTCGGCGATGCGGTCCTGTTCGCTCTTACGGGCGGCGGCTTCCTGATATGCAGTGACGGCGGCTTTTTGCGTCGCGGTCGTGATCGTGTTCACCAGTGCGTGTTCCGGCGACAGCACCATGTAGGTGGCGCCGAAAAGCGTGTCGGGCCGAGTCGTGAAGACCCGGATCGTTGCCGTCGAATCCGCCAGGGCGAAATCGACCTCGGCGCCCTCGCTGCGCCCGATCCAGTCGCGTTGCATCTTCTTGATCGACTCGGGCCAATCGACTTGATCGAGATCGTCGAGCAGGCGATCGGCATAGGCGGTGATGCGTAGCAGCCACTGTCTAAGCGGCGTGCGAATGACGGGGTAGCCGCCAATCTCGGACTTGCCGTCGGCGGTCACTTCTTCGTTGGCCAGCACGGTTCCCATTTCGGGGCACCAGTTGACCGGCGCCTCGGACTGATATGCCAGCCGGTGCTGGTCCTGGTAACGGCGCACGGCGTCATCGCCCTGGGCCGCCACGTTCGCCGGTACGGGCAACTCGGCGATGGGCCGGCCTCGTCTCGCGGCGGTGTCGTACCAGGTGTCGTAGAGTTGCAGGAAAATCCATTGCGTCCAGCGGACATAATCGGGATCGGTCGTGTCGACTTCGCGATCCCAATCGTAGCTGAACCCGAGCATCTGAATTTGGCGCTTAAACGTGGCGATGTTCTGTTGGGTCGTCACTCTCGGGTGGGTACCGGTCTTTCGCGCGTATTCCTCGGCAGGCAGGCCAAAGGCGTCCCAACCCATCGGATGCAGGACGTGCCACCCGCACATACGGCGGTAACGGGCGAGTATGTCCGTGGCGGTATACCCTTCGGGATGACCGACATGGAGTCCGGCTCCCGACGGATAGGGGAACATATCGAGGACGTAAAACTTGGGCGCGCCGGAAGTTAGGGGTGTGTCCGGCGTGCAGAAGGTGCGATTTGCCAACCAATATGCTTGCCAACGAGGTTCGATCGCTTTGGGATGGTATCCAGGCATGCTCAACAGTCCGCCGTGAGTGAAATTCGGTCGTCTTCCAGCGACAATTCCGTTAACCTATAACGCATGGGGGGCTGTCGCAACGGACACATTTCCCAGAGATGGGGTTCGACGCGGTCCGGCCGCGCAAGTCAACCTTGATGTCGCGTATCCATACATATGGGGAAGCGCCAACAAGGGGAGAAAAATTATGTTCAAGCGTGCGTTACTGAGCGCCGTAACTGTGCTGACTGTGGCGACCGGCTTCGCCTCCGCTCAACCGTGGTGGGGTTACAACCCGGACATTTATTACGAACGTCAGGCTCGCCGCTGGGTGCAGCTCTACCTGAATCGCAACCCAACGATCCAAGAGCAGGCGATGGTCGTCGAGCAGTTGCGGCGAGGGGTCTCGCCAATCGCGGTACAAGCGAACATCCTGTCGTCCGATGAATACTTGCGTCGTTGGGGCGGGAACACGCAAGGCTTCATCCAAGGCCTCTATCGGGACATCCTGGGTCGGAACGCGACCGTTGCCGAGGTCGGCGCCGCGGTCGGGCAAGTCAATGGCCTGGGGCGTTATCGCTATGCGGGCATCTTCCTGACGCGAAACACGCGCAACCAGTTCTTCGTGCCGGTCGTGGTCGGGCCATGGGGCACCGGCCTGCCGTGGTACGATGGCAACTTCCCGGTGCTGCAACCGATTCTGATCCCACGACCGAATTTCGTATTTGTGTGGTGAACGGGGTTACGTTTCGCGCTCCCCAGCACTGACTGCGAGCGCGAAACGCCGAGTTGAGTCACTTTGCCGTCACGATGTCGCCGTAGGTGCTTTCGACGATGGCGCGGAGTTCGGCTTGCTCACGTGGCGGCACTTGGAACTTGTCCATCGTCTGCTGAAGGTCGTCCATGAATGCGAGCCATTCGCCGGGCGTGATGTTCAAATGCTTGTGCGAATCGGCCATCGTGCGGCCGGTGTAGCGTTGCGGGCCGCCCGTCGCCCAGCAGACCATCTCCGTGACCAGATATTTGAAGCCAGCGGGCGGAACCTTGTGGTGAGCCTCATCGACCGCCGGGTTCGCGTTCAGGCGCGGGTCCGCCATGACGCGATCGATGAAATCATCGACGACCACGGCAATCGCGTACACTCCGCCAAGTCTCTCGAAAAGGGTCGGTTCGGATTCGGCCATGAGTCAGCTTCCTAAATATGCCCGTGGTGGCCGAGCCAGCGTTCGGCATCGAGGGCGGCCATGCAGCCGGTGCCGGCCGCCGTGATGGCCTGCCGGTAATAATCATCCGCCACGTCACCCGCCGCGAAGACCCCATCGACGCTGGTAATCGTTCGAGCCAACTTGGTCCATTTGATGTAGCCCTTCTCGTTAAGCTCCAATTGCCCGTCGAGAAACGCCGTGTTCGGTGTGTGCCCAATGGCGACGAACATGCCGGCGCAATCAATCTCCTCGGCTGGCCCGCCCACGGTACTCTTGAGCTTCACTCCCGTCACGCCATCCTTGTCGTTGCCGATAACGAGATCAACGATGGCATTCCATTTCATCGTGATCTTGGGATTGGTCAACGCCCGCTGCTGCATGATCTTGCTGGCTCGCAAAGCGTCGCGGCGATGGACCAGATAGACGGTGCTGGCGAACTTGGTCAGATAAGTCGCTTCTTCCACGGCAGTGTCACCGCCGCCGACCACGACCAGCGGCTTGTTCCGAAACCGCGGCAGGGCGCCGTCACAAACTGCGCACGCCGACACGCCCCGGTTCTTATACATGTCCTCCGACGGCAAGCCGAGATAATTGGCTCTCGCCCCGGTGGCGACGATGACCGTTAGGGCCTCGACCGTTTCGCCACTGAGCGACGTCAACCGAAACGGGTGCCGGCCGAATTCGACCTTCACGATGTCGTCGGTGACGATGCGCGTGCCGAAATTGAGCGCCTGTTGCCGCATCAACTCCATCAACTCCGGGCCGCTGATGGCGTGCTTGCTGTGCGGCGGCATAATGGCGCGGCGGTCCGGGTCGATGGCGTTGTCCAAATAACCTTCGAGGTTGCCGAACGGGAAGCCCGGATAGTTTTCGACTTCTGTCGTTAGGTTGAGTTGGCCCAACGGCAACGTGCCCTGGATGCGATTGGTCTCGGTGATTGCGCCTTCGAAAACGAGCGGTTTGAGCGCCGCGCGGGCGGTGTAGATCGCCGAGGCCCAACCAGCAGGGCCCGAACCAATGATGACTACATTCTCTGGCATGCGTCGCTTCTTGGATCAAGGTTGGAAAATAGGTCTTTCGTCACTCATCGATCAATGTATAGTGCCTGTAAGATACCGGCGACGGGGGCGATTCAGGGTCGCCGGCGCCGTCGTCGATGGGAGAAGATAGTCTGATGCATCAACTGACCGCACTTCGCGAGATTCTTCGGTATGTGCCGCGGTTTCGGGACAAGGTATTCGTTATTGCCATCGATAGCGCGGTTGTCGAAGACGACAACTTCGCGAATCTGCTGCTCGATGTGGCTTTGCTTCGCAGCTTGAATGTCAGCGTAACGATGGTGCATGGCGCAAGCTGCCTGATCCGGCGGTTGGCGGAACAGACCGGCAAGACTCCTTCGAACCTGGATGGCACGGGCATCACCGATGAAGCCACCCTCGACCTCGCCATAACGGCAGCCAACCGCATCACCCACGAGATTCTGGAAGGGCTTTCCGTTCATGACCTACGGGCGGCCTATACTAACGCGTTGATCGCTCATCCGGCAGGCATCCTCGGTGGCGTCGATCAGCAATTTACCGGCCGCATCGATCGCGTGGATACGATGCTCCTGCGAGCGCTCCTGGATCGCGACATAATCCCGGTGGTGTCCCCGTTGGGTTGTGACGGCGAGGGCAACACGTTTCGGCTGAATTCAGACGCGGCCGCCGCCGATGTTGCCAAGGCCCTTGGTGCGGTCAAACTCATTTATCTGACGTGCTCTCCCGGAGTGCGACTCTCCGGTGAGTTGCTCCGGCAGTTGCGGGCCGAAGAAGCCAAGACGATATTGCGAACGCGCCGAACGGATCTGCACCCCGACGAGATTTCCAAACTCGAACAAGCCGTTCGAGCGACCCAAGGCGGGGTTCCGCGGGTTCATATCATCGATGGCCGCGTGCAAGAGGGGTTGCTGGCTGAGGTCTTTTCCAACGAAGGGATTGGCACCTTGGTCCATGCCAATGAGTACCAGTCGATCCGAAAGGCCATGAAGAAGGACGCCCGCGCCATCCACGCTCTGATTCAGGCCGGCATGGAGGCCGATGAACTTCTCCGGCGATCGCGAGCGGACATCGAACGAAACATCGACGACTTTTTTGTCTTCGAGGTTGATCGGGCGCCGGTCGCTTGCGGGGCGTTGCACCTCTTTCCGTCGGAGTCGAAGGCGGAGCTGGCGTGCGTCTACGTCGATCCTCGCTATGAGAACCAAGGCATCGGCGCTAAGATGATCCAGTATGGCGAGTCCCTGGCCAGACAGGCGGGCGTGGCCGAGATTTTTTGCCTGTCCACTCAGGCCGTTCAGTATTTCGTGCAAAAGGGGGGATACCGGTTGGGCAGCCCGGACGACCTCCCTCCAATTCGGCGCGACCAATACGACCGGAGCGGGCGGCGCTCGCAGGTGTTGGCGAAGTGGCTTTGACGCACACGATGGGGCGGTCGATCGCCGATGACCACCAGGCATGGAGGTGTCCCGAGTTTTCAACCCCCCGCGTCGTCATGACTACCTTTTATCTGCTTCCCCCTCGTCCGCTGGTCGCCGAGACCCTGAGCGCCTTTGTGAAGTCGTGGCTGCCGGGCGCCGAGCCGCCACAGTCCACGGGAAACGAAATGACCGAGATGCTCGATCACCTTGCTCGCCGCGGCGGTGTCTATATCGTGCATCGCGAGGATATCCCGGACGGAGTCGATCTCAACCAGGCGCTTCGAGAGGATTTCGGTGCCGAAGTTGGGGACAATGTTGTCGAGGTTCGGTTGAATACGGCCGGCGAGCGTACCAGTCGCTCCTGGCGGATCGCCCCATGATCGCTCGGAGTGGACGTTGGCTTCCGATAAGCCTCATCCTTGGACGGTTCTGCCGGATCAGGCGGGTCAAACCCTCGCGGGTTTCTTGCGCCGGCAACGGCCTGAGTTGTCGTGGACCGGCGTTCGCAAGGTCATTGCCGCGCGGCGAGTCCGTGTTGATGCCGATATTTGTCTCGATCCCGCCCGACGCCTTCGTGAAGGAACCGTTGTCACGTTGCTTCCCGCCCCCGAACCTCTTGCGCGAGCGGCGCGTGAACCTCTCAGCTTGCGATTTTGGGACGATCAAGTCGTGGTCGTCGAGAAGCCCGCGGGGCTGAGCACCGTTCGCCATCCCGCCGAACGCGATTGGCGCCAATCTCGCCGAGAACTCGATCCAACTCTGGAAGATCGCGTTCAATGGGCGCTGGGCGCCAAGCTCCAGCGCCCTGCCCAGAAACTGCCGCGCCTTCGCATCGTTCAGAGGCTCGACAAGGCGACCAGTGGACTTGTCGTCTTCGCTCGATCCGCGTTGGCGGAGCGCGAACTCGGCCGCCAATTCCGCGACCACTCGGTGACCCGGAAGTATCTGGCCCTGGTGCCGGGATATTTGCCGCCTCAAACGATTCGATCGCGATTGACTCGCGATCGGGGTGACGGGCGCCGAGGCAGCACGATCTTGCCCGGCGTCGGGAAAGAGGCCGTCACGCATTTCGACGTCGTCGAGCGATTTCAGGGATTCACGTTGCTGGCGTGCCGCCTGGAAACCGGCCGTACTCACCAGATTCGCATTCATTTGGCTGAAGCGGGACATCCAGTCTGTGGCGAGCCGGTCTACACTCGCAGACTCGAAGGCACGGACATCGTTGACGCGAGTCAGGCCGAGCGGCTCTGTCTGCATGCCGCGGAATTAGGATTCGTCCATCCGGTAACGGGAGCCACAATGAGGTGGGAGATGCCTTTGCCCGACGATTTTCGCCAGATCTTGCAACGCCTGCGGGCAGCCTCTAACGGGTGAACGATCGATGGAGATCAAATGGACCGATGACGATCCGGAAACGGGCGACAAACGCTACTTGAAGGCCGATCGTTTCGGTGGATTCTGGAAGTTCCATTATCGTGTCAAGCGTCGCGATATTTGGAAACGGTTGCAACCGACCATCGCCATGTGGGAACACGTTCTCGATTCGCTCGAACGCCGTTACCGCCGCGAAGAAGTCACGGACGACGAGTTGCGCCAAGTAAAACAGATTGTCGCCGACCTTGTGGCTCGACGCAAACTAGCCGAGGAACCCTGAAACCGTATGCGATGATTGCCTTCCATCGTGATGCTGGCGGAATCGCCGATGCCATTCTCACCCATTCTAGCCACTCTCGGATACGTCATGTCGCCAGATGGCCGGCAAGTGCTGATGGTCCATCGGACGGCCCGGCCGGATGACGCCCATTTCGGCAAATTCAACGGACTGGGTGGCAAGCTCGAGGCCGACGAAGATATTGTTAGTGGCATGCGGCGCGAGATTCGCGAAGAGGCCGGCATTGAATGCGACGAACTCTGCCTGCGAGGCACAATTTCTTGGCCGGGATTCGGCAGACATGGAGAGGATTGGTTCGGGTTCATCTTTCGTGTCGATCGCTTTTCGGGTGACCCCTGGCTTGTGAATGCCGAGGGGGCGTTGCAATGGGTGGCTATTGACACAATCCTGTCTCTACCGCTCTGGGAAGGCGACCGTCACTTTTTGCCGTTGGTATTCGACCGAACCGTGACGCAATTCCACGGAGTGATGCCCTATCGCGAGGGGCGACCATTGCGGTGGTCCTATAGCGTCACGGGGTGACAGCCTTCGGCCAGCGACTTGGATGGCTCGGTGGTTAGAATGCCGTCCCATCTCATTTCTTCCGTAATCTTTAACCTTCTTGCCGTTGGTGGTCGATTCGATTGGTAGCAAGGCAAGGTGACTCCCTTTGCAGGACACCGAACATGCTCGCTGCGGATCTCGCTGCTCGTGGGTCGGCACTTCCGCCCATTCCCGCCTACCATCCTGCGATGTGGCAAGCAATCTGGGCCCAAGCGAAGTTCATTCGCGATCCGCTCTGGATGATCGAATACATCCGTTCGCGATTCGGAAACCTGTTTCAGTTCGAGTTTGGCAAACGCCGAATCGTATTCGCGTTGGGGCCGGATTACAACCGTATTCTGCACACCGATACCGAACGCTTCCTTGGTCGAGGCGTGGTCCTTGCGGGCCCGCCGGATTCGGCTCAACGACGATTGATGACCAGCCTCTTCGCTCTCAATGGTGATGCCCACCAACGCATGCGGCGACAATTGCTTCCATCGTTTCAGAAATCGGCTCTGGCTGGATATGCCGCCGAACTGACGGACGAAATCGACGGCATTCTCGATCAATGGAGGCCGGGACAGGTTGTCGATATGACTCGGCAGACACGGCGGCTGAGCTGGGGGATCGCTCGTCGCGTCCTCTTTGGGTTGCCGGACACGCCGGAAGTCGATCGATTGCGAACGGATCTGGAGGAGTGGTTCGCTCGAAACGCGCGCCCGTTAACGCAACTGATTCGCGTCAACTCGCCGCTCATGCCCTACGGCCGATTGCTGCGCCGCGCTGAAGCCGCCGAACGGCAAGCCATCGCCATTATTCGTATGAAACGTGAAATGGGCATTGGTGGCGATGCCCTTTCGATCTTGATGCAAACTTGCAACGAGCGAGGCGAACCTGCAACGGAAACCGAGTTGGTCGGTCACGTCATCACGCTCTTCTTGGCCTCCTACGAGACGACTGCCAATACCTTGGCCTGGACTCTGTTTCTGTTGGCACAGCACCCGGAAATTGCTGAGAATCTCTGCGATGAAGTGGCGACCCTCCGTGCCGACGTGCCTTCGCCGACCGAACTCGAACGACTGCCGTTGATGGGACGAGTCTTGAAAGAGAGTATGCGCATCCTCCCGGTGGTCCCGGTCAGCCGCCGACTTTCCTCATCTGACGGAGAGTTGGGAGGCTATCACCTTCCGGCCGACTCGATGGTCGTTTTCAGCCATTATGTGACGCATCACATGCCGGACATCTATGCGGAGCCGCATCGGTTTCTGCCGCAACGATGGGAGACGATTAACCCCAGCCCAGCGGAGTATATGCCCTTTGGCGCCGGCCCACGCACTTGCATTGGAGCCGCATTCGCCAATTACACGCTCAAGCTCATGTTGGCCCGAATGTTGCCGCGTTATCATTTCTCGATGGTGCCGAAATCGCGAGTTGATCGACGGATAAAAGTGACTCTGTCGCCGAAACATGGCTTGCCGATGCGAATCCGCGGTCGCGATGAGCCGTTCGAGCGAGTAGAGATTCGCGGCAATATTCACGAAATGGTCGATCTGACGCCTGTGCAACGATTGCGAAACATCACCCGCGCCGCGGCATGAATCGGAAACAAACCGTTGATTTCGCTTTGTGGAGCGCGGGCGTCCCGCCCGCAAGAGGATGCGTGCGGGACGCCCGCGCTCCGGCCGACGTAACGTTAGGCAATCCCCGACAGGCGCCCCGTGCTGTCACCGATTCGATCGATTCGGGCGCCGATCAAAGTGAGCATCGAGACATATAGATTGGTTAACGGCGTCTCACGCGGATAACGAATGTGCTGACCCGTCTTGATCGTCCCGCTTCCACCGCCGGCCAAAAGGACCGGCAGGTCGTCGTGGTTGTGACGGTTGCCGTCGCCGATGCCGGAACCGTACACGATCATCGAGCGGTCAAGAAGTGACTTGTCGCCTTCCTTGACGGCCCTCAGCTTGCCAAGCAAATACGCGAGCCCTTCAACGTGGAACCGGTTGATCTTCTTGATCTTCTCGTGCTTGACTTTGTCGCCGCCATGATGGGACAAGTCGTGGTGGCCTTCGGGAACCCCAAGGAATGCATAGCTGCGATTCGACCCTTCGTTGGCAAATACATAAGTGCAAACGCGGGTCAGGTCGGCGCGGAAGGCCAAGACCATCAGGTCTGCCATGATCCGAATGTGGTCTCCGTAACTGCTCGGGACACCCGCCGGCTTGGCCATGCCGGCGGCGAGTTTCGGATCGACCGGCCGGCTGAATCGCTCAATGCGATCTTCCAATTCTCTGACGGCTGTCAGATACTCATCGAGCTTGCGCACATCGGATGAGCTGAGCTTACCGCGAAGGTCGTTGGCATCTTCGAGAACGAAATCGAGCACGCTCTTGCGATACCGGTCGCGTTTCGCCTTGGCCTGAGCGGATTCACTGGCATTGGCGCCGCCGAAGAATCGCTCGAAAACCTGCTTCGGGTCGATCTCTTTGGCGCTTGGCGTCGAATCAGAGCGCCAGGAAATATTGGAGGAGTAAGCACAGCTATAGCCGCTGTCGCAACCGCCGGCCATCAAGCCGCGTTCACAGCCGATTTCCAAAGACGGGAACCGAGTCTGTCCTCCGAGGTGGCGCGCGGCCAACTGGTCGGCCGAAACGCCGACCTTAATGTCCGAGCCGGACGTCTTCTTGGCCTGGCAGCCCGTGAGAAACGCGGCTAGGCTTCGAGCGTGGTCGCCAGGACCGTCGCCATTAGGCCGAGCCTTGTCGCAGGTCAGGCCGCTGAGAACATTCAGTTCATCCTGAAAAGGCGCTAGCGGTTCGAGGAGATGAGGCAGCGCGAAGCCAGGACCTTGCGAAGACGGCGTCCAATCGGCCATGTGGACACCGTTGGGCACATAAAGAAACGCGATACGGGTCGGCGGTATGGCCGGTGCCGCAGCAGTCGCCGTGCGGGGCAACAGCGATTCCAACCACGGCAAGGCGATTGCCGTACCCAGGCCGCGCAACACCGTTCGCCGCGTGATCGGAGTCGTCGTCATCGTCTGCCCCCCAGTGCTACTTCTTTTGGACACGACGCCTGAAAGCGTCACTCTCTACTATACCTAACACCAACGCCGAGAAACGGTTTTCTTCTATTTCGACTGCCTTGCTGATGGCATGGACGGCAGAACGATCCGACGGCGTCAGCCCGCGCCCCAGAGCATAGGTCAGCATCTTCTCGGTCAAACATCGGCGAAACGGCTCGGCATCCGCCAGTAGAATCTTCTTCAGCTCGCCCGGTCCGGAAAACGATCGCTTGTCCGGCAACACGCCTGCTGAGTCGATAGAATGACTTCCATCTTTCGTCCGCCATTTGCCAATCGGGTCGAAGTTCTCCAGCCCGAATCCAAGTTGGTCCATCTTAACGTGACACGTCGCGCAGTTCGGGTTGGCCCGATGCTGTTCCATGCGTTGGCGAAGCGTCCCCGACAGAGGCTTGCCGCTATCGTCGGGAAGCATGCCGGCGTTCGGGTCCGGCGGTGGCGGAGGATCGTTGAACAGATTTTCGAGGATCCACTTGCCTCGTTTCACCGGCGAGGTTCGCGTCGGATTCGATGTCACCGTCAGCACGCTCGCTTGAGTAATTACTCCGCCACGATTGCGATCGGTGAGCGTTATTTTCCGAAACTCGCTTCCTCGTACATCGGCGATGCCATAATGCCGCGCGAGCCGATCGTTCAGGTACGTGTAGTTTGCGTCGATAAACTCGAGGATGCTCCGGTCCTCACGACGGATGCCGTCGAAGAACATCTCGGTTTCTTTCATCATCGCCTTGCGCAGCAACTCGTCCCATTCGGGATAATCGCGCCGTGATGGCTGCACGGTTTGCAAGATTCGGGTGTTGAGCCATTGATCGGCAAAATTCTCCGCCAACGCATAGGCTCGCGGGTCACGCAGCATTCGTAAGGTCTGGGCCTTTCGCACAGCCGGCTTGGCGAGTTCGCCTCGCTCGGCGAGGGCAAAAAGCTCATCGTCGGGCATCGTACTCCAAAGGAAATACGACAATCGTGACGCGAACTCCCAATCGTTGAGAGCGTAACTTCCGTCGGCCCGATCCGCCGGCCGGTTGACTTCGACGCGAAACAGAAAGTGCGGCGATACCAGGACGGCTTGAAGAGCCAGCCGAACACCGGCCTCAAATGAATCGTTCTGGTCGCGAGCCGTGTCGTAGAGCTTCAAGAGTCGCTCAATCTCGTGCCCGGTCACGGGCCGGCGATAGGCGCGTTTGGCGAAGGTTCCAATGATCGCTTTGGCTCGATCTCGCGTCTGAGTGGTGTCGTCGCCCATGATTTTCCGATGGCCTGTCGTCGGCCGATTCGGTTCCGGCGGCTCCTCATACTCGAACGCGGCGATACCCAGAACCCGTTGCTGTTCCCGAGGCGTGTCTTTTTCCGACGGATTCAGCAAGGCGACGCTCAATCGATGCGAGCCGGCGTTTACTTTGACCTTGGCTTCAACCAGCGTCGGTGTCGGGAAGCGGACCGACTGGGTACGAATCTCCTTGCCATCGACCCGGATCGAAACCCTCACCGGGTTGGCGCCGGCGTCACGATTAGGCGGCCGGCCGTACAACTTCGGCCGAAAGATCAACTCGCCCGGACGCGAAATCTGAACCGTCGCGTGAATCTCGCCGGCGATTGCAAGCGTCCGCGCCGATTCGCCGTTTCGAAGCGTTATCAGCTCGCCCTTGACCGTGGACTGTAAGTCCTTCGCCGCGACCTTTCGAATCACCGGCGTTTGCACTTCGCCATCGAAAACACGTTGCAATATCTGGTCGGCGGCCGCGAGGTATTTCTCAAGCATGATCGGCGGCATCGAGAGAACGTCGCCGATGTTGTCGAACCCATGGCCTACGTCATCCGAGGGAAAGTCATCCGCGGGGCGGAAACTCACGCCGGTCAGATCGCGAATCGTGCGGTTATACTCATCGCGATTGAGCCGTCGCAACGTCACGCGCCCCGGATTGGGAGGCCCCGCGGCCTTCGTGAGTTCGGCGTCGAGCGAGGCCAGAAACGCGGTCCGCTCCGCCTCGGTCGGCTGGGGCTTGTTCTTTGGCGGCATCTCACGGGCGACGAGGCGCTTTTTCACTTCCTCCCAACCGGCGAGGTTATTGGCGATCGCCGTGACATCCTTGGCAATCTCAAGATTCAACTCGCCGGATTGCTTCTTGGCACCGTGGCACGAAATGCAGTACTTGGCGACGAACGGCTGAATGGTCTTCGCAAAGGCATCGGGGGCTGACTGCGCATGGGAAATCGCTGCACTGAGCATCCAGCAAGCGAGGGCTATAGGGTAACGGAACCGCATGAATCAAAAGCTCCGGCGGGAGGGCAGGGGGCTGTTTCAATAAACCCCGATTCGCCTCAGGTGGCCCACGAGAGGGGTAGGCCGGCAGGTTGTCTCTTCTAACGGTAGCGGAAGCCGAATCCAGAAGCAATCGAGATTCGATGGGTTTCCGGGGGTATTTCGGCGGGTGGGGCCCATTTGGGGGTGCGGCAAATTGATGCCCGTTTCTGAGTCGCTCGTGTCAAAATGAAACACCCCGGCACAAGTTTGAGGGAGTCATATCACATGCCGGGGTGTCGTCGAGCCGGTGAACTACCGGCGGGTATGATTACCGTCAGGTTGGGCAGAACGGTTGAGCGTTCATCTGAAATGAAGCTGTGGGGAAGTTCCCGTAAACCGGAGCCGGCGCGGGTTTCGCGTGCGACTCAGTGGTCTGAACGAGATGAGATGGATCAGAAAACTTTGTTAAGTAACGTGTGAGATCATCGGCCGGCAGGTCGCCTTCATGGGAGAATGCCTGCAACAACCCGGATCGATCGCTGATAACCAGCCCGGTCGATCCTGCCAGTCCAAACGCTTGAAGCAGTTGCCGGCCCGACGCCGTTTGCGTGTCAGCATACACGCAAACATACTTGTCTCGGAGTAGGTTCAGTGCATTCGATGAAAGCTTGCCGTCTTTGGCAACCTTGTTCCATCCTCCCTCACCACTTCCAACGACGACAACGATGGGCTTCTGTTGTCGCACACCCAAATCCCGAGCCAGCCGGTAGTCCCGCTCCCACGAAGGACCCTCCGACCCGCTAACGGCGGACACTAGGCCCGCAAGAACCGACAGCAGGGCATACGAGGGACTCATCCTTTCCATCCTCCTTCATGTGGCCAATCCTAGGTGCTCCCAGGTCCCCCATGGACCCAGGTCGTATCCTTATTACAAATCGACCCAATCGACTCAATCTGATTTTTCTGATTATTTTGAATAATTCATACATTCTTACTTTTCACGCTTTTCTTGGCACGAGATATGCACAAACTGGGGTAAAGGGGAAACATGCGCAGGACAGCTCCAGAGTCCTTTTTCTGGCTGACCCTCCGACGCGGCCTAGATCCCTAAATCAAGCCCCTCTGCCCCCGGCCTTTCAGGGTAGGCGGACAGGGCGCGGGCGACCTCTTCGGCGAGGAATTCGTCCACCTGTTCCGGTGACCGGCCTACCAGTCCGGCAGGGTCCAGGACCCGCGACATGTCGATTCCGCGGAACGATTCATCCGCCCGCAGCCGATCCAACAGGTCGTTCGCGTGACCCTCTTTGATTCGAGCCGTGACCTCATGGCTATGGCGACGGATGACCTCGTGCAGATGCTGACGATCGTGACCTTGCTGGACCGCCGCCATCAGCAACGGCTCAGTCGCGATGTATGGAAGGTACTCCGCGACCGATCGGCGGATGATGGCGGTGTTGACGACAAGACCATTCGACAGATTCCCGGCGATTCGCAGTACGGCATCGGCCGCGAGAAACGCCTGCGGAAGGTAAAGACGACGCACGGCACTGTCATCAAGCGTTCGCTCCAGCCATTGAACACTCGTTGTCTGTGAGGCCATTGGGGGCAAGCCGCAAAGAAAACGGGCTAACGAACACATCCTCTCAGCCCGCATAGGGTTGCGCTTGTACGCCATTGCCGATGATCCCACTTGTTCGGCTTCGAACGGCTCGTCGATCTCCTGGCGGTGCGCGAGTAGCCTTAGATCGGTGCCCCATTTGTGAGCCGATTGCCCAATGCCTGCCAAGGCGTCGAGAATTTGGCTATCGACTTTGCGCGAATAGGTTTGGCCCGTTACCGGATAGACCAAATCGAACCCCATCTTGCGGGCGACCCTCAGATCGAGTTCGCGGACCTTGGAGTGATCGCCCCGAAACAGCGACAGGAAACTCGCCTGGGTGCCGGTCGTTCCCTTGACGCCTCGAAACTTCAAGGCCCGAAGACGGTGTTCGATCTCGCGAAGATCGAGCAGGAAGTCGTGAATCCAGAGGCACGCCCGCTTGCCGACGGTCGTGAGTTGTGCCGGCTGAAAGTGAGTAAATCCCAGGGTGGGTTCCGCTCGCCATTGGCGGGCAAATCCGGCCAGTGACGCGATGGTGGTTGCCAAGCGTCGTGCCAGGAACTCCAACCCTTCGCGGATAAGGATCAGATCCGTATTGTCGGTGACATAGCAACTGGTCGCCCCGAGATGGATGATGTCACGGGCTTCCGGGCATGAATCGGCAAACGTGTGAATGTGGGCCATCACATCATGCCGAAGTCGGCGTTCGTGTTTTTCGGCGGCTTGAAAGTCGATGTCGTCGAGGTGGAGCCGCATGGCCTCGAGTTGTTCGGCACGGATTCGCGGGGTGGTTCCGTCGTCAGCGGTAAGCCCAAGTTCGTGCTGAGCCTCGGCCAAGGCGAGCCAAAGCCGGCGCCAGGTCGAGAACTTGCGTTGGTTGCCCCAGAGCGTTGCCATCTCGCCGCCGGCGTATCGGGCAATCAACGGGTTGTCGTAACGATCCGGGTCGCTCATTGAGTCAAAGCCCTGTTTTTATCTGGCGAACCGATCCGGCAGGGTCGCGCCGACGGCGCGATGTGTATGGTTGTCGCGGACGGTGGGACTGCAACGGTTTTGTATGGTTTTCGGCCGAAATCGGCTGGTGGCGCGCGCCACGGACTCCATCGTCGGGTAGAGTTGCCGGGAGAATGGATTCCCGTGGGTTGGATGCCCACTCGGCCGAGGAGACCACTATGCTCAAGCGATTATTCATGGCCCTGATGCTGGGCCTTCCCGCGTTGGTGGCGTTGGATCAGACGGCTTCCAGGGCGACCGCCGCCGATACCCCGTTGACGCGATTCCACTATTACCCCTACTACTATTACCCCCACAACTATTGGCCCAACCAAGGCCCGAAATGGCCCGAGCCGCAGGGTGCCCCGTACATGCGCCCGCCAGCCTATATGGCCTATCCGCCATTTCGCGAACCTCTCTGGCGCTATGAACTTTGGCAACCGATGAAATACTATCGCGGTAGCCATTTCTGGCTCGATCAGTTCTAAGCCTCTTGGTGTCGCCGGCAAACGTGACACCCCTCGGGAGTCCCCATGGCTGTGGTCTTCCCGAGGGGTGTTTCCGTTTCGGTCGATTGGCTCAATTGCGGCGTGCCAGTTTCACGTCAAAATGGGCGGTCGCGTTCAACTGAATCGGGCCGATCTGCATCAGCGACGCGAAATCGAGCCGCGCGTTCATCTTCACGACCTTGCCATTCGCAACGTCAATCAGAGCCGAGCCGTTCATCTGCCCTTTCATGTTCCAGCCTCCGAGGCCGCTTAGCCCCCCGGTCATCGTGCATACCGCGACCTCGCGCCCGTTGTATTGCCGAACGCCCAAGTACGTGTAGGTGATGTCGGCGTTGCCGGTCGAGTGGCCCTCGATGTGCGTCACCGAGAACTTGCGCTTCGCCGCCCATGTTTGGCCGGGCTTTACCTCGCCGGGCATTGGTATCGCACCCAGGTCGAGAGAATCGGCAATCTGATTAGCAAACTGATCCAGCGCCATGCGCGACGTATTGCCTTTGACGTCGCTGTATTCATGGCGGCTATTCAGTAGTTCCCCTGTCGGGCCGTAGAACATGACAATGCCCAGCTTGTTCATCTCGGCCAACATGCGACGCTGTGGGTCTGGTATCGCCGCGGGCCTTTCATTGACGATGACATTGAGGTTAAACTTATCAACGTCTACGCGAATCTGAGATCGTCCATCGGGGCTTACCGATTGGGTTCGTTCGTTGACCGACGACGTGATGTCGAACTTGATGTTGCGATTCTCCTGCTCGTCACCCATCAAATCCATCGTCAGGATCGAACGTAAGGTGACGCGGTCGCTGCCCGTTTGGGGGCGCCGGGTCAGCGTCACGGGCTTCGATTCGCTAAAGGACTCAATGTCGCGCGAGATACCACGATAGGCGACCGTTTTTCCGGTGCCATTGACGATGCGTGCCTGAACCCAAAGCGCCTTATCCGTGGGCGTCGCGATCGGAAGGCTGAGCTCGCCTTTGCCGGTTCGCTTGTCTCCTTCCAACTTGCCCAGGGGAATCTTCACTGTCTGGCGATTGGTGTTTGATGATGGTGGCGGCCCGTCAGTCACGGCACCGATGGGGACGGCGTCCGGACTGTCAAACCACCAATCGACCGCAACCTCTTTGATCGCGGATCGCGGGTCGAGAGCGTGGACGGTCACGTCGATTCGTTGCCGATCCGATTCGCGGATCGGTTCGCCAATGAGGATTCCGGTCAAACGGCCCTCGAGAATCGCCAACACTTTTTCGCCGGGGATCGCGAAGTTAATCGACGTGTCTCGGATGATGGCGACGGCAACGCCGACAACGCGCCCTCCGCTATCCACGACAGGCCCGCCGGAATTCCCGGGCTGCATGTTTCCTTGGCCCTGGATCCGCTCCAAGGCGCCGTCGGAATCTTTACGCATCGCCGCCACGGAAAGGGGACCGACTGTGACCTCACGACCGAGTTTCTCGCCCAGCGGAAACCCCGAGACGAACAGGGGGTTGGTGGCCGCCAAGTGACTCGCGGAAACGATCGGCATCGGAGGTGGAAGCTTCTTGCCTGCCGGCGTCTTGACACGCAATACACACAGATCATTGACGCGATCTAGCGCGACGATGCTTGCCTTCATCGAGAACTCTTTGTCCTGTTCCCCACCATGAGCGATGACCTCGATTCCCGTCGGTTTCTGGGCATTCGCTCCAAGCATGCCAACCACGTGGGCATTGGTCACGATCAAGCCGTCCGGTGTCGCCACGAATCCGCTACCGGTCGAATGGGCACGACGGCGATCGACCTTAATGAAGACCGTCGATTCGCGGACCTTGTTGAGAATCTCGGGCACCAACCCGTTTCCCGGCCCCAGCGCGACGGGCGGCGGCGCGGGGTCGTTTCGCGGTGGCAGCCGGAGCGGATAGGGGTGAGGCTCCCATTTCAAATCGATCGATTGCTGGCCCGCTCCACCAGGATGATGCGGGCTGTCGTCGTCGTCATCATCGGGCAAACTCGGAGCCAAAATGCCCCCGCCGTCCCCAGACGGTCCCGAGGCAACCGTACCGGGCGAGTCCTTCTTGTAATGAATGAAGCCGAAATAGATCCCCGCGGTGGCCATGCCGGCGATTATCAGAACAGCAAATGCCCCCACAAGGATTCTGACGGGACTCCCCGGCTTCTTCTTCTTCTTGGTTTTCTTGGATCGCGGGCGGTCGTCGTCATCGTCATCGCGTCGGCGAGATCGCGGGAGGTCGTCGTCATCGTCATCGATGGCAGGAGCTCGTCGGCGTGCCGGCAAAGGAGCATCGTCGCCGGCCGCCCGCATATTTGCGGCTGGCCGCTTTTTCGGTGATTCGACAGGCTCGACATCGACGGCCTCAACCTCGGGCGGTTCGGTATCGGCAACAGGGGGCGGAGACTTTGGTGGGTCCGCCGCCGGAGCGAGATCGAGTACGAGGTGAAGGTGATCTTCGGTTACCTTGGTCACCAACCCGCATTTTGGGCATTTGACCTGTATACCAATCGGGATATCACGAGAACTGCTCGCCATGGCTCCACACTTGGGGCACGTGAACTTCGAGATGGACATACGTCACCGATGAGCGGACTTGGGAGTCAGGACAATCTTTCCATGATAATATGGCAAATCCCGCTTCAGGCCGCAAACACTTTTCCACTCGCCGAGGCGGAGGCGCAACGTTGCCGTCAGGCACAGTCATTTCCAGTCAACGAATCACCTGCTTCGCTTCTTGGTGCAACAGTTGAAAGCGCAACCGATCGTTCCACGACTGCACGGGCGTGACCCGGTACTTTTCCTCGAAGGCGGCCAGCCATTTTTTGGCTTCTTCGACGCTGCCGGCACGGTGATGGGCCAGCGCCAGGAACAGTTGGTCGCCGTAGTCTATCGCCGTCCCCCGTTTCTGATGGATCTCGACCGCCGTATTCAACGTCGCGATGGCCTCTTGCGGATTCCCGTCACGCAAATAGACTCTGCCAAGGAGATGCCACCAATGGCATTCTGTCTTGTTGAGTCGCCGCTGCATGAACTTGATCATTGGCTTGAAGTCGGAGATCGCGTTGGCGCCGGCCGCGACCAATGTCGCACACTCGTCCAAGTCCGATCCTTTCTCGAGATCACACTGTTGAAGGAAACGTGCGCAGGCTTGCGAATATCCAACAGCATTGCCTGCCGCCAGTTCGCAAAGAGCCGAGTCCGACACAATCGTGCGGTTCGCGATCCCTTTCTCGATGGCCCGCTGAAGATCGTCGGCAGCTTGACGCCATTGTCCGGTCTCGGCAAAGGCTCTCCCGCGATCGACCCAGATTTGCGGCGAGTCAGTCAGCGGCATCGCCTGAGTAAAGTCGGCGATGGCCTGTTCCCAATTTCGAGCATGAGCATGGGCGCGGCCGCGAGGCAACAAGACTTGTCGCGGCTCTGCCCCTAATTCGATCGCTCGCTGATAATCCGCGAGGGCAGCGTGCCACTGCTGCAGTCCATCGTTTGCCTTGGCTCGGCGAAGGTAAAGACTCGCGTCGGTGGTCGAGGTATCGATCAACTGTTTCAGATGAAACATCGCCGCAAGCCAATTGTGCTCGGTTTCCGCCTCCCATGCCTGACGCAGGTGCCAGCGTCGCCGATTGTCGGCCGAGTCAACAACCGTGGCGGTGTCAACCCGATGGCGAGCCTGCCAAGCCGACTTCACGGTCTTGGGGGCCAAGGGCAACAGGCCGCCATTGTCGTCGATGAAAGTCGCGGACTGTAAGCGCGCCATCTCGGTCAAGGCGTTGACATCACGATCGTCCGTTGCCAAATCCCAAACGCGAGCCGATCCGTCGTCGCTACTGGTCAGCACACGCCGGCCATCGGGACTGGACGAAACGCTGGTTAGCATCGAGCGATGACGCAACAACGGAGTGACGGGCGAGCCGGTGACGGCATCCCAAACACGCGCCGCGTATTCCCTACCTGAGCCGGTGACGACCAGCCGGCCGTCGGGGCTGAACGACGTGAAATTGACCCAGTTGCCGTGTGCCAACGGAACCGTCACTGGCCGGCCCGTCGCGGCATCCCATATCCGGCCAATCTCGTCTCCACCTGCCGTCGCGATCCGCGAACCATCGGAACTGAAGGCGGCTTGGTACACCCAACTGCCATGAGTCAGCGACGCGCCGATTGGCTTGCCCGTCGCGACATCCCACACCCGGGCGGTCTTGTCGTAACTTGCAGTGACCAATCGTTGACTGTCGGGACTGAAACTTGCGTGGGCGACGCGCTCGTCGTGCTTCAACGGCGGACCCGATCGCTGGCCCGTTGCAGCATCCCAAATCTGCGCGGTGCTGTCTTCGCTCGCTGTCGCGATGTGGCGCCCATCGGGGCTGAACACCGCGAATCGCACCGCGGCGGCGTGCGTGAGCTTGGCAATCGATTTGCCGGTCGCAAAGTCCCAGAGGCCCGCGGTATTATCTCGGGAAGCCGTGAGGATTCGTCTTGCATCGGGGCTGACGGTCACGCGATAGACCAAGTCGCTGTGCATCATGGCGTCGCCGACCGGCTTTCCCGTGGCGACGTTCCAGACTCGCGCGGATTTGTCGCGACTGCCGGTCACGACGAATTGGCTGTTTGGTGAGAACGCGACGGTCAAAACCGCGTCCGAATGTATCAACAGTTGCCCGTGGGGGTTGCCCGTGGTCGCGTTCCAAATCCGCGCGAGGCCGTCGTCGCAAGCCGTGGCGATCCATTTCCCGTCTGGACTGTAAGCCGCGTCGTTTACGGGGCCTGGGTGAATCAACGGAGGAATTGAAGACCCAGAAGTGTCAAGGTTCCAGAGGTGAGCGCTCCCATCGGAACACGCGGCCAGAATGAACCGCCCGTCGCCGCTGAAAATCGCCCTCTTTACCCACGCGGCATGGGGCAAGCGCGGAAACATCGATTCGCCTGTCGAAGCATTCCAAATGCCGACCGCTCCGTCGTCGCTGGCAGTCAATATCATTCGCTCGTCGGGGCTGAACCGCACATCGTTGACAATGCCCTTGTGAGCCATGTCTGACCCGTGCGCCCGACCGCCGACTAGATCAAATTGCCTCGCGAATTGATCCCAACTGGCGACCACGACGCGACGCCCATCGGGGCTAAACGCGACCCGACTCTTGCCGCCGTTGCTCATTTCGAAGGACTGTTTACGCTGGCCCGTCGCGGTGTCCCAAACGGCTGGCCGCTCGTTGTTGCCGCACGTCGCTAGCCGCTGGCCGTCAGGTGAAAACGCCGCATGTTCCATGACAGCAGCGTGATTCAACGTGTGGACGATTTCACCAGTATCGCTGCTTCCGAGGCGAACAACATTGCTCAACGCAACGACCGCGAATTGACGTCCGTCTGGGCTGAATGCGACTTGTTTTATCGACCGACTCAGTTTCGTGGTCCAAAGGACGGCACCATCGATGCTGACCTTGTTAAGGACTCCATCAATGCCTCCACAGAGAACATTCCGGCCGTCGGGACTGAAACATGCGGCGCCGACGGCTCCATGATGTGCCGGCAATTCCGCCACCAAATTGCCCGTCTCGGTATCCCAAATCCTTGCGAGGCTGTCTGAACCATGTGTCAGGAGACGCTTGCCGTCGCGGCTGAATTCGACGCCTCGGACCTTTCCGGGTTGGGTCAATGGCTTTGTCGCCGGTTGCCCAGTAGCGACGACCCAGATGCGAGCCGTGCCGTCGTCGCCGGCCGTGGCGGCTAGCGTGCCGTCAACGTTGAACGCGACGTCGTTGATTGGCCCGTCGTGGAACCAGACCTGGGCGCGGCGAATGCACTGATTTAGGACTGTGGCCAATCGGATGCGGTGCAGATGAGCTCGTTCGGCGTCGCGATGATCGCGCTCCAGCGCGGCGGTGAACCAGACCATCGCTCCGGCGGGATTGCCAACGCTCAACTCCCGAGTGCCGTTGTCAACCTGAAGCCGAACCATCGTCTGACGGTTCTGCTCGGCGAGGGCATCGGCCTCATCGCGTGCTTTGCGTTCCTGGTTGGCCAATGCCAAGAACTTGAAGCTGGCCGCGATGGCCACGGTGGTTGCCAAGATCAACAAGAGCGCGATCGTACTGGAAAGTGTGGCGATCAGCGGATTGCGCCGGCTCCAGCGATGAAGCCGACCCAATGGCCCGATCGGTCGTGCAACGATCGGTTTACCGTTCAAATAACGTTCGAGGTCGGCGGCGAGGGCCGAGGCATTCGCGTAGCGTTTTGCCGGCTCTTTTCGCAGGCATTTCAAGCAGATGGTTTCGAGGTCGCGCGGCACCTGCCCGGTCAATCGCGAGGGCGCGACCGGCTCCTCAGTGATGACCTGGAGCACGGTGTCCATCGGCGTCGCGGCACGAAACGGCGGGCGACCCGTGAGCAATTCGTAGAGCATCGCACCGAGTGCATAAACATCGACAAGTGGGCCGATGTTCTTCAACCCAGCGGCTTGCTCAGGCGCCATATAGCTGGGCGTGCCCACAATCGCGCCGCTTTTAGTGTGACGGGCGTCGGTGTCCATTTGTTTGGCAAGGCCGAAGTCGAGGATCTTCGGTGAGCCGTCGGCCGAAAGCATGACGTTTTCCGGCTTCAGATCGCGATGGATGATGCCGCGCTCGTGAGCATAGACCATCGCCTTTGCCAACGTCGCGACAAGCGTGGCGGCCTCGGTTGCGGGCAATGGCGTGGCATTCAGCTTGCGGTCGAGGCGATCGCCGTCGATGTATTCGAGCGTGAGATAGAGGATCTTTCCGTGTTCGCCGAGATCGAACAACCGGACGATATTGGGGTGATCCAGTGCCGCGACGGCCTGAGCTTCGGCCCGAAACCGCGATCGTTGGTTCGGGCCAGCGAATTCACCCGCCAGGATCATCTTGAGCGCGACGGTGCGATTGACCGTGATCTGTCGCGCCTTGTAGACGATGCCCATGCCGCCGCGTCCCAGTTCCCGTTCAATCACAAAGCCGGGCACGACCGGCAAATGGTCGCCAGCGATCGACCAGTCGAGGCCATCGCCCTCGGTGGCCGCTTCGGCCGGAGCCGCCGGCGGCAGTGTCGGTGACGAATCGGGCAGCGAACCTGCCCCCGGGTTTGGCGTGGGGGTATTGATCGACGTTTGACCGTGATTCATGGAAAGAGATGGTTGTTAGTATACACCTCCGCGTGCGTTCGATGGTCTCTTTTCTTGGTGAGGCGCTCGAATTTGGATCACGCCAGCTTGTTTCAATCACCGACGACGAGAACCCGAAAATCCGTGGTACATGTTCCCGCGCAGGTGTTGTCGGCAAGGTGCATCTCGAAAGCTCTCGGCTTGGCGTCCTTGGCAGCCGATACCGTGACCTTGAACACCTCAATGTGATCCTTGGCCAGCGGCTTGAACTTTGCCTGTCTCGTGAATTCGGTGGCCTCGTCAAAATCGGGTACCTTCACCGTCACGCCGTCGCCTGTCCAGACTCGCGGATCCTTGCGGTTCTTATCGGGAAATGGATCATTGCCGTCGGCCCTTAGCTCTCTCACGCTCAGGCCTTTTCCGCGCGTAATGCCCACGGTACACCACGTTGAAAGGAGCAGCTCTTTCGTCTCGCCCGGTTTCAATACCACGACAGGCACGATGCGCATTTTGGCATCCTCGGCCTTGGGCGCTTGGGCGCCGATTCGATTGACGAATGCAATAACCACGATCAGCAGGATGGGGAACACCATCAAGAGCCAGTATCGACGCATGGGAATCTCCAGAACCGCGGTTGAGCGGAAAGAAACACTTCGGGCCAACGATCAGGGCCGGCGTTGCCCCTGATTCGAGAATAGCCGCGCCGAACTGCGATAGGCCAACGAAATCCGTCGCCGTTACCAATTCGTTGCAATCGCGGCGGCTATTTCAACGGCTTCGTCGTCCATCGTGCCGGCGAAATGTGGAAGCCAAATCGAGCGTTGCCTCAAAGATCGCACTGCCGAGAGCCAATCCCGCTGAGCCGTGAAGGTTGGCGGGTGAGATTGTGCTGGGTCAATGTTTTCAGCCCGCGACTCGAGACGGCAAAGAGCGTTCGAGCATCTGTGCAAGCAACTCCACCGTGCGAATAGTCGCGCCCTGTTGGTCTCGGACAAGTCGTCGGGCATTGTCGCCCAAGTCTCGTCGTGTATCGGGATCGTCGAACAACTGACGCACAACGGCCTCGAGTTCCGCCGCGTCCGAGATTTGAATAGCGGCCCGGGCCTCGATTAGTCTCGCCGCGGCGTCGCGGAAATTCCAAACGTGCGGGCCGAAAACGACGGCCGCGCCGTATGCTGCCGGCTCGATCATGTTCTGGCCGCCTCGCTTGCCGTCAAGGCTGCCGCCCACAAACGCCACATTGGCCAGTCCCCAGACCGCATTGAGTTCGCCGATGGTATCCACCAACACGATGGGAGCTGTCGTCGCTGTCGTAAGTTCTGATCGACGTGCGAATGTTGCCCCCGATCGTTTCAGCGTTTGGGCAACGTCGTCGAATCGGTCTTTCTGGCGCGGTACCAGAATCAGGCGAAGGGTCGGAAACTCGGTCTGAAGGCGACGAAAGACCGCCAGCGCGATTTCTTCCTCGGGTGCTTGGGTGCTGCCCGCCACCCAGACCAGTTCACCAGGTGAGATACCAAGAAGTCCCCGCAATGCCGCTGTCCTCGGGTTGGAGCGATCGCCGGTCGCGCCATCGTATTTCACCGACCCTGTCACCGCGAGCCGTTCCGCCGGAACGCCGAGCAGTTGCAAATTGTCGGAGTAGGCCTGTGTCTGGACGGCGAAGCGGGCCACCATGCCGAACATCCACCGCGCGGCGAACCGGATGCGACGGTAGCGACGAAAGCTCCGCGGGCTGATGCGGGCATTGATGACCGTGACCGGCACGCCCTCGCGTCGAGCTGCAAGCAGGAAATTCGGCCAGAGTTCACATTCAGCGAGGACAATCAGGCTTGGCTTGATTCGACGCAGGACACGTTTGACCGACCACGAGAAATCGAGCGGGAAACGGATGACTTCCAACTCGGGGAAAATCCGGCATGCCTCATCAAAGCCGGTATCAGTCGTGGACGAAATGACGCACCGGTGATTCGGGAATCGTTGGCGAAAAGCCGCGACGAGTGTGCGCAACAGGTGAATCTCGCCGACGCTGACACCATGAAACAAGACGGTACCGGACCCGTGCTCGCTGGTGTGGGCAGCCATCCCCGTGAGCCGTTGCCACATCCCGCGACGATACTTGCCGGTGGTGAGAGCTTTGATGGCGAGCCAAGGCGAGAGCAGCGTGATGAGAACGAGGTAGACGGCATCCAGCAGTAGGGACATGGGATCCATCCCAAGGTCTCATTCGTGCCACTTGCTGGCGCGCCGTGCTCGGGAATCGACACGAGCACGACGCGCCAGCAAGTGGCGGCCCAAACCCCGCGCCGATTTTAGCGAGCTGTCGTTCGCATGCAGCAGTTCTTGTACTTCTTGCCGCTTCCGCATGGGCATGGGTCGTTTCGGCCGACGCGGTCGCCCTTGTTTCGAATCGGCTCGATTTTTTTGTCGCCCTGATTGGCGTTGGTCATGGTGCCGTCAACGCCGCCATCGGCCGCTGTCGGCCGTCCGGTAAAGGTCTCGTGAACCGCCGACGCGCCCATCCACAGCGATTCGCGGAAGCCTTCCTCTTCTTCCATGCGGAAGACCGTGTCGGTGACGCGGTCTTCCATCGCATCGAGCATTACCTCGAATTCCTTCATGCCTTCGCGTTTGTAAATCGTCTTAGGATCTTCTTGAGCGTAACTGCGAAGGCCGACCGTCGAACGCAGATGGTCCATGGTGAGCAAGTGCTTCTTCCATGCCGTGTCGAGCTGATTCAGGTACAGCCCGCGTTCCATGCCCCGCATCTCGGGCCGGTATCGGTAGTCGTAGGCATTCCAGAGGACCTGCCGAGCCTCGTCCCGCGTCACGCCGGTCAAGGCAGTCTCGGCAATCTCGATCTTGAGGTGTTCGCGAGCCCAAGCGGACAGTTCTCTCGCGTCTTCGGCTTCGGCGTGGCGTGTCCCTTCGAACGCTTCGTCGAGCTTCTCGTCGATGGCGTCCTGACTCACGGGCGACATCGCACGGCGGCTCACTTCGAGCAGAACTTCCTCGATCCGGTTTTTCGGCAACGTGCGGAAATCCATCTCGCTCAGATCGTCGGCATAGGGGCCGAACCGCATCTTCGCCCACATGAACAGTCCGCCCCGGTCATACTTCTGCTGGCCGGGGGCGACGGCCTTTTCGCTCATGTAGTTGGCGATGGCGACCTTGACGGGAATCTCGACCTCGCGTTGGCGATAGGCCTCGCCAACTTTCTCGTGGAGCAGGGTCTTGATCGCCTGCGGATTCAAGTCGGCAAACGTCTCGGGTGGGATTCGTAGCAAGAATTTCTGGCGAACCCAATCGCTGATCGAACGCAGGCCCCATGCCGGGTCGAGATACTTCGCGCCGTCGGCGAGCCGGACGTCACGGACGACGCCGGTGGCCCGATCGAGAATCAACTGAGAAATCTGGTCGCGGCCGCTCTGCCGAAGTTCGCGATCGGTGAGTTTCAAGGCGTATCGAGAGTTGACTCGCCGTGCCAGGTCCTGCCATTTCCATTCCTTCGGGTCTTCCTCGGCGGGCAGGCATTCGTCGATCGCGTCTTGCAAGAACGTGGGGACGGCCTTGAGGGCTTTCTCGATCGCGAGACGTTCCGCCTCGGCGAAATCGCAGCGGCGAAAATCCTCGGCTTCATACTCAACGTTGAGCTGGCGCTCGGCATAATCGGCGAACGTGGCAAGCCCATATTCGTCATCGGTAAAGCGATCGACGGCATCGTCGATTTGGCTGCGGATCATGCCCATGATGACGGCTTTGCAGTTCTCGCCGTCGAGGATTCGCTGACGCCGGCCGTAGACTTCCTTGCGTTGATGGTCCATCACCTCGTCGTATTCGAGCAGATTCTTACGAATGTCGAAGTGATACTCTTCGACCTTTTTCTGGGCACCCTCGACACGGCGGGAAACCATGCGGCTTTCGATGGCTTCGCCTTCCTGCATGCCAAGCCGCGTGAGGACATTCTTGACCCACTCGCCGGCAAAAATGCGCATCAGGTCGTCTTCAAGAGACAAATAGAACCGCGACGATCCCGGGTCGCCCTGACGGCCGGCGCGGCCACGCAACTGGTTGTCGATTCGGCGGCTTTCGTGTCGCTCGGTGCCGACAACATGAAGCCCGCCCAGGTCAGCAACACGCCGGCCTTCTTCCTTCATCTTTTCGCGGGTCTCGATCTCCAATACGGTTCGCTTCCAGACGTCATCCGGCACGTCGAGTCGTGTCGGATATTGGTCTTTGAGTTTGGCCCACGCTAACGTTTCGGGGTTGCCGCCAAGGATAATGTCGGTGCCGCGACCGGCCATGTTCGTCGAGATGGTCACGGCGCCGATCCGGCCGGCCTGGGCGACAATCTCCGCCTCGCGGGCCACATATTCCGGCTTGGCGTTTAACAACTCGTGCTTCACGCCGCGACGTTTGAGCATTCCGCTTAATATCTCGGACTTGGCCACGTCCGTCGTGCCGATCAGAATGGGGCGACCCGTGGCGTGAACCTGAACGACCTCATCGACGATGGCCGCCCATTTCTCGCGAGCCGTTCGGTAGATGAGATCGGAGCTATTGATGCGTCGCAACGCTCGATTGGTCGGAATCGCGATGACGTCGAGCTTGTAAATCTTCCAGAACTCGTTGGCCTCGGTCATGGCCGTGCCGGTCATGCCGGCCAGTTTCTTGTACAGTTTGAAGAAATTCTGCAACGTGACCGTCGCCAGAGTCTGGGTCTCTTTCTTGATTTTGACCCCGTCGCGGCGATGTTTGGCTTCGACGGCTTGATGAAGCCCGTCGGACCATTGCCGGCCCCACATCGGGCGGCCGGTAAACTCGTCGATGATGATGATCGCCAAATCGCGAGGGTTGTCGCGGTCGGCCATAATCATGTAGTTGCGGTCACGCTTGTAAAGATGATGCGCTTTGAGGGCATTGTCGATGAGGTGCGGCCACTCCATGTTGCCGGCAGTGTAAAAGCTCTCGACGTGGGCCAACTCCTCAGCCTTGCGAATCCCGTCATCGGTTAGATGGCAGGTGTGTTCCTTTTCCTTGATCTCGAAATAACGCCCCGGCTCTCGTTTCTGCAACTCTGACAGTTGAACGGCAATATCGTCGGCCTTTTCAAATTGGCGCTCGTCGGTGAACGCCGGTCCGCTAATGATGAGCGGGGTCCGAGCCTCGTCGATCAGGATGTTATCGACTTCGTCGATGATGGCGTAATTGAGCGGGACACGCTGGACTTGCTGGCCCCAGGGCGGATAGTGCGGGTCGCCACGGCGGGCCGGTTTCATGTTGTCGCGGAGATAGTCGAAGCCGAACTCGCTGTTGGTCCCGTAGGTGATGTCGCAGTCGTATGCCTTCCAACGATCTTCGGATTCCATGTCCGACTGAATGTAGCCGGCCGTCACGCCCAGCGCATGGTAGATCGGCGACATCCACTCGCAGTCGCGGCGGGCAAGATAATCGTTGACGGTTACAACATGGACGCCCTTCTGTTCCAAAGCGTTCAGGTAGGCCGGCAGCGTTGCCACCAGCGTCTTGCCTTCGCCGGTCACCATCTCGGCGATGTTGCCACGATGGAGTACGACGCCGCCAAGAATCTGCACATCGAAATGACGCATGTTCTTGGAGCGGCGAGCCGCTTCACGGCAAGCGGCAAACGCCTCGGGGAGAAGGTCTTCGAGGGTCTCCCCTTGGGCCAGTCGCTCGCGGAACTTTGGCGTCAGCCCCTTCAGCTCCTCGTCGGTGAGTTTGAGCATCTGGGGTTCAAGCTCATTCACGCGAGCCAGGATCGACCCCGGCGTGATGCGGTACGGATTGGCCGGATCCCGCGTGCGAATGTAGCCGAGCTGCCGGACAAACCGTTCGTTGCTCGATCCGAGCATCCGGGTCAGAAACCGAGTAACTCCCTCGGAAAAAGCGTTGAAACCGTCGCCGAGTCTTTCCAGAAACCCAACGTCCATACTCGTTTCAGTAGCCATCGGCGACTCGCCTCCCGTAATCAGCCCGGCGCGCAATAAACCCGGGCGAACGCATCTGCAATCGCGCCCTCATCCTAGGAGCGGCGCGAAAATGGGTCAATACGGACCCGTAGGGGGTAGCCGCGTCGGGCCGAACGCCTCAGCTCGCCGAGGCTACCCCACTGTTCCATACCGGACATCACGGCGGCATCATCTCGCATCTGGTCCGAGACCGCGACGAGTCTAACAATGAGAGTGACGCCCGAGGAGCTTTCATGACCCTGGCCACTGCATCATGCCCGTATTGCAACACGGTAGTTCCCTTGCCCGACCCGTTACCGGAATCGCGACGGGCGACGTGTACGCGATGTGGGGAGTCGTTCGTTGCTTCCGACATTACCACCTCGAACGCTACGGCGGTACCCGTGCCCCCCATTACCATTCCTGACGCCAAAAAGGCCAATCGCCGCGTACTGATGGTCGTGGTCGGCATTATGTTGGTCGCCGGTATTTCGGGGCTTGCGTTCGCGTTGATGACGCAGTCGCGACGCGGTCTGGTCATGCTCTCGGATTCGTCGGCCCTGGGGTATCTGCCGGGCGATACCAATGTCATTCTCGGATTGCCGATCGCCAGTGCCGACCAGAATGCCCAAGCCCGCGAGCTTCTGGATCGGATCGGCCTTGGGCAAGGCGACCTCAACGTCGAGGCCCTGACCGGCCTTCGCCGCGACGATATTTCCGAAATCGTCTTGGGCTTGCATGTCGGGAATCAGCTCTTGCCGGCGATTCGGTTGATCGTGAAGACACGCCAGTCTCTTGAACCCGAAAAAGTCGCCCAAAAACTCGGAGCGTTTCGGACGGCGACCGCTGGCTCGAAAACGATTCAGCGGATCAAGCCACCGGGATTGCCTCTCGAAGCCGGCATGTGGTGTCCCGATGCCCGGACTCTGGTGATTTGCTCGCCGCCGGAGGACCTCGCGAATGTCCCTGACGAGCCATTCAAGTCGGTCGATCTCCTTTCGGCACCGTTGGCGGATCTGCTGAAGTATCGCCCGGAAAAGGAGACCGTCTGCTGGGCGGTCGCTCATCATGCCGACTGGTCAGCGACGGCGTTGCCGTTGTTGCTCACCCGCCAACCCAAGGAATTGCGAGACCGGATCCTGAGCATCCAGACGGCCGGCATCGGCATCCGCATCGACTCGGGGAAGAACCCGATTCGGGCGAGGCCGGCCCGGGCTACCGAAGTGCCGACCCCGGAGCCGTCCGGGATTGCGTTGGACCTGACGCTTTGGACCAAATCGCCCGAACAAGCGGTCGAGATCAAGTCTGCAATCGAGGCGTGGATCAACGGTTCCAAACTGACGCTCCAATCCGGCGGCGGCGTAGAGGAGCGGCGTTATACCCTGACTGTCACGGGCGACCCCGTGGGGATCGCGAGGTCAATCCGCGAATGGGATCGAGCCGCGCCGAAACCATAGCGGGTGTCCGCAGTTCAATTGGCGATGGCTCGCTGGCGTCGGGCAATCGCCTCGCCGCGACGACGCAGCATGGCGGTTTCGCTCAGATCGTCGAAATCGGCGACCATCATACCCGAGCCATCCCAAGCCTCCAGTGCATCACGGATCAGCGGGATTGATTGCACGGCGGCTTCCTCGCCCAGCCTCATAAGTTCACCCATTCGGCCCATGTCAGCGATGCCGAATTCCCCCACTTGCGGGCGGATGACGACATCGGCGGCCGCCAGTCGCCGGCGGGTCAATTCCCGATTCTGAATGTCCCAGGCCCGACGCAGGACGTCGACCGAGCCACGATTCGGTCGCCACCGCGCCCATTCGCCGGACGGGGCATTACACGACCCGAGATCGACGGCAATGATAATGTCGGCGCCATGTCGCAGAATCGCGTTGATCGGCAGATTGTTCAAGACGCCGCCGTCAACGAGGAGGCGATTGCCGATGGCCACCGGCGGGGCAAACCCCGGCAGGCTCATGCTGGCCATGACCGCCGGCGACAGCTCGCCGCGATCGAGCACAACCGATTCGCCGGTGACAAGATCGGTTGCCGTCACGAACAACGGCGTTTTCAAATCAGCGAATGTCTTGGCGCGAAGGTGTCCCTCCATGGTGGTTGCGAGGGTCTGCTGTCGAAAGTGCCGCGCGAGTTGCCAATAACGCGCGCCGGGAAATCGATGCCACCACCGTTTGGCCATCAGACTTTGCTGGAGAATCTCGAAGCTCCGGTCGGGAGAATGCCCGTCGCAGTGAAAGACTCCGGCCAGTGCTCCGCCGCTGGTGCCCGCGACGAGGTCGATCTTCAACCCCATCAGGTCGAGCACACGCATCACGCCGAGGTGCGCCGCCGCCTTCGCGCCGCCGCCGCTCAGAGCCAAGCCGATTCGTGGTCGTCGTGATCGAGTGGATTCTCGCATGGGTCGCATGGTTGGCTCCTATGGGTTGATGGCGTCCCCATTACGCCGATGGCGCCACTGTGTGACAGTCAAAAACCGGAATCAGCCATTCGAGACATTTTTTTGCAACGGATGTCACATCAATCTTCCAACGAGTATGGGAGGCATCGAACTTCAACCAACTTCAACGAGGTGAACCATGCTCGCGACGATGAACAAGACTTCAGACACCCGACGAGACTTGAACGACAACGAACGGGCCGCCGAGATCACCAAGGCGATTCGGGCCGCCGACAAAGACCTGCGACGACGATTTCCTGTATTGAATTACCAAAGCGCTCTTGGCGTGGCATTCTTCGGCGCCGCGGTCGCCGTGTCGGTGGTGTCGGCCGTCGCGTATGGCGTTGGCGTCATGCCGTGGTATCTCTGCCTGGCGATCAACGCCATCTGCTTTGCCGTCATCCGCGAGATCGAGCACGACCTGATTCACAATCTGTATTTCGCGACGAACAAGCGAATCCAAGACACGATGATGCTCGCCGTCTGGCCGTTCCTCGGGAATCTGCCTCACCCTTGGTATCGCCGGCGCATGCACCTGTTGCATCATCGCACCTCGGGTCACGACGAGGATTTTGAAGAGCAACTCATCGGCAACGGCTTGCCGTTCGGTGCAATGAAACTCTTGGCCATGTTCGAGCCGGGCTTGGCGTCGCTCTTCCGCCAACGCGAATTCGCTCAGATCCCGTTCTACAAGGCTCGTGAGTTCTACAAGGCCTTGTTCCCGGTCGGCACGGTTTATCTGGTCGCGATTTACGGTTGGGCGCTACTTCACTTGGCGACGCTCGCCGTCGGGTTGCTTGGCGGGTCGATGCCCGAGACGCTGGCGGGCGTTCGCCAGGTGCTAAACGTCGTGGCCGTCGTTTGGGTGTTGCCGAACATGCTTCGCCAGGTTTGCTTGCAGATCATCTCATCGAACATGCATTACTTCGGCGACGTGGAGAATCGGTTGCAAGAGACGCAGGTATTCAACGCCTGGTGGTTAGCTCCGCTCAACCTGTTCACGTGCAACTTCGGTGCGACGCACAGCATCCACCACTTCGTGGTCAACCAACCATTCTACCTACGACAGATGGTGGCGGGCACGGCTCACGCGGCCTTTCGGCGATACGGGGTTCGGTACAACGACGCCGCGACGATCCTTCGCGGCAATCGATTTCAGAAGTGACGGTTGATGGTTCGAAACGATTGAGGGCCGTGGATGGCATCCACGGCCCTCAATCGTTTTGTGTGTTCGCAAATCACGCCTTCAGCATCTCATCGTGACGCATGCCGCTCGGAGGCAGGTCGGCCTTACGGGCGAAGCCGAGGGCCGCCTTGGCGCCGGCGTGCTGTTCGGCGTCGTTGTCTTCCCATTCGATCGACACGGCGCCGTCGAACCCCACCCGATTCAGTTCGATGAAAATGTCTTCGAGCGAATTGGCGTCGCGGGCGCTGCCGGCGGTGACGAAGTTCCAACCGTTGGCCCAATGACCCATCGGCCGATGCCCGCCGAGGCGCCCCGCGCGGCAATGCTCGCGGGCCACCCAAACGCCCTTCACATGAGCGCAGTGGATATACTCGGGGAACTCGCGAATGAACTGAACGACGCAGACGTTTTGCCATTCCAAGTGGCTGCCGTCGAGATTAAAACCCACGACGCCTTCGAAGCCTGCTTTGTTCATGTGGTTGATGTAATCGGAGGCCGATTCGATGTCGCCCATCGCCCTCTCCGAGGGATGGCATTCGAGGTCAAAGGTCACGCCATATTCCTTGCATAGCTTCCAGAATGACCCGAAGCGCTCGACGAGAAGTTCCAACGAGACTTGGCGCACGTCGGGAATCTTGTGGCCGGCAATCTCGCCGGGCAATGGCGGGAACAGGAACCAATGGCTCCAGCAACCCGCGGGCGACCCGACGAAGCCGGGCAGCGCGACCTTGCGATTCTGCAACTTCGACAGGTGACCAGCGAGGCGAGCGCAGGCCTTGAGGTCGCGCTCGGCTTGTTGATGGATCAATTTGCCGACATGATCCGGGACGAAGTACGGATCGGTCCGCGGTGGATTATTGCCCGCCTTGCGCCATTCGGCATAGGCGTTGACCGCGTCGCCGCCGACGAACTGCAGCGTCTTCGCCGTCGGCTCATCGCCCAGAGCTTGCCCCTGTAGGTGCGTGGCGACGGTGAAGATTTCCAGGCCATGAGCACGGGCGAAATCGACACGCTCCTTGGCGTAAGCGGCGGCGCCTTCATCGGTATCGCATTTGCGGAGATCGAGTTCCCAGCTTGCTTCTTCCCAGCCATCGAAGCCGGTGTCGGCAATGAACTTGACCCACTGGTTCATCGGCACGTTTCCGAACTGGCCGCGGACCAACCCAATCTGGTGATACGATCCTTTGCCGTTCTTGTGTGCCGACGTCTGTTTCCAGCCCATGGGAGGGAACTCTCCAAAAGAGGTTTGAGGGTCAGGGTGTTCGTAGGCGTAGTTTTAATCGGCGCTCGAGCGAGTGACAAGCATAAAGTGTTGCACCTGTTCCGGGACCCGGTTACGCTATCGTTCAACGCATTCCCATCACCTCAAGGAGCCGCCCCATGCGACCCATCGCGATCGTATTGCTGTTCGGCGCCGCCGCCATGTCCCGCGCCGACGACCCGAAACCGCCAATGCTGACGCCAGAGGAGCAGAAGCTAGCCGCCGAGGCAACGAGGCTCAATCGTGAAGGCATCCTGTTGTACCAGCAAGGGGAACCCGCGGCGGCCGTCGCGAAAATGCGAGAAGCCCTTGATATTCGTCGCAAGCTCTACCCCGCGTCGAAGTATCCCGATGACCACCCCAACCTCGCCCGCAGCCTCAACAACCTGGGCTTCGTGTTGGATGCGATGGGTCAGTCGGAGCAGGCGTTGCCGTACTACCGCGACGCCCTGGCGATGACTCAGAAGCTGTTCCCGGAGTCGAAGTACCCCCAAGGACACCCCGACCTCGCCACCAGCCTCAACAACCTGGGCTTGGTGCTGCAGTCGATGGGTCAGGCGGAGCAGGCGTTGCCGTACTACCGCGACGCCCTGACGATGCAGCAACGGCTGCTGAAACGGGAACTCGCCACCGCCTCCGAGGAGGCCGCCTTCGACAAAATCAACGCCCAGCCGCCCTATCGCGACGCTTACCTCAGCATCACCCGAGCCGTGAAGTCTCCCGCCGAAACGACATTTGCCCAACTCTGGCCGTCTCGCGCCATCGTCACGCGCTTGCTGGAGCAGCGCCTTGCCAACGCCCGCGCCGCCGGTACCGAACTTGGCGACAAGCTCGATCGGCTGCGCGGCCTGCGTCGGCGGATCGATCAGTTGTTGCAAGACACCAAAATGAAGCCCGAAGCCCGCGATGCCTTGCTCGCCGAGACGATGACCCAACGCGATCGGCTCGAACGCGAAGTCGTCGCCGCGATGCCGACGTTGCAGCGCTGGGCGGAACTCGACAAGCTCGGACCCGATAATCTGGCCAAAGCTTTGCCCAACGGGGCCGTGTTCATCGATGTGATTCGCTACACGCACTTCGAGTTTGTCGAGAAGAAGCAGAAGCGCACGCCGCGGTATGTGGCGTTTGTGGTGGGGAAGTCGACCCTTGCTGGCGCTGCGGGCTCCCAGATTCAACACGTCGAACTCGGCGACGCGAAGCCAATCGATGATGCCGTGGCCGCGTGGCGGGCTGCGATCGAGTCGCGTGGCGATGAGTCGTCGGCTCGGGAATTATCGAAGCGGGTTTGGGGGCCGCTCGCGAAAGCGATTCCGGCTGACACGAAGACGCTGTACCTCGCCGCCGATGGTGACCTTGCGCGGATTCCGTGGGCGGCGTTGCCGACGGCGAAGGATCGCGTGTTGTTGGAGGATTTCGCGATCGCTCAAGTGCCGCACGGCACTTGGCTGCTCGATCAGTTGCGAACAAAGGCGAGCCTCGCCCGTGAGGGCGGGGAGTCTTCGCTTCTCACGCTCGGTGGCATCGACTACGGCTCCGGCATCTGGCCCGCGTTGCCCGGCACAACGACCGAAGTAAACGCGATCAGCGCAATCGCGCCCGGCATGCACCAGACCATTGGCGGCAAGGACGCAACGGCTGAGAAGCTGAAGACCCTGCTGGCCCAGGCTCGATTCGTGCATCTGGCGACGCACGGGCAGTTCAACGCCGATGCCCTCACCGCCGAACGTCAACGGGCCGCGAAGGCGCTCGAATCGCGACTGATGGGGGACGACACTCGCAAAGTCGCGGCGAAGAATCCGCTGGGTTATGTCGGCGTGGTGATGTCCAACGGCGAGGTCATGTCCGGCCTCACGATCCAGGACCTGCCGTTGGGCCAATCGAGGCTCGTCACGTTGAGCGCGTGCGAAACGGGCCTGGGCGAGTTGACTGGCGGCGAAGGCGTGCAGGGGTTGCAGCGCGCCTTTCATTTAGCCGGATGTCCGAATGTCGTGGCGTCGTTGTGGCGGGTGGAAGATAAATCGACGGCGGCGCTGATGGCGAAGTTCTATCACGAGATGTGGGTGAACAAGAAGCCGCCCCTCGAGGCGTTGCGGGAGGCGCAGTTGACGATCTATCGGCATCCCGAGTTGATCCCCGACCTCGCGGGCGAACGCGGGGCGCCGCGGTTGAAGGTCGCAGTGGCGAAGGATCCTAGCCCCCGGCTTGCCGGGGGTGCAGGCGAACCGCCGGTAAACCGGCGGCGAACGGCTGATACCAAGCTCTGGGCCGCGTTTGTCCTCAGCGGGGTGGGGAAATAGGCGTCGCGTAGCCCTTCGGGTGGGTGCGGTGCCAGCGCCACGCGGTTTCGACGATTCCGCGAAGCTCGTTGTATTGCGGCGTCCAGCCGAGTTCGCGCCGCGCCTTGGCAGCATCAGCGACCAACTCGGTCGGGTCGCCGGCTCGGCGAGGCGCTTCCTTAACCGCAATCGGCTTGCCCGTTACTTCCTCGGCGCACCGAATCACTTCGCGCACGCTGTAACCGCGGCCAATGCCCAGGTTGTAAATCAGGCCATTTTCCGGCGTCAGCCGTTCCAATGCCAGTCGATGGGCCTCGGCGAGGTCGTCGACATGAACGTAATCGCGGATGCAGGTGCCATCGGGCGTCGGATAATCGGTTCCGAATACCTCAATGTGCGGTCGCTGGCCCAACGCGACCTGAAGCACCAGTGGAATCAAGTGTGTTTCGGGGCTATGATCCTCGCCAATGTCTCCCTCAGGCGCCGCCCCGGAGGCGTTGAAATATCGCAGGGCCGCGTAACCCCAGTCGTAAGCGGCCGCGAAGTCCGCCAAGGCCCGCTCGACCGCCAGTTTCGTGTTGCCGTAGGGATTGATCGGCCGCTGGGGATGGTCTTCCGTGAGCGGAAGCCGTTCCGGTACGCCATAGGTGGCACAGGTGCTCGAGAAGACGAATCGGCCAATGCCGTGACGTCGCATGCGTTCCATCAAGGTCAGCGTGTTGGCGAGGTTGTTCTGATAGTACTTCGCAGGCTGGTGTACCGATTCGCCGACGTAGCAGTGCGCCGCGAAATGAACAACGGCTTCGATGCGATGAATCAGTAAGACGTGATCGACTTGATCGGCGTCTTTCAAATCGCCGACAATCAGTCGATCGCCCGAAACCGCCTCGCGATGACCGGCCGAGAGGTTGTCGAACACCCAAACCTGATGGCCGTGTTCGATCAACCGTCGAACCGTATGACTGCCGATGTAACCGGCCCCGCCGGTGACCAGGACTCGCATTCTCAACCTCGGATCATTGATAGGGCAGGCCGCAAAACTCGTTGACGGTGTCGGCGATTTCTCGCGCCTGACCTTCCTTGGTGCCGCGGTACAGCATCGTTTCAGGCGAACCGTGATGCTTGCTCAGGGCGACGTAATGCTGTTCGGGTCGAATGATGAACCACCACCATATTACGGCCGGGAAGATGCAGAACGGGACCAGAAGGATGAACATGGCCCAGTCGATGTAGTCCGGATCGTGGGCCATGCCGGTCATCACGCCTTCGTGATCGCGCCACTTCAGCGTGATGGGCGCCATTGGATAGAACGCAACACGCCATATCTTCGTGATTTTCACCTGCCCCTTGCGGTTACGGGAGATGGTCAACTTGTCGTAGGTGCCAATCAGGAAGGTTTGCAGGCACATCGTGATAAACCACCCGACGACGCCGATGGGCGCGTCACCTCGAAGGATCAATCCGCCAAGGACGGTCGCGGTGTTGATGGCCGAAACAATCGCGAAGACCAGCACCCTTTTTTGAAACGGCCAACCCGCTTCCCATTCGCGAGTCACGGGCTGAAACTCTTCGACCTCCCGTTCGCCGGTCTCGAAGTTGTAGTTGCATTTGGTGCAGAGCGTCGCGCGTAACGGCAGCTTGGTATCGCATTCCGGGCATCGTTTGCTGCGAACGTCGCCTTGCACGGCGTAGGGGTTACCGTCGTCCTCGACGGTGCCGCTGATTAAGACTTCACGCGGTGCATTGTCATTATCCTCCGGCTCGGGGGCAGGTTGGCGTGGTGCCGAGCGTGGTGTGGGTTTTCGCGTCTTCTTTGTGGGGGCCGGCGCGGGCGGGGTCTTGGCAGCGGGCGGCGGGGGCGGTGCTTCGGCGAAGGCGTAGGTCTCCGGCTCTGGTTCCGGTGGCGGGTTTCGGCTTGTGGGCCGGGCATCGGCGGGAGGTGTCGGCGGAACCAACTTGGCCACCGGTGGCGCCGGAGGCTCCATCGGAACCAACTTGGGTTCCAGCGGCACGGGCGGAATCGGCCTGGCGCTCATGGCCGCACCGCAAAGCGGACACGACGGCTCTTGATCCGGGAGAACCACGGGCCGTACCGTCGCGCCACACGATCGGCACGTCACAATGTCGCCTTGAGCCACTCGGCTTCCCCCATTGGGACAATGGTCGATTCGTCCATTGCCCGGCATCTAGTTCGTGATCCCCTTCGTGATGCCCATGAACACGTCTTCCAGGTCGATCTCCTCCTCTTTGAGCATCTTCAAACGAAGGTTATTCCTAATAAGCAATTCCGCGATGAAACTGCCGTCCGCAACGCCATCCCTGAGCGTGACCTTGAGTAGGTCTTCGTCGGCTTTGTACTCGACTTTTTCGACGTCTTCGTTGCGTTCGAGGTGCGACTGCGCGGTGGGGTTCAGCCCATTGGCGACCGTCACGAGATAGACCTGCTTCTGCCGCACCTGACGAATGGCCGCTTGAACGTCGCCGTCGAACAAGAGCTTGCCGCGTTCGATGATTCCGATCTTGTTACAGATGTCGGCCAACTCAGGGAGAATGTGGCTGGAGACGAGAATCGTCTTTCCCATGCTCCGCAATTCCTTGAGGAGTCCTCGCATCTCGATTCGGGCGCGGGGATCAAGACCGCTGGCCGGTTCATCGAGGAGCAAGACTTGCGGTTCATGGAGCAGCACCCGCGCCAAGCCCAGGCGCTGCGTCATACCGCGCGAGAGGCTCGTTACCAGGGCATCTCGCTTATATCCGAGATCGACCAACTCCAGCACTTGCTCGCATTTCTTCTTGCGCTCGGCGCCCTTGATCCGGTAGGCGGCGGCGAAGAACTCGAGGTATTCGACGACCTTCATGTCGTCGTAAACACCGAAGAAGTCAGGCATGTATCCGATGAGGCGGCGAATTTCCTTGGCCCCGTTGTAGATCGAGTAGCCGCAAACCGTGGCCTCGCCCCATGTCGGATTGAGCAGCGTGGCCAGGATGCGCATGGTGGTCGTCTTGCCGGCACCGTTAGGCCCGATGAACCCGTAGACGTCGCCGCGCTCCAGTTTCAGGGAGAGCCGGTTGAGGGCGTAAAGGTCGCCGTACATCTTTGTCAAGTCGCGTGTTTCGATCATGGCTCTCTCAAGGAGGTCAATCGGCGATTTCAACAGGGAGAATCAACCGCACATAGGTTTCCTGACGCATGGTCCCAGACAATGAAGGCCGCGTCGCGCCGCTTTGAGGATCGGGCAATGCCCCGATCCAAAGCCGGGAAATCGAGCCGGGTTCCGAAGCGACCGACTGTGCCGGCCCGGTCTTGGTTTCGAGTTTGCCGATGAGCATCACTTCGTCGCCGGTGCCAAATCGCAAGCGCCAACTCTGGTCGAATTCGCGCATGGCCCCGTTGCGAACAGTGTTTCGATTGGTCGCTTTTTCCATGGACTCGTGCAACATCAGTGAACGCATATGGGCTCGCGACGGTTCGGTGTTGCCGACCTGGCGAGAGTTGTACTGGTTCCACCGAGGGTCATCCCAAGGATTGTTCGCCGCCACGGGTGGAGCCATCCCGCGAAGCCACTCGTCCAATCCTTGGCGTGTCAAGGTCGTCAGCGGTTTTCGCTCCCCAGGGTTGAGCCGATCCAGTCGATAAACGTGAGTCCGATCGACGAGAAAAACTTCGTCAAGCGGGACCGGCAACTGACTGACGACGGAGCCTCCGAGACTCTCGGGATTATTCGCGGATCGCCTCAACTGAGATTTCATCGGCGCTCGCGAAGGGTCGAACCGCCCTTCCCAGCATCCGGTGAAGACTTTGCTCGCCCAAACGGGAATCGGCACCCGGCGCAAGCCGGTGGCGCGAGGTTCATACTCGTAGGAGCGGCGGAAAAGATTGCCTCGATCGGAGTCTCGAGGCTGGCCGTGCCAGCTCACCGTCGGCGGACTCGACGACTCGGTCTTCGCGCCCCAGTCGCTGTTCGGCTCGATCCCGATGGTGTAGTTTTGCACGCGAGGGCTAAAGATCGAGAACCACGTTGTGGCTTGGACGGTTCGCGAGCGCAGGTCGAAGTCGATGAAATCGAGCTTGTTGACTCGCTGATCCTCGCCCTTGAGTGCATAGGCCGTGAAGTAGGCCGCCACGCTGACGATCAAGACGACGGCGGGAAAGGTTACCCAAGTCAGCTCAAGGCGCTTGACAACTTTTTTCAGGAAGAGGTAATCGAGAGGGCCAACGATGAGGATGTAGATCAAGATGAACAAGGCGACCCAACCGAACGAAATCACGGGAATGCCGTCGAAATGCTCCAATCCTTGCTCGAGGTTTGAGAGCAGGCTGTCATCGTTGCGACTGGCGGCGGCGAACGGCATTCCCTTGTCGGCGGGGGCATTGGCAACAAACGGTCCGGCTTCGCGCAAAAGGCGTTCCCAAAAAGCGCCCTGGCGCGACCAGCCGGTGAAGGGCGGCTGATCGAGGTCGAGAGCAATCGCGGTCACTCGGCCGAGGCCGTAGGAGCCTTGCGCGACCAACGGATGAGTCGGATCGGGGCGATTGTTGGCATGACCGGGGATCACCGACCGCGCCTTGCGATCGGGTCGCATGTCGAATCGGGTCAGGAGCAATTCGCCGCCGATGGCTCGCAGCCCGCCGTCGGGGTTGGAGGGTTCCCCCGGCCAAAACAGGGCCGCCGCCTTCGATTTCTGCGGTCCGGCGAAAATAACCGGCCAAAGCGGCTCGAGTTCCTTGCTGGCGGCAACGAGGTCTTGATTCTGTCCCACACACACCGCCAATTTCCCGCCGCGTCGTACCCACTCGGCCAAGGCGTCACGTCGCGCGCTATCGCTGAGGAATCGCTCGGTAAAATCGCGATTGCCCGTGCAGAATATCGCCAGATCGACCGCGTTGTAGCCATACCAAACCGTCGGCAGTCGATCGATGCGATCGACGGCTGCCATTTCGCAGAGCCGATTGTCGTTTGTGTTGGCCGGCAACTTCACGCCCGGCAGTTTCGCGCCGATTGTCAGATACAGGTACTGGCTGGCCATGAGGCCGCCACTGGGGGAAACATCGTACGGTTCGCATAACAGTTGCCCCCGAGACCGAAGCTTGACCACGATCGTTCCGTGGTGTTTTCCCGGCTTGGTGTAAGCGACGAAGGTGTACGCGGGCGTATCGGGCGTGAATTCGACGCCGGGCAACGGCATGATGGAGTTGCTCAGCACATCGTCCCCGTCCGCCGACTCGACGACCAGTTCCGTGCCCGGCTCCAGTTGGCCTTTGCCTTCGATCTCCACGTAGACGGGCGTCCAATGGCCGGCCTTGAAGAAGTGAAATTGGCCCGAGACGCCTTCTTCTGATCCCGGACCGCTGGGAAGCCCCGCAAAGACGGTTCGAATGACGACTTGCCCGCGTTTGCCCGGCGCCGGCCCGCCCCCTCCCCCGCCTCCGCAACCGGTGACGCCGCATGCCAGGCCAAGGAGTATCGCGAACCGAATCGAAGTTCTCATGGCTTCTCCGCGGTCCCGCAGCTACACGGGACGCGACCGCAACCGGGACAGCCCTTGCCGTACTTGGTGCGAATCGCCGTTTCCAGATCAACCCCGGCGATATTGGCGAGGGTCGCCAACCATGCCAGGACGTCAGCAAACTCCAACTCCGTCTCGTTCAATTTGCCGCCTCGGAGTGCCGCCGACAACTCACCGACCTCTTCCATGAACCACATGAAGGTGCCTTCGATGCCGCGAGCGGCGTCCTTGGCGCCATACATGGTTCGAATCAATGACTGCAATTCGCTCAGCGTCACTCCAGGCCTCGCGGGTCGCGGGATTTCACGCCCGTGCGGAACGAGCCGCATCCGGGGTCATGGCCCATTTCCGAAACCGTGTCCCCTAATCCTGCAATATCTTCTTCAGGCGTGTCGCCTCTTCATTCTTATTTTGCTTCGTCAGCGCCGTGAAGAATACCTCTTGTATTTCTTCGTCGAGTAGGTCGATTTCCATGGCCTCGCGAGCGGCGGCCTCGGCTCCGGGGAAGTCCCCCTGCTCAATCAAGAGCTGCGCCAGCAGTTTCCGCGACGGGAAATCGTCATAGTCGAACTTGACCAGGTCCTTGAGCACCGAGATTCGCTTGGCCTTGTCGTTGGTCTTCTTGTAGACCTTGGCCAATTCTTCGAGCCATGTTGATTCATACGGTTCGAGCTTGCGTCCTTGTTCAAGTGTCTCGGCGGCTTTTTCGGGTTGGTCGGCCTCGGCCAGGAGCCGACCGAGGGCGAGCAACAACTCCGGCGTGGCTCCAGAACCTTGGGCGGCATCGAGAACCTTGATCGCGGCTTCGGTGTCGCCAGCCTTGGCCAGCAGTCGCGCCTTCACCACGGCCGCCAGCGTGTGATTCGCTTTGGCGGCCAGAATCTTGTCCACGAGCTTGCGGGCCTTCGCGGGATCCTTGACGATCAGCCGCTCCGCATATTTCGCGGCCGTATCCGCATCGTCGGGGTCCATCTCATACGCTTCCTGCAATTGAGCCAGCGTCAGGGGCTTCCCCCCCGGGGCCTTCTCCTTTCCGCGGGGCAAATTCTTGGCGTAGTCCTGGATGAATTCTCGATACGCCTTCTCGAACGCCGCCTTGTCAACCTTGCAGACCTTTCGAAGGGCCGCGTCGTCGTTGAGTTCCTCGGCGTAGGCCGCGAGCATCCCACCCACGGATTTCTCGCCATACGTCTTTGTGAGAAACGTCACATAGAGGTAGCTCTGAAAATAGGCCAAGTGCCATTCGTCCTGGTCGCGAGGCCGGATGAATCCGAGCGTAATCGTGTCAAGGTTTAACAATTTGTCGTCGGAAAGGCTCTTGGCCAAGACCTGATTCCAACGAGCGGGGAGGTTGATCTTCTCCGCCCTCACCGCCAGGCCCTCAGTCAGCCAGTGGGGGCATTCCATGTTGGTCTGTTCGAGATTGAAGACGTGGACCAATTCATGGCGCAGTACACGCGCCCAATTGAAAGGACGAGGGACGCCCTTGGCTTTCGGCGATGCCATGGCGAACATCTTTCCAGTGCATGCACCAATGGTGTGCAAATCCGGCAACGATGTCACGCGGCCGCTGAACATCTCATGAGTGCTGAAAATCTCGACCAAAATGGGTTTCGGCGGAGCGTAGCCAAATTGTGACTTGTACTCAACGTGCAGGGATTCGAGTACCTCGGCCATGTATCGGGCGAGGATCGAATCGGTCTTGGCGTTGTATTTCACTCGAAAGTTGGCCGTCGCGATAGTCTTGTAATCGTTCAAGTGATTGAGGACCTTGATCGAATTCGAGACCCTCACGTTGAAGCGATCATTCTCAAAGGCTTCCTCAAGAACTTTCTTCGCCTCGTCTTCCCGGTCGGTGTGCATGTAGAGCAGCCCCAATCCGTTTCGTGGCCAAGGCAGGGCAGGCTGCAACGCGATTGCCTTTTGGTAATAGGTCTCCGCCAAGGAGTATTTGCGACGGGCATCCAACACGGACGCAAGCTCGTGATAAAAGATCGCCGGCTTGGGATTGATGGCCAGGATCTCCTTGGCGATCTTCTCGACGCTCGCCGGGCGGCGCATCAAGACTTCGACGGCGGCGACGCGGGCCAGTGTTCGTTCGTCGCGGGGATTGACGGCTCGGGCTTGTTCGAGGGCCTTGGAGGCCGCGCCGAGGTCGCCCGACATGACGGCTAGATCCGCCTTGGTGCGAAGGGCTAAAAGTAGTTTGGGGTTGATCTTCAACGCCTGATCGAGGAATTGCTCGGCATCTTTAACCTCGAATCGCTGCAAGCCGGCCATCGCCTTTCCGGCCAGGGCCTCGGCAGCGCGCGGATTCAGTTTGAGAGCCTTGTCAAAGGACTCCACGGCCTCGGCCCGATTGTGCTTCTCCAAGAGAAGTTCGCCCGCCAGTTGCTCCACGATCCAATAGGTCGTGTCGGCCTTGATGGCGTCGCCGTAGACCTCATTCAAAATGAAGTGAAACTGATCGCCAAGATTATGGGTGCGGGCGTACTCGATGCCGGCCTGGCCGACGAAGGCCAATTCCTCGGGGTCGGTGATGTCCTTGTCCATCTCGCTGCGATCGGAATAGGTGCGGACGAACCAGCGAAAATCAGCGTCGGCCTTTTCGAGCATGCCGCGCTCGCGATAAGATTGGCCGCGCACCCACCGAGCTGCGAAATGATCGGGCTTGGCCGCCAGAGCCTGATTGGCGGCATCCTCGGCTTCAGCGTATTGGCCTCGCAGGTAGAGCAGACTCGCACGCTGAGCGAGCAGGTCGGGATTGTTCTTGGCCCGTTTGAGCGCCGTCATCACGACATCGAAGGCCTTGTCATAGTCGCCCACGCACTCGAGGCACCGGCTGATGCCAATGATGGCGGCGGCGGGTGGCTTTTCCGCCTTTGCCAGTTCCTCATACATCGCCCGAGCTTCGTCGTAGTTTCCAGCGAGCCATCGCGCGCGAGCTTCTTTGAGCTGGGTCTCGTCCGCGGTAGCGGATAATGCAACACCCAGAGCGACCAGACCGGTGAGCATGCGAACCATCGACGCGACCCCCCGGAGGGTGGGAAATGGTGAACTCCTTCTCTTGCTACGTTAGTGGCGTCTGACGGCGGAAGCAAGCAAGACGGGAGAACGGCTCGCGTCGAGGCTCGTTCACTCGGGTGGCTCAGTCGGCCGAAGGCTCACGCGGATGGCGCCAAAGCGCTCCGGCTGCTCCACGAACAATTCGCCGAGTTTGATCATCTCCAGGACGGCCAGGAACACGCCGATGAGGCGACTCCGCGAGTGTGGGGCTAAAAAGAGTTCGTCAAACAGGCGCCACCGGCCATCCCTGAGCAGATTCCGAATCTGCTGCTGGTAGACGTGCATCGGCGTGTCATCGACAATGATGTTCTGTGGCTGGAGGGCTTGAGCTTCGCGGAGCAATCGCCCAAAGGCAGCGACGAGGTCCCATAGCTCGACGGCTCGGACCGGCGGCGCTCCTTCCGTCGCGGGTTCCGGCGGTGCCTCGCGGGCCATTCGCACGCTCTGCGCCTCGGCTCGATCTTCCAGATGAGCGGCGGCATCCTTGAATTTCCGGTACTCAATCAATTGCCGCACAAGCTCGCGGCGCGGGTCTTCCTCGCCTTCGTTCGTCTCCGGCGGTCGCGGCAGCAGCATCTGACTCTTGATCTCCATCAGAGTCGCCGCCATGACCAGAAACTCGCCGGCGCGCTCGACGTCGATTACGGGCAGTGCCTCCATGAACTCCAGATACTGAGCCGTTAGTGCTGCGATCGGAATATCGAGGATGTCGATCTCGTTGCGACGGACGAGATAGAGCAACAGGTCCAAAGGCCCGTGAAAGCTCTCAAGTGCGACGCGATATTCCATTGTCCGATTCCACCAGGGGCGATGGCGAGTTTATGGTATTGCCGGCGTCAATCCCAAGCGACGCGGCAACGAAACAGGGAGGTCTGCGAGGTCGTTCCGCACGGCTGGGGGCGATATAACACCCGCATGGCAAGCACCGACTATCAATTCGTCACGCATTGGCGGGTCAGGGCAACGGCGGAACAGGTCTATGACTTACTCGACGACGGCCTCGACCTGCCGCGGTGGTGGCCGTCGGTTTATCTCTCCGCGACACTTGTCGAGCCTGGAGATGCCAACGGGATCGGCAAGGTGATTGCGCTGCATACGAAGGGCTGGCTTCCTTACACCCTGCGCTGGCGGATGCGGGCGATCGAAAAACGTCGCCCCCACGGGTTCGCGTTGGAGGCCGAGGGAGATTTTGTCGGTCGCGGGGAATGGAGCTTTGCTGCCGACGGTTCGGATTGTGCGATCACGTTCGACTGGCGAATTCGCGCCGACAAACCATTGCTGAAATACTTGTCGTTCGTGATGCGCCCGTTGTTCGGATGGAATCATCGTTGGGCGATGGCGAAGGGTGAGGAGAGCCTGAAAATCGAGTTGGCAAATCGACAGGGTGCCTTGTCCGGGAGCGGTACGCGTGCGATCCCGCCGGGGCCGACGTTTTGGCGCCGACGGACTTGAGGGAAAACACATAAGAGTTGGAACAATCTGAGTGAGTCGTCCGTCGAAGTTGTTGCATCGAGACGAATCGACGCGATCGTGAAGTTCCGATCACAATCGCCTAGTTTTCCGGTTCGTTTCAGAATCTTTCATTTCTCTAAACCTCTTATTTTGGGCATAGTGTTGTTGACAGCTTACTAGCTGGAACGGGCTGCCGGCCGGTGGCCCCGGAACAACCGCTACCTCCCCCGAGAAGAGGAACACCCATGCTGAACAAGATTCGTATGGCCCTATTCGCGGGCGTGTTCGTCGCCGCTGCGGCGGCACCCGCCCGGGCCGACCACTGCGGGGCCAATTGTGGCCCGCAGATGTGTACCGTCAACTGCATCGAATGGGTCCAAGAACCCTGCCAGGTGACTCGCACGACCTATCGAATGGAGACTCGTCAAGAGTGCTGCACGGCGTATCGTTGTGAGACGTGCGTCGAGCAACGCTGCCGGACAGTCTGCTGCTACAAGAAGGTCTGCGAGACGCGCCTCGAATGCCGCACGATTTGCGAACGCGTCCCCGTGATCGAAGAACGCACCATCATGAAGACCCGCTGGGTCCGTCAGGAATACACCGAGATGCGCACTCGGACCGTCGATCGCGGACACTGGGAATATGTCCAGGTCCCGGTCAAGCCGGGTCGGTTCTCGAAGCTGTTCAAGCGCGGCAACGATTGCTGCGACCCATGCTGCGAGTGCCCGAAGTTTGAGTGCAAGAAGGTTTGGTGCCCCTGCTGCGTGACCGAGTGCTATCCGGTCTGCTGCGTCAAGTGCGTCCCGGTTTGCGAGCCTTGCACGGTCAAGGTCTGCTGCTACAAGACCTGCACCAAGCAGATTCAAGTTCCGGTCACCTGCGTCAAGTGCGTGCCGGAATATCGCACCGAGACCTACAACGTCTGCGTCACGAAGAAGGTTCCGTACACCTACACCCGTTGCGTCAACGTGTGTGTGCCATGCTGCGAGACCGTGACGGTCATGCGTTGCGTGCCGAAGTGCGTTCAGAAGTGCGTTCCCGTTGTCAACTGCTGCGTGAAGGCTCACTGCTGCGGTTGCGGTAGCGGCTGCTACTAAAGCACCTCCGCCGTAGGATGCGGAATTGACATCGGCCCGCGAGCATCCCCTGCTCGCGGGCCGTGTCGTTTTCCGGCCCCTGATCATGCCATTGACACCGGATTCAAGACGCGATGCAACACGTCGAGCACGTCTCCGAATTCGCGATCGCCCAATACCGGGACACTGCCCGCGACCGGTACATCCTCACCCAGATCCACCCAACTCTTGCAACCGGCGAAGGCCTCTGTCTCGATTCGCTCCAACGGCCGTTCGGCACGATAGACGCGAACGGGCAACAGAAAGATCCCAGGCCGGCGATATTCAAAACGTGATCGGATCGTTTCCGGCGACCATAAGTGCATTGGGTCGATGCTCTCGAGCAGGTCCGGCCGTCGCACGTCGAAAACACCGGCGACTTCCCCATAATGCGAGAGTCGAACAATGCCGGCGGGCGGTCTGGCGGCGCGGACCTGTTCAAGCAACGACACCGCGGATGGTTTGATCCCGGTTTCTTGTTGGTGGACATAGGTTGGATAGATCCAAAAGCGGTCGTGTTCGGGCCGAAACTCGCCGCCTACCTCGGCGATTCCGCCCTTGCGGAGGATGATTGCCTGCCGGCCCATTGCCAGAGCCTCGGCGATGACCGCCCATTCCTTGAATGCAAATCGCATGGATTCCTCGCTCTATTCCGGTTTTGGTGTGCGGAGCATCAGTTCGGCGACGGCGTTCATCGGCGACTTGTCTTCATAAAGCACTCGATAGACCTGAGTCATGATCGGCAGCTCGATTCCCATGGCCTGTGCTCGGTCAAAGACGCTACGGGCCGTGAAAACGCCTTCGGCAATTTGCGGCCCACTGTTGAGTATCGATTCCAGCGACTCGCCGCGACCGAGTCGTTCGCCAACTCGTCGATTCCGCCCGTGGGGGCTGACGCAAGTCGTAATCAGGTCCCCGATGCCGGCCAGGCCGTAGAACGTCTCGTGTTCGGCACCCAAGGCGACTCCAAATCGGGCCATTTCGACCAACGATCGCGTCATCAGAGCCGACTTAGCATTGTCCCCGAACCCGAGGCCGTCGCAGATGCCGGCCGCGATCGCGATGACATTCTTCAACGCCCCGGCCAACTCGACGCCTGTGACGTCGGGATTGGTATAGACGCGAAACCGATCGGTATTGAAGCATCGCTGGACAAATCGCGTGAGGTCCTGATCGTCACCGGCAACCACGACGGACGTCGGCTTGCCGCGACTGACCTCCTCGGCATGACTTGGTCCGCTTAACACCGCCAGACGTGTCAGGCCCAAGACATCGTGCATAATCTGCGTCGGGCGCCGGAACGTCTCCCGTTCCAATCCCTTGGCGAGACTCACGGACGGTAGGTCCGCCGGCCATTTTCCGACGAAGCGCGGCAGAGTCGAACGAAGGTAGATCGTCGGAATGGCCGCGACGGCCAGATCGGCTTGGTCGAGGACCCGACCGGCATCGGTTGTCAGTTCGATCGACGCCGGAATGGCCACGCCGGGCAGGAGCCGAACGTTTTCCCGATTTTGTTTCAGAGACTCGCAACTGGCTTCGAATGCGCTCCACAGGCGAACCCGGTGGTGTGCTGATTGCGCCAGAAGTATTGCAACGGCGGTTCCCCAGCCACCGTCGCCCAGCACGCTGATTGTCGTCGGCATGTTCGGATTCCTGCAAAGATTCCGCAAAACCGGTACATGGAACAATGGCCTTTTCGCGTCTGGGCGAAATCCTCGAAGTCGGCAGAAGCGAGCAGTCGATTTACAACGGCCAGATGCTCCAAGCCACGCGCGGCATGACAGCCGTTGCGGCCCGCCTCAGGGAGGAATCAGGATGGCGCTTCGACTTCGTTTGTACGACCACGTAGAGCCTGCGGAAATCGATTCCCCACCCGCCAACGTTCGCATTCGACTCGGTGACCTTTTGCCTTTGGTCGCCATGGCCCAGCGGTTCCGATTCATTTGGCTTCAGGACTTCCTCGACGACGAAGTCTGTATCACCGAGGACCTTTACGAAGTCCTTCAAGAATTCCGCGGGATGCCTCGCCCCTCGGCGTAGTGACTATCGGTAAGATGTCCCACTGTTTCGCGCCGGTCATTCCGATCGAGCGCGATTCGGTCTCTTAGGCATCGTCGTCCATTCCCTTGAGCAATTCCGGTTTTCCAAACTGGGTCAAATCGACCTGCCCACGGAGTTCGCTCTCGATGAGCTTGACGCGAGTTTCCAACTCGCGCAGCTTCAACTGCAAGAATTCCGCCTGATGAGAGTCGTCGCGAATCTTGGGTCGCGGCACCTCGGGATAGCCAAGCTGTCGTTGCAGAGCCGCGAATAGGAACAGCGGGTCGCGCCCGCGGTTCGCACGCGCGATCTTCCCCTCCTTTTCTCCGAACAACGGCTCCAACGGCGGCACGTAATCGGGGTCGGATCGACGCTGTTCGATGACGTATTGCTCGGACCGAACAAAGACCAAGTCGGCGAAATCGTAGGTGCCGACTTGGCGCCGGACCAGATCGAGATAATCGCGCCACGGCGCGTCGAACAACGGATCGGCGGCCATGGCTCGCATCCCGTCATCGTATCCCAATCGATTGCGGCTGATGGTCTCGAATTGGAAGACGAACAAACCGGTCGGCGTGGGGCGATCCGCTCGGTAATTGGCTTCACGCTCGAGAATGAGCAAGGCCGTCGGCATGCTGAACCGAAGCCCCTCTTGCTCGGCTTGGCGAACGATAAACGTCTGAAACGCCGTGAAATAGTGAGGCAGTCGCTCGAACCCCGACCCGAGCAGGCCAGCGTGTTTTAACTCGGTTGCCAGAAACTGAACCGCGAACGGCAAACGAGTCGTACTCAGCAGCTCTTCGTGAATCCGTTCGAGAATCTCTTGCGCGGCCACGTTGCTCGCGAGCCGATCGCGAAACGTGCGGAAGAAATAGGCCTGCTCGATGTACTCTTCGCGTTCGAGGATGGTAGCCATATCGCGATGATACCGCGAATCGACCGCAGAGGAAACCGTTACGATGCGCGGCGATCCGGCGCCGGCATCGGATCGGGCACGGGCCGTGGCGACGCGTCGGACTTCTTGACCGCTGGCGCCGATTCCTCGACACGAAACGTGAAACCCCCGATCTGAACGATGTCGCCGGGGTGCAGAATCTCGTTGATCACTTTTCGGTCGTTTAGGTAAACGCCGTTGAGACTGTCGAGATCCACGATGCGCCAGATTCCATCGGCGAACGCGAACCGGCAGTGATGGCGACTGACGTCGGGCAACGGCAACCGCACGTCGCAATCGGAATGCCGGCCAACGATCGAATCGGGTCGATTGATCTCCAGGAGCAAATGGCTCGGCATCAACGAGAGACGTAGCGGTAGGAAGCCTTTCGGCACTTCGGGCGGCGGAAGCACCCGCGGAATAAAGGCGGGCGGCGCCTCTTCCGGTCGCGGCGCATCGGACATGGCACTTCTCACTACCTGTCGGGCGAATCCATCGCAAGCGAGGCGTATAGCAGGGGTCGGCTTGGTTGCCTAGGGGAGTTCGCCGCGATCCGGTGTCGCGACCGCGGATTGTGCGTGATTGGCCGGACCGCGAATCATTAGTTGGGGAGGATTTCATCGAGGAAATGGACCTCGACCACGATGCCGAAACTGCGGTCTGGGTGATCGGCGCCGGGTAGGCCACGCAGACCGCCACAGCCAATGTGAATTGCCCCATTTTCCGCGCCGGACGGGTTTTCCTCGCCCGCCGAATCGGGAAGAGTGGTAGTGGTCGCGGAAGGAGCCGACTCGCGGCAGGATGCCAGTTCGACCCTGAACTAGAACAGCGAGGAGGCCGTCCGATGAGGTTGAGGTATCGCGGCTGGCTCACGTTGCTGGCCGCCCTGGTGCCGATCGGGGCCGCTCGCGCCGCTCATTGCGGCGCGTGTTGCTACCCCACCGGCTCCCTGTGCGCGGAACAATGTGCCGCTCCGGCGGTGCGTTACCGCGTCTGTTACCAAACCGTTTGGGAAGATCGGACCCGCGTTTGCTACAAGCCCGTCTACCGCACCGTCATGCGCGAGTGTCACCACACTGTCTGCCGGCCGGTGTTCGAGCAGCATTGGCGCGAGTGCCGGGTCACGTCCTGCCGAACCGTTTGGGAAAACTACAATGTCGTCCGCCGATACACCGTTTGCAATCCGGTGTATGAGCAGCACTGGCGTACCCACCAGTACTGCACCTATCGGCCGCAATGGGAAGAGTATCAAGTTCCCTATCAGTACTGCACCTACCGCCCCGAGTATCAGACACATTACCGAAACGTCTGCTACACGACCTACCGGCAGGCGTGGCAGGAATACCAGGTGCCGATCCGTTACTGCACCTATCGACCGGTCTACGACACGCATTATCGTAATGTGTGTTACACGACCTATCATCCCGTGGTGCAATCTTATCAGGTGCCGGTGCATTATAGCACCTACCATCCGACGTATGAAACGCACTATCGGACGGCGTGTTACACGACTTATCAGCGCGTCGTTCAAGCCTATCAGGTGCCGGTGTGTTACACGACGTACCACCCAGTCTACGATACTCATTACCGAACGGTCTGCTATACAACATATCAGCCGGTCTACAATGAGCATCAGGTGCCGTACTGCTACACGACCTACCGGCCGGAGTATCAGACGCACTATCGCACGGTCTGCCATACGACCTATCGACCGGTCGTTCAGCAGTATCAGGTTCCGGTCCATTACTGCACGTATCGACCGGTGTATAACACGCACTCTTGCCAAGTTCCAACGACGTGTTATCGCGTCGTGCCGGAAACCCGCACCGTTATGCACCGCTACTCCACCTGTGAGCCGGTCTGCACCGACAAGCAGGTGACGGTTTGCAGCGGCCGATGGGTTGAGCAGCAAGAGTATGTGCCGGGGCCAGTCATCACTCGTAGCGTTCGCATGCCGTGCCAAGCATTTTGCGATCCCTGCACCGGACGCACGATTTGCTGCCCGGGCGAGTGTGTTGTGCAAAAAGTGCAGTGCCCCGGTCGTTGCGTCACGAAGCGTTGCTGGGTGCCGTGTCAGGAAACCCGCACGGTGCGCTGCTGCCACTACGTCCGGCGCGACCATTGCTGCCCGCAGACCTACACAATCTGCCGCACCGAACCGTACACGGTTATGCGAGATGTGACGTATACAACATGTCACATGGTCCGTGAGGATCACTGCCACATGGTGACGCGGCAACATTGCCATTACGTCCCCGAACAGCACACGTCATGCGTGCCCTATACAACATGCCGGATGATCCCGGAACAACACGTTGGCTATCGCACGGTACGAACGTGTCAGTACATCCCCCAGGTCCATTCGCGGCAAGTTCCCTATACGACTTGCCGAATGGTCCCGCAGCAGCACGTGCATTTGGCGACTCACTATCGCTGCCATTACGTTCCGCAGACTCACACGCAAGTGGTGCCCTACACCGTTTGTCGCATGATTCGGCAGGACCATGTGAGAATGCAAAGCTACCAGCGGTGCCACTATGTCCCGCAGGTTCACACTCGCCAAGTGGCCTATACCACATGTCGAATGGTGCCTCAGTGGCATCAACACATTCAAACGTATCGCCGATGTTATTACATTCCGGAGCAACATACGCGAGTGGTGCCGTATACCACGTGCCGGATGGTGCCCGAATGGCACGTCGGATACCGAACGTGTCGCCGATGCCATTACATCCCGGAAGTGCGCACTTGCCAGATTCCGTACGTCACCTGTCGAATGGTGACAGAGGAACGATGCCAGGTTGTGACGTGCCAACGCTGCCGGTTAGTGCCCGAGGAGCGGATCATTCAGGTGCCTTATACCACCTGCCGAATGGTCAGCGAGAATCGGTGCTTCCAGGTCCCGCATACGACTTGCTCACTGGAGCCTTATTGCGAAACCTACAAGGTTTGCAGACAGGTGCCGGTATGCACTCCATGCTGCCCGCCCGCGCCGTGTGGACCGTCCGCGTCGGCGTTGCCGCCGGCCAGCAATTGGAAGGCTCAGTTCTATGCCAAGCTGGCTCGCTACAATCCAACGACCGAGGCGGCTGAGACACGATAACTTGAGTCGTTGAAAACCAAATCACCCCGCGACGTCGTAAGGCGGCGCGGGGTGATCTTGTTTCCGGTCGCTGTTGGCTGAAAGCAACTAATCGGGTACAGCGGGAACCTTCGGGATTGGCTGCATGGGAATTGTGACCGGCGCAATTGGCGCCTTGGATGCCGAGCCGATAACGAAGGTAAACACTACGATCATGTAGCCGATCACGAACAAACAGAGGAACGACTGCAAACAAGTTCCGATGATTCCGAGGATCATCCCGATGTGCGTGAGCTGCCTGCCGGAGTAGTCCACTTCGCCGGCGTCGATTCGGCGCAGGTCCTTGCGTCCCATCGACCAGGCAATGATCCCCAGAATCGCGCCGATGTAAGCGATGACGAGACTCAGAATTCCCAGCACCAGGATCATGGTGCCCCGGTGAGGCTCGGTGTCGCGACGATGGCGGCGAAGGTCGCGATCGTCGATGTCGTTTTCGGAGTCGTCGTCCCGTGGTCGCGGTCGCGGGATCGGGCGATCCTCGGCGGCCAGCACCTGCATCGGCGGGGCAGCCGTTTCGGAGACGGGGGCCTCAAACGTTGTTCCGCATGAAGCGCAACGCACGGTTTGACCCAGCAACTCTTCGGGAACTTTCAGGGACTTGCCACAGCTTGGGCAGGCAGCAGTGATCGGCATGGCGTCCTCGATTTCAAAATGGCAACGGCCAATGTTACTCCACAGCGTATCCGTAGCGATGGAAGTAAGACAGCCACCGCTCGGCGATTTTCTTTCGCGTTTCGGGCGCCAACGAAAGGCGATTCGTCCGATAGTCGCGAGTCTGCTGAAAATACTCACGCAGTTTCGGCTCGACCGACTCGAACTCGCCTAAATCAAGCGCGCGATACACCTCACGCATCTGGCCTATCGGATCACGCACCAGATCTTCATAACGAATGTCGTGGAGGCTGCCCGGCGGCATGGAATTCCGATCCGCTTCGAACTGCTCGTACATTCGCACGAAGGTTTGTAGGACGAATTCTTCAACATCGCGAAATTCCGGCACCTGCAGACCCATCTGATCCCAGAGTTTGTGCCAGGTGCGGACCGTGGACGGGAACGTCGCATACGGGTCGCGAACGATGTGGACGAATTTCGAGCCGGGAAAGGTCTCCGCAAGCAGCTTCATTCGCGCCGTGTGCGTCGGCGATTTCAGAACCAGACGCCTTGGGTCGCCACAGGTAAAACGCCGAGCCAGCCGGCGCATTGTCTCTTGCCAATGGCGGCGATCCGAAGCCGAAACTCCGGCCAGCGTCAGATAGTCGTCGCCGGTGTTCGGGCCATTAGGAAACGCCCAGCGAAGATAGGGCGACCCGACACCGAAATTGCACAGAGCAAATTCGTCTTCCTGCGGGCGATCCCAACCGACGGCCATGTCGTCCATCGGTCGGCGTTTCGGAAGCAAGTACGTGAATACTCGCGGAATGATCCACGACGTCAGCAAGAAATGGTGCGGGGCGAAGCACTGATATGTCGTGGAATAGCTGAATCGCCGGTCAAGGATCAATAGCTCATGCAACAAGGTCGTGCCGGTCCGCCAATGGCCGACAACGAAGATCGGCGGCTGCGGCTGATTCCGATGGACTCGGTGACGATATACGGTGTCCTCCATCAGCTTGAGCACCGAGTTTGCCAACGCGAACACGGTGATCCGCGCCGCCATCGGCAGTCGGCGGGCCGAGATCCGATAGCGATTATTTGCCAGCGACCGCAACCACACGTCGAGCGTCATCCCTTGCCACGGACGCGCTACCCAGAAGGGTTGTGGACCACCGCCCTGGTATCCCGTTTGCGTGTCGCCGCTGCCCACGACTACTCCCCGTTCGATTCGGTCGCCCCTCGCCACTGTTGCGGGATGGATATGGTATACGAATCGTTGCCGGTTATCCTGCCGGGTTTCGTGCGGTTCATCGGTTGGAAGCGATCGGCTCGGATGTATAATCAGCCGAGTCCCGCGAACGAAGAGGGTGAACGATGTCGATGCCCGTGCGAATTGGGGCCGTCAACTACCTGAATACCAAGCCGCTCATCCACGACTTGGAGCGGTTGGCTCCCGATGCGCGGTTGACGCTTGAGGTGCCGAGCAAATTGGCCGATCAACTGGCCGCCGGCGAGTTGGACGTCGCGTTGATTCCCGTCGTTGAATACTTCCGAGCCGGTTCGTATTCGATCGTTCCGGGGTTGGCCATCACGTCCCACGGGCCGGTATTGAGCGTGACCTTGTTCAGTCGCCGGCCATGGGCGCAGATTCGCAGCGTGGCGATCGATGTCGGCTCGCGGACGAGCGCCGCCCTCGTCCAAATCCTGCTCCGAAAGCGCCATGGCGTCACGCCCACGCTCCAACCGTTGCCGCTGGAAGCTGACCCGGAATCGGTCGGAACCGATGCCGTTCTCCTGATCGGCGATCGCGCGATGCGAGCGTGTCTCCCGGGATTCGAGTTTGCCTTTGACCTCGGCCGCGAATGGCACGATTGGATGGGCCTGCCATTTGTCTATGCCTTCTGGGCCGTGCGAGCGGGCGCTGATTTGGGCGATGTGGCTTTGGCGATGCATCAAGCTAAGACTCGCGGCTATTCCGCCGTGGGTCGAATCGCGGCTCGCGAAGCGCCGGGACTGGGTCTCGACGCCGGGTTCTGCCGGCGATATCTGCAAACGATCATTGGATTCGATCTTGGCCCACGCGAGTTAGCCGGGCTGCAACAATACTATCGGCTCGCGTCGGAACTGGGACTCGCGCCAAACGGGCGCGAGGTTCGCCTATATCCGATGCTCGAGCCGGTCGCGATGGGATAAACGAGGTTCACATGCCTACACGTTGGCGAACGATTCTGAACAAGGCCGTGGCCGGTGAGCGCCTGACGCGAGATGAGGGCGTCGCCCTTTTCGAGTGTCGCGATTTACACGCCCTCGGCCGAGCCGCCGACGCCGTCTGTCGCCGGTTGCATCCCGAGCCGTATCGAACCTATAACATCGATCGCAATATCAACTACACGAATGTCTGCGCCGCGGTCTGCGACTTTTGCGCCTTTTACCGCAAGAGCGGCGACGAGGATGCCTATGTCCTGCCGCGCGAGGAACTGTATCGCAAGGTTGAAGAGACCCTTGCTCTCGGCGGCAATCAGATTCTTTTGCAAGGCGGCAATCACCCGTCGTTGAAGCTGGAATGGTATGAGGATCTATTGCGTGACCTCAAGGCTCGCTTTCCAACTGTCAACCTTCATGCTTTCAGCGCCTCGGAGTTTTGGCACTTTCACAAGCTGAACAAACTGCCGTTGCGGACCGTCATGGAACGCCTGAAGGCCGCGGGCATGGGCAGTCTTCCCGGGGGCGGCGCTGAGATCCTCGTTGACCGCGTTCGCCACGCCCTGACAGTCAACAAGGTTCTTACCGACGAATGGCTCGAGGTGCATCGCGTCTGGCACCAACTTGGCGGGCGCAGCACCAGCACGATGATGTTCGGCCATGTCGAGACGGTCGCCGAGCGTATCGAGCACCTCGATCGGTTACGGCAACTACAAGACGAAACCGGCGGTTTCACCGCATTCATTTGCTGGACTTTCCAGCCGGGTCACAAGATGGCCGATCATCCCGCGGCCGGCGCCTTCGAGTATCTCAAGACGCAAGCGATCGCAAGGCTCTATCTCGACAACATCCGCAACATCCAATCGTCATGGGTGACGCAAGGAGCCAAGGTCGGCCAGTTGGCATTGCTTTTCGGCGCCAATGACATGGGCAGCCTGATGATTGAAGAAAACGTCGTCGCCGCCGCCGGCACGGTCCACTATCTCACGCTCGAGGAGATTAAGCGATGTATCCGCGAGCTTGGCTGGATTCCGCGGCAGCGTAACGTGTTCTACGAATTGGTCGATGAGGCCACGATGGCACCCGTGCCGATGCCGGCCTCGCCGCGAGCCTTGCCAGTGTTAAGTTGATCGTTACGCCAAAATCTCCCGGATCGGTTCGCCGAAATCGATGTCCAGGCGTTTGCGGCCCGGCACCTCCAAGCGGCGAGGGTCGAGGCCAAGTTGATGCAATACCGTCGCGTGCAGGTCCGTGACGTAGTGCCGATTCTCGACGGCGTGAAAGCCAATCTCGTCGGTAGCACCGTGGGTAATGCCGCCCTTGATCCCGCCGCCGGCCATCCAGCAGGTGAACCCATACGGGTGATGGTCGCGGCCGTCGCTGCCTTGTGCGCCCGGCGTGCGGCCGAACTCGGTTCCCCAAACCACTAGCGTTTCTTCCAATAGCCCGCGCCGTTTCAGATCCTTCAAAAGCGCCGCGATCGGCTGATCGACCTGGGAACATAGTGCCGAGTGACCGGCCTTTAGTCCGCCGTGAGCGTCCCATGCGCCGGCGCCGCCATTGCTGCCGTGGAAGATTTGAACGAATCGCGTGCCACGTTCGACCATACGCCGCGCCGCCAGGCACAATTCGCCGAACGGCTTCGTCACGGGTCGATCGAGGCCATACAGGGTCTTCGTTACCGCGGTTTCCTGTGTGAAATCGACGACGCCCGGCACGGCGGTCTGCATCCGGAACGCCAGCTCATAGGACTTGATTCGCGCTCGCAACGCCGGATCGTTCGGGTATTCGATGCCCGAAAGCCGATTGAGTCGCCCGAGCAGATCGAACTCGGCGGCCTGCTCCTCGTGGAACTTATCCGAGCCGGGCAGGGCAAATGGCAGCGGGTTGCGCGGATCGACGTTCAAACGGATGCCATCGTGTTCCGGGCCAAGGTAATTCGAACCGTGACCGTGAACACCACCGCAACAATCGGCCAGAGGCGTGCCCAAGACCACGAACCGCGGCAGGTTTTCATTGATCGAGCCCAGGCCATAATGAACCCACGATCCGATCGTCGGGAACGGCCCTTCGAGCGAATGCCGGCCCGTGAAGAATTGCAGTTGCGCCCCGTGGTTATTGTCCGTTGTCCACATCGACCGCACGAAAGCTATGTCATCGACGCAATCGCCCAGGTGAGGCCACCAATCGCTAATCTCGATGCCGGACTGGCCCCGTTTGCGATAGCCAATCTGCAACGGATACAGCTTCGGATGGACCTTGTGCAACCCCGCGATGACCTCGCGCAGATTCTTCTTCAGGTAGGGCGAATCGAGGGTGGCCTTGAACGGCGACTCGGCGATGGTCTTGCCCGCGTGTTTGTTCAGTTCCGGCTTGGGGTCGAAGGTCTCCATCTGGCTGGCGCCGCCGACCATGAACATCCAGATGACCGATTTGGCCTTCGGTGCAAACATCGGCTTGCCCGACGGCGTCGCCGCGCGCGCGTGACTGTCGCGGCCCAGCATTTCGCCTAGTGCTAGACCTGCGAAGCCCATGCCGACGTCGGCCAAAAACGTGCGCCGGTTCATGCCAAAATCTCCCGGATCGGTTCGCCAAAGTCGATGTCAAGTCTCTTGCGGCCCGGCACCTCCAAGCGGCGCGGGTCGAGTCCAAGTTGGTGCATCACGGTCGCGTGCAGGTCCGTGACGTAGTGCCTATTCTCGACGGCGTGGAAGCCAATCTCGTCGGTTGCGCCGTGCGTAATGCCGCCCTTGATCCCACCGCCGGCCAGCCAAATCGTGAAGCCATACGGGTGATGGTCGCGGCCATCGCCGCCCTGAGCGCCCGGTGTGCGGCCGAACTCGGTGCCCCAGACCACGAGCGTTTCGTCGAGCATGCCGCGTTGCTTCAGGTCTTTGAGCAGGCCTGCGATGGGGAGATCAACCTGGGCGCAGAGTGTCGAATGATTCGCCTTCAACCCGCCGTGGGCGTCCCAAGCGCCGGCGCCGCCGTTGCTGCCGTGATAGACTTGCACGAAGCGCACGCCGCGTTCGACCAACCGGCGCGATGCCAAGCACAATTCGCCGAACGGTCGCGTCACCGGGCGATCCAGCCCATACAGGGATTTCGTTAGCTCTGTCTCCTGGCCGAAATCGACGACACTGGGCACCGACGTTTGCATGCGAAAGGCGAGTTCATACGACTTGATCCGCGCTCGCAATGCCGGATCGTCCGGGTATTCGATGCCCGAGAGCCGATTCAGTCGCCCGAGCAGGTCGAACTCGGCAGCTTGCTCTTCGCGAAATTTGTCGGCCCCCGGTAGCGCGAATGGCAAAGGATTGCGCGGATCGACGTTCAAACGGATGCCATTGTGTTCCGGGCCGAGGTAGTTCGAGCCGTGACCGTGAACACCGCCACAGCAATCGGCCAGCGGCGTGCCCAAGACCACGAACCGCGGCAGATTCTCGTTCTGTGTCCCCAATCCGTAATGGATCCACGAACCGATGCTCGGGAACGGCCCCTCCAGGGCGTGGCGGCCGGTGTGAAACTGAAGCTGCGCGCCGTGATCGTTGTCCGTCGTCCAGATCGATCGCACGAAGGCCATGTCATCGACGCATTCGCCCAGATACGGCCACCAATCGCTAACTTCGATGCCGGCCTGCCCGCGTTTGCGATAGCCGATCTGCAACGGATACAGCTTCGGATGGACCTTGTGCAAGCCGGCGACGAACTCGCGAAGGTTTTTCTTGAGGTATGGCGAATCGAGCGTTGCCTTGAAGGGCGATTCGGCGATGGTCTTGCCCGCGTGTTTGTTCAACTCCGGCTTCGGGTCAAACGTCTCCATTTGGCTGGCACCGCCGACCATGAACAGCCAGATCACCGACTTGACCTTGGGGCGAAAAATCGGATCGCCAATGGTCGAAGCGTGAGCTTGCCGGTCGCCCATCAAGAGATCGGCCAAGGCCAACCCGGTCAGGCCCATGCCGACATCGGCCAGAAACGAGCGGCGAGTAAGTCGTGAATGAACCGGTCTCATGCCGCCTCCGCTGTCGGGCCTATTTCAGATTCGCGACCCGAATGCCGATCGCAGCAATAAACATTATCGCCGCAAATACATGTCCGATGACAAGCCACCCCGTTCAGCGATGCTTCGCAGAAGCACCAACGGTACTACCTCATCGTCACAAATTCGTGGTGGTTCATCATCACTTGCACAAGGTCCTCGCGGGCCCTAATTGCTGGATCGGGCGATGGCGGAACGGTCGGCATCGGGCCGACGTTCGGCGTCAGTTTTCGGACGTCGGCCAGTCGCGATGCTTGGTCCGCGAGAAACCGCACACATTCCGATACCTCGGCCGCACTCGCCGGCCGATTGACGATTTGCTCAAATGCCAACTGAACGAATCGCTCCGGGGATGCACCCGCTTCGGTCGCCAGCGCCCGTGCCAACACGCGCGACTGGTTGCGCACCAAGGCGCTGTTGGCCAGCGCTAACGCTTGTTGAGGGACAATACTCTCGGATCGGCGGTAGCAGTCGTTGACATTGGCGCCGTCGAAGAGTTTCAAGAATTCGACGTTCTTCTCGACTGAGTGCCGGAAATAAACGCTGCGCCGGCGGCTCGCCAGCGCTTGATTCGGTTCAAGGTCCGGCCCACCCATCGTTAGTTCGAGTTGCCCCGATACGTGAAGGACCGAATCGCGCACGACCTCGCCTTCGGCCCGTCGCGGCGAAAATCGCCAGAGATAGCGATTGTCGGGGTCGATGGCGCCGGCCTCGTTGGAATAACCCGAATCGCTCCGATACGCCCGGCTCGTGACGATTGCCCGATGCAGGGACTTCATACTCCAGCCTTGGCGCGTGAACTCGATCGCGAGCCAATCGAGTAGTGCCGGATGCGACGGCGGTTGGCCGTTCTTGCCGAAATCGAACACGGTCGGCACCAGGGGCTTGCCAAAGTGACGCATCCAAATGTGGTTGACTGCGACCCGTGCCGTCAGCGGATTGGCAGGGTCCGTGATCCATTTCGCGAATGCGAGACGCCGGCCAGTGCTGGTCGCCGGGTAGGATTTCACCGCTCGCTTGGTATAGGCCGTTGTCGGCGCCATGGCAGCGTCGGCCTGAGCCTTGGCAACGGCTTTCTCCGCGTTGGCAACCTTCATTTGAACGGCGGCACGATTGGCCGGCGGGGCTTTGCGCAACTCGCTCTGAGCCGCGACGAGGTCGCGTCGAGCCTTCGTCAGGGCCAATTGCCGCTGTCGGGTCTGGGCGTCTTTCGCGGCAGCCTGCCATTCCGGCGAGTTCTTACCGTTGTCGAGCTTCTCGGCCTTCAGCACCGCGTCGAAGGCGGCTAGTTCCAGTTCGGCGATGCGCTGGCCAGCCTCGGCAAGTTCGGCGGCGTCGAGGATCGGGCGAACCACAGAGGGCGGTAGTCGCGTTCCGAGCATTCCGGCGATGGCTCGTGCCACGCTCCGCTGGGCCAGAGAGTTGGCATTGGCCGCGTTGATCGCTGCTGTTTGCAAGGCGGCACGGGTTTCGGCGATGACGAAGGCCTGATTCTCCGGCGTCACTGCCGAGGGCGGCAGGTTGATCGGCTGCGGCTTGAAGCTGGTCGCGAACATTGCCGGCAACCCGGGGGCGATCGGCTTGGTCTTATCCGGCTTCGACTCCTCGCCACGATCGAACAGATACGTCGGCGCTTGAAGGTTGGCGTCGAAGACACGGGGGATGCCGTCGCGTTTCAGATCGGGTTGCCCCGGCAGCCGATCGGTGCGAATGTCGTGCGGCTCGAAGATCGCCCGCAACGCAAAATAATCGGATTGAGGAATCGGGTCGTATTTGTGCTCGTGGCAGCGCGAGCAGTTGATCGTCAGCGCCAGAAACGCCTTGCTGGTGTGCTCGATGGTGTGATCGATCCAAACGCTGCGGTTGAACTTGAACCAGTTGCGGACGAGGAACCCGGTCGCCCGCAGCGTCTGGGGGTCGTCGGGAGCCGTTTCGTCGCCGGCCAACATTTCGACGATCATGCGATCGTAAGGCTTGTCAGTGTTGAGCGACTCGATGATCCAATCGCGCCAGTGCCAAATGTGCGGCTGGCTGTTGCGGACCTCAGCGCCGAAACCGTCCCAATCGCTATAGCGCCAAACGTCCATCCAATGCCGGCCCCAGCGTTCGCCATAACGCGGCGACGCGAGGAGCCGATCGACGACCTTCTCAAATGCGTCCGAGGATCGATCGGCTAGAAAGGCGTCCATCTCGGTACGGGTCGGCGGTAGACCGATCAGATCGAGGTAGACTCGGCGAAGAAGGACTCGCTTGTCGGCGATGGGTCGCGGTGCCAGCCCGAGGCGGGCATGTTCGGCGGCGATGAAGGCGTCGATCGGGTGCCGGTTCCAGTCAGGGTTCGCCACCTTGGGCACCGGTGCCGGTTGCGGCCGGCGAAATGCCCAATGGTCCGCAGAGTCGGCCCAAGCCGTCGCGGACGCAAACGCAGCGGTCAAAGCGATGGCGTATCGGCAAGGCATGGCGGGTCCTCGAATCCGATGTCTCTCAGGCGATGGCGGCACGGACGACCGCCTTCATTTTTTCCAAGCCGGTGCGAGCCACGAGCAAGGCGTCCTGTTTCCAATAGTCACGATTGAATAACTCCAAGGACAAAGCCCCGCGATAGCCGATGCGGGCCAAGTCGCGAATCACCTGAGCCAACGGTGCCACGCCGTCGCCGGGGTACACGCGATGGGAGTCGTTGATGCTTTCACGTGGCGGCACCTTCGGGTAGTCGTTCATGTGGAAGATACCAATCGCCGCGCCCCCCAGGAGTTTCAGACTCGGAAATTCCGACCCGCCTTTGTGCAGGTGGTAAATGTCCGGCAGGATGCACGCCTTCGGGTGGCCGCATTCGACAGCAATCATGGCGGCCTCGCTCAGTTTCGCGAGCGTTTTGGAGAAGCCCCAAATCTCGGCCTGCGGTGTGACGCCCATGGTGTCGCCCAGTTCGAGCAACGCCCGGTATCGCTCGGCGATTCGCGGCAGGGAAATATCGGCGCTCCCGGTCGCGCCGACGGGCGGCGCCGCCAGTCGGGTGCCGCCCAGTTGGGCGACCATGTCCATGTCGCGCTTTGCTTGATCCAGTCCTTTGCGGCGGCGAGATTCGTCATCGACAATCCACTCGGCGAAACCAATGGCGCTGGGGACGGTCAAGCCGGCGTCGCGGATGCGCTTGCCGAGATCTTTCAGGCTCTTTCCGGCTTGGGTGAATTCGTTCAGTTCCCGGATCCACGGCTCGATGGCGGCATAGCCGGCGGCGGCCGCTATTTCGACGTTTTTCTCAATGCCGAGTTTCTGGCCGGAGATGGTGCTGGTATTGAGGCAGTAGACAAATGGGTCGCCTTTTTGGGTATCGGCTGGGGCGCTACGAACGAGGGTTATCGTCGCGGCGCCGCCGGCAGCAACGGCCAGCCATTCCCGGCGATTGAGGGGGGCGGTCACGACGTATCCTCCGGCAGGGTGTGTCACGGCGAGTTTGGGCAGGCGGGTATATGAAAGAGTACCACCCAAAGGCCGATGGTTCCATCGGAATCTCGCAAACGTCACCGCGAAGTTCCGCCTGTCGACGCGGTCGATCCGCGAGCCGATGAAGCTGCGTCGGGGCAATTTACCCGCGGCGCCAGCCCGTTCCGCCCGGGCGATCTTCGAGGGTCACGCCCAGGGCCGCGAGCCGTTGCCGAATCTGGTCCGCCATCGCGAAATTCTTGGCCTTGCGCGATTCGGCTCGCAGGTCGATGAGCAGTTGCATGAGGCTATTGACAAAGCCATCGTCGGCGCCGGCCGACTTGGCCACCGGTTCGTGAAATAGGCCGAGAATCTGGCTCACCTCGCGGAATGCCATGACGCCCTTGTGGAACTCGGCCTTGGCGGCATCCGTGGCGGCTGGGTCCTCCAACTTCATGGTGTCGGCCGAACGATTCAGCATCGTCAGCAACTCGTTGAGCGCCCCGATCGCGCCGCCGGTGTTGAGATCGTCGTCCATGCAATCAAGGAATTGCCGGCGCAACTTGCCGATGTCGATTAGGAATGCCGAGTCGCCGGTTTCAAACGTCGCCTGTCGCGCCGGCGACTGCAACTGGAAAAAGCTCTGGCCATAGATGCGCTCATACCGCTCGAAGAATCGGTAAAAGCTCTCCAAGGCCCGCCGAAGCTCGTGCAGGCGATCTTCGTTGTACTCGATCGGGCTTCGGTAATGGGTGCTGAGCAGCAGATAACGGATGGTTTCGGGGTGATGCTTTTGGAGGAGATCGACAATGTTGACGACATTGCCGACCGACCCTGCCATCTTGCTCTGGCCCATCTTGAGCAAGCCATTGTGCAACCAATAACGAGCAAAAGGCCGGCCCGTGACGGATTCGGATTGGGCCAACTCGTTTTCGTGGTGAGGGAATTGCAGGTCAAGCCCGCCGCCATGAATGTCGATGGTCTCGCCGAGCAGTTTCATGCTCATGGCGGAGCATTCGATATGCCAGCCGGGTCGGCCCGGCCCCCAGGGGCTGTCCCATGCCGGTTCGCCGCGCTTGGCCCCTTTCCAGAGCGCGAAATCGCCCGGGTTCCGCTTGCGGTCGCTGACCTCGATCCGGGCGCCGGCCTCGAGCTGATCGGGGTCGCGATTGCAGAGTTTGCCGTAATCGTCATCTTTGCTGATGTCGAAATAAACGTCGCCGCCGGCAGGATAGGCATAGCCCGTGTCGATGAGTTTCTGAATCATCGACAGCATCTCGGGGATGGTATCCGTGGCCCGCGGCATGAGATCGACGCCCGTCACATTCAGCCGTTTGAGGCACGCGACATAATCGCCGGTCATGCGCTCGGCGAGATCCTTGACTGTCGTGCCAAGTTCTTTGGCCCGGACGATGAGCTTATCATCGACGTCGGTGATATTGACGACCCATATCACCTGAAAGCCGAGATAGGTCAGGTATCGTTTGATGGTGTCGAAAATCACCGGTCCGACCATGTGCCCGATGTGACTGGGCTTGTAAACGGTCGGCCCGCAAACGTACATGGTGACCCGCCCGGGTTGCAACGGCTCGAAGGGGCGTTTGGCACGGGTGAGCGTATCGTAGATATTCAGCGGCATCGGCGTTCCATCTCGAGATTCAGTGCTGGGCGCTTTGTCAAAGCGCCGTCAAACAACCGGGTTTCGGGCGATCAACACCACGGCATGACAGGCGATGGCCTCGGCACGCCCGATATGGCCGACTTTCTCGCCTGTTTTCGCTTTCACGTTCACCCTCGCGATCGGGAGATTGAGTAGCCTAGCGAGACCGGCCCGAATCGCCTGCTTGATCGGGCCAAGTTTCGGCTCCTGAGCGAAAATCGTGACGTCGAGGTTGACAGGGCACCAGCCGGCTTGGTTCAGGCGATCGCAGGTTTCTCGCAGGAATTGGCTCGAATCAGCGCCGGCCCACTCAGGAGCCGTGTCCGGGTAGATGTCGCCGATGTCGCCCAGTCCGGCGGCACCAAGTAAGGCGTCCGTGACCGCGTGAAGCACGACGTCGGCGTCACTGTGTCCGGCCAGCCCTCGCGGATGATCGACTCGAACGCCACCCAACAGCAACGGCCGGCCTTCCGCCAAGCGATGCGTGTCATGGCCCGAGCCAATACGGTAGGGGAAATCTTCCATCATTGGAGGGGATTGTAACCGGATCGCCAAACCGGACAATGCACGATTGCGGGGGTTGTGGGTCGCCGCTCTCCGCAGATGCCGTTTTTGGGTCGTGGAACAAAAGACACGCCAGGATTCGCAACGCCTCATAGGTAACGCTGGAGCGCCGCGGCGAGCGCCGCCAGACGACTCACCCCGGAGGAGCGCCGTCCGTGACTTCTCGATTTCGTGTGGCTATTGCCGACTTCATTACCGACGATTTGGCGCCCGAGCGAACGATCCTCGGTGACATTGCCGACCTAATCAGCGTCAACGCGACCACGGAGTCGGACCTGTTCGGCAAGGCGGACAACGTTGACGCGCTGATGCTCTATCACTGCATCTCCATCTCGCGTGCCATGATCGAGCGGCTGACGCAATGCAAATTAATCGTTCGCTGCGGGGTCGGCTATGACAACGTCGATTACGTCTTCGCCCGAACACGCAACATTCCGGTCGCCAACGTACCCGACTATGGCACCGAGGAAGTTGCCGACAGCGCCATTGGAATGATGCTTGCCCTAACTCGGGGGATCAACCTGCTCAACTCACGCCTCAAACGCGGGCATGGGCGATGGGAGTATATGCAGGCGGTGCCCCTGTATCGGTTGCGTCGCCGGACCTTCGCCATCATCGGCCTCGGCCGTATCGGAACCGCGGCGGCGATTCGGGCTAAGGCCCTTGGTATGGATGTCATTTTCTACGACCCGTACAAGGCCGATGGCTACGACAAGGCGCTCGGAATACGGCGCGTGGAGACCTTGCCCGAGTTGTTGAATCAGGCGTTCGTGTTGAGCATCCACTGCCCGCGAACCTCGGAGACTCAAAACATGATTAACGCAACGGCCATCGATCAGATGCCAAAAGGGTCGTATCTGGTCAACACGGCTCGCGGCGCCATCGTGGACACGTCGGCGATTCCACCGGCGATTGTGTCGGGTCAGTTGGCGGGTGCTGCGATCGATGTGCTGGCCACGGAACCGCCGGCCGCCGACGATCCCCTGGTGCGAGCCTGGCGCGACCCGGATCACCCCGCTCACGATCGACTGATTCTCAATCCGCACGCGGCGTTCTACTCCGAGCAGGGGCTGATGGACATGCGAACCAAGGGCGCCGAAGCGTGCCGCCGCGCCTTGTTGGGCCAGTTGGTGCGAAACGTGGTAAACTGAAGTGTGAAGCCATCGAGGGTTACCGCCAAGCCTCGCCCTACGACGTCGATCGAGATCACACCCGATGCTGCCATCCCAAACGGGTGATTGGGGACGATATTATTACGCGGACCTCGCGGCTGCCTATGTTCGCGGGATGTGCCCGGGCGCGCCCACCGCTGCGACCTCGGACTTGATTCAGTTTGGCCTCGACCAGAATCTGGCGTTGCATCGGTTCAAGCGCACCAGTGAGTTGCCACGAGTCAAACGCGTCCTGGGCACCCTGTTCGCACTTCGGCCGGCCACGTTGCTCGACATCGGCAGCGGGCGCGGGGCCTTTCTTTGGCCGCTCCTTGACGCGATACCGAGTCTCCATGTGACGGCACTAGACCGGCTCGAACATCGAGTCGCGGATATTCAGGCCGTCGCCGATGGCGGAATTGATCGTTTGAACGCGGTCCACGGCGACGTCAACGCCCTCGAATTCCCGGATGCGTCATTCGATGTCGTCACGATCCTCGAAGTGCTGGAGCATCTGCCTCAACCGGAACGGGCTGTCGCCGAGGTCCTTCGCGTGGCCCGTCGATTCGTGCTGGTGTCGGTCCCGTCGAAGCCCGATGACAACCCCGAACATTTACGGCTCTACACGGCGGAGACGCTGACGGCCCTGTTCAGCCAGGGGCCGGTTAAGTCGGTTCGGTGCGATCATGTCCTCAATCACATTCTGGCGGTCGTGCAGGTGCCGCGATCGTGATCTCGTTGCACAAATACCCGCGAACTCAACATCTCCACGGCTCGCGACTGCAGCCCGGAGACGAGGACCTCGACGCCGTTCCGTTGGAGGCGCTGGCGGGCCGGTATGTCGTGATCGAGGAGAAGCTGGATGGGGCGAACGCAGGCCTGAGCTTCGACGACACCGGCAAACTTTGGCTTCAGAGCCGCGGCCATTTTCTGACCGGCGGCACTCGCGAGAAGCACTGGGACCTCTTCAAACAATGGGCCCACATTCACGCCTACCCGCTTCACGATGCGCTGGGCGATGCCTACGTTCTGTTCGGGGAATGGCTTTACGCCAGGCACACGATCTTCTACGACACGTTGCCCGCGTATTTCATGGAGTTCGATCTGCTGGAGCGGGCGACCGGCGAGTTTCTCTCCACAGCGCGCCGGCGCGAGGTGCTGGCTGCTTTGCCGATTCAGGCCGTCCCGGTGTTGTTCGAGGGGCATTGCCATGACCCGCGCGAGATACCGAAATGGATCGAGCGGTCCCGATTCAAGTCCAATGACTGGCGAACCCGACTGGAACAGCATGCCACCGAGCGTGGCCTGGACATAGAACAACTATGGCGCGAAACCGACGCCTCGGACTTGATGGAAGGGTTGTACGTGAAGGTCGAGGAGAACGGCGTTGTCGCGGCGCGATACAAATACATTCGTGCGAGTTTTCTGACCACAGTATTCGATTCGGGGACACACTGGCTACGGCGGCCGATTGTCCCGAATCTGTTGGGTTGAACCGGAACCAAGACGCCAGCGTTTTTCGATCGATGCACAAGGAGAGAGGCGACCGTGTCCGACCCGTTCCCCTTTAACCCGCAACCACCGGAATGGCGGGTCGATTGGGAATCGCTCGACGCGCGGTTCGAGTGGATTCGCAACCTCAAGGGCTGCGCCCAGGATCCGGTTCGGCATGCCGAGGGCGACGTTTGGATCCATGTGCGCATGGTTTGCGAAGCCATGACTCGATTGGAGTCGTGGCGTTTGCTGCCCGAACCGGACCGAGCGGTACTGTTTTGGTCTGCGTTGCTACACGACGTTGCCAAGCCCGCGTGCTTCCGCACCGATCCTGACGGCAAGATAAGCACGCGAGGCCATTCGTGGCGCGGCGCCATCATGTCCAGGCGAATCCTGTGGCGCCTGGACGTGCCGTTTCCGGCGCGGGAGGCCGTGGCGGCGTTGGTACGCCATCATCTGGTGCCGCTCTATCTGGTCGAACGTGAAGACCCGCGGCGGTTGGCGGCGGAGGTGAGCCAATCGGTTCGTTGTGATTGGCTCGCGATACTTTCCGAAGCCGACGCGCGGGGTCGAACCTGCCCCGATCCGCAACGCCTGCTCGACCATATTGCCTTGTTCCGGGCCACATGCGAGGAATACGGCTGCCTCGATCGCCCGTTCGAATTTGCCTCTGACCAGGCACGGTATCTCTACTTCCACGATCTCAGCCGGCAACCCGACAGCCCGGCGCATGAAGAATTCAGTTGCCAGGTCGTCCTCATGTCGGGATTGCCGGGGGCAGGCAAAGACCACTGGATCGAGCGCCAGTTGTCCGGTTGGCCGATCATCGCCCTCGACGAGATTCGCAAGGAACTTGGCATTGTTCCCAGCGAGTCGCAGGGGCGGGTTCTCGCTGAAGCTCGTGAGCGAGCCAAAGTGTTCCTGAGACAGAAACAGTCGTTCGTGTGGAACGCAACCAACCTAAGCCGCCAGATTCGTTCCGAGTGCGTCCGCCTGTTTACCGATTACGGCGCCCATGTGCGCATCGTCTATCGCGAAACGACGCCGGATCGCCTCTTCGCTCAGAATCGCCAGCGCCGCCAACGGGTGCCGGTCTCCGTCATCGAACGCATGCTCGATCGCTGGGAAGTTCCTGATCGCACCGAGGCCCATCAGGTTGATTGGATCATCGATTCCTAGTCGTCGCGCCGCCTGTGGTTCGCTGATGATAGTCGCGATGAATCCTCCGGCGAACAACATACTCATCCTCATCTAACCATTTTCGGATCGCTCCGCCCGTGGAGAAATCGGTCGATGTGACGGCCAAGATTGCCGCCTCGAACGTTCGCAACTCTATTTGATGAACGTGGGTGTTTACTGTGCCGGGGATACTGAGGCATCCCAGGTTCATGCAAAGGTCGCTGATGCGTTCCCAGGCCGTCGCGGGGGGCGACAGACCGAGCAAGGAGGCGTAGGCCACCGCAAGGTCGGTTTGTTCCTCGGCCCGAAGTGTTCGCGCGAAAAGGCGTGTGCGAATCTCGTCCACGATCTCGATGGCTCGATCATCGTGGTCCAGGTAATACCAACCGCCGGCCAGTTGGGTCAGGGCCTTCAGGACAATCCCCCAGTTGACCGCCGGGCGAGACCGCAACCGTTCGAGGCCGCCCTCACCCAAGAGTTGCTCGGCCATTCGTTCGATGATCGGTTGCAGCAGGTCGCGGGCGCCGACCTTGCCCAGTGTCCGATAGAGCAGTCCGCCAAAGCGGCCGATCACCCATGCGGCTCGTTCGCCGGACAGCGGCAACAGCAGCGAGCGCAGGTGCTCGATCAGCGGCGTGACGAATTCGTTCCGCCCGGCGTGGACCGCCAGGAGCAGCGCCGCGTCGATGACATCGACCACCCCGAACAAATCCCAGTCGCGGCGATGCCAGGTCAAAACCGGATCCAGTTGCGACAAAACCTCAACCGCGAATGATTCTCCCAGCCTGGGCGCATAGCGGATCGCGGCGCCGAGAATCCGTAGACGAGGTCGCGGCTCGGTGTAACGGCGGAGCAGGTCCGTGAAAATCGTGAGCAACTCTCGATCGTTGGTCACTTCCTGCAATGACGACAACGCGATGCCGACACTGTCATCCCGGTGATGACGCAGAGACCGGAACGGGTCGATCGCCTCGAATGGTTCGAGAATCCGCGAGGCACGTCGTCGCAGGTTGATGGCCTCTTGAACCGGCGGCGGCAACCCGTGAAGCGATTGACGCAGCTTGGACGACATCGGGTGATCGTCCGCTTGCTGCTTCAAGACCTGATTGATACGCGTGCGATAGGCGTTGAACAGCCACGTCGTCGCCGTGTCGGTCTCGCTTATCAGACGAGCGGCTTCGTCAAGGATGTTGCTCGCCGCGAACGCCTCGCCGATTCGGGCCAGTCCAAAGGCGAGCGTCAGATCGACGATCGTCCGATCGAATGCCGCAAAGCGAGGGCGAACGGTGTCACGCAAACGTTGCAGCCCTGCCCGATCGGCACCAAATCGGTTACCAGTTGTCGTCGGGCCGCGCATGAATGACGGCAGGTCGAGATCGTGGCCTAGGCCCACCGTCAGAAGCCGCTGCAATAGCCGATCCCTGGCCCGTGCCAGTGCAAGGTGATCGCCGCCACTGAGCTGATCCATCGCCAGCCAAGCTAACCAAGCGCCTCGAATTGGTATCAAGTGATCGTGCCTTTCGAGGCATTGCGCCAGGGCCGGCCCGTGGCATTTCCAGATGCCTTGATCGGGTTCGAGACTTGCCGCGATGACGGTTGCCGCCACGAAACGAACGTCTTCCTGAGGGGCAACCGAAGATCTCAGAATGGCTTCGAGCCGGAGCGCCGCTTGGGTCTCGGCGTTGGCTTTCCGTTCATTGTGCAACCAATCGTCAACCCAATTCCGCGAGGGCTGATCGTAAGCCCAAATGGCGGCCAACCAACAAATGGCGGCGTCGCTGTGGTGCCCGACAGCCGCGCTGGCATCCGCTAATTCAGGCCATAAGGCCACGCGGGAGGGGTCGTCCGGCGGCCCCGTGAGTTGGCGGAATTCGCGGACCCGATCCGCGAGCCTCTGCTCACGCTCCGAAGGGGTGAGTAACGCCGGTTCGATGCGTGCCGTTGTCGGCGCCGGTTCCGGGCGTCGCCGGCGCGTGGCCATTCCCCGGACAGCCTTGATGATTCGCGTCAATGGGTTTTGCGGCAATTCGGTCGCGTTGTCGTCCCCGGCGAGATCGTCCGCCGGCGCCGGCGGACGATCGCCGGCCGTTTGAAATGCCTCCCAGCCAAACGGCGACGATGGCGAAACCGGCGCCAAGCGCCGAATCGCGTGATCGAGCGTGTATTCGATCTGATCGGCAAGTGGCACAAATATCACGTCGTCGATACTCTCAGCGACGACTCCCCCCGATGACGCGGAGTTGAGCCAGGTGATGCGGTGAGGATCGGCTGCATACATCTGGCGAATGGAATCCCGACGCAATGGCGGGTTGATTGAATGCCCCACCGGCACGAGCAGGTTCGGAACTCGCAACCATGAAACAAAGGCCGCTGTCTCCGTCACCAACACCGGCGGATCGCGGCGGTCGCGCTTCGCGCGCAGCAAGATTATCTCACGGCCATTGGAGCGTCCGGCGGCAATTTCGAGCCGGTCGAGAATCTCCTCACTTGCCGAGTGAACCATCATCGCGAGTCGATCTCGAGGCATGACGTCGAAGAGCCACATGGTCGCGGGTTCGGCTCGCGGAGCGGGGACTACGGTCGGCGAAATCGGGATGGAATGCCGGTCATTTGCCTCGAAACAACTCAAGGGAAGTTGCGGAAGGACCAACGATCCGGGCGCGACCATGGGTCGAAACGGTCGGGGCGTTACCAACTCGCGTTGGCGTCGTGGACGGAGTAGGCATAACGCGCGACGCGGCGATGGAAGATGCTCCGCGAATGGGTGCCGAAAGCCGATTTCGACCCAGATTCCCGCGCTTTGCTCGACATAGGCTCTGGGGTCGCCCTCGTCGGTTCTGCCGGTGGCGTGCCACAAGATCGCATAGGGTGGTTGACCCACTCGCATAAACACCCGACCGTCACGGGTGAAAGCAAACGATTGGGCCAGATGGCCGAGCCTTCTCAGTTCCGTGGACATTCTGATGAACGAGCGACCGTCGCGGAATTCGATAAGAACAGCGCTCGGGGAAACGTCGTCTGCGGTAGCCATCAGCGGGACAAGGGCCAGCCAATCGGCAACTGAATCGGTCAGTTCGGGCGGATTCGGCGGATCGATCGAGACGCCGATGGCCGTGAGCCGTGACGCAGAATCGCCGTCGAGGGGCGATTGCGGTTCGATCCAGATTCTCCCGTCGGCGTCGATGGCGCCGCGAGCCGGCGCGAGCCACGCCGCTCGCGAAACCCGGTTTTCGGCGATCGCCCGCCGAAGAGTGTCGAGACTGGAAAAGACGAGAATCATTTGCTTGAGGTCTCCGCCCTCTCATCGTATCATCGAGTCAATGTCGAGAGCTTGGCGGGGTCGAGTACTATGCCGACGCTTGGCGACGAACCCACGAAGCCCCTTGTGTTTGTCGTTGACGACGAAGCCATCGTCCGCCTCGTCGTTCGTAGAGTTTTGGAAAAGGCGGGGTTTCATGTCGTGGAGGCCGAAGACGGACCGGGCGCCTTGGCGGGGTTTCGCGAGCGGGCAACTGAAATTGCCGTCGTGCTACTCGATTTGAATCTTCCCGGCGTGAGCGGCGCCGACGTTTTCCGTCAGATACTGCGAATCCGGCCCACGGCGAAAGTCATTATTGCCAGCGGGAGAGCCGCGGACGAAGTGGCCGCGGAACTCGGTTTCCCCGCGCCGGCGCACGTTCTCGAAAAGCCTTTCCATGCCGACGAACTGATACCGATCGTGCAGAAACTCTGTAGCGATGGGTGACGAACAAATGTCGAGGCAACGTTGTCTGAGGCGATTCATCGCGGATAATCCTCAGGGTAGGACGTTTGACTCATGAGGAATCGCGACCGATGACCGCCGACCGAAAAATCTCGATCACCGTGGGGCACAGCCCGGACCCCGACGATGCGTTCATGTTCTACGCTTTGGCCCATGACAAGATTGACACAGGGCCTTATCGTTTTCGCCACGAGTTGCAGGATATCGAGACGCTTAACCGCCGAGCGCTTCGCGGTGAGCTTGAGGTGACAGCGGTCAGCCTTCATGCCTTTGCCTATTTGCACGATCGCTACGCACTATTGCCGAGCGGTTGCAGCATGGGCGATCGCTATGGACCCATGGTTGTTACTCGCCGCCCGATGAGCGTCCCCGAATTATCCAAGGTCACGATCGCGGTGCCCGGTACGCTGACCACGGCGTATCTGGCTCTACGGCTGCTGTTGCCCGATGGGTTCCAACATGAGGTCGTACCATTCGACCAGATAATTGCCGACGTCGCGTCGGGAAAGTTCGACGCCGGTCTAATTATTCACGAGGGGCAGTTGACATTCCAAAACCAGGGCCTTCACCTGGCGGCCGATCTGGGCGTCTGGTGGCAAGTGCGGACGGGGTTGCCTTTGCCCCTGGGTGGGAACGTCGTTCGAAAAGACCTTGGCGTCGATGCCATTCGGACAATCAGCCGGCTAATCAAAGAGAGTATCGGCTATGCCCTGGCTCATCGGGCCGATGCCTTGAACTATGCTTTGAACTATGCTCGTGACATGGACCGGGGTTTGGCAGACCGTTTCGTCGGGATGTATGTGAACGACTGGACGCTCGACTATGGCGAGCGAGGCCGAACGGCGGTCCGGCACCTGCTGGCCGAGGGGCATCGGGCCGGTGTGATTCCCCACCCGGTCGAGGTCGAGTTTGCCGACTAGCGCATGATCAGCTTGTACCATTTCGTGACCCCGCCCGGCCCGTGCGGCTACTTGCCAGAGCGATCGTGGCAATACGAACATGAGTATGTCGTTTCGATCACTCCGGAGGAGTATTTGGCCCGCATGGAAGCGGGTTGGCGGCGCTTTGGTCACGACTTGTTTCGGCCTCGATGTGCCCAATGCTCGGCTTGCCAATCGCTGAGGGTCATCACCGGAGAGTTTCGCCCGAATCGCAGCCAGAGGCGCTGCCGGCAGATTAATGAGCCGGCAGTCCGGCTGGAAATCGGCAAACCTCGCGTTGATCGAACGAGGCTCGATCTTTACGATCGCTTTCACGCATTTCAGTCCGCCCTCAAAGGCTGGCCGGAACAGGGTCCTAAAGACAGGCGGGGATACATCGAGTCGTTCGTGGCCAATCCGTTTCCCGTTCAGGAATGGACCTATTATGTTGGGAGTCGTTTGATTGGCGTCGGCTATGTGGACGACCTTCCCGGTGGGATGTCGGCGATCTACTTTTTCTACGATCCGGACGAGCGCGATCGATCGTTGGGAACCTGGAACGTGTTGAGCATTTTGGCGAAGGCTCAAGAACGATCCGTTCCGTTTGTCTATCTCGGCTACTTCGTGAACGGCTGCCGTTCGCTCGAGTACAAGGCCAATTTCGCCCCGAATCAAATCCGCATGCCGAGCGGCGAATGGGTAGCCTTCCGGGCGTGACAGTTAGGCCCAGGGGTCATCGAAGCCGATTGGTATTTATCCGATCCCGTGTCTTCCCGAGGTTGGAAAAAATCCTAATCCTAACCGCGAACGGTTTTGCTGCGAGCGTCGTATCAACCAGATGCCGTTTGCCGCGACCATTGACCGGGGTTGTTCATGGCCGAAGTGATCGTCGAAACCCGCAATCTCACCAAGGTTTACCGCGACTTTTGGGGTCGCCGTAAGAAAACCGCGCTTCGGGCGCTCAACCTTCAGATCAATCGTGGCGAGATCTTCGGTCTTCTTGGCCCCAATGGGTCCGGCAAGACAACAACCATCAAGCTCCTTCTGGGTCTGCTGTTCCCGACCGAAGGCGATGCCATGGTTTTCGGCCAGCCGGCTCTCGAAGTGAAAAAGAATGAGCGCATCGGGTATCTGCCCGAGGAGTCCTATCTTTATCGCTTCTTAAATGCCGAAGAGACGCTTGATTTCTACGGGCGGCTGTTCAACATTTCGCGAACGACGCGGAATGAAAGGGCCACGAAACTCATCGACATGGTGGGTCTGAGCAACGACAAGAAGCGTGTCCTCAAGGAATACTCCAAGGGTATGCGGCAGCGTATCGGGCTGGCTCAGGCTCTGATCAATGACCCGGACCTGGTCATCCTCGACGAGCCGACGAGCGGCCTTGATCCGATCGGCACCCGTTGGATGAAAGATCTGATCCTCGACCTTCGCAAGCAGGGCAAGACGGTGTTGATGTGCAGCCACCGTCTTGATGACGTTCAAGACGTGTGCGACCGGATTGCCATACTCTACGACGGCGAACTGCAGGAATACGGCGAGGTTCGGGGTTTGCTCGAAGATGCGGTTCGGCTGGAAATTCGCGCCAGCGGGGTTCGCGATACGACGGCCTTGCGTCGCGACCTCGAAGCGTTATTGGCCCAATATGGCGGAAAACTCGACAGCATCGGCCATCCGACGTCCACGCTCGAAGAGTTGTTCCTGCGAATCGTGGAAGAGAGCAAAGCCCGTCCGGGTCGCCGGTATCTGCCGCCGACGGATCGCGACGGTGGCCCCGGCGCTGCCGCGGCGCCGGTTGCGCCGACGGCGATCAAGAAAGAACCACGCTCGTAGCTGATGCCGCGCCGTCGTTGACTCGAATTCGTTCATCGCTTTGAGGAGTCTGCCTTGTTCGCGTCCGGCCCCCTGCCGTTTGCCACGTTGGCACTGGAGCGCCCGCCGCTGCAGCCCTCGCAATTCTTGACCTACCTCGCCCAATACGCGCAGGATGGCGGGGGCTTCGCTGCGTTGGGCTTGAGCCTCTGGGTGTTGTTCGTGATTTCGCGAGCGATGACCCCTGAGGGGCAGCGTGCCCGAATCGCGATTCCGATCGGCATCCTCTTGGGCCTGGGCGTTTCGTTGCTGCTGTTTGCCGGCGGTGGGGTCTTGATGTTCATCGAATGGCGTCAGACGATGAATCAACCCGCGCTTCCGCCCGGTGCGCCGAGGCCGGTGACGGCTATTCATCGCTGGCAGGAAATCCTGTTCACCGCCGGCGGCGCAGTCGCCCTCATGGGGCTGTTCGTGCCGTTCTTTCTCGATGCGCTCCGGCTTCGCGGACGGCGAATTGGGGCGATCGCCAAGTTGAGTTTTCTCGAAGTTATTCGAAGTCGCGTCATCTGGGTCTTCCTGGTCCTTGTCCTGATCTTCCTCTTCCCGCCCATTTGGTTTTTCAAGATCAAACCCGAAGATGAGCTACGCTCAAAAGTGTCGGCGATCTACTGGATCATGACGCCGTTTTTCCTGATGGCGGCGACAGTCTTGGCGGCGTTTCGGCTGCCGACCGACATTCGGACGCAGACGATTCACACGATCGTCACGAAGCCAGTAGAGCGCTTCGAAATCGTGTTGGGCCGGTTCGTCGGCTACCTTACGTTTCTGACGATTATTCTGGTCGTGGTCGTATTTTTCAGCCTCTTGCTCATTGGCACCAGCGGTGTCGACCCGTTGGCGCGTCAGGAAAGCATGACGGCTCGGGTGCCGGTGTATGGCGACCTCGGTTTCATGGGGCCACCCGGTTCGCAATTCGCCGGCGAATCCGTGGGTCGCGAATGGGAGTTTCGACGCTACATTCCGGGCGGCCCACGCAATCCATTCCGCGCTGTTTGGGTCTTCAACGACTTGGATCGCCGGCTGACCCGGCGTGAATCGGTCCCGTGCGAGTTCTCCTTCGACATCTTCCGAACTACCAAAGGTGAAGAAGGCAAGGGCGTCTTCTGCACGTTCATGGTCGCTTCTTACCATGTCATGAATGATCTCACCGGGATCGAAAGCAAATATGAGGCCGCCATCAAGGGCCTCAACCCGAACGCCCAACCGGGAGTGCCCTCGGAAAAGGCCGATTGGGAGAAAATCGAACAGGTCGCCGGCGAGTTGGGGTACTACGAATTCCGCAACAAGGAAGTCGTCGATTATCATACCCAATCGATCACGATTCCTGTTTCGGTCGTTAAGAAGGCCTTTGAGGGGACCCCACCCGGAACGTCGGCTCGTTTGTTTGTCCTGGTCCGCTGCGAGAGTCGGACGCAATTCCTCGGCGTGGCCAAGCCCGACCTTTATCTGCTCGCGGCCGAAGGCAACTTCTATCTGAATTTCGTCAAGGGTGCCGCCGGCGTCTGGCTGCGAATGGCGTTGGTCATCGGGATTGCCATTGCGTGCAGCACCTACCTGAATGGCATCATCAGTTTCTTGGTCACGTTCTTTCTCGTGGGATTAGGATTCCTTCAAGAATTAATCTCGTCGATTGCCTATGGGTCGAGCGAATCCGGCGACCCCGGGCCGACTCATTCGCTCAAAAAACTCGTAACCAACGAGTCGCTGAGTATCGGCATCGACAAGTCCGATCCGACGGGGCGCGTGATGCAAGGCTTCGACGAGGTCTTTCGATGGTTCATGCGCCGGATCTTGAACGTAGTCCCCGATATGGATCGGCTGACGTGGTCGAGCTATGTCGCCGAGGGATTCAACGTTCCCAACGGCGAATTGGGTCTGAATCTGCTCTTCGTACTCGCCTATTTGTTGTTGTGGGGCGTCCTTGCCCATTACCTGATCAAGTGGCGTGAGATTGCGACGTGGTAACCAGTGACCGTGTAGCGAACTGTCTCGGAGTCCGAAAATGAGTGCTTCGCATCAGCAACAATCAGCGACGCGGAAAATGCTCTATTTCGGCCTGATTGTCGTGTTGTTCACGGTCATGACGTTTGCGGGACGGGCTGTGGAGGCCCTGCGGGGAGTTCCGTCGCAGTGGACCGTTTCTCAGCAGGCCGACAAGTTACAGATTCGGGAAACCAGTCAGGGGCAAGCGGAACTGTCGGGGTCGGTGTTGCGGCTCACGCTCACCGGATCGCGTGGCTTTGCGGTCTGCGCCTTGTGGATCGCTGCCCAAGAGAAACAGAAACGACACGAATGGAACGAGTACGAGCTGATCGTTCGCTCGATCACCAAGTTGCAACCGCACTTCTTGACGCCGTGGCTCTTTCTGAGTTGGAACGTCGCCTACAACGTATCGGTCGAATCGGATCGAGTCCGGGATAAGTACTTCTACATCTCGCGCGGGATCGAGGTCCTCGCCGAAGGTGAGCGTTCCAATCGCGGCGCCGAGGTTGAGGTCACTCCAGGTTATCGGCGCCCGGTTGGCAATCCCGACATGCGTTTCTGGATTGGCTTCTATTATCAGAACAAGTTCGGCGTCAGCGACGAGGCCAATTACCTGCGGTCGTTGTTTCAAATGAGCTTGATGGATCCCTCCATGCGTGATCCGCGGCTGCTGAGACCAGATGGCCGAAACGTCGATCCAGCGAGGTTCAAGGAGTTCTGCCGGCAGCACCCGCAGTTGGTCAAGCGACTTCGGGATTTTCTGCGATGCAATCAGCCTGGCGACGTTGTCGATTTCATCGAGGACAATCAGAAAATCCCGACTCGTTATGAGGAGGTCGACGGCGTTTTCAAGTTGAAGCGGCCTGAGGAGCAATTCCCGGTGCTGCCCGTTTACGCGGCCACTCAAGGTTACGCCTCGCCGACGGACGCCTTGCCTGACTCGTTCGACAACTACATGGCATCCCAGGCGTGGATGGAATTTGCCAGTGAACCGGTGCCGGAAAACCGGCTCGACAAACAGGGGCGGCCGATGGCGGAGGCCGGCATTCCGCCACATGATCCCACGAAGTTTCGGGTGCCGCGTTCACCGATGTTGATTATTTTCCGTCAGGCTCCGGCTCGGTGCGTCACCTATGTTGCCGAGCGGTTGCAGAAAGAGGGCTGGTTCGACCGATCCGGGTGGGAGATCGATGAGTTTGGTACGGGCATCTCTCGTTGGTTCTCCGAGGAGCGAGTCGTGGTCGGCACGGATCGCGATTGGGGCGTTGAATCATGGGGCGGGGCCTACGAAGCGTGGCGCCGCAACGGCGAACGCTATGGGATGCTTTTTGACCCCACCCATGAAGAGAACCTCCATCGACAAGCGAGCCTCTATCGGCGCGAGTACAATCTGAAGCCCGATGACTATGGCACCGACTTGATCCCGGAGAATACCAGTGAAGAAATGTACGACTCGTTCATGGCTCACCGGCAACTGATTTACCGGCGACAGAACGTCCATGTCACGAATTACAATCACTTCCTGCATCGCTGCGAAGCCGAAAAGGAAGTTGAAACGGTGCAGGCACGCAAGATGATGTACGATGCGAATCGCTTGCGTCGCGCCGCCGAATACACTCGAGCCGTGTCGCGTTATCGCACCGCATTTGAGAAATGGGTCGGGCCGCCAGATCGACGCACCACTGGCCTGTTTGCGAGATTCCCGAATTTCCGCACCGATAACACCTTGCAAGAGGACCTTTACGAGCGGCAGATTCAGTATGTCAACCTGCTCCAGGAGCATACCGGCCCACAAGTGAAACCGGCGCTGGCGGCTGTCGGCGCGCTGAGCCAATCGACCTCGGGGATGGCCCTTCATCCCGCGAACACCGTGCTCGGGTTGATGCATTTGTACATTCCCAATCCGCGCCAGTTGCCCGTCGGTTTTTCGGCTCCCTTGGATGGCGAGGATCCTAACGGGAACTCGTGGATCAAAACGGATATCGTGAATACAGTGCGAATAAGATTGGGTCTGGTCAAGGACGCTCCGCGGCCGCCGGAAACCCCTGGCACGCAGCCGCCCCCGCCGCCGCCGACAATGATTCGACCCTAATGCGCTGAAGAATCGCCGATTGATGTGAACAACGCCGGAAACCTTGCGATGTCCAACGTGGTCCTGTCGGTATTGGCGCATCCGGACGACGCGGAGTTTCTCTGCGGCGGGGCGCTGATCCGTTTGCGTTCGCTTCGATGGGAAGTCCACATCGCGACAATGACGCCGGGCGACTGCGGGTCAGCGGAATACACCGCTGATGAGATTGCCCGCATCCGTCGCGCGGAGGGGGCTGCTGCTGCCGCCGTCATCGGAGCGACCTATCACTGTGTCGAGTCCCGCGATTTGCTCGTGGCCTACAACGAGCCGCAGCTTCGGGCCGTCACCCGTTTGCTCCGCCAAGTCAAGCCGACGATTGTTATCACGCATAGCCCGCAAGACTATCACCTCGATCATGAGATGACGAGCATGTTGACGCGAGCGGCTGCGTTTGCCGCGCCGGTGCCGCTGTTCGACCCAGGCGACCTTTCTCCTCTGGACCATATTCCCCACCTGTACTATTGCGACCCGCTCGAGGGGCATGACATCTTCGGCCGCGACCTTCCGCCGGCATTCTACATCGACATTTCGGGCACGATCGAGACGAAGGCCGAGATGTTGGCCTGCCATGCTAGCCAGCGGAATTGGCTTATCAAACATCACGGTGTCGATAACTACATCGATTCCATGAGGGCATGGAGCGCCCAGCGGGGTCGTGAACGTGGGGTGGCGTATGCCGAGGGATATCGGCAACACCTCGGCCATAGCTATCCGCACGACAATCTCTTGGGTCAGCTACTCGGCACGATCTAGGCGTCGCGGCAGCGGGTATTCCGGGATCGATAGCCCTAACCGCGGGATTTCCTGCAGCCGTCGCCATGCCCGGGTGACTCGGGCTTCCTCGGCGGTGACGAAGGCCGAATCCAACTCACGTTTCGCGAACGGCCCATCGCAACGTACCGCATCAAACTCGGCGTCGACGATGTATTGAGCCAGTTCCGGGTTGCAGCTGATGTGACGTTCTTTCTCTAAGTGCAGCCGTTCCAAGGGCACGTCGCCCAGGATGTATCGCAAATACAGGTCCGACTCGACGACGGCCTCAACATCGCGGCCACAAACGGCGCAGGGGTACCCTTCGTCGCAACGAGCCATGGTCAATCCCCCTACGATAATTCTCATCGTGCTCCAATGGGCATGCCATTACCATTATTACCCGGAGAGCCGGGACGAGGGAGATATGGGTGTGTTTGACCGGTTTCGACTCGATGGGCGACGGGCGCTTATCACTGGGGGCAGCAAGGGACTGGGCTTCGCGATGGCGAAAGCCCTGGCCGAGGCGGGCGCCGATCTCATCCTCGTGGGACGTGATCTTGGGAATCTGACTCAGGCCCGAGAAGCGCTCTTTTCGCTCGGAGCCAAAGTGGATACGCTGGTCGCCGATGTCGGCGTGCCCACCGAGGCCGAACGCATGTGCCGCGAGGTGCTGGCGAACCATGGCCCGGTCGATGTCCTCATTAACAACGTCGGCGGAAGACGCATCAGTATTCCCACCGAGGAGTTGCCTCTCTCGGAGTGGCAGCGAATTCTCGATCTGAATCTGACGAGCGCCTTCCTGTGTTGCAAGTTGATCGGCGGCGCCATGGTGACCCGTCGGCATGGGTCGATCATCAATGTGACGTCGATTTCGGGGCAGATTGTTAATCGTGGAATTTTCGGGCGGACGTATGAGACCTCGAAAGCAGCCCTAACGGCGTTCACGAAAGCGATTGCCGCCGACTGGGCGCCCTATAATGTCCGTGTGAACGCTCTTGCCCCGGGTGGGTTCCTCACCGACCCGAACCGTCGCTGGTTTCAGGAAAAGCCGGACCTTCGCGAGACCTTCGAGAGCATGATCCCGATGGGCCGGCTTGGCGAACCGGATGAGATTGGCCCCTTGGCCCTCTACCTCGCCAGCGATGCGTCCAGCTACATGACGGGCGCGACGGTCATTATCGATGGTGGTTACACGGTTTGGTGATGCCGACCTCCGGGGCCTTGAGGCGAAGCGAGTTTCAATGCCGGTCGGGATTGGGGGGAGATATGAGTCTGCCAGTCGTCGCAATCGTCGGCCGGCCAAATGTCGGTAAGTCGTCGTTGTTCAATTGCCTTGCCGGCCGCCGTATTAGCATCGTCGAACCGACCGCGGGCGTGACCCGTGACCGGGTTGCCACTCTCGTGGATTTCGGCGACGACCAGTTCTTCGAACTGGTTGATACCGGCGGCATCGGCATCGTCGATACCGATGCCCTCACCGACGACGTTGAAAAGCAGATCAACCACGCCATCGATTCGGCCTCGTTGATACTCTTTGTCGTCGATGTGCGAACCGGCTTGATGCCGTTGGACGAAGATGTTGCGGAGCGGTTGCGGCTATCGAAAAAGCCGATCATCTGCGTTGCCAACAAATGCGATTCACCCGAACTGGAGTCATTCACGGCCGAGTTTAACAAGTTCGGGTTCGGGAAGGTGTTTTGCGTTAGTGCCGCCCATTGGCGGGGCAAGGTCGAGTTGCTCAGGGAGATTGTGTCACGCCTGCCTCCGGCCGATGCGCCGGCCGAAGTCGTGATGAAATTGGCCATTGTCGGCCGCCGCAATGTGGGCAAGAGCACTTTCATCAACTCCTTGGCCGAATCGGAACGGGTGATCGTCAGCGAGGTGCCGGGCACGACACGCGATAGCGTCGATGTCCGCATTGAGCGCGACGGCAAGGTTTTTCTGGCCATCGACACCGCCGGCGTTCGCAAGAAGAAGAGCCTGGCGTCGGATATCGAGTTTTACAGCCTAGCTCGTGCGGAGCGTTCGATTCGTCGTGCCGACGTGGTGTTGCTGTTCTTCGACGCCCGATTGCGTGTCAGCAGCGTGGACAAGCAACTGGCTGATTATGTATTGCAGAACCACAAGCCGGCGGTCTTCGTCATCAACAAATGGGATCTGGCTCGCGATCGATTCCCCACCGAACGCTACGTCGATTACATGCGGGCCGTCTTTCCCATGCTCGACCATGTGCCCCTGGCATTCATTTCGGCGAACAAAGGCAAGAATGTCGATCGGCTCTTGCACTTGGCGAAAAGCCTCTACAAGCAAGCCGGGAAGCGCGTAGCGACGGGCGAGCTTAACCGGCTCCTGAAAGAGGCCCTCGCGCGGCGATCACCGCCGATGCGACAGAATCGAACGGCGAAGATTTACTATGCCACCCAGGTCGGCAGCCATCCTCCCACGATCGTCTTGTTCACCAATAACCCCGACCTGTTCGACAACACCTATCGCCGGTACCTGACGAATTTCTTCCGCGACAACCTGCCATTTCGCGAAGTGCCGATCAAGTTGGAACTGAGGGCGAAGCGTCGCGGCGACATGGCCGACGCTGCCTCGCGCCGAATCGAAAAGGCGAAGAAGGCCCAACTTGACCTAAGTGACTTGGAGTTTACCACGGAGACAACCGACGATGAGATAACTCGCGGCACACAGAAGAAGAAGGAGTTCGATCTGTGGGACTTTTGACCCGTCGGCGATTGGGGCTGTTGGGTGCCGTTCTTGTGGCCGGCGTCCCGCTTCTGATTGCCGCCGCCGATCCAAGAGCGCCGGCCGTTCGCGTATTCGCCGGCAAGGTCATGCCATTGGCGGGTGTATTAGCGAAGGACGGCGTGCAGCTCGATCGTGACGCCGAGCCGGTGTCGCTGATTCTGGCCGGCGACGACGGTAAGTATCTGCCGTTGGTCAAGGACGCGGGCAGCCGGATGTTTTTCAAGGACAAGCAATTGTTGAATCGCCCGATGCGGCTGACGGGCCGACTGGTCGCCGGCGGGAGTGTGCTGCAAGTGCTGTCGGTACGCAGCGTTGTTAACGGGAAGCTGCACGAGCCATATTATTGGTGCGACATCTGCGCGATCAAGCGCGGCGAACCGAACGACTGTGACTGTTGCGGGGCGCCGTTGGTATTCCGCGAAGTGCCGGTGGAAAAATAGCCCACGGCTTGCCGTGGGCCTTCTTCAAAACAAAAACACCCACTGCCCGAAGGCGCCAATCGCATAACCTTTGCCCTTCTTGTCTTCGAAGCGCAACCCAATCTCAATTTCGCCAAGACTGAAGAAGAAATAGTCCTTGCGTTCGACCGACGTGGAAATGAGTGCCTTGGCCGCCACCTTTTCCATGAAGCCCGCGTCGTTCTTGGACATGGTCTCCGCATATTGGACCTTCCACGCCTTTTCGAGCGATGCCTTGTCGGGATTCGACCGCCAGGCAATGCAGGCCACGGCGAAAAACAGAATCAGCCGCCAAGGAATCTTAAACTCTCGCGGGGCATTCTCGGACATGACAGCCTCAGGTAACGGTCCAGGGATGGTTCCTCCAGAGAGTTAACGGGCGATTCGGGGGATTTTTTCGCTCGTTGCGCATTATTGTTCCGCGACGCTTCGAAGAAGCGTGACGCTCAACTTCGATCAAATCGAAACGCCCTGCAGTTGATCCCCTCGTCGTTGCGAACCGGTCGATTGAAATGGACACAGAAGTAATTTGCGCCCCATTCCGCCTCCGCTTGTTGAAGTACGGTCAATTGCGTGCGTGAAATGCGCGGCGATATATCACTTCCCTCAGTAGAATACCCGGCATATTTGCACACGCCACAACCTGATGGACTACCCATTTGACACCTCACTACGGATTTTTGTTACCACAAATCGTCGTTCAAATATAAACCGTCACGGACCCTTCGATACGACCATGATGGCGCGTCGTACCATTGACAATCACTTTACCGGACCCCGGTGCCGCATCGAAGTGTGCCGTGCCGCTTCCATCAGTAATCTCGCTCGATGTCACCCCCCGTAAACCATCGAAGCTAAGGACGACTCGCTGATTATCCGCGGGTTTTCCGGTACTGTTCCAAACGACTTTGACGGAAACCATATTTCAACCCTTGATACTCATGACGACACGTCAGTCACTGCGTCGTTCAGTGAACTGCCGAGCGCATAGACGCCGAGCACCACAACATACGCGATTTCCAGCCATCGCGGAGCAGCCGAAAAGACCCAATCAAGTAGCGCCTGCAGGAATAGCACGAGGAGCAACTCGTCGTATTCGAAGTAGTGATACAACGACCATGAAATGCACCCACATGTCAACAGTGGCCCGAAATACGTTTTCACTTGAAGGATGAGTGCAAACACCAGCGATTTCAGAATCGGGTTCCAAAACTCGGCAGTCGGACCGTTAATTTCATCAAAAGCACTGACCTTTCCATCGATCACGCGGATGATTTGATACCCTGTAAACCCGAGAAAGACCGCCAATCCGAAAAAGGCTGGGATGATCATTCGTTGTGGCGGATTCTTCCAAAAGACCGGCGCCTCCGCATGGGACATGGTCTGCCACCAACGCTTGTCCTTTTTGAAGGTCAGAAAGGCCTGCCACGCGATACCCCCGAGAAGCACTCAACCCCGATCAGGACAACTTCCAGGGGAAATAACTCCTTGGCTTTCGGGTTAGCACCCAGCAAGAACATCGAATTACCCTCTGACGACTTTGTTTGTCGATCCTCCAGACCGACTCGTGAACTCCTCGGCGCGCACCCCGGACGGCGCCGGCGCGTGGGCGATTTTTCCGCCGGATTTCTCGGGGTTTTCCCTTGCGACCGCAGCGCCACCGACGCTATGATTCGGTTACTCTTCCCAACTCATCGCGTGATGGTGTCACCTATAAGAAGCCCGACCGTGCCGATTTTTCCAATCGGCGGTAGAAAATTTTCCCGGAGATTCTCACCCGCGACGCCCGCGACCCATTCGATTACCCGCTTGCTTCAGGCCATCGACGACTCGCAGCATCCGTTGGCCGGCGAACTTTATCAGCGGGTCTTTGGTGAAGTTCATCGCATCGCGGTCTGCCTACTTCGGCGACAACAGGGGCATACGCTGTCGGCGACCGTCTTGGTGAATGACGCCTTCATGCGGCTCATTGATGGTCAGGCTTATAGTTGGACCGACAGGCGCCAGTTCTACCGTCTCATGACCGGCGTGATGCGTCACGTCTTGGCGCGTCACCACCGCCGGCGCCGGCCGGCTTCTATGCCGGCGGAGCGACTCGACCGGCACTCGGCGGCCGTAACCGATCGCGTGGCCCAATTCGAATTGACCGACGCCTACTTCGAGGCGTTGCGGCGATTGCGTGAGGAAGACCCCCACGCTGCGGATGCTTACGAGGAGTACCGTTTCGGAGATGTTCGATTGACGCTGGAAGAAGATAGTGATGAGTTGATCGTCATTTTCTGCGACGAATCGAACGCGGAATGCACACTTGCCGATGTCGCTGCCGCCCTCGGTCTCCCGATCTCGACAGTCCAAGCGCGGATAAAGCGAGCTAGAGTGCGGATTCGACGCTACTTGAAGGACTTCGTACCCGATGGAGGCGCGTCATGAACCCCGAATTTCATCGCCGCGTCAACGAATGGCTCGATCGATTGCTTCCCCTGGCGCCGGCCGAGCGAGAACCTCACTTCGCAGCGGTGCGACTCGAAGACCCAGCCCTTGCGAAAGAGATTGAGTCGCTGTTGGCATGTGCGACGACCAACGACGATTCCGGCGCATTGCCCACGATGTTACGCATCGACTTGTCGGAACCCGAACCGTTGCGGCAACTCGGGGAATTCGAGATTCGCGGCGAACTCGGGCATGGCGGCATGGGAGTCGTGTATCGGGCATGGCAACCGTCACTAAACCGAGAAGTCGCGCTCAAGGTTCTCTTCGAGGGCCAAGATCGGCGGCGGTTCCTTCGCGAAGCCGAGATGGCGGCCCGTCTGCAACATTCGAATATCGTTGCGATTCACGATCGCGGAGAGGCAGACGGGCGTGCGTTTATCGCCATGGAGTTGGTCGAGGGCGGCTCGCTCGCGGACCATATCAAAACCCAGAAAAGGCCGGCGATCGAATCGGCTCGCATCCTACGGGACTTGGCGCGGGCCGTTGCCTATGCCCATCAACGCGGCGTGATTCATCGCGACCTGAAACCGGCGAATGTCCTGGTTTCAACGGATGGCACACCGAAGATCGCCGACTTCGGCCTGGCGCGACTTGCCGACGACGACAGCCGCGTGACCAAACCGGGAGACGTGGCTGGCTCGCCGGCCTATATGCCCCCGGAACAAGCTCGCGGCGAACCACCGACTACTGCCGTCGATATCTACTCACTCGGCGCGGTTCTTTATGAACTTCTCGCCGGTCGACCGCCGTTTGAAGGCAATGTCACCGAAGTCCTGCGACAGGTTGCCGACGTCGAACCCTCACCGCTGGCTGGTCCGCGCGATCTGACATTGATCGCCATGAAGTGCCTCGAAAAGAAGCCGGAGAAGCGATACCTTTCCGCCTCTGATCTTGCCGATGATCTCGACCTCTGGCTTCGTGGCGAGCCGATAACCGCGAGGCCCGTCGCCTCATGGGAGCGCGTCGTCAAATGAGCGAGACGGCGCCCGGCGATTGCGGGGTTGGCGGCGATGTTGATGCTGGCCGTTGTTGTTGGAATTGCCGGCGTGGTAACGTTCGCGGTTCAGGCTGACCAACACCGAAAGACGGCGGAGCAACGACTATCAGACCTCACCGACGCGCAGAAACGGGAGAGCGTCGCCAACTATCGCGACCGGTTTCGGGGAGCCTTTCACGAATGGGAAATCGCGCGCGTCGATAATGCACGCCGATTACTTGATGCTTGTCCCGTCGAACTTCGCGGTTGGGAATGGCGTTATGTGGCACGACTCTGCCGCAGTGAGCTGTTGTCGGTAGGCGATTCCATGACAGGAATCCATCCAGTGGCGTGCAGCCAGTCGCTGAGATTTGTGGTCATTAAGGAGAAGGGCGCCGGGCGATCGCGATTTGTGACCCACGCGGTCGAGTCGAGGGCATGCCTGAACGATTGGGAAGGAATAGCAGATCATGTCGCCGTCGGGGATCAACTGACCGTGTTCGCCGCCGGGGAAAATCTCGTCTTTCGAGAGACCGAATCCGGTCGCGAGCGAAGAATCGTCAAGCACAACCATTTCGACTTGTCGGGAACGGCGGCCGTGAGCGTCAGTACCATCAGCCGCGACGAACGGCTAGTCGCGACCGGGGATGACGCTGGGACGATTCGAATCTGGAACGCCGACGGCGAGTGTCTTCACTCAATTTGCGGTCATTCCGGGTCGGTCAAATCGTTGGCATTTTCCGGTGACGGGCGCCGGCTAGCCTCAGCAGGAAATGACCGTAGCGCGCTTCTCTGGAACGTCGAATCCGGCAGCCTATGCGGCGAGTTTCGCGGGCACCGGCGTGATTTGCTCAGAACGGTTGCTGTGTCGATGGACGGCAAGCGAATCGCCGCAGCCTCCCTGGGCGATAACCGTGAACCGTTGAAAAACGAGGTCGTTGTTTGGGACGCCGATTCGGGCGCCGAACAGCTCCGCATCGTCGCCCACCCGGTTGGAATCAACTCGATCAGCTTTAGTCGCGATGGGCAAAAGCTGGCAACGGCGTCAAGTGACAATACGGTCCAAATTTGGGATTCGAGGCCGGATGCCGTGAGCCGGACCACCGAACCTATTTTCGTTATTCGGGGCCTCCGGCTGTTTCATCAAGTCGTGTTCGGCGACGACGGCAAACGACTGGCCACCCTGGAGAGCGGCGGGCTCTTTCGAGTCTGGGACGCGGAACGCGGCCAGGGGCCGAAACGATGGACACACGCCGAGTATTTGCTGGGGCTCGCCCTCGATCGCGACGGGCGGCAGATTGCGGCCGGCGACGGAATCGGCGGCGTGTTCATCGTCGATCGAGAAACCGGCCAGCGAAATGTAACCTTGCCGCCACACGCTGACGACAACCTCGTGACGAGCATAGCGTTCTCACCGGACGCGACGCAATTGGCGTCCGCCGCCCGCGATGGTCGCGTCTGTTTCCACGATCTGAAGAACGCGAAATTGCGGTTGGCCGCCACGCCGCATGAGCGATGGACGGAATGCGTTGCCTTTCACCCGGATGGCAAATGGATTGCGGTGATCGGCTTCGACGGCACGATCAAATTGTTGGATTTCGAAACCGGTTGCGAAATTCGATCCGTGTCGCGTTTGCCCAGTGCAGCACGGCGCGCCACGTTTTCACCCGATGGCCGTTGCTTGGCCGTTGGATTCATGGACGGCCGCGTGAGATTGATCGACGCTACGACGGGCGAGATTGTACGCGCTATCGAATGTTCAGAGCGAGAAATCACCTGTTTGGCGTTTGCCCATGATGGCAAGCAACTCGCGGCCGGCACGTTTACAAGTGAGGGCAGCGAGATCCGCATCGGGAACCCTGCCACCGGTACGATTGTCGCTACATACAAAGGACACAAAAACAAGGTGAACGCCGTTGCCTTTCATCCCGATGGCCGGCGGCTCGCTTCAGCCAGCGATGATCGCACGGTGCGCGTTTGGAACACGGCAGATGGTGAGGAACTGCTGATGCTCACCGAGCATTTCGGCGGCGTTGAAGGTGTCGCTTTCACGCCGGATGGTCGCTCCCTGATCTCCGGCGGTCGCGATTGCCAGGTCATCATCCGCGATGCGCTCGACTGATGGCGACTGGCCGACGATAACCGGCGTCGCTACCCGTGACGGAGGCGGTTTCCCGCAATCCCTCCGGGCGGCGACTCCATGACCACCTTATTCGGCGCCCTATTGATCGCCCTAGCCATCTATGCCGTCGCTCGCCGTGTCGATGTGCGGCTCGTCCTGACTCTGGCGGCAATGGCGCTCGGGATCGTCGCAGGATTGGCAGCGTTGATTGGCGGGGCCACTGTCGAGGATTCAGCGAAACCGGTTCTCGGCGTGTTGCGCATCATCATTATCACTTTCAGCGACGAGAAATTCTTCCTACCGATCGGCAGTGCCATGGGGTTCGCCTATGTCCTGCGCGAGACCGAATGCGATCAGCACTTGATTCGACTCTTGACGGCTCCGCTGCGGCGAGTGCGGTGGCTATTGCTGCCCGGTGCGATCGGCGTCGGCTTCATCGTCAATATCCCGCTCATTAGCCAGACGAGCACGGCCGTGGCGGTCGGCACGGTCCTCGTCCCACTGTGCCGAGCCGCGGGAATGGCCCCGCTCGTGGTCGGGTCGGCGCTCTTGCTCGGGGCGTCCCTCGGCGGTGAGTTGCTCAATCCGGGGGCACCGGAACTGCTCACTGTCGTCGATGGCATGAACGAGATCGGCCGGAAAATTCGGGCGCAGGATTGCGTTGCCTACGTGCAACGGTTTGTCTTCTGGCATCTCTTGGCAGCGACGACGGTCTTCTGTGTCTGGCATTGGCTGCGCAATCGAGGCGCCGACGCGAAGACCGACGCGCCGCCGAACCATGGGCGCGTCAACGTTGTCAAGGCGTTCGTCCCATTCGTACCGATCGTGTTGCTGTTCCTGGCCGGGCCGCCGTTGGAGTCGATCGTCGTGCCGAAGCATTGGCTACTCGTGAATCCCGACAACGCGACGGAAGCGAAGACCTACAATAGCCGCCTCATTGGCTTGGCGATGTTTGTTGGGGTAGCGACGGCGGTCATCGTGTCACCGCGCCAACTGAAGACGAGCGCCAAGGCCTTTTTTGAAGGCGCCGGCTATGCCTATGTGAATATCGTTGCCCTCATCGTGGCTGCCAATGCATTTGGGGAAGGCGTGAAACGCATCGGCTTCGATCAACTGCTGGGTCAATTGGTGGCGAACTATCCAAGCCTTCTCGTCCCGTTGGCGGCTCTCTTGCCGCTGCTCTTCGGCGCGCTTTCCGGATCAGGGATGGCGGCGACGCAAAGCCTCTACAAATTGTTCGTGCAGCCGTCACTGTCGGCCGGCGCCGACCCGATCGAAATTGGCGCCGTGGTGTCGCTCGGGGCGGCGGCGGGGCGGACCATGTCGCCGGTGGCCGCCGTCACGCTCATGTGCGCGAAACTCACGGAAACAGACCCCTTCGCCCTGGCGCGCCGAGTGGCGGTGCCGCTGTTGATCGGCGTTGTGGTGGTGATTGTCATCGCTTGCATGTGACGGGCCGCGAGAACAACCAGAGGGAACGTGAGTTAACACACGGAGAGTCAAATTGAATCAATCATCTGCCCGGAGAATCACTCCGGCATAGTGACAGGCTCGCGGCCGGCGCGAGTGGCGAGCGCGGGCATGATGGGATCGGCCGAATAGCGAAGAAAGCGAACCGAGCCATCGCAGAAGAGGAAGTTGGCGCCGCTGTAATGCTGACTCCAAAAGTGAAGGGTGTCGCACTCGTCGTCGGCGCTGCCGGGGCCGAAGTGATACGGCCCACGCGGACAAGTTGGTAAACGCGGCGTGCGATTCGTTTCGCGTACTTGCATGATATAATCCGCGCTACCGTCGAAATTCTGGCCAATGCCGGCATACCACCAACCAAGCCATTTGATCGGGCTTGGGGGTCGCTCGCCTACCGCGAGGGTGTTACTCGTGCCATCGGCCACCTCGCCGAGCCGAACTTTTGAATCGAAACATAGGACGCCGGATCGGGGCCCCGTTGAACCGGACACACCGAGGTAGCCGGTAAATGCAACTGTGATATTTCGCCGTCCCACTTCGTCGGACCTCCGGCCGTCGGCAGGGCAGAGATAGACTGAAATGACGCGACTCAGACCGGGATGGGGATGCGGCAGCGAGAAGTTTCGTTGTTTCTTGTAGGATTCCATCGCCTCCAGCCACAACGAGCCTTGATCCATGTGCGGAAGGATGCGAGTGCTCCAGGCGACAAACGGGTATTTGTCACCGTATCCCACGCCACCGGGCGGCAGTGTTTGATTGCTGTCGTGGTACCCATGCAATCCAAGCCCGATCTGTTTGAGATTGTTGGCGCAAGCGGCACGCGAAGCCCGGTCGCGAACTCGATGTAAAGCCGGGAGCATTAATCCGATCAACGTCCCGATAATCGCCATGACGACGACTAATTCGATCATGGTGAAACCACTTAGCCGCGATTTCATTGGGATCTCCTTCGATTTCGATGCGATCATGTTCGCCACATCACCCGCGACGTGCTCGACGGCGCATCGCGACCAATACCCCTGCGCCGATTAAGACCAAACCGACGATGATTCCGGTAGTCCGCGTTCGCAATATCGAGCGAGGGTGCGCAACTGCAGTATCCATTAAAGGAGTCGACTTGACATTTTCAAGCATCTCAAATAACCGTGGCAGATCATTAACATTGATCCGCTCATCTTGTTTCAATCGAAAAAAGCCCTTCGCGGGATTGTTCTGATCCCAAACAGGCGTGCGGACGGGAACTTCAACGGTAAAATCATAGACTGATGGCCTGGTATCAACGTCAAGCTCAACTACCTTGATCTCGACAACGCGGAATTCGCCGCCGTCATTTTCAGGGACTGTGATATTCAACGATCTTTCGGGAAACCACCGCTGCTTACTGCACTCGCGACCCTGCATGAGAATGGTCTGGATTTTTGGCTGCCCGTCAAACGTCCGGTAGAAGCGGCAATGGTAATCGATGCGTGCAGGCAGGAACCCGCGCGCCGGATCGAGGTAAAATTGTCTGGTCTGACCATATTTCACATCCAATTTGTCTCGAAAACCAATGGCGATTGCCGGCTTGCCGTCGGCCGTTTCAAGGCCAATGTAATTCGCTTCCCACTGATTTGAATTCGCGGCAAGTCGATCCGGGCCAAGTATGTTGTTCGGGCCCATCGCTGACATTGTAAACGGAGTCGACGAATTGCCGGCGTAGGCTTCAACGTTCTTTTTGAAAAGACTGATCGATTTCAGCCCTTTGCAGTAGTTCATTTCCCGCTCACCGTCCGAAAGATAGCTCTCACCGGTGTATCCACTCCGGAACATTCCGATACTTCCATTGATTTTCACAATTTCGTTTCGTTTTAGAACGGGTGGCGGCGCAAGGCATTCGATAAGTTCTTTTCCCTCGTCGCGCAACAATCGAAAATCGGTCGTTTGAGCATTGATCCATCGCCCATCAACTGCATCTCGATACGTCTTCGCTGTTGCATTTGTTATTTGATAACGGCAACGACAAAAAGTAAACGATTGAAAATTGGCTGCATATCCTACGATTGCAGCCTTACAAACCGTTGCCTTGTCACCCTCTTGACCTTCGTCGCCCGATTCACTGCCGAAAACACACGTAGAAGCGCCGAAGACAGCCATTATCGTCGTCACTGTCCTTAACATATAGAACTCCCAGTGATACACTATTTGGCGTGGCAGGTTAGGCGTCGTTATTCGATATTGATGGTCCCCGCGAATCACAATTTGCGATTGAGCCAAAGGCCCGCCTGGGCCTTGTGTTCTGCAAGGCTACTTGAGTCGCGACATTCTCCGTTCCGCCGACATAGTCTGGGTTGTTCAACATCCTTAGATCGCAAAAGGATCGCATGCATCGTATCGAACAACCCACCAGCGGCATGAACCAACTTCGTTAACACAGTTGACATCACCGTAGATCGCTATGCGCGAGCAAGTGAACTCGTCATAGCAGATGATATATGTCTCAATATCCGCACCATTACATTTGCCATACGAGCGGGCCTGAATCTCCTTGCACCCGAGGAAGACGGTAGTACCGCAAGTGCGCCACCCCGGCTGTCCATTGCTGCATGAAGAGCAATATGGGTCTGAGAAACAGTTGCCCGCCTGCTGCACGCACTGTTTGTAGACCTGTTTGCCCCCGACTGGTTCGGGCCAAGCTTCTGGATCGTCGGCCTGAACAAACGACGCAAGTGCCAGGATCGCCCCGCATGCGACCATCAGAGCTGCCACCGCGTTGCGGTGGTTCGGGAACAACGTTGTCATTGTCTTCTCCTTCGGATGAAATAGACCTATTTGGATGCGGTTTCTCGCTTGACACACGCGATCGGAATCCTGAGTTTCGGCTGAATTGGGTGGTCCGTCTCCAATTCAGCTTCAATCCAGAAGGTCTTCGCAAATAGGTGCGGTTCGATCTTGAAATCCATTGTTACTTCTGCTCTATCGTTGCTGATCGTGGCGATTCCCGCTACCGCGTCGTTGATTGGCCGAATTGACCTGACGTTGAATGGCATCCCATCTTCGCGACGTATTCGGATCTGGCGTGTCACCGGCGGGTCACCTGGTGCGACGGCACCAAAGAACACCTGCCGGGGCTCAATGATGAACAGAGGCCGCACAATCCACGCGACTTCTTTGACCCAGTCCCGCTGCACGAGTCCATCAACGCGCGCGTGCAGGGTCGTTCGCCCCATTCCCGAACACGCTGGCGCCCTTAGAATGACATTGATGGGAACTCTCGCAACGTGAATGCCGTCCTGGAATACGCTTCGCACAGCGTTTCCAATTTTCAACTGAATGTTTTCCAAGTCTGATTGGAAGTTTATCGTGCGATCCAGATCGGCGGGATTGCGGGAACACAACAAGAAGTCGACGCGCCGTTCGCATTCGGATTTGGGATCCACCTCACCGAAATGAAGAATGCTGTTGCCTTCAAATTGTCCGGATTCGTAAAGGGTGACCTCGAGGTCGTAGACCCAATTTCTGCTCTCATCATCGATCACGGTACATGAAAACCTTTGTGGGCCATGACGCCCATGAAGCCTTACTTCGATGCCAAGTGTTGTTTGGTCGCCTTGTTCGAGGTGCATCTTGCCCAATTGTGCGCTCGTGCAGGCGCAGCTTTGCTGGATCCGGGTGAATTGAACCGGACGACCGGTGTCGTTTCGAATCGTGAAGGTATGGTATATCGCAGTTTTTTCGTCAACAAAGAGTGGCGCGGCGCGTTCGACTTTTTCAAAACGTTGTGGAATTGGGGCGACAGTCGCCTTCTGCTCTCCAACATTCGGAGGGCGGCTTGGCTTGCAAGCGGTTGACATGAGAAGAAAGTGAGATAAGAGCAGCGAGGCACGCATCGGGGCATTCAAGCAAGATCGGATTTGCGATGTTGTTCTTCTCATGATGATGCCCGTCACGATTTTTCGATTTCACCACCAATCGAATTGGCAGAATTGGCAGAATTGGCAGAATTGGCAGAATTGGCAGAATTGGCAGAATTGGCAGAATTGTAAATTCGTTAGTTTGGTGTGTCAAGGCAGAAATCGAAAAAAATAGTTCTGCGCGCCTCGCTTGTTGCCGATGATGTGGAACCAACGTTCTTGGTGCACGCGGGATCAAGTTTTGAAGCGCGGATCGCACCAACAAGTTTGTTGAACAAAGGCCATGCCATCAGCCATCGTTCTCGGCCGATGCGGACCCGATCGAGGTCGGCGCCGTGGTGTCGCTCGGGGCGGCGGCGGGGCGGACCATGTCGCCGGTGGCCGCCGTCACGCTCATGTGCGCGAAACTCACCGAAACAGACCCCTTCGCCTTGGCTCGACGAGTCGCGGTGCCGCTGCTGATGGGGATGCTGCTGGTGATGGCCATTGCGAAACTCTGAAATAGTTTTGACATCGTTGGGCGAGCCGGTTGCGTTGTGGGGATTTAATAGGGTGCGGAGAGGATGAAGTCGTGAG
>CAZESP010000014.1:0-20317 GCA_964515185.1 uncultured Alcaligenaceae bacterium
GATCGTCAGCTTCCTGCCGATGTTCTTCATCACCGGCATGATGGGGCCGTACATGTCGCCGATGGCCCTGAACGTGCCGGTGTCGATGCTGATGTCGATGCTGGTGGCGTTCACGATCACGCCGTGGCTGGCTTATCGCGTGCTGCGTCGCGGCTATCCCGAAACCGGCGCCGGGTCGAGCGGCCCGGTCGAGGAGACCTACGACCCCGACGAACTCAAAAGAACGTTTCTGTATCGATTTTTCAAACCAATGATGGCGCCGTTGATGGCGTCGCGGCCACGGGCGGCCCTTTTCCTGTTGGTCATCGGTGGCCTGACGGTCGCGGCGATGGGGTTGGCGGCCACGCGCTCCGTCCCGCTCAAGATGCTGCCGTTCGACAACAAGAACGAGATTCTGCTGGTGCTCGATCTCGACGAGGGCACGTCGCTGGAACGCACCAACGCCGTCGTTCAGAGCTTCGAGAGCCTTGTGGCGCAAAACCCCGAGGTGACCGATTTCAGCAGTTACGTCGGGTTAGCCAGCCCGATCGACTTCAACGGCCTGGTGCGTCACTATTACCTGCGCCAAGGCCCGCATCTGGCCGAGTTGCGCGTCAACTTCGTCGGCAAGAAGAACCGGCGCCTGCAGAGTCACGGCATTGGGCTGCGGATGCGCGACGAACTGACGGCCCTGGCGACCAAGTCCGGCGCCAAGCTGAAGATCGTCGAACTGCCGCCCGGCCCGCCGGTGTTGTCGTCGATCGTCGCCGAGGTCTATGGACGGCCGGAACATTCTTACGACGATTTGCTCGACACCAGCCGGGCCGTGGCGGAACGGATGCGTCGCGAGCCGGGCGTTGTCGATATCAGTACCATCGCCGAAGCGCCGATCGAAAAATGGAGCTTCATCCCCGATCAGGAAAAGGCTGCCCTTGCCGGCGTTTCGGTCGAGGAAATCGCCGCCACGATTCGCCTGTCGCTGAGCGGCGACACGCAGCAGACGCTTCGCGTTGAGGGCGAGCGGAACCCGTTGCGAATCAACCTGCGCCTGCCGCGCCCGTCGCGTTCGAGCTTAAGCGATTTGTCGCGACTGGCGATCAAGGGGCGTGCCGGTCAGCCGGTGCCGTTAGCCGAACTCGGCTCCTGGCAGGAAGGCCGCGTCTCGCAGACCATTTATCACAAAAACCTCGACCGCGTGGTCTACGTCTTCGGCGAGACCGCGGGGCGGCCGCCGGCGGAGTGCATCGTCGATCTGCTCGCTGACCGCCGCGACGACGGGGCAACCAGCGAGGGCGGGCCGCGGAAGTCGGTCGTCGGCAACGGTTGGGTGTCGGAGCAGGAGCCTCGCTCCGTCGCGAAGCGGACCTACTTCACCTCGGGCAGCGGCATCCATTGGGGCGTGCCGAAAGGGATGAACGTCGATTTCGCCGGTGAGGGCGAATGGAAGATCACGCTCGACGTGTTCCGCGACCTGGGGTTGGCCTTCGGCGCGGCCATGCTGATGATCTACGTCATCCTCGTCGCTCAAACGAAATCGTTTCTCATTCCCATCATTGTGATGATGGCAATACCGTTGACGGTGTTGGGGGTGATGCCGGGGTTCTATCTGCTCAACGCGGTGTCGAGCCAGACAGTAGGGGGTTACGCCGACCCGGTCTATTTCACGGCGACGGCGATGATCGGCATGATCGCGTTGGCGGGCATCGTGACGCGCGACTCGATCATTCTGGTCGATTTCATCGAATCCGCGGTGAAGCGAGGCCGGCCGATCTTCGAGGCAATTATGGAGAGCCGCGTCGTGCGCCTGCGGCCAATCCTGCTGACGGCTGGTGCGGCGATGCTGTCGAGCGTGCCGATCGTCTTCGACCCGATCTTTTCGGGGTTGGGGTGGTCGCTGATCTTCGGCCTGATCGCGGCGACGATCTTCACCCTTTTCGTGATTCCCGTGACGTATTGGATCGTGTACGTGCGGCGCTAATCACTTGCTTGCGCGTCGTGCTCGGGATCGGGGTTCTACTTCTTGGTGACCTCGAAGGGGAAGTCGTTGGCGGCGGCGTTGACGGTGACCTTTTGCGGCCAGTCGATGCGTTGTCCGCCGCGCTGTTCGGCGTCCTGAGGCAGTTCGATGACGACGCGATAGGAGCCGGTTCTCAGGCCGGCTTGGCGCGCCTTGCCGTCGCCGCTGTTGGTGTACATGATGAACCGGCCCTTCTCGTCGGTCACGCCGGTCATGAACAGGTTGGGATCGGCCGGCTCGGAATAGAACTTCACCGATGCCAAATGGACCGGCTTGCCGCTGTTAGTGACAATGCCGGTCACCGGATGAAGCTCGCCCAGTGAGGCGGCGGGTTTGTTGCAGCCGGCGAACAGAACGGCGGCAAAGAAAGCGGATGCGATAGCGGTACGGGTCACCGTCACGTTTCTCCTTGAAAGGCGACCCGGTCGATCGCTCGATCGGGCATGGCTCGGATGGCGGTGATTATCGGGCGCCGGCCCCATCGCGGGCAAGCTTTTTTTCCAGGCTTGGGAACACCGGCATCTCGGGTTACGCCGGGCCCTCAACCGTCACCGTTGGCCTGATTTGCATTTTCGACGATCAGAACTATCCTTTAGTGCCGATATTGTGGGTTTTTTCGTCTCTGGAATAACAGGAGCTTGGGGGGAGCACTCCCACGTGCGAAGGAATGTGCCCCGGCGCGGTGCGTCGTTTCCCCATGGCGAATCATGCCGACAACAACCGTCGATGAACTGACTAAACTGTTGACGGATAGCTCGATCCTCGATTCGGTTCAGTTGAGTCGATATCGGAATGAAGCGATCCGTTCGGGCCGATCCGTGAGCCAGCTCTGCGATTGGATGCTCGGCAACGGTTTCATCACGGGTTATCAGTCGGAGCAACTGCAAGCGGGTCAGGTGAAGAATCTGATTCTCGGCGGTTACGTGTTGCTGGAGCCTCTGGGCAGCGGGGGCATGGGTGACGTTTTCAAGGGATGGCAAAAGCGTCTGAATCGGCCGGTGGCGATCAAACGTCTGCGAACCGGGCAGACGGCCGACGATGGTGAAGCCAAACGCCGATTTCATCGCGAGGCTCAATGCGCGGCTCGGCTGTTGCATCCGAACATCGCGGTCATCTTCGACGCCGGCGAGGAAGGCGGCGAAGAATTCATCGTCATGGAGTACATCGAGGGCATCGACCTGAGCCGCCTGGTGCGGCGTTCCGGTCCACTGCCGGTGTTGGTGGCCTGTGACTACATGCGCCAGGCGGCCCTGGCTCTGCAACATGCCCACGAGCTTGGCCTGGTCCATCGCGATATCAAGCCCGCCAATCTGATTCTCACTCGCACCGAGCCGAAAAAGAAATCATCGATCATTCACCGATCCTTGGTCACGCGGACCGACAAGAACCCGCCGCAACCGATCGGCGCCGGTGTGGTGAAATTGCTGGACCTGGGCTTGGCTCGATCCACGCGCCGGGAGCTGCGCGGGTATAGCGAGCAATCGTTGACGAATACCGATTTCGTGATCGGCACTCCGGATTTCATGTCGCCCGAGCAAGGCCGCGACTCGCGTACGGTCGATATTCGCTCCGACCTCTACAGCCTGGGCTGCACCTTCTATTTCGTGCTGACAGGACAAGCGCCGTTTCCGGCGGGGCCTGCGGTTCAAAAGATCCTCGATCACATGGAGAAAGACCCCACGCCGATCGAGGACCTTTGCTCGGACATCACGCCGGTGGTCGCGTCCATCGTTCGCCGACTGATGGCGAAGAGTCCGGATGATCGTTTCCAAACGCCGTCGGAATTGGTGGAAGCGCTCGATGCGATATTGGCCAACGATGGCGAGCCGCCGGAGCCGATTCCGCTGCCGGCGGTGATCGCGCCGCCTCGGGAACGGGCGCCGGCTTCGCCCCGGCCGCAGGCCATGTCCCGTCCCCCGGCCGCGCCCAAGCCCCAGACCGCACTCCGGCATGGACTGGAACCGGTGTCGGAGTCGGCCGTCGATCTGCAAGGCGGGCTGAGGCCGGTCGATGAGTTCGATCGCGAGCTGTTGCTGACGCAAGTGGTCTCGCGCTGTGACCTCGTTCAGCCGGTGCGGAAATTGGGGACAATCGCGGCTCACAACGGCTGCGTGTTGTCGCTGGCGTTTTCGTCCAACGGCCAACGATTGGCCAGTAGCGGCGTCGATAGCCGGGTCCGTGTCTGGGATCTGAAAACCGATCCGCCGGTGCAAATCGCGCGGCTTCGAGGGCAGAATTTCAGCGATCTGCAAGCCCTGGTCTTTGGCCCCGATCGGCGAACCATCTACGCGGGCGCTACCACGTCGGACGGAGCCGTCATCGGCTGGAATGGTCTGGGCGGCGAGGGCGAAGGCTTGATCGGCACCCGCGCCGATCAAGCGTGCATCGAGATGCTATCGATCGGCACGGACGGCACCCTGTTGGCCGCCGCCTGTAGCCGATCGGTCTGGATCTGGTCGATCAATCGCACCGGGTTCCGTTCCTGGCGCACGTTGACCGAATTCACATGTCCCGTCAAAGCGGTGGCTTTTAGTCCCGTGGGGCGACAAATCGCCACCGGCGACGAAGCCGGCGGCGTCCGCGTCTGGGATCTCGGTCGCGTCTGGAATACCGAGGTCATCCGCATCAATGCCCATACCGCCGCGGTCGCGACGTTGATGTACTCTCCCAATGGCAAATGGCTGGCAACGTCGGGCATGGACAATCGGATTCACATCTGGGACTTGGCCGCCAAGAGCACGATCGGCTCGTCCTTCGAGGTGCCCAGCGCCGTGGCACAGCTCCGGTTCCTTCAGGGCGGCAGTCAACTCATGGTCGTGACCCGCGATGGTCAGATTGTGGTTTGGGATATTCAAACCGGATCGCGACGATGGACTTCCAATCTGGGCGTGGGGTTCCTGGTCGCCATCGCCGTTGCCGATGACGGGCACCACATCGCCAGCGCGGCCAGCGATGGGTCGATCTCGCTGTTTGAATTGGATATGCCGCAAGACGTCGATGAAATGCCGCGGGCTGCCACGGCTGTTGCCCGGAAACCTGCGGTCGCGCCGCGTTGAGGTCACGGCCACGAGATTTTACACGTGTGAAATCATGGCCTAACGTTCTGCAATGGATTAAACGGACTCCCGGTCGGTCGCCATGGTCCAACAGACGTCTGATCAATTTCGCAGTTTGTTGCGACAGACCCAAATCTTGTCGGCGACTCAGTTAGCGCACCTGGATACCCTGGCGGAGATGATCGGCGACGAGCCTCATCAGTTAGTCTTTGCCGCCGTCAAGCTCGGCTGGCTCACGTCGTATCAGGCCGAGCAGCTCCTGGAAGGACATGGTGCCAACCTGGTCTTGGGTGGATGCGTCTTGCTCGAGCCGATCGGCGAAGGCGGCATGGGGCAAGTCTTTCGAGCTTGGCAGCAGCGACTCAATCGAGTCGTGGCGCTCAAGCTGGTGCGCCCCGAGTTGGTCCGCATGAACTCGGAGGTGGCGCGCCGATTCCAACGGGAGGCCCTCGCGGTCGCCCAGCTCTCGCATCCGAACATCGTCGTCATCTACGACGCCGGCCAGGAAGGCAATACGCCCTACCTCATCATGGAGCACGTGGAAGGGCCGGATCTGTCCAAGCTCGTGCGAGATGCCGGCCCGCTACCGGTGCCGCTGGCTTGTGACTTCATCCGGCAAGCCGCTCTGGGGCTGCAACATGCCCATCGCTTGGGCATGGTCCATCGCGACATCAAGCCCAGCAACCTGCTCATCACCTCGATGGAGTTTGGGCCGGCAACGCCTGATTCGGCAGCGCCCCACGTGTTGGCGCGCGGGTTAGTGAAGATTCTCGACCTGGGGCTGGCCCGTATCCGCCGCGAGAAGGACGCCGAGACGACCCTCACGCAATCGGGCATGATGATGGGCACGCCCGATTACATGGCGCCCGAACAAGCCCGCAACGCCCGCGACGTCGATATTCGAGCCGACTTGTACAGTCTGGGTTGCACGCTCTATTTCCTGCTCGCCGGTCGCCCGCCATTCGCGGGAGGCACCACGGTCGAGAAGATCATGCATCACCAGAACAACTATCCGGTGGCGATCTCGCAATTGCGGCCCGATGTCGATGCGACACTCCAAGCGATCATCATCAAGCTCATGGCGAAACGCAAGGAAGATCGGTTTCAGACACCGGCGGAATTGGCCGATGTCCTGGCCGGTTATTTGGGTCTGGCGCCGGCGGTGGCCTTTGAATGGCCTCGACCGATCACGGCCGCCGACACCAACGACGATCGCAGCGAAGATTCGATCTTTGAGATGGAGCGACATCTGCAACCGATCGCCGAACCGAATCCGGCGTCGGTGTCGGCGTTGTCGTTCGTGGATTCAGCGCCGCCCAAGCCGCTGCCGAGCCTGTCGCCTCGCCAGCTTCGTCCCGCGCCGAAATCCGAGCGTCCGCCCGCCGCCGAGCCTCCCGTTGCCGAGTTGCCGCCCGCGCCCCAACCTGCCGCATGGGTATCGCCTCCGCCAAAGCCCGCCCTGCCCGATCCGGACGAAGGCGTCACAGTCGTGAACGCCTCGATGGTCGTCGCGAAGAACGACAAGATCGACTTATTCGCCAACGCCATCCCGGCTCGCAAGACGATCCTGTTGCGAGGGCACAACGGGCCGGTCATGTCGCTGGCATTCTCCGCCGATGATCGGCTGCTCGCCACCGGCGGGATCGATCAGTCGGTGCGCCTCTGGGAGATTCACGAGGCGGCCGCCCGAGAAGTCGATCTGTTCCGCGAAAAGAGCCTGGGCGAAGTGCAAGCGTTGGCGTTTCATCCGCATCGAGAGTATGTCGTCACCGGGTCGGGGTCGTTGTCCTCGAAGATGTGGTGTTGGCAGTGGTCGCACAAACTCGGCGGCGCCGATCGCCAAGCGGTCGCTGACGTTTCGGGGTATTCGACGGCCCTGTCGTTCTCGCGGGACGGACAATGGTTGCTGTCGGCGTTTGGCAACGACGTGGTCGTGCTCAACACCGCCGATGGTATCCCGCAACGGTTGACCTCGTTCACCGGGCCGGGCGGCGAAATTCGGTCGCTGGGCTTCGGCGTCGAGGACAAGTCGATCGGCTGCGGCGACGATACCGGCTCGATCGGCATCTGGAAACTCGGCAAGTACAGCAGCCGGCCGGTGGTTCGCTTCCAGCAACAGGGCGGTACTGTCTTCAGTCTCGCCTTTTCGGAGTGCGGCCGATATCTCGCGACCGCCGGCACGGATCAGACCATCTGGATTTGGGACTCAACCAAATCGGTGGCCACAAAGCTGAAGACCCTGCCGATGGACGCCGGCACAATCAAACGATTGTTATTCCTTCCCGATCCAACGTATTTGTTGGCGGTCGCCGATCGCGGCTTGGCCGTCCTGTGGCAGTGGACGACTTCGACGCCCTGCTTGGTGTGGAAGTTCGGTGGATCGCTGATTTGCAGCCTCGCGGTTGCCGGACACGGAGGCACCCTGGCCGTCGGGGCCAGCGACGGCAGCGTGTCCTTGTTCGATTTATCACCGGATACGGTCGCCGACTGAACCTGGCGCAATAACCTGATGACGGAAACTTCAACGTGATACCGGTATCGATGATCCCTGGCGTGCCACCATCTCCGAATTCCGGCTCCCCGGACTGGTTGGCCCGGCGCCGGCAGCTTCAATCGCTGTTGCGCCTTCAAGCGGCCGCCGTCATGGGCGATCTGCCGATCGAGTTGGGGACCGCCATTCAAGTGCTCAGCGATTCACTGGCCGATCCAGCCGTCGAGGTGCGCGAGATTGCCGTGTCGGCTCTGGGCGAATTTGGCCCCAATGCCCAAGCCGCCGTGCCCGCTCTGATCGGCGCCTTGGCCGACGAAAGCGTGGTTGTGCGGCGACGGGCGGCCCGAGCTTTGGCCGACATTGGCCCCGCTGCCGAGGCCGCTGTCCCCGCGCTGATTGCCGCCACCGAGGACGACAACGAAAGCGTTTGCCTCCAGGCGATTGCCTCGTTGGGGGAATTCGGCCCGCTCGCCGAGGCCGCTGTTCCCGCGCTGATGTCGGCGGTTTGGACCGGTGACGTGCGCCAGCGAGCCATTGCCGCTCTGGCTCTGGTCCGTGTGGGCGCCTCCGCTTTGCCGGCACTCACTCAATCGTTGGGCCATCCCGCCGCCGAAATTCGCGCCAAGGCCGCTTATATCCTCGGGCGAATGGGCGCGACGGCTTCATCCGCCTGCGATGCCCTGGCCGATCTGGTCAACGATGATGATGAATCGGTGCGAGTGGCCGCCGCGGAAGCCTTGAGGCGTATCGCCGAATCGTAATGGGTCGAATCGTTGAGTGAGCGAAAATGACACAGCCCCGCGTCGGTGGCCGACAACGCGGGGCTGTGTGCTTTTCGGGTTCCTGCAATTCAGGACACTGTTTCGCTCGGACGGGCAGCCTGCCAGTCGGCGACGATCTGGCAGAGCATCCAAGTCGATACCGAATTGGCCTTTACGGCGAATTCGGTTGGCCCTTCCCCGCAGGATCGACACAGGCCAACTATCCGATTATGGATGATCGGCATGCGGATCGGTGGGTGAAACCCGAGGCGTCCGGGTGGAACCGAGGCCGCGGCGACAGCGGCGACGAGTTCCCATAGGGAACCGGACACCAAGCAAGTCGTGACATTGTATTGTCACTACTCACTTATGATAACGTTTGGACCTGTCACGATTTATCTGACGACCGAACAACGAGATATGAATATCGCCCCTGCATCGCCCCTGAGTGGTTTTCAAAATACGCAAACCGTCGGGCCGAAACGGGTCGCCAGCGCCAGTTGATGCTTCGCCTGAATCGGAGCCGGATGACCCCGAAGGCGGAACCGCGGTGAGCCGGCGCCCCGATACTGACCCGAAAGATCCAGACGCGACAAGCCCAGCAGTCGCGATGTGCTCGCCAAGGCTCGCGCCCCAACCTCGCCGATCAGGTTCTCTGCCAGATCCAAATGGCTCAATCGGCCCAAGGTGGTCGAGGACGCCAACCATCGAGCGCCGTCGTCGCCGATCAGATTGCGACGCAACACCAGATGCTCCAGACTCGTCAAGTGAGGTGAGGTCGCGATCAACTCGACGCCCTCATCCGAAAGCAGATTGTTGCCGAGGCGCAAAGTCCGCAGCTCGCAGAGAAATCGGCAGTCGGCCAGCTCTTTCGCCCCGTCGTCGCCGATGTGGCAATCCGTCAGATGAAGCGCTCGCACCCGTGACAGTTGCGGGATACCAGTCAGCGTTCGCATGTGCTGTTCGGCGCCGATGAGCCGCACCAAGCGAATCGGCGCGGCGCGAAACAAACCGCAGGCCAGCAACGGGAACTCGGCGGCGGGCAAGGTGACTTCTTCAACGAATCCTCGTTGAAACTTGAAACTGTAAACGTGGCGTGAGATGGGCAAGGCCCATTGAGAGCCGTGTTCGGCGAGAAGCTCGGCTTCCCGGAGCCGGTCGCCACCCATGCACTGAATGCGGATCAATTCGGCACGATCGGTTTCGCCGTGTTCTTCGAGCCAATCGGCATAAACCAATCGAGGCCCGTCGTCGTCGGGGGCTTCGAGGATCATCGCCAAAAAGGCATCACATGGAGACATGCCGGAGTGCCCGCCAGAATTAAGAAAGGGGCTTTCGCCCGCGGGTGAATTCTACCCGGAGACGTGCGGCGGGCCAAATGAGGCGCTCAGTTTTTCGGCGCCATTTCGTGAAATGATCGCGGCGACCTTGAGTATCGTGCCGCTCGGGAAAGATGCGAGGAATAAAAGCTCAGCCGGCGAGCCGAAGGCTGAGGTTCGCCGGCGCGAGGTTTACTTGCTGGGGCGTTTGCTCAGATGAACCGGCGGCAAGGAGATCAACGGTGGCTCCGGCGGCGTGTCCGACGCCGGAGCCGTGAAGCCGGCAGGCTGAATGGAGCCGGATGCCGGCGGCGCGGTGCCAGGGGCTTTGAGTTCGTTCAGCAGCGCTAACGCTTCTTCGTTACCCGGCTGCGATCGCGTGACCCATTCGAGTTGTCGTCGGCTGGCGTCAATCTGGCCGATGTGACAAAGCATGCGAGCCAGGTTGTAGCGTGCTTCCGGCTCATTCATCGACTTGGTGAGCCAAGGCAGGGCATCGTCGGGCCGGCCGGCGCGAGCCAAGCAGAACCCCAGGGCCTTCGAATAGGCGGGGTTCTTGGTGTCCAGATTCGCAGCGGTCGTGAAACTCTCGATGGCGGCGTCGAATTGGCGGACCCGCGCCAGATACATGCCGCGATGATACCAGACGGCGGCCTGTTTCGGATGCCGGGCCAGGGCGGTCTGATAGGCGGACATGGTCGCGTTGTGGTCGCCGAGCAACTCGTGCATGCGAGCCATGCCGACCAGAGCGCCCAAATGAGTGGGGTCGGCGTCGAGGGCTTTTTGATAGTTGTCGCGGGCCTGGGACGCGAAGTATTCGCGTTCGGAATCGGAGCGGTTGGGTTCGGCGGCCAGGTCAGCCTTGAGGTCGGCCATGGCAACCAGAGTTGCGGGCTTGATCGGGGATGGCTTGCCCGGCTTGGCGACGGCCACCGGCGCCGGGGTATGCGGCGGCGGCGGTGTTGCCGGTCGCGGGGTGCGGACCGACGTGGGCGTGCAACCGATCGCGCTCCAGAGCAACGCCTTGGAGACCAACCCCACCCCCAGCAGCTTCCTGCGACTGTCCATGATCGGCCTCGGTGACGAAGTTTTCTCGCGGCGACCGGGGCCATAGGGCAACCCCAACACCGGAAGATTCCCCCATCTTCCAGTAGGGAGCGGCGCTCGAACGAGTCGAGCGGCTCTCCGATCGATCAAAACTCAGCGATGAACGACGCGGATGCTTCAACCATGAGGTCGCGCGTTAGATGGACCGGCTGACGCCTGTATCGGCAAATGGATTGGACAATCTCCAGAAGATCGCGGCAATCGCTGGCTCGCGGATTCCGGCCTGCCTCATAGTAGCGCTTGTAGAGGTAATCGACCGCCTCGGTGCAGGCGTTCATGCCCAGTTTTCGGCAGACGGCGTTGAAGATCTTCTCGTAGACCTCGCGCGTCGGCGGGAGAATCTGGACTTTATGGCGAATGCGGCGAAGGAAGGCATCGTCCACAAGATCGCGCGGGTCGAGGTTCGTGGAGAAGATAATCAGTTGCTCGAACGGCACCTGGATCTTCTTGCCCGATGCCACGGTCAGAAAGTCGTGACGATCTTCCAAGGGGAGAATCCAGCGATTGAGCAGTTCCTTGGGGCTGACCAGTTGGCGGCCGAAATCGTCAATGAGGAAGACGCCGCCGTTCGCCTTGAAGTGGACGGGGGCTTGGTAAAAGTTGGCGTCGGCGTTGTATCGCAGATCGAGCATGTCGAGGTTGAGTTCGCCGCCGGTGACGATGACGGGCCGGCGAATCCGCACCCATCGGCTGTCGACGCTGCCGGTGGTCAGTAATCGGCGAACGGTGACGTCGCCGTCGTCCGGGCCGTCCGAGCCGAAGGTGTCGTCAATTTGGTGCAACGAGGCATCGAAGACGGTAACGATGCTGGCGTCCGCGAGGAAGGCATAGGGGACATAGATCGAGCCTCCGGCGGTGTTCATGAAATCGCCGATGGAGCGTGCGATGGCGGTCTTGCCGTTGCCCGGCGGGCCATAGATGAAGACGCTGCGCCCGCTGATAATGGCCGGCCCGATGGCGTTGAACAAGTCTTCGCGCAACACCAAATGACTGAAGGAGGCTCGAAGCGTCTCGGGCGTGCAAGCGATGCCGGTGACGGCTTGGCGATAGCATTGCTCGACGTAGTCGTCCAAGGGGACCGGGGCCGGGCCGACGTAGGCGCACTGTTTCATCGCTTCTTGAGCGCGATAGCGTCCCAGATCCGTGAGGGTGAACAGATAGCTGACCTCGCCGACCAGGTCTCCTCCGGCAATCTCGACGCACTTCTGATCCTTGAGAAACTTCAACCCCTCGCGGATGACTTTGAAAGGCAGGCAAAGGAATTGGGCGAGATCGCGTCCGATGAGGCTTCCGCGCATATAGAGAGTGCGCAGGACCATGTCGTTGACGAAGCCCATCGACAGACCGGCTTCTTTGAGGGAGTCGGGCGCCGGCGGCGCCTCGGCCAACCCCATGCCTTCCCAATCCAAACCAGCGCCGCCACGTGTCATGGCCATGTGCGAGAATCCCCCGTTAGCGCCACTTGCCGCGAGTGATGATGAACATGGAAAACGCAAGGACCAGCGCAACCACCAAGATCACGCGGTCGCCTCGGGTGGCGAAGTGGAGCCAGTATTTGACGAAACCTCGCCAACTAATTTTTTCACTGGCGAAAAACAAAGACGCGATTGGGGAGGGTGTCAGCGCCAATGCCGACCCGCCTCGGTTGATTGCAAGGGTCGAGTCGTGCCGCGGCATGGGCGGGAGTCGCTGGGGGCTTGGCAGGCCGGGTGGCGGCTCGGCTCGGCTCGCGGCCGGGACGAGAAGTAGACAGGCTGCCAAGGTCATCCATCGCGAACAGAAGTCGTGCGTCATCGTTGCATCATCAGTGTGAGAGTCATCAATTGGCGGGGGGCGATAGGCTCACCCCCCGCCGAATACAGCCGCGTTATCGCGGTGTGTTTCCGCCGCTGGTGCCGCCTCCTCCGCTGGAGCTTCCGCCGCCGGTCGATCCGCCGGTCGAGCTATAGGCACCGCTGCTGGCGCTGCCGGTGGATCCGGCGCCGCCACTTCCGCCGGTGGTGGCTCCTCCACCTCCTCCGCTCACGCCTCCACCGATGCTTGCGCCGGTGGAGCGGAGCTGGCGCGCCATGTTGGCCGCGTAATCGCCGCCGATGTATTGCTCGGCGGGATCGTGGACGACGATGTCGAAGTTAACGGGCCGGCCGGCCGTCTGAACCGCGAGGTATCGCTGAATGGCGGCCACTCGGCGTGTGTCGAGTTCGCGACGGGCCTCGACGAACTTGTCGGCTTCGTTGGGGTCGTATTTGATGTCGTGCGCGGTCGCGAGGAACAATCGGGTGTCCGGCTCGGGCCGCCGTCGGGTCAGGTAGTTCAGATGGGCCAGCCCACCGGCGCTGAGTTTGTCGGTGCCGGCCTCAAAATGGTAGTTCCAAATGGTCTGATCGAGGAAGTGACCGTTTTGCACTTGGGGTGCGAAGGCATCGATCACTTCACGGCGGGCGACCATGTTATAGCGTTGGGGATAACACGGATCGACCCGCTCGCGATAGGGGACGCATCCGCCGGCGGCCAGCCCGCCAATGAGGCTGGCCGCTCCCAGTGCTTTGGCGATAAATCCGTTCATCCCAGGCACTCCTTGAGTCCCCGATCATCGGGGGGGTTGGTTAGTTGAACAGGTTGCGACTGATGCTGATGGCCGCCGGCCCCACGAGCACCACGAAGATGCCCGGGAAGATGAACAGCACCAGCGGAAAGATCAGTTGCACGGCCGTCTTCGCCGCTTTCTCCTCGGCGATTTGTTTGCGTCGGGTGCGCATCGAATCGGACTGCACGCGCAACGCTTGAGCGATACTGGATCCAAAGCGGTCGGCCTGAATCAGGATGGCGGCCAAGGCTCGCATGTCATCGACGCCGGTTCGCACACCCAGATCGTGAAGGACTTCGCGGCGCGGGCGACCCATCTGCAACTGAAGGTTGGCCAAGTCGAATTCCTCGCAGATAACCTTGGAACTGACTCGCATTTCGTCGCACACCTTCCGCATGGCCGCATCCAGGCCCAAACCGGATTCGACGCAGACCACCATGAGGTCCAGGGCGTCGGGCAGCGTGAGGAAGACCTCCTTTTGCCTCTTCGTTCGCAGATACCACAGCGAGATACTGGGCAGGTAAAAGCCCAAGCCTCCGCCGATGATGATCGTGTAGAGCGCCTTCAGGGTGAAACCGTCCCGGAGCACGCCGACGAGCACGGCCGGCAGCAGGAAGATCACGAGGGAGGCGATTCGCAGACCCTGATAAATCGCCGGCGCGGACTCGCTGCGGAAGCCGGCGTTGGCGAGCTTCAGCCGCAGGGAGTTTTTCTCGAGGTCGGATTGGCCCTCGGTCATGGAGGAGCCAAGCCCTTCGATGGTCTTTTTCAGGCCGGCCAGCCCTTTGCTGTCCACCTTTCGAGCGATATCAATCTCGGCCAGCGATTTGGGCCGACCGAGCCGTTCCAGCCGGTTTTCGGCTTGGCTGTTCCGTTTGGAGATGAGGCTGAGCACATACCACGTGCCCGCCATAATCACTCCAAATACCATAATCGGCATAATGGTCGCGTTATCCACGGTAATTTCCCCCAATGGCGGTCAATGACGTACCGCCCGCCGTAGCAATTTCTCTTCCCAGATTCCCCAGTCGTGTTCGACTCACCTCGGGATTACACCTTGATGTCCACGATCTTCTTGATGCACAGCGCCCCCAAGATCTGCATGACCAGGGCGAAGATGGACATTTGAATGCCCATCGGGTCGGTCCAGAGCATGGAGATGTAGTCGGGCTTCATGTGGAGCATCATCAGAAACAGGCCGAACGGCAGACCGATCAGCACCACGCCGGAGAGTCGGCCTTCGGCGGTCAGGGCCTTCACGTGGCCGAGAATCTTGTAGCGCTCGCGGATGACGTAGCCGATCTTGTCGAGAATCTCCGCCAAGTCGCCGCCGGTCTGTCGCTGAATGGCGGTGGCCGTCACGAAGAACCGCAGATCGAGATTGGGAATGCGAGTACACATGCTCTTCATGGCTTCCTCGATCGGCACGCCGAGGTTTTGCTCTTCGTAGACGCGGCCGAATTCCTTGGAGATCGGCGGGGGCAATTCGTCGTGGACGACGTGCATGCCGGCGGCCAGCGAGTGGCCGGCTCGCAAGGCCCGCGCCACCAACTCCAAGGCGTCGGGAAGTTGCGAGGCGAACGCCTTCAAGCGGGTGCGGCGCTTGTTCCAAAGCCAGCCGAACGGCAGCGTAAACAGAATGGTCGCTCCGATAGGGGCGACATAGATCGTGCCGACCAACAGCGACGACACCATGCCGCCGACCATCGCCAAGGCGATCGCGATGCCGAACAGAGCGCTGGGCCGGATATTCACGTCGGCCTGCTCGAACATCTTGTTTAGGTTGAAAATCTCGGGCGTGATGGCGTCCAACAGCGTCTTCTTGTCCACGTCCCGGATGGCTTGCTTCAACAACAAGTCGGCGGAGGTCGCCTTGTTGGTGTTGGTGCGACCGACAAGACTGTTCAGACGCTCGGTGGCCTTCGACGCGTTGGCCTCGCGGGAGAGCAGCAGGGCTACCAGCCCGACTAACCCGGAGACGCCGACGAAAACCGCGCCGGCCAAAACAAACGGATTCATGGTTGCTCCAGCCAAGTTGTCCATGGCCCGCGCCCGCGGCGGGCCTGGGATCTAATCACGCATCAACACTCGCTCGGCGAACATATTCGACGGCAGCTTCACGCCTTTGGCCTCCAGGCGACTCACAAACGACGGGCGCACACCCGTCGCCTCAAACTGGCCATAGGCGCGGCCGTTTTGATCGATGCCCATTTGGCGATAGCGGAACACTTCCTGCATGATGATGACGTCTTGCTCCATGTTCATCACCTCGGTGATGCTGGTGATCTTGCGAGGCCCGCCTTGCAGACGATTCGCCTGAATCACCAAATCGACCGCGGAGGCAATCTGTTGCCGCATCGCTTTGATGGGCAGCTCGAAGCCGGCCATCATGATCATCGTTTCCAAACGGGCCATGGCGTCGCGAACGTTGTTGGCGTGCAGCGTCGTCATGCTGCCCGAGTGACCGGTGTTCATGGCCTGGAGCATGTCCAGGGTTTCGCCGCCGCGACACTCGCCGATGATGATGCGTTCCGGCCGCATACGCAGGGCGTTGCGAACCAGGTCGCGGGTCGTGATCGCGCCCTTACCCTCGATGTTGGGGGGTCGCGTTTCCAGGCGAACGACGTGATCTTGCTGTAACTGCAATTCGGCGGCGTCTTCGATGGTCACCACGCGCTCATCGTGTGGGATGAAGCTCGACAGCGTATTTAACAGAGTCGTCTTACCGCAACCCGTGCCGCCGGAGATCACGATGTTCAGCCGCGCCTTGATGCAGGCCTCCATAAGCATGGCCATCTCGGGCGTGAAGGCCTTGTAGTTCAACAGATCGTCGAGCTTCAGCGGGTTGGAGCCGAAGCGGCGAATGGAGAGCGAGCAACCGTCCAAGGCGATGGGAGGAATGACGGCGTTCACGCGGGAGCCGTCGGGCAGACGGGCATCCACCAAAGGCGAGGTTTCATCGACGCGCCGGCCGATCTTCGAGACGATGCGGTCGATAATCTGAAGCAGATGCTCGTTGTCGCGGAAGGTGACGTCGCTCTTTTCGAGTTTACCGCGGCGTTCGACGTAAATCTTCTTCGGCCCGTTGACGAGAATATCGCTGATGGTCGGGTCTTTGAGCAACGGTTCGAGCGGGCCGAAGCCAAGAGTCTCATCGAGAATCTCGTCGATGAGCTGCTCGCGCTCCATGCGGTTGAGCAAGGGGTTTTCGGTGTCGCACAGATGTTCGACGACGCGGCGAATGTCTCGCCGAAGGGCATCGCTGGCCAGGTCGCGGACCCGGGTGAAGTCGAGCTTTTCGACGAGCTTGGCGTGGATGTGGCGTTTGAGGTCCTCGAAGCTCTTGTTTCCCGGCCCTGGTCCGGCACCGGGGGCCAACGAGCCGGGGCGAGAGCCGTGATGGCTCAGACTACTCAGCCGGGATAAGCCTTGTTGCAAGCGTGTCATCGGATGTCAACTCCCTGGTGTCAATCGCCATTCCCGTCAATCCGCGTTAGCTTCCCACGACGCGGGAGAGGAAGCCGCTCTTTCGCGCCGCCGGTTCGACGGCGACGGGTTCGGGGTCGGGCGTCAAGGCTTTGGCCAGCCCCACGATACTCTGATGAACGCGAGAGCGTGGCGCGTGGCGAATCAGCGGCACGCCTTCGACCTTGGCGGCCAACGCGGCCTTGGCGTCGTTCGGAATCTGCCAGAAGATACCTTTGCCGATAATGTCCTCGGCCTTCTTGAGGCTGATGTCGCCTTCGAGTGTTTCGGACCCGACGCGATTAACCACGACCTGCACCTTGTCGGCCAGCCCCTCTTCATGACCCAGCGCCATCAGGATGCGGACCACGTTTCGCAGGCTGCTCAACTCTAGCTGAGAGACCAGCAACACGTCGTCGGCGAGGCGCAAAGCCGTCAGATCGGTCGGCATCAACGCCTTGCTCAGGTCGAGAATTAGGTGGGTATGACTGATTCGGAGCAGTTGCAGGATGCGGTTGAGATGGTCCTCGTGGATCGTGCTGACGTCGGCAATCTGAAGCGGGTGCGGCAACAGGAACAAGCCCGTCGATTCGTGGCGGATCATCGAGCGCTTGATGAAATTCATGTCGAGGCGTTCAATGTTCATCGCCAGGTCGGCGATGGTGTGATCGGCCATCACATCCAGATAAACGTCGGCGTCGCCCATCGCCAGGTCGAGATCGAGCAGGACGACACTGTTATTGGGATCGGCCGCCAAGGTACAGCCGAGGTTGACCGCGACGGTGGTGCAACCGATGCCGCCGCGAGAGCCGAGAATCGCGATGATTCGCGAAGCGTGTGTCGGTTGGCCGCTCGGCGTGCCGGCGACGAGGCCCAGGTCACCCTGGACGCGCCGAAGCGTGCTGAGCATGTCTTCCAAAACCACCGGCTGCGTCAGGAAGTATTTCGCGCCGCGTTGAAGCGATTGCAGCAGCGACTGATGATCCGAGCCGATCGCCAAGACCGGCAGGCGAGGCAGTTGGGAACTCAGCAGCGAGATGAGATTGAGCGATCGGTTCCGGTCACTGTCGAGCGAGACAATGGCCAGATCGGGAATCGATTGTGCGAGCACGTCGCCGAAGAACTCGTACCGCGTGCATTCGGCCTCGAGCCAAATGGAGTCGATTCCAAGCAACAGGGATCGCAACGGTTCACGAGTGGCGTCCGCGGGATCGACAATGGCAATGCGAAGCATGGTGCATCCACATGGTGTAGGTCAAGTCGTCAACGGCCCCGCTCCGGTAGGATGCGAGGTCGATTTCCGGGGGCTGCGGCAACGCCCCCGGAAACATCGCCAGCGTTATTGGCCTCCGCTCACCGGACGGATCGGCGGTGCGATCGGCGTCGGCAACAGCGGCGGCTCATTCATCGGATCCTCGGCTTGGGTCAGCGGCAAATTCCGCGGGCCTTCGCCGACCGGCGGAATCTTCGCCGGTGGGGTCGGCAGCACCGCCGGGGGCAACGCCGGCTTGGGAACCGGCAGGGTTTCCAAGGGCATTGCCGGCATCAGGGGGCGACCTTCGGTTGTGACTGAGGCGGTCCCGGCAGGGTTGGCAATCATTGGCACGCCGGCTGCGCCCGGAGCGCAATTGCCGCCGTGAGGGCCTTTCTGGCAATCCTTGCAGCCGTCGCGCATCTGGGTGCCCCAAGGCAGCGGGCCGGCACAGGGCAACTGCGAGGCGGTCGGATCGTTCTTCCACGGCGCTTCATAGCGCCCCTTCGGGAACACCACACGTTGACCGCGAGGCGCTTCGAGGATGCCTTCCACAAACATCTCGTAGTCGTCGGGGCTGCGCGTCTCGCGACCAGGCAGCCGTTTCGGGGCTTGGCGGCAGTCCTGGGCATCGACCAGATGCGGCGTGACCAGGATGACCAACTCCGTCTCCTGTTCCTGATGGAAGTTGGTGCGGAAGGCGTTGCCGACGAACGGCAGGTCGCCGATCACCGGAACCTTCGTGGAGGCGGCTTGAGTGGTCGTCTGGATCAGGCCGCCGATGGCGAACGTCTGGCCCGGTTCCATCTCGATGGCCGTCTGAACCGATTGCTCATCGAATCCTGGGACGAAACCGAAGGAGGTCGTAATGCCCAACCCTTGGTTGATGACTCGAACTCGCGGCCGAACCTCTAGGTAGATGCGGCCGTTGCCGAGAACGATGGGCAACATCTCAACCTCGGTTCCCACGTCGCGGAAATCGACGCCGGGACCGCCGATTGACCCTTGGGCGCTGAGGACCGCGGCCTGGCCGCCGGCCAGGAATCGTGCGGGCCGGCCACTAAGCGAGATAACCTTCGGCTCGGCAAGAAACTTGGCGAGGTTCTCGTCCCGCAGGGCTTGCAACAGGCCCTGGAATCGAGCCGGAATGACGCCGAACACGACATTGGCTCCGCCCGGCGGCGAGTTGGGCAGCAACTGGGCGGCACCGGGCACCACGCCGACGGCTCCGGCGACGGCATTCTGAGCTTGCGTCCCGGTCGATGCCGTCAGACCGCCAAGGATGCTTCCCATGCTGAACGTCGTGCCGTTGACGGCGAAGTTCACGCCGCGGCGGCGGATTTCTGAGCGATTCACCGATGCTACGGTCACGTCCAATTGCACCTGATGAACTCCACCAACGACGAGGGAGTTGATGACTCCCGCCGTTCCGCCACCCATGGCTGCCGCGGCGATTCGTTGCACCGCGTCCACGTCTTCGATGCGTGCCACATAACCGGTGAGCACGACTTGGTTGTTTTGCAGCGGGATCGGCTCGACATTCGCGGTCGGCACGGCTCGCCGCAGCGTGTTCTTGAGTAACTCGACGTCGAGCTGGACCACAATCTCGAAGGTGTCGGTTTTGTCACCTTCGTCGGTCAGCACGACCCGCACGATGCCGGGACGCACCCCAGTGATGATGACTGCTCGCTCGTCGATCGCGTCGGGGGTGACGCGAACGATGCCCTCGACATTGGTGGAGACCGCTTTGAGCTTTCGCTTGGACGTGCTGCTGAGTCGCGCCGTCCCACCGATCGCCACGATCAACGACCCACCTCGGGTAGTCGCCGGCGTTTCCGGACGCGGAGCCGCGGGTACAGGCTCTTGGCTTAATGCCCAATCCGGAAGCAGGGCCAGCAATAGCCCGACAAGGCAAAACCATCGGGCATATGTTGTTCGGTGCATCCGTTCACCTCTCCTCACAAAAGTCGGGCAGGTGTTGTCAAACCCGCCTGGGGGGTCGTGGTGGCGCGGAGCGATGGATCGTTACCCCATCGCCCGCGCTGCTCGTTCCGGCTTACCGCTCGGCCGGCTTCTTTTCCTCGGGCTTCTTCTCATCCTGCGACTTCTCGATGTCGATCGCGTTCGGTGTTGTGGCGGCTCCGTTCGGCAGCGTGTTCGGGTCTCCGCTCACTCCCACAAACTTCCCATCGCGATAGTGGGCATACTCTGGCGTGCGCCCACCTTCCTGAATCACAATCGTGTGGACTTTCGGCTTCGGCTCGGGTTTCGGCTCGGGCTTCG
>CAZESP010000014.1:20417-106070 GCA_964515185.1 uncultured Alcaligenaceae bacterium
GCTCGGGTTTCGGCTCGGGTTTCGGCTCGGGTTTCGGCTCGGGTTTCGGCTCGGGTTTCGGCTCGGGCTTCGGCTCGGGTTTCGGCTCGGCCACCGCCACCTGAATCTCGCCTTCCAGGGCTGCCTTCGGAACGAAGGCGTTGGCGAAAATCCCCTTGGTCAGTTTCTTGCCTTTCAACTCGTCCACATTCGTGATGGCATTGGCCGGCGGCGGATCGAGGAAGTCTTGATCGCGGAAAAACTTCTTCGGATCGTCGATCAATTTGCCCGCGGGTAAATCCTCGATGGGCACCGGAAGCCTGACCATTTTCGGGCCTTGGTTCTTTTCCTCTTCCTCGAGAGCGTCGCGATCGGCGGGCAGCGCGTCGAGCGGCCGGGTGTTCTTGGTGATGGCGTGGTAATCGGGCGATCGCATCAGCAGCGTGATTTCGCCGCGCTTGGCCGCCAGACCCAACACCATGGCGTCTTTCTGTCGAACCGCCAACACGCAGGTGTTCGGCGCTTTGATGAAATCGACACCCTCCTTGGTCTTGGCCATGTCGTTGACCGCGGTCACCAGGACGTTCTGCAACACGACCAAGGACCGAGTCTTGCCGTTCACCAATCGTTCGACGGACATCACATCCACGCGAGCACCGGGTTGGAGCCAGCCGCCGACCATGGTCTCGGGGGTCACCTTGATCCCCATGGCCAGATAGGGCGTGCCGTCTTCATCGATCGGCAGTTCAATCGAGGTCTTGGCCGTCACGTCTTCGAGCGTCAGGTGAGCGCCGGCTCGAACGGTGCGCTGCAGCACCTTGTTTTTCAACTGAGCGACGTCTTCGATGTATTCGGGCGGCACGGACTCCTTGGGAAACGGCTTGCGAACGAACAATTCCTCGGGCTTTTCGAGCTTGGTACCCTGATCGATGTTCTTGGCAGCGACCAACACGGGCACCATTTCCGGGGCAGCAGTGGCCCCCAATTTGGCGGTCAAGAAGGCGGCCACGAGGCCAACCCCGATCGCCAACGCCAGCAACAAAATGTTCTTTTGCTTCATGGTTGCGAACCTCGGGTGGATGCGGGAGAAAGTCGTCCAATCCCTCGGGGGCCGACCCTCTGTTCGCGGTCCCCGGTGTCAAATCTGCGGGAAGCATAGTTCACAAAATCGGCACATGGCATAAAACCGGCCGGGTTATCTTGCCGGATCGTGAACATTCTTCCGTCTGTGTCGAAAACTACGGTCGCCGGGATTCTGACGGCTATTTTCCCTAGCCATCTGTTTCGACTAGCGGCGACGACAAGCTTGATATTTTCTGCCGACTGTGACGGGATTGCCTGATCTAGGGAATTCAGCGATATTGCGGTGAAAGCGGTGCCCGGCGCCGAATCGGGTCGATTCAGGGCCGGGCGTAAGACAGTTATGGCGACGTCAAACAGCGAACCAATGCAGATAGGCCAACGTGCCCAGGAAACCGACACACAGCGGTACGCCATAGGGCAATCGCACCCAGGCCGAACGCCGGGTCCCGGCTCGAGCGGCGGCCGCCTTCGGGCCGGCCGTCATCAACACTTGCAGATCCGTCAGAATCTCGCGCGTGTTGCGCACGTTGCTTCCCAGCTTGCGGCGGAGAACCATCATCAGCAACCCAAACACCCCGCCGACGATCACACCCGCGCAGAACGCGTAGGTCAGAATCCACATCGCATCGAGGTTGGCGAAGGAAGCATGCCCGCTTCCGAAATAGGCCCCGACCCAGGCGCCGAAACCCATTTGCATCTTGACGTCGCCCTGGCCCATGCCGCCGATCATCAAGACCGGAAACAGCAGCGCGAAGCCAAGGGCCGTGCCGAACAGGCTCGTTAGTAGGCCGCCGCTGCCGGCATCAACGGCGACGTTGAGATCGTGGAGCAGACCCAGACCCCAACCGCTGAGGACCAGCGACAGCGTGATCCAGTTCGGGACCTTGAAGGCGTAGCCGTCGATGAAAGCCGCCAGCACCATCCCGGCGCTGACGACGACGACGGGAGCCAGGTTGGCGGTCCCGGGCGCGATCAGGTTCCATAGCTGATGCGCGACGACATTGATAGCGATCCACGCCAGCGCAATCAGTGGCAGGCGGGCCATGGACAGCACGAAGGCGCGATCGATGCCGAGATCATCGTTCGCCGACGCCGTCACCGGCACGGGCGGAGCGCTTAACGCTTGAGACATGGTGCATCCTCCGAGTGAAAACGCGCGTGCCGCACGCGGTCTGGCGCGACCTTGGCGGGTCGCCCCAGGCCGCGTACGGCTCACGGGGTTCGGCGCTTCATTAGCTGCCGACGGTCATGCCGCTGTTGATCGAGCCGAAGGTGGCGTTGGTCTTCTGGCCGAGCGTGGTAATGGCGGCGATGCAGACCACGATGATGAGGGCCAACATGACGGCGTACTCAACCGCGGTCGGGCCATCTTCACGCTTCAGGAAGTTCACGACTGACTTCAACATGGTCAAAGCTCCTTGAGAGAATTATGGGCGAGAAATACCGAACTCGAATGAAAGTATCCGAACTCGACAGCCACTAGCTGCCGACGGTCATGCCGCTGTTGATCGAGCCGAAGGTGGCGTTGGTCTTCTGGCCGAGCGTGGTAATGGCGGCGATGCAGACCACGATGATGAGGGCCAACATGACGGCGTACTCAACCGCGGTCGGGCCATCTTCACGCTTCAGGAAATTCACGACTGACTTCAACATTGCTCAAATCTCCTCAGGTTCCGAATGGTGAGAAAAACAGGAAGGACGCAAACGTTCGGCATCAACTGCCGACGGTCATGCCGCTATTGATCGAGCCAAAGGTATCATTGGCTTTTTGGCCGAGGGTGGTGATGGCGGCGATGCAGACGACGATGATGAGGGCCAACATCACCGCGTATTCGACTGCGGTCGGGCCGTCTTCTTGCTTCAAGAATTTCACGACGGACTTCAGCATGGTCAACACTCCTTGGAAGTTACATGTGAACAAGAAAAGCCGAGGTGTCACCTCGGCCTCGGTCTTCTTTAGCTACCGACGGTCATGCCGCTGTTAATCGAGCCGAAAGTGGCATTGGCTTTCTGGCCGAGCGTGGTAATGGCGGCGATGCAGACCACGATGATGAGGGCCAACATGACGGCGTACTCAACCGCGGTCGGGCCATCTTCACGCTTCAGGAAATTCACGACTGATTTCAACATGGTTGTTCGCTCCGATTCGCTGTTCCGGGATCCAGGTTGTTGTTTCCGTTCGGCCTTGCCGGCCCGGGTTGCATCATCCGCCAAGCCGTTTACTGTTCGGGTCCTTGTCAGGAGCCAAGGGCATTCACCAAGGTTGGGTCTTCAAACTTGCTCTTGGTCGTTCCGCCGAGTGTGGTGATGGCCGCGATGCACACAATGATGATTAACGCCAACATCACCGCATACTCGACCGCTGTGGGCCCGTCTTCGCCTCTGAGGAAGTCGGCCGTAGTCCGGGCCAGATGACGAATCATCGGCGCCTCTCTTGTGGGTTCCGTTGTTGTCGCCCGTTCCCGGCCATGCCGAGATTATGGGCACGCAGCAGGACCATCCTCCGTGAGCTTTCGCACACGAACGCATCGCTGTCCTTGGCCTTGGTTGATCCAAGGCCCCTATGCGGGGGATTTCATCAAGGAAACCGACCGGCGAGCGATCGGCTAATTGGCAAGTGGCCTCAATCCGTCCCCGGACGCCACAACCGTAGTTCAGACTTTCCGCCTGTCAACCCGAAAGAGCCTTTTTTTTCAGCGTTTCACGCAGAATCGGCACAATTGACATAAGTTCAAAAATGGATCGATCACGCCTCAAAATCGATGCTCTAACGCACGATAAATCGTTGGAATGTCGCGACGTCCGATGATCTCGCGATCGGTTTCAGCGAATGGTGATGAATTCCGCCGTGTTCACCAGCGCCAGGGCGAAGTCCGCCAGGGCGGCGGCCGTCGCCGGATCGATGCCCGCCGGCAGGCGCGACACGCCATGCACCGGGCGACGCCCCCGAAGCTCGTCGCGGATTCCGTCCGCTTGCTTCGCCAGGAACGCCAGCGACGCCTGCCGTTCGCCCTGGCGAGGCGAGCGCCCCAACGCCAGCCGATAGGCCAGCTCGATTTGCTTCAACGCGTCCGTGCCGGCCTCACGCATCAGCCGCAACGCGAACGCCTCCGCCTGCTCGCGAGCCAAGGGACCATTCATCAAGATCAACGCTTGCGGCGCGAACGTGCTGGCCGCACGCACCGGACACGACGACAGCGTATCCGGCTGGTCGAATGCTTCCAGCAACGGCTGACGCACGTTCCGCTTCGCGAACAAATACAGAGTTCGCCGCGCGTGCTGGGCCGCGTCGGGCGTCACCAGCCAAAGGCCGTCCGGCTCGCCTTCGGTGAAGATCAGATCGTAGACGGCCGACTCCAACGGCACGCGAACGAATGGCCCACCCAGCTCGCGGTTCAACGTTCCCGCCGATGCCAGCAGCGCGTCGCGAAGCGATTCGCACTCCAATCGCCTTGCGTTCATTCGCCCCAACAAGACGTTGTCGGGATCGGCCTTCGCCGTGTCGCGATAATCAGACGATTGTCGATATGTCGCCGATAAGACCATCAACCGGTGCAGGTGTTTGGTCGAGCCGCCCGCGCGATGCAGTTCCGTGGCGAGCCAATCGAGCAATTCCGGGTGCGACGGCTTGGCGCCGCGCGTGCCGAAATCGTTGGGCGTGGCCACCAGCCCGCGGCCTAAATGGTGCAGCCAGAGCCGATTCACCCAAACGCGACCCGTGAGCGGATGATCCGGCCGGGCCAGCCAGGCCGCCAGGTCGCGGCGCGTCGGCGTCTTGGTCTCGAAGGCCGCCGCCACCACGCCGGGAACGCCGGCCTCGACCACGGCCGCCTTCTGTTTCACGTCGCCGCGCTTCAGCACATGCGTCGCCGGCGCCTTGTCCGATTCGCCCACGGTCCAGGCTTGGGGCGGCGGCGGCGGCTTGGTCGCCTCCAATGCGTGAATCTCGTCGCGCCACGCTTGACGCTTGGCCCGATCCGCCGGCGACAGGGCCGCCAACACTTCGTCCCACGTCACTTTAATCAATATCTGAGCATGCTCGGCCAGTTTCTTCTGCTGGGGCGTCCGCTTGTCGGCGGCGACGGACAACGCCTCGCGATACATCGGCTCCAGTTGCCCGCGCTTGTGCTCCGTCAACCGCGACCGGACCGGTCCATCGAGAGAGGCCACCTTCGCCTGCAACGGTGCGATTTTCTGTTGAATCTCCGCCAACGCCTTCTTGTGAGCTTCCTTCTCGGCCGCCGTCGCCAGATCGCGCTCCCGATACTGAGTACCCGCGAAAAACGCCTGCAATCGATAATAATCACGTTGCGGGATCGGGTCGAATTTGTGATCGTGACAGCGAGCGCAGCCCATCGTCAGACCCAGAAACGCCGACCCCAAGCCGTTGACCATTTCCGTCAGCAACTCTTGCCGAAGCTCCTCCGGGTCGGTGTTGCCGCCCACCATGTGAACCGGCCCACAACGATGAAGCCCGCAGGCGATCAGCAGGTCCGCGTTCGCCCGCGCGTCCTTCCCCGACGCGAGCAGGTCGCCGGCAACTTGCTCCGTCACGAATTGGGCAAACGGTTTGTCGTCGTTGAAACTGCGAACCACATAGTCGCGGTATCGCCACGCATGGGTCCGCTCGCCGTCGGCCTCGTAACCATTCGATTCGGCATAGCGAACGACGTCGAGCCAATGGCCGGCCCAACGCTCGCCGTAGTGCGGGCTGGCGAGGAGCCGATCGACGACTTTCTCGAAGGCATTCGGCGAGGTGTCGCGAAGGAAGGCGTCTTGCTCCGCGGGCGTCGGCGGCAACCCGGTGAGGTCGAACGTGACGCGGCGCAGCAGCGTGAGCCGGTCGGCTTCCGGCGAAGGAGCGAGGCCCGCCTTTTCAAGCCGCTGAAGAATGAAGCGATCGACGGGTGTGCGAACCCAGCCGGGGTTGGCAACCTCCGGCAACGGCGGCCGTTGTGGTGCTTGAAACGCCCAATGATCCGCCCGCAGCGGAGCGGCGAGGGTCAGGAACAACAAAGTCAGGAGAGCGCGATCCATCATGATGTGGATTATCGCTGGAGCACGCCGCGCGAGCAAGTGGGGAAGTCGTGAGCACGCCGCGCAAGCAAGTGTCAAGGGCGCGGTGGGTCACTTGCTGGCGCGTCGTGCTCGAAAGCGCGTCGGAGCACGCCGCGCCAGCAAGTGTCGAGGGCGCGGTGGGTCACTTGCTGGCGCGTCGTGCTCGAAGGCGCGCCGGAGCACGCCGCGCGAGCAAGTGGGGAGCACGCCGCGCGAGCAAGTGTGACGTCTTTCAGTTTCCCTTCCTGCACGGCGAGCAGGAGCAAGGTGCTGATGACCGGCTTGGCTGCCGACGCCAGATCCGCCGATTTGGCGACGTCGCCCCAGGAATAAACCAGAAACCCGTGCCGCACGACGCAGCCGCGCCCGCCGACGAGGTCGCGCAACGCATCGAGCCTGGCTGAGTCCATGCCGGCCTGTTCCGGCTTTCGCTCCTCCCAGGCGGCGCCCGGCACCCGTGGTGCCGAACCCGTGATGTCCCGCAGCAACTCGAAGAACCCGCGCTTGCGCCGGCTGCTGATGCCCCAGTTCACCGGGACACTCTGATATCCGTCATCAAAACCTTCGTCTTTCATTCGATAGTCGAAGTATCCCCATGAGGCGTATTCGGCGAGGGCGGCCCGCATGTTGTTGGTCGGTTGGTCAAAGTCGAAGTGATCGTCTTCGTTGAACAGAATCGGCATCGGTCGATAGCCGGCGACCGCGCGGGTCTGGCGCACCATCTCGGCGATCCTTGCCGGTTGCTTCACGCCGTTGCCGTGCAGGAGCAGGAAGTCCGACGCCCGGACCACGTTCTCTTTCGGGATGGTTCCGCCGCCATAACTGGTGCTAACCAACAACCGGCGGCCGCCGCGCCGGCGGGCTTTGACGCGCTCGATCAGTTCATGCACCCGCGCCGGTTGCAGAATCGGGTGATCGTATCGCACGTTGCACTCGTTGTTGATCTCGATCAACACGTTTCGATAACCGCGCTCCAATATCCAATCGACCGTCAGATCGACGGCCTTGCGAATGGCGTCTTCATCGCGGAGGCGTTCATCCTGTCCGAAATAGAAGATGCCGAGAATGGCGATCATGCCCAGTTCGTCGGCCCGATCGAGGATGCGTTCGAGGCGCTTCAGATAGTCCGGTCGCAGGCTGCCGTCGGCGTTGATGGCGGAGTTGTGCCACGGTTGGTCTTTGGAGTAACCCGTGGGGCTTCCGCCTTGCAGGTTGAGGGTGACGCCGAGCAGGCCGTGCTGTCGCCACGCGGGCATGGCGGCCAGAAACTCGCGCGTGTTGCGCTCGGCGTCCCAGGTGCTGGTGTCGGGATAGGCCCATCGCGAGCGCGTCGCCGGATTCAGATCGTCAAAAATCGCTTGGACCATCCGGCTGTTGAAGAGAAGCCCCTCGATGCGGTGCCCGTTCCAGGTGCGGCCTTCGTAAGTGGGCCGGCCGTTGATGTGGAATTTCTCGCCTCGGATGGCGACCTCGGTCTGCCGCTCGCCCGCTGCCGCCGGAGTTACCGCGGCCATTATCAACATCAGAGTCCCGAATCGGGTCATGGCGATTCTCCGAACGATTCCTGTGGGATCATTTCCCGGCGCGATGCGTGTAACATCGTGGTCTGGAGTACGCTTGAGGAACATGAGGGATGACTCGATCCCATCAATTATTACTCGCATTCTCAGAGGTATTCATGAACATCTACGCGATCAATACGGAAGACTACGCGGGATCCTTCGAAGCGTTCTTCACATTCGGTGAGATCGACATGCCGAGCCTGGCGATGATGGTGAACAACGCGATTGCCAAAGCCGCCGCGGGCGACGGTGAAATTACCAATCTCTACATCTACGACCACGGCGTTTGGAGCGGTGGTGATGCGTGCCTAAACTTCGGCTCCGACGCGGTCGCCAATTGGAGTTGGAAGAAGTACGAACAGATCTTCCGCACGCTGGGGTACTACTTCGCGGAGCGCGGGTCGATCTTCCTCATGCACTGCTACGGCGGCGCCGACCCGAAACTGATGCGATCGATAGCCCAAGCGACCGGCGCCCGCGTCGTGGGCGGCACGGACACGACCGTGGCGGGTATCGATTACAACTTCGGTAAGATGCGGGTCTGCCTGCCAAGCGGGCGCTGCTACATCGACGTGCGAAACCATCGAGATATTCTGTCGGGGACGTGGTGAGAGCACGACGCGCAAGCAAGTGAGGAACAACACTTGCTTGCGCGTCGTGCTCGAAGGCCTAATTCGCGGGTTTTTTCTTCTTCACCGTCGGGCCGTGTGCCACCTTCGGCCAATACTTCTTGATCTTGAAATTCGGGTCGTTATCGGTGTCGTGACACTTCGCACAGAGATTGATGTCGATGCGCTTCTCGACGTTCTCGTCGGTGATTGAATCTTTCGGGTTGGCCTTCCACGGGCTGAGCGCCGGCAACAGATCTTTGTTGTTCGGATGCGCGACGTGATAGCTGCCCGGGCCGTGACAGTTCTCGCAGCCGACGTGCTTCAGATGCGGCGTCTTCTTCTCATCGACGTAACCCGTTTGATAGCCGAAACCGATACTATGGCATACCACGCACTCGGGATCGTATTGCCGCAACGATGGCTTGGTCGCCTTCTGCTCGAGTGCCTCCATCGCGACCGAATGCTTCGACTCCATCCAGATTTCGTAGTCGGCTTCATGACAGGCCTTGCACTTCTCCGAGCCGACGAATGATGCCGGCTCCTTGATGCCGAGGGCCTGGCCGATCTTGGCGAGGGTGACCTGAGCCGTGTGAGGTTGTTGAATGACCCGTTGCAGGAAGTTCTTCTTCTGGACCTCTTTGGCGTATTCGTCGTAAAGCTTGACGATCGGATGGGCCGCTTCCTTGTCGCGCGGGGTTTCAAGTTCTTCGCCCAGGACGAAGCGTTCATAGTGCAGTTCGTTCTTGCCGTTCTGGTCGAAGACGCCGACGACGCCGGCATGTCGCCCCTTGTGGCCGACGCCGATCACCCAGGTCTGCCCGCGATCGGTGGTGACGACTTTTGGAATGCCCGGCGCGTCGGACTCGATGGTGGCATAAAGAATCACGTCGAATTGCGGAAACCGTTTGGCACAGGCCAACGCCTCTTCTTCGTCGCCGTGAAACAGCAAAACCATCAGGCTCGGTTGATGAGCCGCCAAGGCATTGATGGTCGCGGGCAACTCTTTGGCGTAGTCGTCGAACTTGTCGTTGCAGCGTGTGTTGGCGACGGCTTTCGGCCCGAGGACCGCCGTCACGCCGACCTTGCTGTTGCCGACCTGAATGAGCCGGCCATCCTGAACGATCGAGCCGTTCTTCTCGTTGGGATACCGGCCGTTTTTGTTCTGCAGGTTGAGGCTGAGCAGTGCGGGCATCTTTTGCGGGTTGGCGAAACGATCGGCCAAGAGAGCGTTGATGACGATCTCGCTCCTAAACTCCTCAGGCCCGATGCCGGCCGCGGAGTAGCGCATCAGCTCGAGCGCGTCCATCGACAGCTTGTACTTCATCTCGGCCTGCTCGGCCAAGTCGTTGCCCTGGCGATAGTAAATGTCGCCTAGATCGAGGGCGATGGTCGGCCAACCGCGAACGGTGCGGAGTTCCTCGAACATGTTGTAGCGGCGTTCCAACCCGCCGAACAAAGGCCGCGAACAGCCGCACGGCTTGATGTAGTTGTGCTGCTGGCCGGTGAGGACCACGACGAACTTCGGCTTCCGATCCGCGGGCCAGCTTTGAAACGGCTTGGCGTCGCCCGGGTTTTCGGCCTTCGCGGGTTGTGCGGTGGCGGCGGCAGGCGTGGTGGGAGGATCGGCCGGCGGATTCGGCCGATGGGCGGCCAGAAAACCCGTGGTCACGACGCCGGCAACCGCGAGCAAAACGATGATCCCCAGTCGCAACACCAGACCGGTTGAAGACTTCTGATTGTTACCGGCGGGCATGGTCATCCTCCCAACAAGTCCTGAGCTTCCACGATCTGGGAAAGATACCCGCAATTCGCGAATCGAACCAGCCCGATCGCAGAACGGTATCTCGGGCGAGGTATCCGCGAACCGTCACCGGCCGCCGGCGCCGTGATAGGCTGTGCCCGTGATGGGGATGCGGATGCGCCGCGGAGGCGTCGATTGAACCTGGAGGATCACCGCGCTCCCCGGCTGGATTTCGCCCGCCGCACGGTTCGCCGGCACGCGCACCGTTAGCTTCCATTGCTTCGTCCCGCCCGATGCCGGCATCGGCTCCAACTCCATCCCCAACGAGTCCGGATCGATCGACTCGGTCTTCAATTCGAGGTCGGTCCGATTCGTGACCAGCGTCACCGACTTCTCCGCGCCGCGATCGACCCGGAAGATGCCCATCGCGATTCGGTCCCGCTCGTCACCCCCGATCAGCCGGATGTCGCCGCGAATAACGGCGCTCATTCCCACCTTGATCGGTTCGGCGCCCGGCTCGCCGATGATGTGCAGGCGCCGATTGATCGGCCCCAAGTCCATCTGCCGACCGTTCACACGCTCGCGCAGCGTGACCTTGACCCGAAACCCGCTCACGCATCGTTGCTTCTTGCCTTCGCGATCGGGCGTGTTGGATATTTGGGAACATTCGGCCGGCGTCAATGGCTCGGGCGACCCGATCTCGACGCACGGATCAGCCGAATCCGCCGGGTTCGGCCCGACCAGTTGCACCACGGGGCTGAACTGCGTTCGCGTCGAAGAGAAGATCAGGCAATCGACGGTCTTCGACTTGCCTTCGGTCAATTCGCCAAACTCCAGCGTCTCGGGGCGAACGATCACCGGATGGACGGTGAGGAATGGCAACTGAAAATTGCGGGCACTGGCGGGGCCACCAGGTTCTTGGGTGAGAACGTCGGCGGTGAGAGTGTCTTGGCCGAGCTTTTTCGCTCGCCAGTTCATGCGGATCATTCCCAGTCGGGGCATTCCGGCTTCGGCGGCTGGAAAGGAGATGGCGCTGGCGTCACCGACTTTCAAGTCGCTGAATTCGACGCGGCTCGCCATGGCGGCCAAGCCGGCCGCGAACGCCAGGCCCGACCCACCGGCCAAGCCCGCCACGCCATCGATTTGGGCGGATTTTAGCCAGTCGCGCTGACCGTCCATTGCCGGCAGCCCTATCTGCAAGTCGGTGCAGGTGCAACTCTTATACTTCAGGATGATGTTCACCGGCACGGGTTTCCGATTCGAACACCAGAAGTCGTATCGGTTGTCCGAATTCAGCTCGAACTCGGCGATGGTCTCTGACAGTCGCTCCGGATCGCTGGCCCAATACGGCACGTTCGCGGGGATGTCCAACGGCAATTCGGTGCCGGCGGGGAGCGGCGCGATTTCTTCGTTCTTGGTTTCAGGGGCTTCGTTGGTGTATTGCGTCATGAAGGCTATGCCGCCAATCAGGCCCGCGACGATGACGACGGGCAACGCGACATGGGTGATCGACTTCATGAATCCACTCCGATATTGCGCCGGGAATCTCCAAGACCCGATCGCCGCCGGCAATTTGATGAGGCTCGGCGCGCACGCGAGGGAATCCCGACCTCACGTATCAGATATTCTACGAGATCGTGCCGAGGGCGGTTCACTGCCGTTTGCGGAGTTGGTCGCGCAGACGGGCGGCGGCTTCGTAATTCTCAGCCGCGATGGCCTCGTCCAATTGTTCCTGAAGGGTTGATTGAATCCCATGAAGTTGCCGCATCGAATCTTCCATTTTGCGTAACGTCTGTACCAAATGATCCTCGTCGAACTCGTCGTCGCGGCCATGGTCATGGTAAAACGCGCGGATCCGTTCCAAGCCGGCCCGAAGTTCGTCGATGGCCGCGTCCGGGCGATCCTGCTCCGCCTGACGGGCCGCCGCCGCTTGCGTGCGATGGAAGATCACGAATGGCCGATACTGCTCGTGCGATTGCGTGAATTCGTCGTTCGGAGAATGGTCGCGGACAAAATCCATGAACGCCAAGGTATGCTCGGCGTCGGCCAAGGCTTTGTCGTATTGCCGCAACGCCAACCAACCGACCCGACGGTGATAAAACTGCACGAACTCGCGATCGGCCTGCCGGCATTGGTCCTCGTTGAGCGTGAATCCTTCACCGCGACGGGCGGCGGCGCGAGCTTGGGCTTGGAGGTAATCGAAGTAGGTGGTGTGACCGTGGGGGCGTTGACCGTCGGGCCGGCCGGTCAGTTCTAACTGCAAAACGCCCAGTTCTACCCGAATCTGAATGACCTGACGGCCATCGCCGGCGCGGACCATCCGCGCCTGGACCACGTCTTCCTTGTGTTTCCAGCCGCGTAACACGGCGTCGATATCGAGACTCATCCGGCCCCCGGTGCGCATAGGGTGGGCATTCACCGCCATTGTAGAATATTGTGCGCAGAGATGCTCTACCAATTCGAACGACCCTTCATCGCCCCTGGTGCCGGTCGCCGGATTTGACGGCGTCCGCCGAAAACTCGATGACGCGACAGATTGACTATGGCAACGGCTTGACCGCCACGGGATCACGAGGCTGATCCACCGTTGGGGAGGCAGGAGGCTAGCCCAGTCGTAGGACGTAGGCAGTCCCGTTGCCGTTGTTGAGGATCAGGTGCCGATTATCGGGAGCGAACAGGACGCTGTTCACCGGGCCGGGCAGCGTCCAACTCTTCACCTGCTTGCCGTCGGCGACGTTCCAGACGATGACGCGGTTGTCGTCGCCTCCACTCGCCAACAGTTGTGAGTTCTGCGAATAGACCAGCCTATTGCGATGGATCTTTCCCGTGTGTCCCTTTAAGGTGTGAAGCGGTTTTCCGGTGGACACGGCGTAGAGAGTAATGCCGTTGTCAGCGTCTTGGAATGCCAGCGTCTTGCTGTCAGGGGAAATAGTCATTAGGGTGGAATCTGACATCGAGCTGTTGAGTTTGGCCCGTTCCCGGTCGGCGAGCACGTCCCAGAGAATGGTGTGATCTTTCATATCCAACAGCAGTGATTCTCCATCCGGAGTAACATGCCAGTGACCAAAGTTGGGGGGTACTGACAGCGTGCCGCGCTCCTTGTTGGTATCCATATCCCAAACCACGATCTTATGTCCCCCTTTCTCGTGTTGGCTAAGGAGGTGAAGATACCTTCCTCTGTGGGCGATTTCTGCCGCTTTCACACCAGTGGGCGATGAAGAGACGCGTTTGCCCGTCGCAATATCCCAAGCCTGGATTTGGCCTCCAGCAAGGGCTACCATCCTGGTCACCTCAGGCCAGTATGGCATGCGGGGATCACCTGGACAGCCACCTTCGAGTGGCCGCTCCTGGCCTGTCACAAGGTCTACAATCCGGACTTGCCCTTCGCCCCGAACAACCAGTGACTTGCCATCTGCCGGGAACGCATTCCGAACATCACGGAATTGTGAGATTGCCGAAGGTCGTTCTTTGCCGGTTACTACCTCGACCAGATGGCACTTGCCCCCCAGTTGCGCATGACCATGAACTTCCCATCCGGCGACACCGCCAGCACCTCGGTCGTCTTCGGCGGATACTCCCAGCCGGGCACCTGCTTCGGCGTCTGCCGCACGAGCACCTTGCCGTCCTGGCCCGCCGTCGCGATCGTCTCGCCATCGGGGCTGAAGGCGAGGCCGTGGACCGCGTCCTTGTGGCCGTGCAGCGTGATCCACTCCAGGTCGCTGCCCGCCAGCCAGAACCGCACCGTGCCGTCCTGCCCGCCCGTCGCCAGCGTCTTGCCGTCGGGGGCGAATGCAACCGAGCGAATGGCTAGCCCGTTGTTCACTTTGAGAACCAGCAGTTCTTTGCCGGTGGCAACATCCCAGGTTCGGGCTGTGCCATCGTCACTACCCGTCAGGAGTGTCTTGCCATCCGGCGAGAACGCCACGCCGTTGACGGCGTTGCCGTGTCCAGAAAGCACCGCCAACTCCTTGCCGGTAGCGGCGTCCCACAGCCGGGCCACGTTGTCGCCGCCCACTGAGGCCATCCTCTTGCCATCGCGTGAGTAGACAACCGCATTGACCACACCACTGTGTCCGGCCAGGTCGCCCGTGGTCTTGCCGGTCGCCGGATCGCGGAGCTTCATGACGCCGTCTTTGCTCGCTGTGAGCAGCGTCTTGCCATCGGGAGAGAAGGCCAACGCCTGCACCCAGTTCAGGTGCCCCTGGATGGACCATTTTTCCTTGCCGGAAGCGTCCCACGCCTTGACCGATCCATCGCGCGTGCCGGCGACCACGGACTTGCCATCGGGGTTGAGCGCTACGCAATCGACCTCGCTCTTGCCGGCATCGATGACCGGGCCTGCTTTGCCCGTGGCCGGATCGTACAACTTGATCTTGCCGTCCTCACCGGCACTGGCGAGCAGTTTGCCGTCACCGGAGTAAGCGACGCTGCGAGCGGAGCCTTTGTGGGTCGGCAGAGCGTGCCGTATCGTTCCCGCTGTGGCGTCCCAATACTGCACCATGTTGCCGGTCGCCGAGGCGAGGATCTTGCCATCAGGCGAAAAGGACACAGAGTTCGATGCGGTCCAAAAGGTGGTCTGCAAACTGCGCGTCGCGACATCGCGAAGCATGATGGTTCGCTCGTGACTCAGGGCCACAAGCCGACCATCCGGGGAAAAGGCCATCGCAGCCCCGGATCCCAATGCTGTGGACTTCTTGGCGACCAAATCGCGTAACATCCCACCGCCATCGGCGAGATACCTACCGAGTGGGTCAAACACGACATTGGGATTACCTGGAAATCGGTCGAATTCCCTTTTCGTCGGGACATCCCAGATGACGACGCCGCCAGGGCCACATCCAGCCAAAAGCTTACCGTCGGCTGAAAACGCCAGACTTGGGACGCCGTCCTTGTCTATCGGCAAGACCGCAAGGTTTTTCCCGGTGTCAACATTCCACAATCTCAATCCTGGAATGTTCGCGTTGTAGCCTGCGGCAGTTCGACCGTCAGGGAAAAGCCCAAGAAAGTATTCGTCAAATGCAGCTTTACTTTCGAGCGAAGGAACATGGTAGACGGTACATCCGGCCTTCAGCAAGTCTCCATCACGAGAGAATTGCAACTGTGTGTCTCGCCCAGTCACCGTTTGCTCGCCGAGCCTGCGTCCGGTTACCACATCGAACAGCCGCACCTTGTCCGCTTGTTGAATGGCTAGGTATTTCCCCTTTGGATCGAGGGCGACGCTAGCAATCGCGCCCCAATGCCGCATCTTCCCATGCTCGCCCAGCACCGCGACCAATTCCTTCGGCTGCCAGTCGAAGCGCTCCGCCGCAGGGATGTCCTTCGCCTGGAAGCGGTCGAACGGCGACGCGCCGACGGGCAGCTGCACCCTCGGCGGTTCGGCGTCTTTCGGCGGCGCTTTGCCGTCGTCGATGACCTCGACGCTCTTGGCGTCCTTCACCTCAATGCGGGCGATTTCCTTTCCCTGTTTGTCGCGGACGATGATGATGATGCCGGCGACGACCGCCACGACGGCGACGAGGAATAATGCCCCGGCTACTTTCGCGATTCGGCGAGGTTTCGCTCTCTTGGGCTCCTTTTGGCGTCTTGGCGGTTAATTCGGTCGCCGGTTCGTCGGGCAGGTCGATGTCGGCCCAGGGATTAGTGGGGGCGACCGGCGTGGCCATCGGGATCGCGTCGGGGCGTTCCATCGCGCTGAGGGTGGCGACGACCTCCGCCGCTGAACCGGGCCGTTTCGCCGGGTCCTTTTCCAAAAGCCGCATGATGAAATCAGAGAGGGCCGCCGGCACCTCGGAACGGATGGTATTGGGCGCTTCCGGTGTGTCCACGGCGAGGCTCATGAGGATCGCCATCGTGTCGGCACCCGGAAACGCGCGCTCGCCGGTGCAGAGTTCGTACAACACGCAACCAAGGCTGAATAAATCGGCCCGCGCATCAACGGGCTTGGCGCGACCTTGCTCCGGCGCCATGTACGCCGGCGTGCCGACGATGGCGCCCGATTGCGTCAGGTGAGCGGTGTCGTCGGCGCTGCGCGCCAGGCCGAAGTCAAGAATCTTGACGCGCCCCATGGAATTAGCCCCCGGCTTGCCGGGGGCCTCCATCCAGAGGTTCGCGGGCTTGATGTCGCGATGGATCAATCCGACGGCATGGGCGGCGGCCAATCCCTCGGCGGTCTCTCGACCAATGCGCAAGACCTCGGCGATTGACAGACGCCGTTCGCGACGAATCCGATCGTGCAGCGATTCGCCGACCAACAACTGCATGGCGACGAACGGCACGTTGTTGGCTTCGCCGATGTCGTAAATGGTGACGATGTAATCGTGCGTGATACGGGCGGCCAATTCGGCTTCGCGGACGAATCGTTGTTTCGCCTTGGAATTGCGGGCAATGTCCGGCTGCATGACCTTGAGGGCGACGCGGCGCTTCAGTCGGGTGTCCTCGGCCTCGAAGACCATTCCCATTCCGCCTTGGCCCAACTCACGAAGGACCCGATAGCTGCCCAAGCGCCCGATTTCGTCGGGTGCTTGCGGGGCGCTCAGATAGTCGCGGAAATCGGATGAACGATCGGCGCTGCCGGTGGCCAGATCGTCGCCCGTGGGTGTATTCGCCAGACCTTTGATGCGGGCGATCAAATCGGCAGGCGTGCCGGCGATGGGTGGCGTGAGCAGCGAATTCGCCAGCGTGTCTGCCGGCAGGCTCTGGATCAAGGCAACGCAATGCCCACAGGCTTCGAGATGCTGGGCCAGTTCATCGACTTGGTCGGGCGCCATCCTGCCGGCGACGAGGTCGGCCAACCGCTCAACGGACGGGCACGGGGTCTTGGTCGTCATGGCATCTCTCCGAAACGAGGCTTCCAAACAGAGAGTATGCGCGCCGCGAGTGGATCATTACAGGAAAAAGCGAAAATGAACCGCCAAGGACGAGCCTCAAGGGTCTTCACCCGCTGAAATGAGAATCTGATTTCTCAGACCCGGTGCGATCCGAAAGCCACGTTGAATGAGCATGTCGATGCTCGGCTTGACGGACCGCAGCAGACCTTTTCGCTTGGCGGCAAGGAGCACACCCATGGTGCCGATGACGGGAAGTCCCAACGCTTGAGCTTGTCGCCTTGCCGGTCGGTCGTCAAGAATGACCCAATCCGCTCGCGTTTCAAGGGCCAAACTGATGGCTTCGCTCTCTCCATGTCCCAACGATGTTCGGAGAATCAGCGGCCCAATCGGCTGGGTCAACGACTGCTCGACAATCCATGCAGGCAGAACGAGGAGAGGGTTTGTCTCGGACACGACGGCGGTCGGAACCCGGACCGAGCCGAACAACTGTTGGAGTAAATCGAGGTGCCCAATTTGATCAAGTGCGATCAAAGGGCTCGAATTACACACAACGGTTGTAACGGTCATAATTTCTGACTCTGACCCTGTTCCGCCGCCCATTCGTCATCGGCCAAATCGAAAAACGGTATGCCAAGATGGGACGCATGAACGACAAACTGCCATCGCGACATTCCAAGCAACTCGGCGGCCTTTCCACTCGATATCGAACCGCGACGATAGGCTTCCAAGACGATGAATTCGCGGACAGAATCTTTGACCGGCTGATTCAAGCAGCGCAGAAGCGCCACGAGATCGTCATCGAGGTCTACCGGAACGGTACTCATGTCACGGTTTCTCTATTCGTCTAATACAAGATCGTCCGGACAGGGCCGAGGTTGGATGAATCGTACACTTGTGTTGCCTCATCTTACCAGAGCACATCATGGCGAAAAAGTCCGCAATCCGTAACGCCCTCGGCGGTTGATGTTCACTCACAGCATGCCGTCGAGTTCCTGGCGCAATCGAGCCAAGGCGCGGCACTTGGCGGCGAGAACGGCGCCGGGGGTCATTTTCAGTTCCGCGGCAACGTCGGCGGCGCGGCGGCCCTCGACTGTGGTTGCCCAGATGGCCGTCCAGGTCGTCGCAGAGAATTCGGTCCGTAGCAGGTTCAAGGCTGTCGTCGCCAGATGCCCGCGATACTCGTTCTCCCAATACTCCGCGGCCGGGTCGGCAATGGCCGGCTCGGAATCGGGATCGAACGAACCGGGTTGCCGTCGCGCCGATCGTTGCCGCTCGCGATACTTGTTTAACGTTACGGTGCGAAGCCAAGCGCGGAATTGTTTGGTCGGGTCATAGTGAAACTCCGGCAGCTTGCGGATGAGCAGTAGAAAAACGTCTTGCACGAGGTCGGCCGCGTCGGCCCGTTGTAGCCCGGCCCGCAGCGCCCAGTGATACAGCAGCGGAGTGTAAAGCTCGGCAAACCGCTCCCACGCCGTCGCGTCATCGGGCCGGCGAAGTCGCTCCAAGAGACTGGCGGGCGTCCGAGGCATCGGCGGAGTATATCAACCCCGCGTTGACGATGCCAACAAATTCCAAGGAGGGTTTGCACCCGTCGCCCCAGTCGATGGCATCAACGGTCGTTCAAGGTGCATATCGCTTGAGGTCTGGGAACAGGTCAAAGTGTGCATCATTTGTGTAGACGGCAAAGTCTTGTTCGATGGCAACCGAAGCGACGACGAGATCGCTTAATGGCAAACGATGGCCATTGGCAGTTAGTCTTCGACCCAGTCGAGCGGCTTCCTGCCAATGAGTCCATAACGTGTCAAGGAATTGCACTCCGCGCAAAGTCGAAGCGACCCAATCGGCGTGCTCATCGCGCCGGAACCCCAACAGTATTTCGCTAAGAACAGGACCAATTAAGATGACCCGATCGTCGTCGATCAGCTCATCAACCGCCGCTTTCTCGGCGGAATGAGGGCGATTGAAGAACGGCACCCACAGGCAAGTGTCAATCAGGACGAGTTCAGACGTCGCCATTTCCTTGCTCTAATTCCGCGGCCTCCAAGGTGGACCAGTTATCGTCCATCTCCACGCGGCCCGACAACGCCTTCAAGTGCATTCGCCGAGCATACCGAATATACTCGATCATCGCCTGTTTGATAGCGGCTACATCGTCGGTTTGTTTGGTCAATGTCTTGAGTTCGGCCAATTCCTGCTCAGTTAAATCGACCATTGTCGGCATGATTTGCCTCGCGATGAGGTTACAAAGACGCCACGGATTCATTGTAGCGCCTCCGTTCGCGTTTTGCGCCCGTCTCCGGCAACGAGCGCGAAACGCGAACGGCAGCCGGTGCCTTACTTCAGCTCCTTCACCGCGATCGATTTGAACTTCACCACCGTCCCCGGGTCGTGGCCCTGCAACGCAAAGTGACCCTTCTTGAACGTGTGGCCGGGGTCCTTCCACTCGATGGTCACCTTACCATTGACGGCGATCGTGATCTTGTCGCCGATGGCCGTCACTTCTTGCGTGAACCACTCGTCGGGTTTGTGCGGCGCGTCGTTCAACACGCAGATTTCCTTGCGAAACTTGCCCAGCGAACCCGCCGGATAAATGCTGCCGGTCCGGACCGGGTCGCCGTGCGTCGCGTTGATCTGAGCCTCATAGCCTTGCGGGAAACCCGGACCATAGGCCGTGCGGAAATACTGCCCACTGTTGCCCTTGTTGTTGATCTGCGCCACGACCTTGTATTTGAAGTTCACATAGTCGCCGCGAGCGCTGAACAGATGGCTCGGCGGGCCGGCGCCGATCAAGACGCCGTCCTCGACGCGCCAGAGATGAACCATCTTGCCCGGCGTGACCTTGCCGTCTTTCGATTTGACATCGACGGTCTTGCCGTCATAACCGACGACCTTGCCATCGGCTTCTTTGGTGATGACTTCGGCAATGCCGCCGCTGGGCTTGGGGTGAATTTTCCAGCCGGTGAGGTCCTTGCCGTTGAACAGCTCGACCCAACCGTCGGCCTTATCGTCGGCCGATGCGGGCAGGGCCATCACGATCGCGGCCAATGCGACCACGGGGATTACGATTCGCCACATGAGAGAGTTCCTTTTCGGAGGGGTGAAAATCACGCTTCGCAGAAGCGCCGCTTAACGGCGCGACACCGTTTCGCGACGCTTCGCGGAAGCGCTCGAAATCACGATCATTTTTTCTTCGGCGGCGGGGGTTTCGGCAACTCGCTAGCCTTCGGGGCGGCCTTTTCCAGATTCGGCGTGACGTCAGCCTCGACGTTGCCGAAGGCCCAACTCACGCCACCCATCAAAATCTGTTGGAACATCGGGTTCTCCCAGACGTCCTCGCGATGACCCATCGAGGTGTAGAAGACCCGGCCCTTGCCGTGCTTCCGCGCCCAGGTCGCGGGGAAGTTCGGTCGCTCGTAATCGAGACCCTTCATCCCTTCGGTGTCCTGAACCAGAATGACGTGCAGGTCCGGCGCGAAATTTTTGAGCGAGTACCACTCTTCGTTCAGAACAAAATCCTTCAGTCCCTTCATGCCGGGAAACAGGTCGTCGATGACCCGCATGGTGGCCTTCTGCTGAGCGCCGTGACGGATGAACTCGCCGCCGAGCATCTTGATGTAGGGGTCGATCTTGTCTGGTGCCTGATTCTTGAAGCCGCGCTCGGAACTGTGGAAGGTGTCGCTGGCACAATGGGCGCCGATGAAGCCCTTGCCGGCGGCGATGGCGTCGAGCAGGGCCTTCTTGCCCTCGACGGGCATCGGCGGATGCTTGTCGCCGCCCTCTTTGGTCAGGTCTTCGGTGGTCTCGAAAAAGAAAGCGTCGAACTTGGCGAGGGTCTCCGGCAGAAAGACGCGGCCGTCTTTGGTGCAAGTGACGTCGAAGCCATGCTTTTTGCCGAGTTGGGTGAAGATGCGATCGACCAGACACGGCTCACCGTTTTTGCCGAGCTTGACGACGCTGTGTTCGAAACCGGCGGATCGGGTGTAAACGAGCAAGTGGCGTCGGGGTCCGTCGGCACGGGCGGTCCATCCGAGCGGGAAGGTCGAAAGTCCGGCGGCGGCAACGGCGGCCCCGGTGCGACGCAGCATGTCGCGACGATTCATGGGGGTTCTCCTAGGTGGGAATCGTGAAAAGGGGGACGCGGGTCAATGTATGCGGCGTGGCATGAAATCGCCAGGAAAGGTTCAGTTTAATCTGGTTATGCAGGTGAGACTTAGGGGCCGTCTGAATGTTTGGATAAAATAGTAAAACTGACTCAATATATCTTGCATAGGGTGTTTAGGTTATATAGAACGTTTATGAGTTCTTGGGAATGTTTCCCATATTGTCCAATTGGCCCAGTCAGGGGTAATAGGAAGGTGTCTATGAAGCATCTGTTGCAGTTGATGTTGGTCGGCGGCCTGCTGGCCATTTGGGGTGGTTCGGCTCAAGCCCACTATCCGTGCGGCGGTTGCGGTTCCTATTGCGGGACCAGCTACTGCGGGACGGGCTGCTGCACGACCTCTTGTGGCGGTTGCGGCGTTGCCAATTGCGGTGTGTCTTATGTCGATCAAGTCGTGACCGCGTATCGCACGGAAGTTCGTACGCGCCAGGTGCAGGTTACCGTCAACAAGATGGTTCAGAAGACTGTTGCCGTTCCGTACACGTATACCGAGTACCAAATGGTCACCGAGCCGGTCGTCAAGACGGTTCACGAGTGCCAGACGGTCACCAAGACGGTTCCTTACACCTATTACGAGTACCAGACGGTTACCGAGCCGGTCGTGAAGACGGTTTACGAGTACCAGACGGTTACCAAGACGGTTCCTTACACCTACACGGAAATGGTCCAATCGATCGTTCCGGAAACCGTCACGGTCACCGAGTACGTCAGCGTTCCGAAGCAGGTTTCCTACCAGGTCACGACCTATCAACGGGTCTCCACCTGCGTTACCGACCCCTGCACCGGTTGCTGCCATCACGTTTGCTGCTGCGTGCCTTGCACCCAGACCTGCACCGCGACCGTTTGCGAGTGCGTGCCGGTCCAGAAGCAAGTCACCATCAACAAGTGCGTCTGCACCCCGGTCCAGAAGACCGGCACCCGCACGGTTTGCGAGTGCGTGGCTGTGCCCAAGCAGGTCACCTGCCATGTTTGCAAGTGCGTCGCCGTGCCCAAGCAGGGCACCCGAACGGTTTGCGAGTACGTGATGGTGCCCAAGCAGGTCACCTGCCACGTCTGCAAGTGCGTTCCGGTTCAGAAGCAAGGCGTCTGCCACAAGATCGTTTGCGAGTGTGTGCCTGAAGTCGTCACCCAGACGATTTGCGAAAACGTCTGCGTGCCCTATCAGGTCACCGTCAAGGTTCCGGTTTGCACCGCGACCTGCAACACCGGCTGCGGCACGGGTTGCGGCCACGGTTGCGGTTACGGTTGCGGCAGCTGCTGCAACACCTGCTACAACGATTGCTGCAACGACAACTGCGGTCGTCGCGGTGGTCTGTTCGCTCGACGTCGTTAAACGACTGTTGATTGCTATCTATTGACTCGCACAACCGCCCGTCTCGCCCAGGACGGGCGGTTGCTTTTTAATTCAGAAGCCCGCAGCGCCAGCAAGGGTAATCGCGCCGTGCTCGTTACGCCGCCAACTCGCGGCGCTCGTGCCCCATCACCCGATCCAAATAACCAAACAACTCCTGCTCATAACGGCTGGTGCTGAAGTGCATCGCCTGTCGCCGTGCCGCCTTCGGGTCGAAGCGATCGGCGATCGCCTCGAATTGCTCCATGGCCGCGATGAGAGCGTCGGGCGTTTGTTCGTCGAAGAACAGCCCGGTTCGCCCGGCGAGGAGTGTCTCGGTGGCCCCGCCGCGACCATAGGCGATCACCGGCGACCCGCAGGCCATCGCTTCCACCGGCACGATGCCGAAATCTTCCTCGCCCGGAAACAGCAAGGCCCGGCAGCGCCGCAGATGGTCGCGGATCACCTCGTCGGGCTGCCAACCCAGGAAGCGCACCCGGGGGCCGGCGGCGGCTCGCCAACGCGATTCGTCTTGCCCGCTGCCGATGACAATGAGGTCGCGCCCGCTCCGCGAACACGATTCGATCGCCAAGTCGAGGCGCTTGTACGGCGCGAACGCCGACACGCACAGATAGAAACTCTCACGCTGCATCCAAGAAGGGGTGTAGAAGTCGGTGTCCACCGGCGGATAAATCACGACGCTGTCGCGGTCATAGCATTCAGCAATGCGTTGTTGAATCGTGCGGCTGATGGCCACGAAGTGGGTGACGCGCTCCGCCGTGGCGCGGTCCCAGTCGCGAAGGCGCCCGAGCAAGGCGCCGGCGACGCGTCGTTTGAGCCGGCCCAGGCGATGCTTGCCCAAATACGAATCGCGCATGTGCCAGGCGTAACGCATCGGCGTGAAGCAATAGCAGACATGAGGCACGCCCGGCGGGGGCACCGCACCCTTGGCCACGCAATGGCTGAAGCTCACCACCAAATCGCACGGTTGCAGCTTAAGCCCCTGGATCGCCCCCGGCATCAGCGGCAGAAGGTAGCGATAAATCCGATCCGATCGAGGAATCCGTTGAAGGTAACTGGTTCGCGGCTGCAATCGCTCAATGGCCGGCGAGACTCGTCCGGGAACGTGAAGCAAGGTGTATAAACGAGCGTCAGGCCAACGCCGGCAGAGCGGTTCGAGGCATTTTTCCCCGCCGCGCATGCCCGTGAGCCAATCGTGGACTAAAGCGATGCTTGGAGTCGCGGTCGCATCCATGCGAGCCTTCCAAAGAGTGGGGCGGGCGCCTATCCTGATCCGAATAATCCGGCAACTCGCCGGGGCAGCCAGTGTACCGCGCCGGTCCGTGACGGGAAAGACGGTCTGGCTCATGGCAGCAACGGAAGCTGTCACGTATAGTTAATTAACAATTACTATTCCGTGCTCCCTCTGGCATCCGGTTGCGGGCATGGTACGATAAACCCGACCTCGCGAGTCACCGGGAATTCCCGGTGAGGATCGAACCCGCCGCTCGTCGAGGTTGATCGCTGTTCCAATCTCGGCGGGAAAGAGGTGGCCCGATGGCCCTATCCCTCAATATCGGAAAATGCACCCTTCTCGGGAATTATCGCGAGAACAATGAAGATTCCATCGAAGTAAAGCAGTTCCCCGATCTGAATCTTTGTATCGTTGCCGACGGCATGGGCGGGCAAGCGGCCGGCGAAGTCGCCAGCAAGCGAGCCATCGAGATTATCCCACGCGAGCTTCGCAAGACCCTCGCGGGTGCCGGTACGACCGATGCCGCCAAGGCCGTCATTCGTCGCGCCATCGTCCAGGCCAACGACGAAATCATCCAGATGAGCAACCTCGATCGCGACATGCGCAACATGGGCACCACCGTCGTGGTCGCCGTCTGGCGCAAAGGTCCCGAGATGTTCGTCGCCGGCGTCGGTGATAGTCGCGCTTATCACATTCGTGGACGCCGAATCGATCAGCTCACCGTCGATCATTCGCTCGCTCAGGCCCTCGTCGAGGCCAAGACCATTACCCCCGCCGAGGCCAAGGACCACAAGTTCAAAAACGTCCTTTGGAAATACCTCGGCACCCGCGAAGTCGGAGAGGGGCCGGAGGTCAAGGTCATACCTATCCAGGCCGGCGACCGCTTTTTGCTTTGTTCAGACGGTTTGTCCGGTGTGGTGACCGACGAGCAATTGCTGACCTTCATCCAATCACAGCCCGACGTGCAACGATGCGCCGACGGCCTGGGCCAACTCGCCCTCGATTCCGGTTCGCGAGACAACGTCTCGTGCATCGTCATCGAAGTCGTCGAATTGCGGTAGCCAACACTTGCTGGCGCGTCGTGCTCATCAATGACATGAGCACGCGGCGCCGATACGAGCACGACGCGCCAGCAAGTGTCACTTCAAGGAGGCCCCATCATGTGCCGACTCTCTCTGTCCCTGTTCGCCATGGCGCTTTGGGCGACGCCGGCCTTGGCCCAACCACCAAACACGACTTACTACACCGCCATCGCCTTTTCCGATTCGACCGGAGCATGGGGATATTCTTACGGGTTTCTGAGCGACCTGAATGCCAAGCGTGAGGCAATCAAACGCTGCAAGGCCCAGGACGAGAAAGCCACCGACGCTCGCGTCATTCTCTTGGTCGGCAACGGCTATGCCGCACTGGCCAAGGGCGACGATACCAAGGTCTACGGCTACGGCTATTCCGAGGACGCCGACGAGGCGTGCCAGATTGCCCTTCGCGAGTGCAACAAACGCACCAAGAACGCCAAGATCGTCGCCATCGTCCATTCCTGGGCCGGCATGACGAAGAAGAAGTGAATACCGAGTAATGAGCACGCAGCGCCAGCCAGTGTTCGAGCACGCAGCGCCAGCCAGTGCTGACCCCTCACGGTTTCGGGCGGAAGGGCCGCGGCGGGGGCTTGCCGCCGGCATCGCCCAGCGGTTGCCCGTCCTTGTCAATGGCGCCGACCGCCACCAGGATCAACCGATCCGGGTGCAGATACTTCCGCGCTACCGCCCGCACATCGGCCGCTGTCACGGCCTCGACGGCCGCGCGAAATTTCGCGTGATAGTCTAACCCCAGTTTGAATCTCTCGATCATCACCAGCTGATCCGCGATGGCTTCGTTCGTGTTCAAGCGGAACGGCAGGCTCCCCGTGAGATAGCGCTTGGCGTCGGCCAACTCTTGCTCCGACGGCGGCGAGTCGCGGATGGCGTCGATCTCGGCCCGAATCGCTTTCGTCACCGGCGCGAGCTTGTCCGGGTAGGTGCCGATGTAGCAACTGAACAAGCTCGGCGCTTCGCTGGCGTTCGGGGTGATCGTCGCCGACACGGTGTAGCCCAACCCCTGCCGGTCGCGCAATTTCGCCGACATCCGATCGGTGAAGCCCGGCCCAGTGCCGAGGATGTGATCCATGACCAGCAGCTTGTAATAGTCCGGGTTGTCGCGACAGATGCCGGCATGGCCGACGTAGACCTGAAGCTGCTTGGCGTTCGCCAGAGTCATCAGCTTCTGCAGCGGCTTGGGCGGCAAGCTCGGCTCGGGAAGATCCAACGCCGGCACCTTGGACGCTTTCCAGTGAGCCGTCAGCTTGGTGATCTCCGCGACGATGGCGTCGGGGTCGAAGTCGCCCGTAATGGTCAGCACCGTGTTGTTGGGCACGAACAGTTGCTTGTGAAAGGCGCGGCAGTCGGCGGCGACGAGTTTGGCGACGCTGTCGTCGTAGCCCGTGGCGGGCCGGCCGAGCGGGTGATCCTCGCCATACGCCAGTTGATGGAACATTTCTTGGGCCAGCGCCTGCGGTGAAAGGTGCGTTTCTTCAATCTCGGCCAACAGATGCTCGCGTTGGCGCTTGACGGCCTCGCGCGGAAACTTCGGGCGCGTCAGGCAGTCGATGAAGATATGCAGTCCCAAAGCGCGATCGGGGGAGAGCATCTTGATCCGGCCGCCCGTGCCGGTCATGGCAATCACGGCGCCGACATTCTCAATGGCGTCGGATATTTCCTCTTCGGTGCGGCGATCGGTTCCCTCTTCGAGCAAGCTGCCGACGAGCTTGGCGACGCCGGCTTTGTCCTCGGGTTCCAATAGCCGGACGCGAGCGACGTGGGCATCGGCCACGACGATCGGCAGGCGCGGGTTGTGATATAGCAGCAACGTCAGGCCGTTGGGCAACACGACGCGGCGAGTCTGGGTGAGGTCGATGGGGGCCGCGGCGGGCTTGGCGGCCTGTCGCCGGCGCGGCTTGTGGGCGCCGGCTGACCGTTTCGCCGGCTGCGGGGCGCGCACCGAGCCGTCCTGGTCGTTCTTTCCGTCTTCCTTCGGCGGCAGGGACCAGACCACGACGCGCTTCTGAGGGTCGAGATACTTGCGCACGGTTCTTTGAATGTCGGCCGGCGAAACGGCGTCGATACCCACCAGATACCGTTTGGCGTAGTCGATGTTGGTGACGGCGGCCGACGTGGCCAGCGAATCGGCCAACTCGTGAATGTCCTCATGGCCGAAAATCTCCGAGGCCATCAGCGAACGCTTGGCCCGTTTCAATTCGGCTTCGGTGACGGGTTCGTCGGCCAGCTTCTCCAACTCAGCGAGCAAGGCCCTTTCCGCTTTGCGTCGATCGGCTCCGTTGAGGACCTCGAACTCGATGCTGAACCAGCCGGGGCGTTTTCCCGTGCTGTGGGCACAGACCACTTCGGCGGCCAGCTCCTGTTCGCGGACCAGGGTGCGATAAAGCCGCCCGGTCTTGCCCCCGGTGAGAATCTGAGCCGCCACGTCGAGCGGCGCCTCGTCGCGATGCCCTGCCGGAACGCTGTTGAATCCCATCAGAAACCGCTCGACGTCAAAGTGCGAGACAATCTGTTTGCTGACCGGCGAACTTCGCACGACCGGCGCCACGGCGACCCGTTCGGGGAGTTTGCCGCTGGGAATGGGGCCGAACAGCTCCTTGATTCGCGCCATGGCCCGAGCGGGATCGAAGCCGCCGACGATGACGATCGAACAATTGTTCGGGTGATACCAACGGTCGTAAAAGGCTTTGATAATCTCGGCGGTGGCGGCCCGGACGTGTTTCCTCTCACCGATAATCGGATGGCCATACGGCGCGTCCTTGCCGAACAGCAGCGGCAAAATGGCCTTGTTTTCCAGCTCCCACGGTTCGTCTTCGTTGCCGTCGAGTTCGGCGATAACGGCGCCTTTCTCTTGCTCGAATTCGTGTTTGGCGTCGATGCGCAGGTTTCGCATGCGATCGGCTTCAACCTCGAGAGCGATCTCCCAGCGGTCGGCGGCAAAGTCGAAGTGATAGACGGTGTGGTCGTAAGAGGTGTAGGCGTTATTGGCGCCGCCGGCCCGTTGCGTGAGCCGGTCGATGTCGCCGGGCAGATATTTGTCCGTGCCTTTGAACATCAGGTGTTCGAGATAATGGGCCAGGCCGGTCTGATTCAGGTCTTCGTCAGCCGACCCGACCGTGTAGGCGGTCTTGATCGAAACCGTGGGGAATCCGGGCATCGGTTTGAGGTAAACGCGCAGCCCATTGGGCAGCGTGTGCGCTTGCACGTCGGCGTAAAAGGCGTTGACGGCGCGGACGGCTGGGTCCGGGTGGGCCGGGGCCTCCGCCCCGACATGGCCGGCCAGCAGCGGCAGGCACAACCCGAAAAGCAAGCAAAGGCGGGACATCATTCCCTCCCTGGGAATCGCGTAACAGATGCAAGCGGGCCTAATCTAGTGTAGCGAGGGCAGTAAGTGTCGGGGTCATCACTTGCTTGCGCGTCGTGCTCGTAAAGAAGCTGAACGCGCGGCGGCTTTAGGAGCACGCGGCGCAAGCAAGTGTCGGGGCCATCACTTGCTTGCGCGTCGTGCTCGTAAAAGTGCCGCGTGCGAGCGACGATCGACCCTCTTACCCGAGTTTGATCGTCACCGTCTTCGTCTCGGTGTAGTGCTCCAACACCTCTTCGCCGTTTTCGCGACCTTGGCCTGACATCTTGAAGCCGCCGAACGGTGTTGTCGTATCGACGATGTGATAGCAATTCACCCAGACCGTGCCGGCCTTTACCAGTTTCGCGTAGGTGTGAGCCTTGTCGATGTTCTTCGTGAATACCGCCGCGGCCAGACCGTAATAGGTCTTGTTCGCTCGCTCCACGACCTCGTCGAAGGTGCGGAACGGCAACACGCTCACCACCGGGCCGAAGATCTCGTCCTTGGCGATGGTCATGTCGTCACGCACGTTATCGAAGATCGTCGGCTCGACAAAGAAGCCCTTCTTGCCGAATTGCTGCCCGCCGACCATGAGGGTCGCGCCTTCCTTCTGGCCGAGGCTGCAATAGTGCAAGATCTTGTCGAGTTGCTCCTTCGACACCTGGGGGCCTTGCTGCGTGTTGGGATCGAGCGGATCGCCGAGCTTGCGAGTCTTGGCCCTCTCCGCGAGTCGCTCCGTGAACTCTTCGCGGATGCGCTCCTCGACGAACAGCCGCGACCCGGCGGTGCAGCATTGCCCGCCGTGGAAATAAATGGCGTGGAAGGCGCCCTCGACGGCTTGATCCATATCGCAGTCGGCGAAGATGACGTTCGGGCTTTTGCCGCCCAACTCGAAGGTGCATCGCTTCAGGGTGTCGGCAGCCCGTTTCGAGATGATTTTGGCGGTATCGACGTGGCCGGTGAACGCGATCTTGTCGATGTCGGGATGCACGACGATGGCGTCGCCGGCGGTCTCGCCGAATCCGTTAATCAGGTTTACCACGCCGGCGGGGAAGCCGGCTTCGATGGCCAGTTCGCCCATACGCAGAGCCGTCAGAGGCGTCTGCTCGGCGGGCTTCATGACGATGGTGCAGCCAGCGGCGATGGCCGGCCCCCATTTCCAGGCCAGCATGAACAACGGGAAGTTCCACGGGATGATCTGCCCCACGACGCCAACCGGTTGCCGCAACGTGTACGACAGGAAGTTGCCGCGAACCGGCACGGTCTTGCCTTCGATCTTGTCGGCCCATCCGGCGTAATATCGCAACGAGTTGACGACGCCTTCGAGGTCGCCTCGCGAGTCCGTGATCGTCTTGCCGCAGTTGAGCGATTCGAGTTTGGCAAGTTCTTCGGCGTCGCGTTCGACCAGATCGGCGAGCTTGTAGAGGAGCTTGCCGCGATCGGCGGCGTCCATTTTGGAATAGGGGCCGGATTCGAGTGCGCGGCGTGCGGCCTTGACGGCTTTGTCCACGTCCTTGGCGGTGCCGGCGCAGACAGTGGCGATGGCCTCGCCGGTCGCGGGATTGATCGTCTCGAAGGTGCCGCCATCGACGGCATCGACCCATTTGTTATCGATCAGATTCTTGGTCAGGCGTATCGCGGGCTTGGCGGTCGGCTTGGAGCGTTTGGCGGCGGCGGGTGCTTTCGGAGCCATGGCGTCATACCTCGGTGCGAGTGATGGTGGGAATTCCAGACAGAGCCATGCTACCTCTGGGCGTGGCAGCGGCAACCGCGTTTACTCCGCGCACGAGCACGACGCGTGAGCCTGTGTCGGCGCATTCACTTGGTTGCGCGTCGTGATAGAATACCCGCCCGAGGTTGGGGCGATACCACCAGGAGATTAGGTTCATGACCCACAGGTACAAGGTCGCGGCGCTGGCCGCCGTTGCAGGGATTCTGATTATGATTCCGACCACACAGGCCGGCGAAGGCATGTGGCTGTTCAGCAACCCGCCGAAGAAACTCCTCAAAGAGAAATACGGCTTTGACAAGGACCCCGCTTGGTACGTCCACGTCATGAAGTCGTCGGTCCGCTTCAACAGCGGCGGCTCCGGCAGCTTCGTCTCGCCCGATGGCCTGGTCATGACCAACCATCACGTTGGCGCCGACGCCTTACAGAAAATGAGCAACGAATCGCGCGACTACCTCAAGGAAGGATTCCATGCCAAGACTCGCGATCAGGAAAAGAAGTGTGTCGATCTCGAACTGAACGTGTTGCAAGAAATCATCGATGTGACGGAGAAGGTCAACGCCGCCGTCAAGCCGGAGATGAAACCGGCCGAGGCGTTCGGCGCCCGTCGCGCCGTCATCGCTCAGATTGAGAAAGAGTCCGAGGATCAAACGAAGCTCCGCAGCAACGTCATCACGCTCTATCAGGGCGGGCAATATCACCTCTATCGCTTCAAACGTTACACCGACGTGCGCCTGGTGTTCGCGCCGGAGAAACAAATCGCGTTCTTTGGCGGCGACCCGGACAACTTCGAGTATCCGCGATTCGATCTGGATATGTGCTTCTTCCGCGTCTACGAGGATGGCAAGCCGATCAAATGCGAGCATTTCCTGAAATGGAGCAAGGCCGGCGCCAAGGACGGTGAACTCGTCTTCGTCAGCGGGCATCCCGGGCGGACGAACCGTCAGAACACGATGGCCGAGTTGGAATACCTGCGCGACTTCGGTTACCCGTTTCTGCTTCAACGGCTCTATCGCATGGAAGTGAACCTGGCGGCGTGGGGCGCTCGCAGCGCCGAGAATCGCCGGCGAAGCGAGGAGGAATTGTTCAGCATCCAGAACAGCCGCAAGGCTCGCGATGGCGGGCTGGGCGGCCTGATGGACCCGGCCCTGATGGCTCGCAAAGTTTCGGAGGAAAATCGCCTCAAGGCAGCCGTGGCGGCTGACCCCAAACTGAAAGACGTCGCCGACACCTGGGACCAAATTGCCGCCGCCGAGAAGAAACGCCGCGAAATTGCCAAGGAGTTCCTGCTCCTGGAAGCCGGCTCGGCGTTCCATTCGACTCTCTTCGGCATCGGCCGCACCCTGTATCGGGCCGCCGACGAAAAACCCAAGCCCAACGGCGAAAGGCTCCGCGAGTTCGTCGATTCATCGCTGAAGTCGCTCGAACTGCAACTCTTCTCCGAGGAGCCGATCTACGAGGACCTGGAGATTGTCAATCTCGCGGATTCGCTGCGGCTTCTGGCCGAGCAATTCGGCGTGTCATCGGAAATCGCCAGAACCGTCCTCGCCGGAAAGTCGCCGCGCGAACGGGCCGCCGAGTTGGTTAACGGCAGCAAGCTCAAGGACGTGGAGCTTCGCAAGAAGCTCTACGAGGGCGGCAAGACCGCGATCGAGGCGTGCGACGACCCGATGATTAAACTGGCCGCCGCCGTCGATGCCGAAGCCCGGCGCGTCCGCAAGATCATGGAAACCGAGGTCGATGAGGTGAAGCGCCAAGCCCACGCCCGCATCTCGAAGGCGAAATATGCCATCGACGGCGACTCGGTTTATCCTGACGCCACCTTCACGCTGCGGCTCTCATATGGCGTGGTCAAAGGTTATGAGGAGAACGGCAAACAGGTGCCGGCGACGACGACCTTTGCCGGGCTTTACGAACGCAACAAATCTCAGAAGAACAAAGAGCCGTTCGACCTGCCGCAACGCTGGATCGATCGCAAGGACAAGCTCGATCTCTCGACGCCGTTCAACTTCGTCTGCACCTGCGACATTATCGGCGGCAACAGCGGCAGCCCGGTGATTAACGCCGAGGGGGAAGTCGTCGGCCTGATCTTCGACGGCAACATCCAATCGCTGGTGCTGGATTTCATCTACGATGAAACGATCGCTCGCGCGTTGTCGGTTCATTCGCAGGGCATCATAGAAGCGCTGCGCAAAGTCTACGACGCCGACGACCTGGCCGATGAGCTGACGGGAGCCCGCGGCGCAAGCAAGTGACGGTTTCGGAAGCCCGCAGCGCGAGCAAGTGACCCGCTTGCTTGCGCCGCGGGCTCCGAGCGTGTTCGTACTCGTCTTTTTTCACAGGAATCACCGGACAGAGGAAAATGCTTGCGAGAAGCTGGCGGCCGCATTAACTTGGAACGGCGTCCAGCGACCGGATGTTGATGATCCTGATTCTTAAGGAGTCCAAGACGTGCCAAAGAAACAAGATGCTATTGCCGCCTGCCGCGCACTCAAGGATGAAATCAAAGAAACGACATGCAAGAATGCGCAGTTTCACGATCAATCGCATTGGAGCGAAGGGAACGCCCGCAACGCGCTGGCGAACAAGACAGAGTGCGGATATTATTACAAGCTGCATAAGTATTACTATCGCGAATCGACGAAGCAGACGTACAAGATGGAAGGTCTTTCGCCGAAGATCAAGAAGACGTGTAAACTCATCACCGAGAAACTTCCTATCGGTGTCAATGATTCTTTCATTCTCATTCAACATGCTCTCATGGCGGGTCGAGACGGAAAAGCAATCTACAAGGCCACTGACCGGAACGACCGCTGCCTGATTATCGTGGAATTGCCCAAAGAATATGGCGCCACGACTCTGAAGAGGAACGACAACGACGTTCAATGCACGCACTATGTCTTGGTGGTGACGTACGGCGCTATCAATTCATCGCTGGTCACACACTTTCCTTGCGACCAAAACTACATCAGTCGATTCAATGACCTGACGGATTGATGATGCGAATGTCGCCCTGGTGTTTGAGGAATTTGTTTCGGTAACCCAGGCGATTACGGATAGGCACGTCGCGTCGGGGCGCCTTGAGCTGGTGCGTACTCGGCGTCGCGTCGTGCTCGCTGCCGATTTCACTTTCTCATTTCCCCCTCATTTTCTCATTGACAATCGCCTGTCGGCGACGCCACAATCGACTCATCTCTTGTCGATACTTGCCAATCTCACGGGGCCTTGTTGATTCGTCTTTCGGGAGGGTTTCCGATGCGTCGTGGGCGTCGTCGTGGATTCACTCTGATCGAGTTGCTGGTCGTGATCGCCATTATCGCGATTCTGATAGGCCTGCTGCTCCCCGCTGTTCAAAAGGTTCGGGCCGCCGCCGCCCGGGCGCAATGCCAGAATAATCTGAAACAACTTGGGCTGGCCCTCCACAATTTCGAGGGAACCTTTGGGAAACTGCCGTCCGGTTCGCCGCAAACCGCCGGCTATCTGTCGCCGCAGGTGCAACTGCTCGGCTTCGTCGAGCAAGCGAACATCTACAGGCTGTTCAATCTCGATGCCGGGCCGTTCGATCCGGTCAACGCCCAGGCGAGCTCGCAAAAGCCGAAGCTGTTCATCTGCCCATCCGATCCGCAAATCGGCCAGATGACGCCGTTGGGTTGGACGAATTATCACGCCAATTGCGGCACCTGGGGCGGGGTGACCAATCGCTGGGACGGGCTATTCGGCCCGAACTACCTGACCACCGCGGGTGTGACTCCGCAACCATCGAACCTCCAGCCGTTGGAGGCGATTAAGATGGCGGCCATCACGGATGGGACGAGCAACACGGCGGCCTTTGCGGAGGTGTGCAACGGCCCTTATGACGCCGGCTTTGCCCGGAACCGGCTGGCCGACTGTTTCGAGTACGGCAGCGCCCGTTTTAGCACGCTGGCTCAAGCGCGATCGGCCTTTTTGGCGAGGAATTGGCAGACGGCCGGCTACGCGGGCGGCTGGAATCCGCCTTGGCGCTATCGCGGCTATCCGTGGAGCGAAGGCACGATCTGGCGCGGTTGGTATAATCATCTTCTGCCGCCGAACAAGCCTTGCTGGCGCCCCGGCAACTGGTGGCTGTTGGTCACGCCCGCCAGTAGCTATCATCCGGGCGGGGTCAACGTCTGCTTCGCCGACGGAAGCGTGCGGTTCATTACCGACAATGTCGATATGGATGCCTGGCTGGCGGCCGGAAGCCGAGATGGCGGTGAATCGATCAATCTCCCGTAACGTCGATGCCGGAGGCTCAAATGCGACGACGTTGGTTCGCCCCGTGGCTTGTGGCGATTATCGTCGGCATGACCGTGGCTGGTGTTGGGTGTTCGACATCGGTGGCCACCGGCATTTCCGCCGACACCGCCGCCGTCGAACGCGAGGCGCAGAAGCTCCGCGAGCAGCACCAGCGCGAATGGGACAACAAGTAATTCGGTCACGGGCCGTCGTCGCCGGATTTTTTCGGCAATGACGCGGCCCGTTTTCCGAATAACCTCTTGTTATCCCCGAGTCAGGAAACGGAAACCTGCCATGCCAATCGTCACCGAATGCCCGTTGTGCAACACGTCATGCCGAATCCCCGACGAGTTGGTCGGCCGAGCGGTTCGCTGCCCGTCGTGCAAAGGTGAATTCGACGCCGTCACCAACGATGGCCCGGCCCCACCGCCGCCGGAGACCACCGATCGCGTCCAAAACTCGCGCCGACCACCCGCCCCATCGCCCCGAGACGACGACGACCGCCCGCGAAATCGGCCTGCCGAAGGAGGCTTCCGCTGCCGGAAGTGCGGCTCGACGCAATCGCCGGTGCGTCATTCGCAAATCTCCGTCGGCGGCTGGGTCGTCTTCGCGGTCCTCGTCTTCTTCTGTGCCCCGCTCTGCTGGATCGGCTTGTTGATGAAAGAGGAATATCGCTCCTGCTTCGACTGCGGCGCCCGTTTGGGGTAAATGGGCGCTTACGAGCACGCAGCAAGTGTTGGAATTGCGCCATGATCCTCCGCGTCTTGATCGCCACCCTGACGGCCGTGGTCTTGCTGCCCGCAACCGGTCGAGCGCAACTGACCGCCGATGATGCCATCGCCCAACTCGATCGGGCACGCAAGCACCTCGACGCCAAGGAATATGACAAGGCCCAACCCATTCTCGAACGCCTGCTGACCGAAGCCCCTCGCATTTGGGGCGAGGAAAGCACCGCTCATGCGTCGATCTTACAGGACGCCGCTTTCCTGTATGAAGCGCAGAATCAACGCCAGCGTGCCGAAATCCTCTACCGCCGAGCGCTCGGCATTCTGGAAAAGGTGCAAGGCGCCGATCACCCCGATCTGGTTTATCCACTGCTCAGCCTCGGTCAGATTTGCGGCTCGATGCGGCAATTCAATCAAGCCGAGTCGCACCTGCGCCGGGCGTTGGCGATCCGCGAGACGAAGTCCGGGCGCGACCATTACGACGTGGTGGCGCCGCTGCATTTTCTGGGCCTGTTCTACGCCGATCAACAGCAAGGGGCGAAAGCCGAGCCGTTGCTGAAACGGGCGCTGCGCATCTGCGAGGAGAAACACGGCGTCAATAATGCGGAGACGGCCCGCATCATGAATGACCTGTCGCAGGTCTATTACGCGATGGGCGAGTTTGGTCGAGTCGAGGCGTTGGCGGAGCGGGCCTTGAAGGCGCGCGAGACGACCTTGGGTCCCGATCACGAGGACGTGGGCGAATCACTCATGACCTTGGCGGACGTCTATCAACGCATGGGTCGATTCGGCAAAGCCGAGCCTATGATCCAACGGGCGCTGGCGATCTACGAATCGAAACTGCAACCGGACGATACACGGCTGGCGTATGGGTTGCTGCATCAGGCGGGGTTGTATCGCGACACCGGGCGTTACGCCAAGGCCGAGCCGATCTATCGCCGTGCCCGTGCCCTTTTGGAGGCCAAGTTGGCGCCCGACGATCCGAACGTGACCTACGTCATGGAAGGTTTGGGGTCGCTGTATGAGCGCATGGGCCAGTTTGAGGCTGCCAAGGCGCTCTACCAGCAATCGTTGAAGATTCGCGAAGCAAAGCTGCCGGCCAATCACCCGGATCGGGCCTGGGCGATGAACAGCCTGGCCGGAGTCTATTTGTCGCAAAAGGAATTCGCGCTGGCCGAGCCGCTCTATCAAAAGGCCTTGGCCCTGCACGAGGCCCGCGCCGGCACCGATCACGTCGACGTCGCCTGTGCCCTGCACAATCTCGGATCGCTCTATCAGTCGATGGGCAAGCCCGACCAAGCCGAGCCGATCCTGATTCGTTCGCTGAAGCTGCATCAGGCCAAGCTGCCGCCGGACAATCCGTGCGTGGGCAATTGCCTCAACACACTCGGCCTGGTCTACCTTGGCCTGGGCAAATATGCCCAAGCCGAGCCGTTGTTCCAACAAGCGTTAGACCTTCGGCGAGCGCGTTTCGGCAAGGGGCACCCGGAGACCGTTTCCACGCTGCGTTCTATGGCGGAGTTGCGCCTGCTGACCGGCCGCCACGCCGAGGCGGTGCGCCTGATGCATCAGGCCATGCAACTGAGCCGCGTCCACGAGGTCCAGGTGCTGCCGGCCCTCACGGAAACCGAGCAGCTCAACTTCCTTCGCGAGACGGCCCGGCTCGATCGGGCAATCTCGCTGGCCCGCGCCGGTCGCCTCGGCGAGGAAAACGCGCTGCGATCGGCGGCTTGGCTCATCAACGGCAAGGCCGTCGCCCAGCAGTCCCTCGCCGAACAGATTCTCCTGACCCGCGAGGCCGACACCCCCGAGGCTCGCAAGCTCCTCGACGATCTGGCGTCCGTCCGCCGGGAGTTGTCTAAGATCGCGCTCGATCCGGGCAATCGCAACCTCGACGAAATCCGGCGACAGAAAGACGAACTGGTCGAACGCGAGAAGCGCCTTGCGGGGCAATTGCATCGCCACGATCTTCGGACGACTCGTGACGATCCATGGGTTGATGCCGACGAGGTGGCGCGCCGGTTGCCGGCCGGGAGTGCCTATGTCGATTTCGTTCGCTACCATGCCGTCGACTTTCGCAAGACATACAACGACGCGGCCAAGCCTCCGGCCCGGTATGCCGCCTGGATCATGAAGCCGGGGAGCGACGTTCAGATAGTCGATCTCGGTGACGCCGAGCCGATCGAACGAGCCGTGGCCGGTGCCCGCCGTACCTTGAAGCAGGCCCCCACCGAGGTACGCGACGTCGGCGAACCCCAGGCTGCCGCCGAGGCCCACAAGGCGCTGGCCGACTTGGCTCGCCGCGTCCTGCAACCGTTGCAAGCCCACATCGACGATGCCGAACGATGGATCTTTTGCCCCGATGGTAATCTTTGGCTCGTGCCGTGGGCCGCGTTGCCGATCGACGGCTCGACGTTCGCCATCGAGAAGCACACGATTCACCTGGTGATATCCGGCCGTGACTTGATCCTCGATCCGTTGAAGCTGGACCTGAAAGCGCGCGAGCCGTTGGTCGTGGCCGACCCGGATTTCGATCTGGCGCCGGTAGGGATTCAGCGGCGGCCGTTGGTGGCGCCCGACCCGGCTAATCCTCGCCTTCGTGCCGCGGGGCTGCAACTCGATCGCGTCAGCCGCCTGCCTCACACCGCCATCGAGGGCGAGTTGGTGGCGGACCGGCTGGCGAAATGGCTCGGCTCGCGCCCGCGAACCTTGTTCGACAAGGAGGCCCTCGCCGGCACCGTTCGAGCGACCAAGGCTCCGCGAGTCTTGGTCCTGGCGACGCATGGCTTCTTCTTGCCGGAGCCGGAAGCGCCGGCCGGTCATTCGATCAAGCCAAAATTAGAGAATCCCTTGATGCGGTGTGGTTTGCTGCTGGCCGGCAGCAATAACGCTCGAACGGCGCGAGCCGACCAGGACAACGGCGTATTGACCGGACTCGACGTGGTCGGCTTGGACCTTCGCGGTACAGAGTTGGTGGTGTTGAGTGCCTGCGAAACCGGGCTGGGCGTGGTGAACAACGGCGAAGGCGTGGCGGGCTTGCGGCAGGCGTTTCAGTTGGCCGGCGCCGAAAGCGTCATGGCCAGCCTTTGGGCGGTACCCGATCGCGACACGGCGATGCTCATGGTTCGGGTCTTCGACGAACTGGCCGCCGGCAAGGGCAGGGCGGAAGCGCTTCAGTCAGCTCAGCGAGCGCAAATTGCACGCCGGCGAAAAGTCTTCGGGGCGGCGCATCCGTTCTTCTGGGCGGCGTTCACGATCACCGGCCCCGGGCGCTAATGGCGGCCGGAGGGTTGCTATCGCGAACCGACGAGCAGTTCATACTCTTTCTTGCCGGCTTCCACGGTGAGGGTGAGCGGCGAAGTTGCCGGCGACATGTAGATCGGCAGAATGCGGCTGGCTGCCGGGCGGCGAGCGCCGGGCGTGTCCGGTTCGTCGTCGGTGGAGAGGTTGTTGTCGATCAAATAAACTTTATACTGACCGGCCGCGACTCCGGGCCGGCCGTCGCCGCTCTTCAACACGAATCGCCCCTGGGCGTCGGAGACCGCCGTGAATGACATTCGCGGTGTGCCCGCGGGCCAATTCTCCGGCTCGAGCTGGATGACGATGTTATCCACCGGCTTTCCGTTGAGCTTGATGACTCCCTCGACCGGACTCAACGCCGGCCCGGATCGACCGCAGCCGGCGAGCATCAACCATGAAAGGCCGGCAGCGACGGTGACGCAATGACGTATCGAGTGCATGGTCGGTGTGATTCCCAATGGTGAATGCCTCCGAGCGGCAGGCCGACGCCCGCCGCTCGGACGGGCCGTGTTAATCGAGACTGAAGATCTCGCCGGTGGAGCGCGTGCAGAGCGCCTGCAAGGTCACTAACGATGTCGAGTCTTTCAAGAATCGGACCGAGCCGTCAGCCAGGCCGATGTTCGCCCCGCCGGGGTGGCCGCTGCCCATCGTGGATAGACGCTGTTGAACCCAGACGTTTGACGAACTATTGGGACCCGATGCCGTGGCGGGAATCATCCAGTTGATCGGTTGAGCGGCCCCGACCAGATAATCGCCAATCGCGTTTGCCTGATCGCACCACGCCCAGCCCGACCAACCGATGATCGGGAAGTTGGTGTACATCCGGTCGAAGTTGGGGTCCTTGTGATAGCGTTCGCCGAAGAAGCCGGTATTCGACGTGCCGTCGGTGATGTCGGCGATGCGAGTTTGGCTGTTGATGTAGAAGATACCGTCGTTGCTGATGACAAACGTGCTGTTGCGGAAGGCGCGGAACGAATATCGCCCAGCGACCCCGCCGTAGCTGTTCAGACCGTAGACATTGCCCGACACGGTCGCCTGTGGCGTCGACGCGATCGGGCTGCTGGGGCAAATGAAGATCTTGATGATCTGAGAGGCCGTCGAGCCGTTCGGGCCGCGGTTGTTGGCGACGTTGAGATAGTCCCATCGGCGTTGCAGATTGTCTTGCTCGATGTAGGGGAGCAACTCGACAAAGAGGTTGGTGAATCGCGGTGCGCCGGCGATGGGCGGGCCGGCAGAGAGGCTGGCGAGGTAGGCCGACGTCGAAGCCGTCCCGGAGGGCGTCGGACACTGCCAACCGGTCGGGAAGAAACCATAGGCCGACTCGTAGTTGTGAGCGGCCAGCCCGAGTTGTTTCAGGTGATTGGAGCACTGCATGCGTGCGGCGGCGGCACGAACTTTCTGCACCGCCGGCAACAGCAATCCGATAAGGATCGCGATTATCGCGATCACCACCAGTAATTCGATCAACGTAAACCCCGACTGCTTCGACCCTCGACGATTCATACTTGGCTCCCTGCGATAAAGAAAGCGACAACGATACCTAGAACAAAGTTATTGATAGTCACGATGCCCCGAAACGATGGGTAGATTTAGTGAAATTTGGTGCCGAGCCTACGCCGCGGGGCGCATCAGCCAGCGGTTGATGCCGCGAGGGCGCGTTCCGGCGTCGTGATGCCAGCGATAGGTATCGGCGAGGGTTTCCGAAAGCGGTCGCGTGGTGTAGCCTAGCTCGACGCCGGCGCGATCAGAGCGCACATACCAACAAAGCCGAAGCAGGCGCAGAATCTGAAACGACGGCATCGCGGGCCGGCCTGTGAGACGTGACCGGCTCTCGGCGAGGGCGGCGGCGCTCATGCCCAGCCAGTGCGGAGCGGTTGCCAACAATCGCGGTCGATATTGGGCGACGTCGGCCAATTCGCGCATCAGCGCCGCCATCGACAGATTAGCGCCGCCCAGAATATAACGGCGACCGGCACGGCCAAACTCGGCCGCTCGCAGGTGACCCTCGGCGACGTCGCGAACGTCCACCACATTCAACCCGCCGCGCGTCCCGACGAAGAGCCGACCCTTCCAAAAGCGCGAGCAGAGCAGACCCATGATCGAGCGACCATAATCCATCGGTCCGAAGAGAAAACCCGGGTTGGTGACGATCAGGTCGCGATTGCCGGCTGACAAGGCTTCGATTTCCGAGGCGCGCTTGGCACGCAGATAATCCGCCGAACCATCCAAGCAAGGGAAAGCCGATTCCTCGTCGAGAATTTGGCCATCGGTCGTGCCGCCGACCGCGAGAATGCTCGACGTGTGAACGATGCGGGCGCCGCGATCGGCGCTGGCCAGAATCGCTCGAATCGCCGATGTGTGAATGTCGTGCATGCCCTGGCTGCCGGGCATCACGGGTCCGGCCAAATTGAACACGATCGAGCAACCGCTGACGGCTCGGGCGACGGCCGATGGATCACGGACATCGCCGATCGTCGGTCGCAAACGCGCTTGAGTGAAGAGCGGGTGACCGGCCGGTGGTGCCAGGCCGAATATGCGAACGTCGGCACCGACACGATCCAGGGCCGCCACCAAATGCGTACCGAGAAACCCCGTCCCGCCGATAACCGCGACGCGCCGACCTGACCAGAAATCGCGAGTACGGGGGGTCATCCGGGATCCTCAAGGGGCGATCACTTGCTTGCGCGTCGTGCTCGTGAAGTCGCGGCAAGTGTAAGGGGCGGCTCGGGTCACGCGGCGCGGCGTTCGATCCAAAAGGCATGGGCGTCGGCGAGCGTTTCGGCCAACGGGCGCGGCGAATAGCCGAGTTCGAGGGCCGCCTTGGCGTGCGTAAAAAAGAAGTACAGCCCCATCAACCTCGCCTGGGCCGGTGTCAGGGCCGAGCGAGATTTGTCGCGCCGCAGCGATGCACACCGGGCCGCGAAACGGGCCATCGCCGACGGCAACCGCAGCCAATGGCGGGTCACCTTTCCGGCGTGATTGAGGTCGGCAAAGAACTCGCTGAAAGTTCGATTCTGCCCGCTGAGAATGTAGCGTTGCCCCGACCGGCCTCGGTGGGCGGCCAAGCTGATGCCGGCGGCCACGTCGCGGACATCGACAAAGTTGTTGCCCCCGCCAAAGTGAATCGGCAGGCGCCCACGCCAGAACCGTTTGCACAGCCGCCCAAATTCGCTTTCGGTGAAATCGTCCGGCCCGACGACGCAGCCGGGATTCACGACGACGGCATCCAGGTCCGGCTCAGCGAGAACGAGTATCTCGGCGCGGCGTTTGGTAGTGACATACGGCACGCGAAACGGCCCGAGGTTCCATGTGGCCGATTCGTCCAACTCCATGGGCCGCTTCGTGGCGCCGACGGCGACGATGGAGCTGACGTGGACCAGTCGCCGCACGCCGATCCGACGAGCCGCCTTGATAACGTGCCGAGTGCCGTCGACGTTGATCTGGTCGAGTCGTCGCCAATCGTCGCCGAAATCAACGGCACCGGCGACGTGAATGAGGACATCCGAGCCTCGAGCGGCGCCGGCGATGGCGTTGGGATCTTCGAGTGGGGCATTCTCGCAACGCACGCCGAGAGCCTGAAGACGCGATCGGTCGGAGGTCGGCCGCAGCAGGGCAACGACATCGGCACCGGCGCGAACCAACAAGGCGGCCAGGTGATGACCGACAAACCCAGACGCCCCGGTCAGGGCCACGCGTGTTCCGGTCCAACGATGGTGCCCAGCATCCATAATCGCCTCCGCGCGGGGGAATACGAAACAAGTAAACCCGGGTCAATCTCAAATCGGTAAGCCCGACGCGCCATCGAAGGTGTCAGAGCCTGACGCGTCGGGTTAAAATCGGTAAGCCTGACGCGTCGGGTAAAAATCGGGATGGGACAACCCTACCGGGTTCCCCTATAAGATGAACCTCGGGACGCCGGAGGGTGTCCGGCTGAGGGGCTGACCCGTCGTAGGGGTCGCCCGCATTTTCTTGAGGAGATGGAATGCTCGCGCTCAAATTGCCCGATGGCTCCATTCGACAAGTTCCCCCTGGCACTCGACCCCGACAAGTCGCTGAATCGATTGGCAAACGCCTTGCCCAAGCGGCCGTCGCCGCCAAGGTCAACGGCGAAATCGTCGATCTCGACCGCGAACTTCCCGCGGAGCCGGTCGAGGTTACCTTTCAACTGCTTACCGACAAGGATCGCGACGCCCTCGACGTTTTGCGCCACTCGTGCGCCCACATCATGGCTCGTGCGGTGTTGCGGCTTTTTCCCGGAGCGCAACTGGCCTTCGGACCCACCACCGAGAATGGCTTCTATTACGACATCGACTCGCCGACACCGATCCGCGAAGACGACTTCCCCAAGATCGAAGCGGAGATGAAGAAGATCGTCGCCGACGCCGAACCGTTCGAGCGCTTCGAGCGGTCCATCCCGGATGGCCGCAACCTCTGCGCCGACTTGGAGCAACATTATAAAGTCGAACATATCGACGACGAATTGAAGAAATACCCGACCGTCAGCTTTTATCGTCAGGGTGAGTTTATCGACCTGTGCCGCGGGCCGCACATTCCGCACGCTGGTAAGGTCGGGGCGTTCAAGCTGCTCAACATCGCCGGCGCTTATTGGAAAAACGACGCCAGCCGCAAGCAGCTTCAACGCCTCTACGGCACGGCGTTCTTCTCGCAGAAAGACCTCGACGCCTATCTGAAACAGGTCGAGGAAGCCAAGAAGCGCGACCATCGCCTGCTCGGAAAACAACTGAAGCTGTTCACCATCAGCAACCAGGCGGGTCAGGGGCTGATCCTGTGGATGCCGAAAGGGGCGATCGTCCGCGGACTGCTCGAGACCTTCATCAAGGACGAGTTGCTGAAACGCGGTTACCTGCCGGTCTACACGCCGCACATTGGCCGGCTCGATCTCTATCGCACCAGCGGGCACTTTCCGTATTACCGCGACGCTCAATATCCGCCGCTGTTCTTCAATCCGCTCGGTCAGGCCGTCGATACCTGGCTGACGGTGTTGGAAAAAAAGGCCCTCGGGCCGGATGCGGAGAAGGCCTTTATCAGCCTGTTCGAGGCAGTCATCGCCGATGCGGGTCGCGACGACGGGCACGATCACGAACTGGGTTTCGCGCCCGAGTCGCTGAAGAAGCTCGTGGCCGATTATCGCGCCGCCGGCGCCAATGACGCCAAGGTCGCGGTCCTCAAGGCATGGCTCGCGGGCCAGGAAGGCTACCTGCTCAAGCCGATGAACTGCCCGCATCACATTCAGATTTACAAGGCCCAACCGCGCAGCTATCGCGACCTTCCGGTGCGGCTCGCGGAATTCGGCACCGTCTATCGCTTCGAGCAATCGGGCGAGTTGAACGGCATGACCCGAGTGCGCGGCTTCACCCAGGACGACGCCCATCTCTTCGTCACGCCCGATCAGGTGGAAGCCGAACTTGATGCCAACATCGAGTTGGTTTTCTTCGTGCTGAAAAGCCTCGGCTTGAGCGATTATCGGGTGCGGGTCAGCTTGCGCGATCCCGAGAATCAGGCGAAGTACGTCGGCGCCCCGGATCTCTGGGAGAACGCTGAGCAGACCCTGCTCAAGGTCGTCCGCGGCAAGGGCATGAACTACTCGATCGGCATCGGCGAGGCCGCCTTTTACGGGCCGAAGATCGACTTCATCGTTCGCGATTGCATCGGCCGCGATTGGCAACTCGGCACGGTGCAACTCGACTACAACCTGCCGAACCGGTTCGACCTGGAGTATGTCGGAGCGGACAATCAACCGCATCGGCCGGTAATGATCCATCGGGCGCCATTCGGCAGCATGGAGCGCTTCTGCGGCATCCTGATCGAACATTTCGCCGGGGCCTTTCCGCTCTGGCTGGCGCCGGAACAGGCGCGGGTGATACCCGTGCGTGACAGCTTCAACGACTACGCGAAGAAGGTCGAGGCGGCACTCCGCGAAGCGGGTTTCCGGGTGAATGCCGACGTGCGTCACGAGGACATGCGAGCGAAGATCCGCGACGCGCAGTTGGAAAAGGTGCCGTACATGCTGGTGGTCGGCGAGAAGGAGCAGGCCGCCGGCGCCGCCGCCGTCCGCGACCGCATCGACGGCGACCTCGGCGCCTTGCCGTTGGCGGAAGTCATTGCCCGATTCACCGACGAGGTGCGTTCGAAGCGCATCCGCGAGGTGAGCAAGGCCACCGCCGCCCTCGAAGGCGGCGCGGCGAAGTTCGGGGAGTAGATTTCGAGCACGCGGCGATCACGTCATTGATCGAGCACGCAGCGCAAGCAAGTGACGGCGTGAACACTTGCTTGCGCGTCGCTCGTGTCGATGTCACTTGCTTGCGCGTCGCTCGTGTCGATGGTGAGCACGCGGCGCGAGCAAGTGTTGATGTGGTCATGCTCGTGTTGAAGGTGAGCACGACGCGCCAGCAAGTGTTGCCGTTGACCCGAGCACGCAGCGCCAGCAAGTGTTGATGCCATCACTTGCCGGCGCCGAGTGCTCGGCTTTCGCTTCGTGCTAGGGTCGTCATCGTCCTGCCCGATAATGCGACTCGCAGACGGCGATGATGACGGTCACGCTCTCTCCTTTGGCGTCCCATACGAGCCAGAGGTCGATGCGGCCTTGCATGTATGTCGGTGCAGGCGGTTTGCCGAAATGATAGGAGATGCCGACGCCGTCGGCGATGCCGTCGTCGCGCTGCGTATCGACGCCGAAAGCGATCGCAGGTTCGGCGCCCATTTTCACGACCGCCGCCTGGATCGATTCGGTCAATTTCACCTGGAACTTGTCGCGATCGGCGACTGCTACCTTGCCGCGAGCCAGGAAGAACAGCGACTCCGTCAGCGAGCGCGCCGGCCGCGAGAGTTTCCCCGTGCCAGGTAGGATCACAAACGCCGACGGTTCGTCGGCGATGAATTTCGCAAATGCGGCGTCATCGACATGGACTGGGGGCGAGTCGGGGGCGTTCATCGTCTCGCCCAATACGTCCCATGGCCCCGGCGCCGTTTGCGCGAGAATGGCTTTGCAGTCGAGGCGATAGCCGACGGAGTCCAAACCGGGGCCGGGCGCGGAGAGGTTTAACCACCACGCTAGCCCGAAACCGGCGGCCGTTCCGGCGATTAGTCCTAATACCAACGCCGCGAGCGAGACACGTTTCATGCAGCCCCCGAGATATGATGGTGGTTAGCGAGACCATCGTTGTTCGAGTCGTTGTTTCCGTTCGCGAGACATGCGCATCGCGAGGCCGGCGAATCCGCCGATTGGGGAACCGATGCCGGCGCCGCCGATGACGACGCCCCACCAGCCCCATTGATAGAGAAGGCCAAGAGCGATGATGACGCTGATCGCGGCGCCGAGCAGCCATTTCCACGCACCGTCAGGCCACGAAACGCTCGAACTCGAGGAGCGGTTGTCGCTGCCGGCGCTGAGCATCCAGAGGGCCGCGAAAACGGCGAGCAACCAGACGGCTCCCGCGACGGCCCCCACGACAAGTCCGGCGAAAATCCACGCCAGTCGCGGCAACCATCGGCGAAACCACGACCGTTGCGGCTCCTTTGCGGGCTTTCTCATGCGGCGACCTCGGGCGAAACCTTGCTTGCGCCGCGTGCTTGGCCTACGCCAGGATCTCCTTCACCACGTGCGCCGGTTCCACGCCGGTTAGGCGCTGATCCAGACCCAAATGGCGGTAGGTGAAACGCTGGTGGTCGATGCCCATCAGATGCAAGATCGTCGCGTGGAAGTCGCGGATGTGCATCGGGTCGCGGATGATGTTGTAGGAGAAGTCGTCGGTCTCGCCGTAGATCGCCCCGCCTCGGATGCCGCCGCCGGCGAGCCAGATCGTGAAGCAGCGCGGGTGGTGGTCACGGCCATAGTTCGCCCGCGTCAGAGCGCCTTGGCAATAGGCGGTGCGGCCGAACTCGCCGCCCCAGATCACCATCGTCGAGCCGAACATGCCCTTGCGCTTCAGGTCCTGAATCAGGCCGAAGCAAGCTCGATCCACGTCGCGACATTGGTCGGGGAGCCGGCCCGCGACGTTGGCGTGCGTATCCCAATTGTTGTGATAAATCTGCACGAACCGGACGCCGCGCTCGACAAGTCGCCGGGCCATCAGCACCGTGTTCGCGAACGTGCCGGGCTTCTTGGCGTCCTCGCCGTAGAGGCGGAATGTGGAAGCCGGTTCGCGATTGATGTCGGTTAGTTCCGGCACGCTTGCCTGCATCCGGTAGGCCATCTCGTATTGTTGGATTCGCGTCAGAGTTTCCGGGTCACCGGTCTGGGCCGCGGTGATTTCGTTCAGCGCCCTCAGGCCATCGAGGGTTTTGCGGCGCACTTCGGGCGCGACCCCCGGCGGGTTGTTGATGTAAAGGATCGGGTCGCCCTTGGCCCGGAACGAAACGCCCGCGTGTTGCCCCGGCAGGTAACCCGATTGCCACAGCCGCGCCGAGATCGCCTGAACCTGCTCGGTGTTCGATGGCTGGGCGACGAGCACGACGAAGGTCGGCAAGTTGCGATTGAGCGACCCGAGGCCATAGCTCATCCAGGCACCCAGACACGGGCGGCCCGTCACTTGATTGCCCGTTTGAATATAGGTGATCGCCGGCTCGTGGTTGATCGCCTCGGTGTGCATGCTGCGGATGAAGCAAAGGTCGTCGACCATGCTCGCGACGTTCGGCAATAACTCGCTGACCCACATCCCGCTGCGGCCGTGCTGCTTGAACTTGAACTTCGACGGAGCAATTGGGAATCGCGCCTGGCCGCTGGTCATGGTCGTGAGGCGTTGGCCCATGCGGATGGAGTCGGGCAGATCCTTGTCGAAGAAGCCGTCCATCTTTGGCTTGTAGTCGAACAGGTCCTGTTGCGGCGGCCCGCCGACCATGTGCAGGTAGATGATGTTCGTCGTTTTCGCGGGAAAATGCGGAGCGGGCAAGGCGGCGCCCAACCCAGCCCGAGGCTCCTCAATCGCAGGGTTGGCCCGAGCCGATTCGGCGACCAGCGACGACAACGCCGCCCAACCCAAGGCATGCGAACCCCGCGAGAAAAAATGCCGCCGAGTCAACGCTCGGCCAAACTCTTGGAATGGGTTCATGGGCCTATCCCTCTACGGAATCCATGGAAAGGCGAGGAGTGTGTGGCGGGTCCAACACCTATAAGATAGCCGCGCCGGCCGATGTCCGCCAGGGGCGCGCAGACGCCGACTACGCCGTACCGGCGCATGATGTGTCACTGGTCACTGACTCCAGCCGACTCCTCCGCTTCGCATCGAGTCAGCATCATTTCTTCTTGGGAGCCATGAACAGATTCCCATACGCGGCTTTGGGTATTTCAGCAGGCACTTTTAACTCGTTCCGCAGCCTTTCAAGTTCCGCCTGCAACTCCTTCACGGTGTTCGCGTAAGCCGAATCGGCGAAGAAGCTCTTTGTCTCGTTGGGGTCCTTTTCGCGGTCGTACAACTCCCAGTAATCGGGGTCGGCCGTGCCATCGGCCTTGGGGACGAAGAACCTCGCGAGTTTGTAACGATCCGTGACGACGCCGTAGTGCGGAATCACTCGATGGGGGGCCGGGTATTCATAATAGGCGTAATAGAAACTCTTGCGCCAATCCTTCGGCATCTCGCCCTTGAGAAGCGGCACGAGGCTCGCACCCTGCATTTCCGAGTCGGCCGGCACTCCGGCGACGTCGAGAAACGTCTGAGCGATGTCCACCAGGCTCGTCAGATTCTTGTCAACGTGACCGGCCTTGGCCACGCCGGGCCACCGAGCGAGCATCGGCGTGCGAAGTGATTCCTCGAAGATCCATCGCTTGTCGAACCAGCCATGTTCGCCCAAGTAGAAACCTTGATCCGAGCAGTAGACCACCAATGTGTTCTTCGCGATGCCTTCGTCATCGAGACATTTCAGCAGATTGCCGACGGCCTCATCGACGGCCTTGACGCAGCCGAGGTAGTCGTGCATGTAGCGATTGTAGCGCCAGCGAATCAGTTCCTTGCCGGTGAGTTTGGCCTCGCGAAACGCTTTATTTCGCGGCTCATAATAGGCATTCCATATCTTCAATTGCTCCGCGCTGATTCCGGGCGGGGCGACGAGTTTCGCATCGAGTTGCGAAAACGTCTTTTCCAAGGTCATGTCCTGCGATCGGACGCCCGGCCCGCGGTTGGCATAGTCGTCGAAGAGCGTCTCAGGTTCGGGATACTTGCGATCCTGGTCGTGCCCCAGATGGCGCATAGGTGGCGACCATTCGCGGTGCGGAGCCTTGTGCTGGGTCATCAACAGAAACGGCTTCGACTTATCGCGATTCTTGATCCAATCGACGCTGAAGCCGGAAATTAGGTCCGTGGTATACCCTTGATGCTGAACCTGCTTGCCGTCTCGAATCATGGGCGGATTGAAATAACGCCCTTGGCCGGGAAGGATGTGCCAATGGTCGAACCCTGTCGGCTCGGAGACCAGGTGCCACTTTCCGATCAACGCCGTCTGATAGCCGGCATTGCGAAGAAGTTTCGGAAACGTGACCTGGCTCCCGTCAAACCGGCTGTTGGTGTTGTTGTAAAAACCGTTTCGATGACTGTACTTGCCGGTCAGGATGGTGGCCCGACTCGGTCCACAGATCGAATTCGGAACCAGCGCCCGATCGAATCGGACGCCTTCTTTGGCGAGTCGATCAATGTTGGGCGTCTCGATCAGCTTTCGCGGATCGCCGTAGGCGCTGATTGCCTGATAGGCGTGATCGTCGGTGAAGATGAAGACGATATTCGGCTTGTCGGCGGCACGCGCCGTCATCGCGCAAAGCCCGAGGGCCAGCCCGGCATAGAAACGGTGGAACACGATAGAATCCTCGCGGTTTTCAGTAAATCCTATGGAAGGCGGCGCGGCTGGTAAGATGGCGATCATGGCGGGTTAGGAAACCCGCCCCACCCTGTAGCGCGGCTCTCCTATGCCGTTGCACGGCTTTCCTAAGCCGTGATGGCGATCATGGCGGGTTAGGAAACCCGCCCCACCCTGTAGCGCGGCATTCCTAAAGAGGGAGGCTCGCGGAATTGGCCCGCGTCGCGGACGTTTCTCATCGCTGTTTCATGAGAAAATGAGTATGATTCACGTCCAGGCGACCGCATGGTCGTGACCGCCGCCGGCCGATGAGTCGTTGCTCGCCAACAATTCGCCCATGCTGCGTTTCGCGGGAGGATCATTGTGACTGGCATCATTCGTCTCCCGATCCTGCTCGTCGCGTTTGGGGCGTTTGGCGTCGCCTTGGGGCAGGAACCGCCGCGCGATAACGCCCGTCGTGGTGCTGAGGACGCCGTCTCTGTCGAGGGCGTGGCGTTCTTCGAAAAGAAGATCCGGCCGGTTTTAGTCGCCAATTGTTACGAGTGCCATTCCGCCGAGAAAGGCAAGAAAGTCCGCGGCGGCCTGGCACTCGACACCCGTGAGGGAACCCGCAAGGGCGGCGACTCCGGGGCGGTCATTGTGCCCGGCAAGCCGTCGCGGAGCTTGCTGATCAAAGCCATCAGTCACCCGGACCCCAAGCAGGTGATGCCGCCCAAGAAGAGGCTCGACCCGGCCACCGTCCGCGATTTCGAGGAGTGGGTTCGCATCGGGGCACCCGACCCGCGAGAGGGGACCAGCGCGGTCGCTTGGAAATACGTTGACATCGAGCAAGGCCGCAAACATTGGGCCTATCAGCCGCCGAAGAAGCCCGCCGTGCCCACCGTGAAGGAAGTCAACTGGCCACGCAACGACGTCGATCGGTTCATCCTTTCAGCTCTTGAAACCAAGGGCCTAACGCCCGTGGCCGACGCCGACCGGCGAACCTTACTGCGGCGCGTGACCCTCGATCTCACGGGGCTTCCCCCGACACCCGCCGAGGTCGAGGATTTCGCCGAGGATAAGTCCCCCAACGCATTTGAAAAGGTCGTCGATCGCTTGTTGGCGTCGCCGCGGTTCGGCGAGAAATGGGCCCGCCACTGGCTCGACATCGCCCGTTATGCCGAGAGCACCGGCAAGACAGTGAATTTCAACTATCCGCAAGCCTGGCGCTATCGCGATTACGTCATCGCGGCGTTCAATTCCAACAAGCCCTACGATCAGTTCATTAAGGAACAACTCGCCGGCGACCTGATGAAGTCCGACGATCCGAAGACGAAGGCCGAGCGCCTGATCGCCACCGGGTTTTTAGCAATCGGCCCAAAGACGCTCAACGAGCGCAGCGGCCTGAAATTCGAATTGGATATCGTTGACGAACAGATCGACGTGACGACGCAAGCCTTCCTCGGCATCACCGCCGCCTGCGCCCGTTGCCATGACCACAAATTCGACCCAATTCCGCAAAAGGACTACTACGCCCTCGCCGGGATTTTCCGCAGCACTGAAACCTGCTATGGCACCGTTCGATTCATCAACGCGCAACGGCAAAGCACCTTACTGCCGTTACCGAAAGAGGCGAACCCGGCCATGGCGATGACGAAGCTGAGCGACTTGGAACGCCAGCGCATCGAGAACCAGATCAAGTCCGTGCGCGAGTCGATCAAGAACATGAAGGATCCGACCCAGCAGTTCTTGACCTCGGGCCAAATCTCATTACTTCAGGCTCGATTGGACGCCTATGACAGCGACGGAAACCCGAAACTGGTAGCAATGGGGGTGCGCGACAAACCCGCTCGTGCCGGTTTCACGGCTCCCCGTGGCGGATTCGCCGGCTTCACCAACAACGGGTCGCGGGCCATTGGTGACAGCCCGATCTTCAATCGCGGCGAACCCGATCAGCCGAGTGACACGCGGGTCCCGCGCGGAACGCTGCAAGTGATGGCAAAAACGCCATTGAAAATCCAGCCCGACAGTAGCGGCCGGCTGGAACTGGCCGAGTGGATCGCCTCGAAAGAAAACCCGTTGACGGCTCGTGTGATGGTCAACCGTCTCTGGCTGCACGTGTTCGGGCGCGGGTTGGTGCCGACGGCCGACGATTTTGGCCTCGCCGGTCGCCCGCCGACGCATCTGGAATTGCTCGACCATCTCGCCCATCATTTCATGGACAGCGGTTGGAATGTGAAGTCGTTTATCAAGCATCTCACGATGAGTCGAGTCTATCAGATTGATTCGGTGGTTCAGCGGAGCGCGATGGAGATAGACCCGGATAACACGTTGCATTGGCGAATGACGCCGCGACGCCTGGATGCGGAGAGTCTGCGTGACACCCTCTTGGCAGTCAGCGAGCAACTGGCGACGACTCCACCGATCGGCTCGGTCGTGGCGAGGGCGGGTGAAGGTCCCGTAACGCAGTTCGGCCTCGGCGGCAATCGCACGTTGGCCGCCATCAATGACCCGCAGAACTCGCATCGCTCGATCTATTTGCCGATCATTCGCGACAACCTTCCCGAGGCGATGGCGCTGTTCGACGCGGCCGACCCGACGCTGATTACCAGCGATCGGCCAAGGACGACGGTCCCATCACAGGGGCTGTTCATGATGAATAACGCCTTCGTGATGCGAGCAGCCGACGCGGCGGCCGAAAAGCTCTTGGAGAAGAGTCGCGAGCCGGAACGCATTCGGAGTGCCTATCTGAGATTCTTTAGCCGCCCGGCCACGGACAAGGAACAGGCCGGCGCCGCGGTGTTCCTCAAAACGTTTCGAGCACAACTGGCGAAAGACGGCATATCAGCTTTTCGTCGCGAACGCGAAACATGGAGCGCCTTCTGCCAGGCATTGTTTGCCAGCGCGGAGTTTCAATATCGGAAATGAGTCGATGGTATCACGAAGACGTACAAGAATTTCTCGCAAAGGCGCCAAGGACGCAAAGGAAGAAAAGAAGCTCTTCCGGGATTACTTTGCGATCTTTGCGCCTTTGCGAGAAACTCTTTTCTGTTGTCGTGAGAGGTTTCTCGCAAAGGCGCCAAGGACGCAAAGGAAGAAAAGAAGCTCTTCCGGGATTACTTTGCGATCTTTGCGCCTTTGCGAGAAACTCTTTTCTGTTGTCGTGAGAGGTTTCTCGCAAAGGCGCCAAGGACGCAAAGAAAGATAAGAAGAGATGTAGAGAGTAAGAAATGAACCAATGACAATGAAGATTGCCGGCTTCTCTTTGCGATCTTTACGCCTTTGCGAGAAACTCCTTTCTGTTGTCGTGGACCCTGCAGAAGCATACCCTATGTCGAGTCATTGGAGGACGTGATGGATGAAAACGAAATAGCGAAGGGCATTGTCGACGCAGCATTGAAGGTCCACCGTACACTTGGTCCGGGATTGTTGGAGAGTGTTTACGAGGCTGCCATGACGCTCGAATTACAACGACGAGGATTCGTCGTCGATGTTCAAAAAGAAGTAAAGGCTTTTTACGATGGCATCGAGTTGGGGTGTGGGTTTCGAGCCGATCTAATTGTAAATGGCTAGGTTCTAATCGAATTGAAATCGGTTGAGACGCTGAACGATGTGTTCAAAAAGCAAACGCTCACCTATTTGCGATTGACGGGGCTCCGCCTGGGATTGTTAATTAATTTCAACGAGGTTTTACTGAAGTATGGAATCAAGCGAATAGTGAATGGTCTGCCGGAATGACAAATCGGCAGCGGTTTCTCGCTGGAGTGCAAAGAGATGAAGAGTTTCTCGCAAAGGCGCCAAGGACGCAAAGGAAGAAAAGAAGCTCTTCCGGTATTACTTTGCGATCTTTGCGCCTTTGCGAGAAATTCTTCTGGCTCTTTTCGATCGGAGGAATGTTATGCTCTCTCGACGATGCCTGTTGAAATCCACCGCGTCCGGTTTCGGGTATTTAGCATTCGCCGCGATGGCCCATGAGCAGGCCGCCCGTGCCAACCCGCTCGCCGCCAGGAAGACCCATTTCCCCGCACGGGCGAAGCGAGTCATCTTCCTTTGCATGGAAGGCGCTCCGAGCCATGTTGACACGTTTGACCACAAGCCGAAGCTCTCCGCCGATGATGGCAAGCCGTCTCCGCGAAGCCGTGGCGGATTCGGCGGCAAGCTGCTCGGCTCACCTTTCAAATTCGCCCAACACGGAAGCAGCGGGCTTTGGATCAGCGAATTATTCCCCGAGGTGGCCCGTCACGCCGACAAGCTTTGCCTGCTCAATGCCATGCACACCGACCTGCCCAATCACGCGCAGGCGTTTTTGCAAATGCACTGCGGCATCTTTCAATTCCCACGACCCAGCCTCGGAGCATGGGTCGTCTACGGACTGGGCACGACGAACGAGAATTTGCCGGGGTTTATCACCATCAGCCCGCCCCAAACCAATGGCGGGGCAGCTAACTACGCGGCATCGTTTTTGCCGGCGGTGTATCAAGGCACGCGCATCGGCCGGCGCGGATTTGGCGACGGCGACCAAGTCAGCAATCTCCGCAATGCTCGCCGCACCATGAACGCTCAGCGATTGCAACTCGACTATGTCCAGGAGCTGAACCGGGCCGCCGCGACCTCACTCGGCGACAGTACGGAGATCGACGGGCTGATCTCATCGTATGAGCTGGCGTTCCGCATGCAGGGTGAATTCCCGAAGGTGTTGGACCTCAGCAAGGAAACGCCGGCGACGCTGAAGCTCTACGGCATCGACGAACCGCGAGGCGGTGGAGGCGCTCGACCCGGGTTTGGTCCGGCGGCGGGCGGCTCCGCCACCTTTGGCCGGCAGTGCCTGTTGGCGCGACGCCTCGTCGAGGCCGGCGTGCGCTTTGTCGAGGTAACGATGGGCGGCTGGGACCATCACAGCAATATCAAAGATTCGCTGACCAATAGCTGCCGGGCGATTGACAAGCCGATCGCGGGGTTGCTTGCCGATCTTCAAATCCGTGGACTGCTCGATGACACGTTGGTGTTATGGGGCGGTGAATTTGGCCGTACGCCACACGCCCAAGGAACCGGCCGCGACCATAATAACAAGGGCTATACAATGTGGCTCGCTGGTGGCGGTGTTAAGGGCGGGCTTGCATATGGCAGAACCGACGATTATGGCTTCGAGGCGATTGACGGCAAAGTTCACATCCACGATTGGCACGCGACGATATTACATTTGCTAGGCCTGGATCACGAACGGCTAACATATCGCTACGCCGGCCGTGACATGCGGCTGACCGATGTGAAAGGCAATGTCGTGAAAGACGTGGTAGCGTCGGCCCTGAGCGGCGGGCGTTAGCCAGCCGCCCAGACGCCGCTCGGGGAGCGCTACTTCTTCGGCAGGACGCCGCCGGGCGGACCAAAACTGAATGCCTTCGGCTCGTAGCCCTTCACCTCACCGGCCAATTGGGCCGCCACGGATGCCGTGCGCTTCTCGATAAACCGTCGCGGAGGCATCGACCAACCGAACTGCCCGCCGCCGAAACCCATCCCGGGGCCACCACCACCGCCCTCTTTTCGAGCGCTCACGGCCTTCGCTTCTTTCGACCTCGGCTCTTTCAATGCCCGCTCGATTGCGTCGAGGCTTTCGATGAGCTTTGTCTTGGCAAAACACGTCGCAGCGAGACCCTTAACAATCGCCAAGTATTTGTCCTTGTATTCTGGAATCGCGAAGAGCCGGTCGATGAGTTTGTTCGGGCCTGCATGCGGATGATGGATACTCAAATCAACCTGCTGCTCCGGCATGCCGGCGGCGGGCCATGTCGCCAGTGATAGATCCAAATCCCACGGAATGAATACAAACTTGTTCGTCGCCGGCACCAGATACATGTAGTAGTTATGGCCGTAGCCGAGGTAGCTGTCGAGGTTCGCTAATAGAGCATTGGCGGCGATGAATCTCAGGAAAGCGTCGATATCCAAGTATGTACCAATCTCTCTCGCGAACGCTTCATCCGTCCCGTTGCTAATGAGCTTGGTGAGATCCATCAGGCGCTTCTTTTGTTCGTCGGGCGGCTCCTTTTCAGGCTTATAGCGAAATTCATAGGCTCTCCAATTGGCTCCCAGGTAGGCCGGCCCGCCTTGAAGACCCTCGGGTTTGAGGAGCATGCCGGACCCGTCTTTGAAATGATGCTTGAGAAATCCTTTGTTAACCTGCTCTGTTAATGTGTAAATGCCGACGTATTCCTTGTCATACTTGCCCGGAACCGTGAGGATGAGTTCGGCAAAGGCTGTTCGAGGAGCAGGGATGCCGGCTTCGCGGAAAAATGAATAGGAGAAGGCCTCGCGCGCCTTCGTCGGGTCGCTCACGCCGCAATGGAGATTCAGCATGGTCAGTCCGTCGAGTTTCTGCCCGTCGACGTTGCGGTTGAGGTCGAGTTTCATGGACTTTTTCAACGACTTGGCGGTGGCCATGAACGTGTAATTGCCTTTGTAGCGAATGCCGACGTCACCATACACCTTGCCGTCGAAGTTGACCTCGCCCTGAGACCACGGGAAATCGACGCCAAAGGTATTTCGATGTGTGCCTTCGGGTGCTTTCCGAAACGGTCCGAAGCCACCCTTGCTCTCGGCAGGGGTCATCGCTGCGAACTGTTTCTCGGTCATCGTTAAATGAAACTGCACGACCTTCGCCGTGCCAAAGACGCGATCCCCGGGCGGCGACGCTTTTTCCGCAGCCCGGCCCGATAGAGCGACGATCGCTGATAGAGAGATGAGCGCGGGCAACACACCAAGGGATCGACACATGGGAGGAGTCCTTCGTGCAACGATGGGGCTTGGTGAAATTGTACGGGATGGGGGGGTGGTCGCCCGTTGAAGAATCGAATTGAGATGTGCGGAAATGCCCGGGCATGTGCTGAAACAGGCGAAGACGGCGAATCATCGTTGGGAATCCCCAGTTCGCTGGGAGGTTTTTGCTCCTCAAGTCGGCATTAAGAGGGAAGACGAATCCCGAGCGTGACCTGGACCGGCGCCACGTTGGCCGAGTGGAAATAATGATGGATGACCACTGTCACGGATGGCATGACAGTTGCAAAAGCGAATATAGGACGATGGAACCGGTATGCTGTTCGTGGGCCGGAAATCACGTCGTGTTTGTGGTCGCCCGTAGCGACAGGGAGATCGATCATGCTTCAGAGCATTCTCATTGGCGTTGATGGATCAACACATAGCAGCAACGCCTTGGAACTCGGTCTGCGCTGGGCGAAGCGATTCGACGTGATGTTGGTGGGTCTCGGTGTTATCGACGAGCCGTCTATCTGCCGCAGCGAGATGTTACCGATCGGCGGCGGCTATTATAAACAGCATGCGGATGAAGTTCGCATGGCTCGCGCTCGTTCTCAAGTGGATCAGTTCTTAGAAAGATTCGCGCTGCGATGTACGGAAGCCGGTGTCGCTTTCAAGCTTCTTGAGGATGTCGGCTCTCCTGCGGACAGGATTCTGCTGGAGGCGCAGCGTTACGACCTGATCATGTTGGGCCAAGAAACCTATTTCCAATTTGCCACACAGGATGAACCTGACGAGACGTTGACGAAAGTTCTCAAAGACGCTCCCCGACCCGTGGTGACCGTGCCGGGGAATCTGGGTTCGGGGAACAACGTGTTAATCGCCTACGACGGTAGCCTCCAGGCAGCGCGAGCGTTGCAGTCGTTTCAGGCATCGGGCCTCGCGGGAACCGACGAGGTACACATTCTAAGCATCGACACCGATCACAAAGAAGCCGCCCGGCGCGGGGATCGAGCCTCCGAGTTCCTGGCGTTTCATAACATCAAATCGAGCCGGCATGTTGTGAGTCCATCGCCGTCAATTTCAGAGACGATTATGAATCATGCCGCGATCATTGACGCCGGGTTGGTTGTCATGGGCTGTTACGGCAAGCCAACACTTCGCGAGTTTTTCCTAGGCTCTGTTACACGGACGGTTCTGAGAAAGTGCAGTCGGCCGCTGTTCCTTTATCATTGATCCGGGATGGTTTTTCCCATCGCTTTCGACTCCTGATCCGGCGCGAAAGACCGATTCGCCAACGGGCACCATCCGCCCGATTCGGGAATTTTTTTTTCCTCGGTGGCAAATTCTTGTCACTGCGTCATCCCTCGCGTCGTTTATCCGCAAGTCTGTCGAAGCCGCGCCGTTGTTCCGATTGGATCGCCGATAGTATCACGGGGGAAGGCGTCATCATGGCTTCAAGTCCATCATCGTCGGACCCGCTCGGAATCGTCGAGGAACTCCGCTGCGCGTTGAGCCAACCCGAACTCGCCGAGGCGAACGACCTGGGCCTTCGTTCATCCGTTCCCGCTCGGCAGGCGGCTTTTGAACTGGCCCGAGCGTTGGGCCGATGCCGGTTGTTCGGCGTCGATGCCGGCGACCTTGACGGCTCGCTGCCCGCCCAAGTGGCGTTGGCGGCCGCCTCGGAGTTTGTCGAATGGCTCGCGACCGCCATCGCCGATGCCGAGCGACTGCCCCGTGACTGGGAGGCCTGCGATGAACCGTTCGAGGCTGACGACCTTAGCTTGGACCTGCTCATCACCCGAATGGACGCTTGGGCGGCGTTCCTCACCATCGACGAAGCCTATCAGAAAGCGATCGAGGCGCGATCACCCGCGGCCGGGGAATTTCACGCCCCAATGGATCAAGTCCTCGATGCCCTCAACCGCCTCGACCAACAGTTGCTCCAGAGAACAGACTACCTGGAAGTCGCGGGTGAGACGGAGTTGCTCGACAACTGGCGTCATTTGCTCGCCGATGAATTCCGCGTCGCCTGGCCTTGGTGGCTCGACGGGCGACTGGAAACCGTCTCGGGCGGCGTCGCCGTGACCATTGCCCCGGCCCACTCGCGCGACCGCTTGCCGTTGCCTTTTGTCGCGATGGCCGCCGACGTTGCCGCGCCGCCGCCCGTCTTCAGCCAACTCGTCTGGACCGACCCTCAGGAGCGATATCACGCGCGGATGCTCGTGCCCCGGCAATGCACCAGCGAAGATGAAACCACGCTTCGGCTTCGCCTGAACGTCTATCATGTCGGCGGCCCTCGCGCGATCGAGTTGGCCGGCACCACGGTCTGGCTCTGCGACGTCCCGCGAGAGCTGGATCCCGAGGCCGCCACGAATTACACCGTCGCCGAATTGCGCCATACCCAACGCGACTTGACGCTCGCCGTCGGCCAACGCAACGACGTCTGGATACCCAAACCTTGAGCTGCCCGCGATGATGCCCATCAATAACCATTTTCTCGATAAACTCTGTCTCCACGATCCGGCCCAACTGTCCGCTGATCAGATGCTCGACGCGGTCCATCACCTCGGCCCATTGGCCGTCTGGTGGCTTCACGACGACGTTCAGCGGCAAGCAGCTCGCGAGTTTCCGGCGTATCAAGCCATGTTTGGGGGCGCCCGGCCGTCACCCGCCGCCGGACCCGGTTCGTGCTGGATGCTTGTCGCCCAAAATCGTTGGCCCCTCTTGCGACCGGCGATTCTTCTACCGCTGCGGTGGCTGCCCAACAAAGACCATAGCCCGCGGCTGCCCCAGAATCTTCGCGATCTCGCCACCGAGGTTTGCCGCCAATTCGATGCCGATGGCTGGGGGCTTCATTTGAACGACGATTTGAATCTGGGCGCCGTCGATCTTCGCGGGCTGGAGATCGGCGTTGACTCCGCGTGGGCCGCCCTCGCCGGAAGCCTCGACCTGGCCAAGGACGGTTTGGCCCCCAAGACCGACATCTGGGCCACCGTCGCTTGGGATCCCCATTTCGGCGCTCGCCCTATCGACGCCCTCGACGCCAAACTTCAGCTTGCAAAGGATTGGGGCGCCGAGCAGATTGCCGTACCCGCCGCCAACTATTTCGATGCCCTCAAATGGCACAGCGACCATGGTGGCGCTCGCCCGATTCCCATCAACCCCGTACCTGAACCCAAAGCTCCCAGAATCCTGCGCCCCTATGTGGAGCAACTCGGCGCTGCCCCGGATGCCAACGCGGACCCCAACAAGTTACTCGCTCATTACAAGCGATTGTCGCGCCGTGATGCCGACAAGTTTTATCTCGAACGCCTACTCGGCGACGTTGCCCCCGGATGCCGAGCGGCATTGTTCGACCGTTACGCCGACTTTCGGCCGACTCATGTTATCACCGTTGTCAGCAATACCGTGGCCAATGTCATTCAAGGCGTCGTTGCCACGGGCGCCCGCCGCGGCTTGCTCGTCGCCGTCCGGGCCAACGAACCCAAAGACCCGGTCAACCAGTGGATTAACACGGTGGAGGCCAAACTGAAACCGGAGGTTGAATGTCAATTCGCTCGAGTCTCCTATGACAGTCGCGACATTGAAATCGCCGAGCTTCGACCTCAATTGGAAGCGTTTATGGCCGGCGTTGATCCGGCGCGGCTGGCCATTGATCTCACACCCGGTTTCAAACCGTTGAGCTTTGCCCTCAATGAACTCGCGCCAGCCGGTTGTTGGCTTCTGTATTGTTGCCATGAACAGTTGGAGCCGGATCAACGGCCCGATCCAACCTCGGTTTGCTACGAGGCGTGGCGAGCCGGCGCTTCGACCAATTGAATGAGCGGTCGCCGGATGGGATGGACGGCCCCGACGATGCATGGAGGATCGCTCGGCAAATGATGGAAACGGAATGCCGTCGATTTTTTCCCGATTCCGCCGGATTTTGCTTGCAATCAGGAGCCTTCCGCCGAACAGTATATCTCGGGAATTCGCATTGATACGAAGCCCAACCGGACGCGATGCTCCAGCGATGGTTCAACACGCGGCGGCTTTCCACGGGAGCCACCCCCAAACCAACCGGAGCAACGACGAAACTGGGCACGATCTTTGACAATTTAGGCGAAATGGACACATGAGCGTGAGTGCCCAGGCCCCAAAACCACCCCAAAAATGGGGGGGTCTGGGCAAACTTACAAATGATTGCCTTTCATGGGTTTGCGTCCAAAAATGAGAGGAGGCCGAGAGTGTTGGATACTATGAAATCCATTAGAATGGGGACATCTGGGCAAAAGCCCTTGCTAAGTCGTTGCCACTGCTTAAGATGCAACGGGGGGCGGCGCAGCGCCCCCAGGCCATTCCGCGGCTATTGAAACGGACCCGACGGGTTACTCGATTCACACCCCTGATTACGGCGCATCGCCCCCAGGCCATTCCGCGGCCATTGAGACAGCCGAATGCGGTAGAAGTAGCCGTCGATGGCGGTCTTGGCGGCGCTGCGCCTTCCGCCCTCATCTCCTGTTGAGACTGCGTCTCCGGACTTCGCACGGTGGTCTTACGCGCACCGCTCGGGGTTACATACTTGGGAACGGGTGTTTGTATCAGCAATCGCTCATGGATGGGAGTCGGAGCCTGAATCGGAATTCAAATCGTCATAACATCTCAATCGTTCATGTCTGAAATGGATCCACCATCGGGTACGGCTTTCAATATCTGGTCTAGGCGAATGGCGAGGGTACCGGCGTCGGGCGCTCGGAGGGTGATATGGCCGATCTTGCGATTCGGCCGCGGCGATTTACCGTAGAGATGAAGATGAACGCCTGGCACTCTCAATATCTGGTTGGAGTCGGGCAAAGTTCCGATGAGATTCACCATGGCGGCGACGCCGACCATGGAAGGGTCGCCAAGCGGGAGACCGAATATGGCCCGAAGGTGATTTTCAAATTGACTGGTTTCAGCACCCTCGATCGTCCAGTGCCCGCTGTTATGAACGCGCGGCGCCATTTCATTCGCCAACAATTGACCGGCCACGACGAAGAACTCGATGGCGAGGACCCCACAATAATTCAATGACTGCATGATATTGCGGGCGTGATTCTCGGCTTGAGCTTGCATATCAGGCGTCACGCCGGGAGCCGGGGCGATCGACAATCGCAGCATCCCGTCGCGATGCGTGTTATCCACCAGAGGATAAAAACGAAGGTCGGCGTCGCGGCCACGGACAGCGAGGATGGAGACCTCCCGGTCAAACGGCACCATGGATTCAATGAGCAACGGCAAGCCGCCCAGTTTCTCCCAGGCGTTCTGAGCGTCGGCGTCGGATCGGATGACCATTTGGCCCTTGCCGTCATAGCCGAAGCGGCGCGTCTTGGCGACGGCCGGCAGGCCAACCCGGCGCAAAGCGTCATCGAATTGGCGGCGCGTGGCGGCCGGGGCAAAGTGGGGAGTCGGAATTCCGAGACGCTCAAACAGTTGTTTCTCTGACAGTCGTTCCTGGCCGGCGGCGAGGGCGGCGGGCGGCGGGAAAACCGGGAGGCGTTCCGCGAGCCATTCGGCGGCTTCCACCGGCAGATTCTCAAATTCGAAGGTGACGAGGTCGATGCCGCGAGCAAATTCGCCGAGCGTGCCATAATCCTCGAATGGCCCGCAGACGTGTTCGCCGACGACGGCGGCGGGAGGCGCGGGCGACGGATCGAGAAAGCGACACGCGACGCCCAAAGGGATGCCGGCCAGCCCCAGCATTCGGCCGAGTTGCCCGCCGCCCATGATGCCAATCCGCATGCCGTGTGGCCCTTTCAAATGGGGTTGCGTGGGTCGGGGTGATCGAGAATCTGGCGAGTCTGATCGGCGCGGAATCGGTGCAAGGCTTCGCGAAAGTGGGTGTGCTTGGTGCCGAGGATGGCCGTTGCCATGAGGGCCGCATTGATGGCGCCGGCCTTGCCGATGGCCAGCGTGGCCACGGGGATGCCCGCCGGCATCTGCACGATGGAGAGGAGCGAATCGACACCGCGAAGGACGGCGGATTCGACCGGCACACCAAGGACGGGCAAGACCGTCTTGGAGGCCGTCATGCCCGGTAAGTGGGCGGCCCCACCCGCACCGGCGATCAGCACCTCTAACCCCCGAGCCTCCGCGTTACTGGCATATTCAAACAGCAAGTCCGGTGTTCGATGCGCCGACACGACGCGAACCTCGTGAGGAACAGCCAATTTCTCCAGCGTGTCGGTGGCATGGCGCATCGTCTCCCAATCCGATCGCGACCCCATGATGATTCCAACGAGCGGCGCCATGTTCGGTCCCCCTGGATAGAGTCTAGCGGATCGGCTGGCCCGATGCGGCCGTTGTACATCCAGCGTCCGCGAAGACCAACGGGCGATGGTGCGGATTTTCACGTGAAGCCGGTGATGGGGCCGCTATACTGCCGGCATGAACCTCACACTCGCACTCACGGCCGTCGCGTTTGCCATCGCGGCCGACCCGCAACCGGATCTGATGCCTCGCGAGGGACTCATGCTCCCGCCGGTCGCTCGCGGCGGGCGAGCATCGCTTGGCACCGACCCGATCGAACAGCAGCGAATCCATGGAACGTGGAAGCGCCCCTCGGCCGGCGACGCCATCAAGCTATCCGATGGGTCGGAGCGGAAATGGGAGCCGGTCAAGGGCAAGGGCGACGGCTCCTTTCCGGTGGCACCCGGGGGTTATGCCTATTTCCGCGTGGCCAGCGACACGAACCGCGTGGTCATTCTCGAAGCCACCGGCCACGGGTCGGCGATCATCAACGGCGTGCCGCGAACCGGCGATGTCTACTCCAGCCGCTATGTGCGCCTGCCGATCCCACTCCACCAGGGCGACAATGACCTGCTGCTGCAACACGGCCGCGGCGCCCTGGTCGTGAAACTGTCGATCCCCAAGGGCGACAAGTACCTCGACACCGCTGACACGACGATGCCGGACCTGATCGTCAATCGCACCGACCACGGGCCGGGGTCGCTGCTCGTGGTCAACGCGACGGATCAAATTCAAACGAATCTACAACTATCCGCGTCGCTCGCCGGCGGGCGACCGGCCCTGGCGCCCGTGCCGGTACTTCTTCCGCATAGCGTCGCCAAGATTGGGTTTCCCATTCAAGGCTCGGTCGCGGCTGGTGACAAGGAAGCCTCGGTCGCCGTCCGGCTGCTTCAAGGCGACACGGTTCTGGATACGGCAACGATCAAGGCCGCTATCAAACAGCCGGGCGAATTACAGAAGCGGACGTTCCGCAGCGGCATCGACGGCAGTGTGCAGTATTTCGGGCTGGTGCCGGCGAATCCCAAGGCGGGCGACCCGACGCCGGGCCTGATTGTGACGCTCCACGGTGCCGCCGTGGAGGGGATCGGCCAGGCGGCATGTTTCGGGCCGCGACCATGGGCGCACGTCGTGGCGCCGACCAACCGGCGCCCGTTTGGATTCGACTGGGAAGATTGGGGCCGACTCGACGCCTTGGAGGTGATCGACGAAGCCAGCCGAGTCTTGAAGCCCGACCCCGCTCGCGTCTGGCTCACGGGCCATTCGATGGGCGGGCATGGCACCTGGCACTTGGGCGTCACGTTCCCCGATCGATTCGCCGTCATCGGGCCGAGCGCCGGATGGGTGAGCATGTTCAGTTACGCCGGCCTGCGCAAGGCGAGCAACCCCGATGCCATTACCGAGTTAATCGCCAGGGCCGCAACCCCCAGCGATACGCTCGCCCTCGTCAACAATCTAAAACCCGTCCCGGTTTATGTCCTGCACGGCGACAAGGACGACAACGTCCCGGTCGGCCAGGCGCGAACAATGAAACAGGCGTTAGAGAAATGGCATCCAGACTTTCACTATCACGAGCAGCCCGGCGCCGGCCACTGGTGGGGTAACAACTGCGTCGATTGGAAGCCGATGATGGAACTGATGCAAAAACACCAGCGGCCGAAGCCCGAGGCCGTCACCCGCGTCGAATTCAGCACGGCCGCGCCGATCGTGTCGTCGCGTTGCCATTGGCTGAGCATCGAGGCCCAAGAAAAGCCGTTTCGCGTCAGCACAGCGACGATCGACCACGACGTTTCCGGGCGGAAGTTCACCGGCAAAACCGAGAACGTCGCCCGCCTCGCGCTCGATCTGGGGCATTTGCCGCCTGGAAAACCGGTCGGCATCGAGTTGGATGGGCAACCTGTCGTCAACGGTGCCTGGCCCGCGGAGGGCGTGACCGTCTATTTGCGAAAGGTCGATGGCAAGTGGGCTTCGACGGGTCGGCCCTCGCCGGCGGAAAAAGGCCCGCACCGAGCTGGACCTTTCAAGGACGCCTTCCGAAATCAGGTGCTGTTCGTTTATGGCACGATCGGCACCCCTGCCGAGAACGCCTGGGCATTGGCCAAGGCTCGATTCGACGCGGAGACTTTCTGGTATCGGGGCAACGGTGCCGTGGAGGTCATTCCCGACAGTCGTTTCGACAACGCCGCCACGCGCGACCGCAACGTCATCGTCTACGGTCACGCTCAGATGAACTCGGCGTGGAAGACTTTGCTCGGCAACGGGCCGGTGCAGATTTCACGCGGTAAATTCCAGGTCGGCACGAAGACCGGCGAGGCGGACGACTTGGGCTGCCTGTTCGTGCGTCCGCGGCCGGGCAGTGATCGAGCCATGGTCGGAGTCGTGGCGGGCACCGGCGACAAAGGCTTGCGCCGCGTCGATCGCTTGCCCTACTTCTCGTCCGGCACGGGCTACCCGGACCTGTTGCTGTTGGCCCCCAGCGGCCCGCGCGCGGCGGGATACTTTGGCAACGATTGGAGCATCGAGTCAGGAGAATTTGCGTGGAGGGAGTGACGCGTTGTGGGGGTCAGCCATGAATCGCGATGCGCGCGTGCAGTTGGCCCAAGAAACCGTGGCAATCGTGGCGCGCGGTAACTACACAGCCGCAAGCGGTCGCGTCGTCAACATCGCCCAAGCCGTCAACGCATGTCTGGCGGCTACGACGCTGTTCGAACCGAAGGAGCTGGAACGATTGCGACGGGAAATCGTGGCCGGTCCGCCCGGCGCGTTGGCGACGAACGTTGAGGTCGTCAACGAAACGACACTGGCCGGTGTCGCCCGTCTTTGGACCGAGCGCCCGGAACCGGTGGCGGTGCTCAACTTCGCGTCGGCGAAAAACCCCGGCGGTGGGTTTCTCAACGGCAGCCAGGCGCAAGAGGAATCGCTGGCCCGCAGTTCAGCGCTCCATGCCTCGCTGTTGAAGGCGAGGGATTATTATGACCGGCATCGGGCGTCGCCGTCGCTGCTTTATTCCGACGCGATGATTCTGTCGCCGGGCTGCCCGATCATCCGCGACGACGCCGGCAACCTCTTGGACGAGCCGCAGTTGGTTGGCTTCATCACGAGCGCCGCGCCGAACGCCGGCGCGGCGGCCCGCAGTCGGCGCCAGGAATTGCCGGCCATACCCGAGGTCTTCCGCCGGCGCTCGGAGTATGTCCTGGCGCTGGCGACGGCCCAAGGGTATCAACGACTGGTTTTGGGCGCCTGGGGCTGCGGCGTGTTCCGCAACGATCCGGCGCTCGTGGCGTCGGTCTTTGCGGGTCATCTGCGAGGCGATTGGGCCGGCCGATTCGAGCAGGTGACGTTCTCGGTGTGGGACACGTCGGCGTCACGATCGACGTTCAAAGCATTCCAGGACGCGTTCGCGTCGCCCAAGTAGGTTCGCGACGCTTCGAAGTCGCGTGCCTTGAAGAATCATTTAATCGGATGAAGCATCGCCGGTCGGGGAATCGGGCGGCGTGGGCTTGGGCAAGAACAGCGGGTTGATGGTCGGCGGCTTCGGCGGAGCGGCCGGCGGTTCCGCCTCCTCGGGCGGTCGCGGCGCTGCGAACAGGGCTTCATTGATCGGCGAGCCGCGCACCTGCCGAAGACTCGAATGGCTCGGCTTGGGCACCTTCGGTTTGATGGGAGGTGCAACCGGGTCGGGCGCCTGCGTGGGGGCGTCCGTGGTCAAGAACGGAAACGCTCGGCGCCGGGCCGCGTCGTAGGCATCGGCGGCGAGTTCGAGCTTGTCCGCGAGCCGAATGACGCCCGCTGCCTTTTTTCGCTCATCCGGCGTCAGATGCCGGCAATGATCGAGCAGAATCTTGACCTGCCGGCGTTGCTCTCCTGGGTCGGCGGCGGGCATTCCCGCGGGCGGAGCGGGCAACGGCTCTTCCACGCTGGGCGCGGCCGCCATTGGGGGCGCGATCAACCGATTCTGAGCCAGCGCTTGCTGCAAGGCAGCGTATAACTCACGCATCTGCCGGTTCTGCTCATCCAATTGCGCGCGAATCGCGCCGAGTTCATCGCGCGAGTCGGTCACGATGTCGCGGACCTCGCGAATCTCCTCACGGGCTTCAGTCACGGATTGCCGAACGTCCGCCAGCAATTGTTCTAGCCGGGCGCCTTGCTGGGTAAGCGCTTCGTAGATGCCGCGAAGGCCGGCCTCTTGAGCCTGGGCAAGCTGATCGAGTTGATGGAACGTCAGGCCCCGGGACAGTTCGGCGTCGGTCTCAATCTCGCGTCGGAAAAAATAACGGGCGGCCAGAACGAGCAGCGGTAACCCTTGCACGGGGCGCAGCGCGACAAATCGCGCCAGATTGGGGAAACCGCCGTCGTTCAGATTCTTCGCCACGTCGTTGACGGCTCGCCACTCGGCATCGAGCACCTGGCGCGGGTCAGCGTAATGAATGAAGGCGGTGGCCTGGGCCGGCAACTCCTGAGGCGGCAACCGTTCACCGGGAAGAACCCCCCGCCGCCGAGCCTCGCGGAGTTCGGCAAGGCATCGACCGCGAAACTCCGTATCGACCGCAGCCGGCTCGTCGGCGGTCGTCGCCAAGAACGCCTGGATTCGTGATCGAAAGGCTCGATCGTCGCCACTATTTACCAAGATCGACTTGCAGCGTTGCCACCACGATTCACCGGCGAGGGAAACCTCCAAAGCCTGCCACGCCCGCAACTGCGACCGCTCCAAGGCGATCGTGATGCTTTCGCTGCTGTCGGCCAGTCGGCGGACAACCGACTGGACAATCGCGTCGGCGCCGTCTCCCAAGAGGGGTCGCAACGCCAACGCCGACAGCCGGGAGACGATGATGAGTCGCTGCGCCACGGGAGAGTTGTCCTCGCGACCTACGGATTCACGACGACGCTCTGCCGGACGCGATCGCCGCCCACTTCCAATTCAAACCACGGTGATGACGCCGGCATGCGAAAGGTGACCCGGGCGGGTAAGCCGTCCGCGAACAGCCTCACTTCATGCCCGGAGGCGTCGAAGATCTTGGCCGTCGGCGCCACGATCTGATTCTCGGACACAACCTCGGCAAAGATCTCCAGCAAACCTCGCATCTCGGCCGCGATCTTGTGATCCCAGATGTCCACATCGGTCCCCGTGTCGAGGTCGTCCAGTTGCTCCATCTGACTCTCGTCGACGCGATCCCCCACGCCGATCAGGACGCATTTGATGGGATTGCGTCGCCCGGCGGCGATCTCCTGCGCCAACCGGGTGGTGTAGAGTTTGACCTGCTCAAGATCGTCGAGGCGGCCATCGGTGAGGAACAGGTACATACCGCGGCGGGCGTCGGCAAATCGCTGAACGAAATAATGAACCGCGGGCACCAGATAGGTCCCGCTGCCGAACGGGGTCTTGGCCGGCCCGCGAAGCTCGAGGGTGCGGCATTGCTCGGCCGTGAAGTCGCCGATCACCTCGGTGTCGCCGCCGTCACCGCAAGCCCAATAGATCACCGTGGTGCCGCCGTCGGCGTCCAAGTTGCCGGCCAGATAGGCAATGAACTCGCGCGCGAGCGGCTCGACGATGTTGTCCGAAAATTTCAGCCAACCGCGGCTGACGGCGTCTCGTTTCGCCTCGGGGGTGAAGACTTGCACGCGGCGGCCATCGCTCACCTTCTGCCGGACCCAGCCTTTTTCGCTGTATGCCGTGATTCCATGAGGCGGAACCTCGCCGACCAAGGCTCGGCCCATCCAGTGCTTCATCGAGGCGCTGGCGTCGAGGGCGACCCCGGTCTGCCACCCCTCCGCATCGACTCCTTGCGGTTCCATCAAGATCGTAAACAACACCTCGATCTCGGAACCGGCGCGGCGGACGTTCACCTCGCCGAATTCCTTGGCCACCATTCCGCTGGGTAGTTGAACATTCGCTCCGACAGAGGGCATGTCTTTCTCCGTGGACAAACCCGGCCATTATCCCAGTCGATCCAGAGCATCACCGAGTTCCTGGACGATCGTGCCGCCGGGAAATTCTAATGAAAACGACCGCGACCCCGAGGGCAGTCGAAACCGCAAGAGGGCCGGCAGACCATCGGGGAACTGGGCCGCCAACCGACCTCGCTCGTCGCGGATTCGGCCCCAATCGGCGATGGTCATGTCGGCGCTGACGACTTCGGCAAATATCTCCGAGAGCTGCCTCATCTCCTTGGCGAGCTTGTGATCCCAAAGATCGATGCCGTGCCCGCGCGGGTCACGCAGTTCGCTTCCCTCGAACATGTCGTCCAGCTCTTCCATCTGGCGCTCGTCGACTTCTTCGCCGATTCCCAACAAGACCAGTTTGATGAAGGCTCGACGCCCTGTCGCGATCTGCTCGGCGAACTTCCGCGAGAATTGCTTCACGGCGTCCAGGTCTTCGATGATACCGTCGGTGACGAAGACCACGATCGCCCAAGGGGCATCGCGAAAGGCTTCATCGATGAAATGACGCAATGGCGGCAACAGTTTCGTCCCGCGTCCCCACGGGAGCTTTTTCGGTCCGGGGATTGCCAGGCGTTGAATCTGTTCGTCGTTGAACTCGCCGATCGGCTCGATCTGTGAGCCGTCGGGGCTACAGGCCCAATAGAGCAGACGAACCCGTCCATCGGTGGCGAATCGCGCCAGATAGCTGGCCATGGTGCGGGCGACGGGTTCAACGACATTGCCGCTGGCCGCCGACTTGAACAACGGGCTGACCGGCGCGGTGGCCCCGTACATCTTCTTCATCGACGCGCTGGCATCCAGAGCCAGGCCGGTGCGCGCTCCTTCGATGTCTGGTTCCATGAGGATGGTCGCGACGATTTCGAGGGTATCGTCCGCGAGGCGATGGACGTTCACCTCGCCGAAAGGTTCCACCGGTTGGGCGAGTTGCGCCATGGGATAACTCCGATGACGGGATTCCGTGCCGTGAATTTGAGACCTTCAAAATAACCATTCGGGAATCGAGTTGCAACGGTAACCCCCCACAGGGCGGTTTCGGTCCGTTTTTCTCGGATCGGTTTCGGGCAACGATCCCTAATGGGTGCAGTAGAATAAGGCCGGATCGTCCCACACGCATCGAATGCGTTGGTGACATTACTGCCGGAAGATCCGGCGTCAGACGTTGTTAATGGCTTGTGGTGCCGTTTCGAGACTGCGTATTATGTGATCTGGGCGCGCAACGTAGCGCGCCGAAGAGTTGTAGGATTATTGGTTCGACCTTGGAGTCCTGAGCCAGCGGAGGGCGTACACGATGGCGGTAGTCGTCGTTTTGGGCGAGCGGTTCGCGGGAGCCGATTTCGGCACTGCACCCGGAAGGGGCTACGTCATTGGGACGACGCCCATAAGCGAATTGCTGCGGGTCGATGAGGCCGAACACGCGGCCGCCCTGATAGGGGTGAAGTATTACCACCACCCGGCAGACGATCCGCGTGGTGCCAACCGCCCGCCCGATCCATTCGTGCGGATGACGATGCTCGTGAGTCGGGGGCGCTGGCGGCAGAAACTCTGGTCGGTGAAGTCCGGCGACTCGGTTGAAGTCGTACTCCAAGAACCGGGGGATTTCATCGCCTGGGGTCCGGACCTGTGGCACTCGTGGTATCCGGAACTTGCGTCCACGATGCTCACAGTCAGCTACAGACTCTGAGCGCCGAACCGCAATACCGTCCAATTCAGATTAACAACCGATTGAAGAAAGGGTTGCCGATTCGAGGCGAGGCCGCGACGGGGTCCAAGCCGCGAGTCTCCTCCGAGTTGTTCCGGCCGCAACGGAAGCTTGTGATCAGAGGTCGGACCCTCAAGATGTAACCAGCGTTTCGGCCGACGCGGAGGGGTCAATCTGCAGCCAGAGGTCGAGCCTCACCAGACCGAAAGACCTCCTCGCGGCTCCCCGTTGGAGGATACCCCGGATACAGTTTCCGAGGGTGAATTGAACATACAAGCAGACCGGGGCCGCACGTTCGCTTCTCGTGAGTCATTGTCGCTCCAGCAGCCCTGGCTGCTGAGCTGTGTCGTTAGCCTTCCAGAGGTTCCGCCATGCCCACGATTCCTGCGGACAAGCCTTGCCCGAACTGGTACAACAGGGCGTCGCCAAGTTCAAGTGCGACAAGTGCGGCACAGTCTGGTGCTCAAAGTGCAAGGATGGCGTCGCCGGAAGGAATGGATCTTGTCCGTCGTGCAAGAGCGTTTGGTGCAAGCAAAACTGGTGATCGCGCGCGAGGTGCATGATGAACAAGAAAACCAAGCGCATTTTCACGGGCACGGCTGGAGTGTACTACGTCATGTACCAACTCGCCGCCCGTGGCTTCCACGCCTCCGGCACAATGGGCAACGCTCCCTACCTGGACATCCTCGTCAGCTCGGAGGACGGCGAGCGGAGTTTGGCGCTTCAGGTTAAGACGACCGAGCAGGCCTTGCGGCACCGGGGGCGCAAGGGTGAGCGCAAGCCGCATCACCTGGAGTTCCCTCTCGGCCACAAGGCAGCTAGGTTGAACCGGCCCGGCGTGATGTTCGCGTTCGTTGATCTGGCGGTCTGGTCCACCAAACAGCCGGTTGTGTATCTTGTGCCGTCGCCGAAGGTCTGTGCGTTTTGCGCTTCGTGGGTCGATAACGTGAAGTTGGTCCGCTTTCATCCACTCGTGGAATGGATGGCCCAATATCGCGAGGCATGGGATCAAGTATCGGCCGTTGTCGGTGAGCCGCCGGTCGTGACTACGGACATACCTGCAACAGAGGTCGAGGAAGGCTAACCACCGGCTTAACCTGACCGGGCCACCATTTTGGTTTCGCGCGGCACTATGCCGTTGCAGGCGGCTGTTACTGCCATGCTCTCTTCAGAGTGACATGACCTGTGGTACTGCCCGCAGTCTCCTACCGGGGCGTGCGTCATGGGTAACGGTGGGGTGCGAAGCTCTCGGAACAACGTAGCCTCATCCACTAGGATGGTAACTCAGCCGTGAGGCCAAGTTGCGACTCCCAGCATCAAGGGGGGGTTGGGAACGAGGAGGGTGTGGTATCGGTCAACTCAGGTGAAGCGCTCCTAAACGTCGTCACAAAGGCCGAGCGCAAGATGCAGAATCGTTTGGACCAAAAGGTACGTGGTCAGGCCCGGAAGCTCCGAACTCCTTCGGCGCAGTTGACGCACCACCGTCGGAGAGGCGCGACCGAACCCACACGGTGAAGATCCAAAGTGACGCGAACCGTTACGATCTCGCTTGGGAGTTGTACGTTGAGGAGCGTTTGGCGAATCAGATGTCCAGCAGCTTGACGGGAAGTGGGACAGTGCGTTACCTTTGGTTGGAGCAAGCCGGGAAATATCGGGTGTGCGGTCAGCCGCTGACGTTGAACGCCCGATGGCAGGTGCATCACTTGCGTTGGCTCAATCACGGCGGGCCGAACACGGTGGATAACTTGGTCTTGCTGCATGCCAATTGTCACCGGCAGGTGCATAGTGAGGGATTGGTGGTGGCGAAATCCGCGTCCCACGTGGGGCGTTCGTAAAGGCTTGAGCAGGATGCGGTGAAACTCGCCCGTGCAGTTCTTAGAGGAGGAGGTGACGGCGACGCCACCTCCTTACCCGACCTGACGTCCTCCCGTCGCTGGGGATGGCGGTTCGAACGGTGACGCTCCATCCAACTTGGTGAGAGCGTCTGGCAGCGTGGCTTCGCCATTCCAAGGAAGCCGCTGGGGTTCCAGTCCCTGTCTGGGATCATCGACGCGTGGAGTTTCAGATGCTTATGCTCTTTGCTATCTTAATGATTCTGCCCGCCGTGGCGTCGGCCGACGACTCCGATCTTCGAGCCGGCGAGAAGCGAGCCCGCGACTTCGAGTTTGAAGGTCTCGTGCTTGACATGTCCCTCGAGAGTTTTCGGGCGAAATACCCCAAGGCCTATTTCCTCGCGGCGGAGTCCAACAAGAAGCTCGGGCTGAAGTGTTATTCGGTTGCGGTGCCGCGTACCCAGGGCGTCTACGTCTTTTTCCTGGACGATAAGCTGATGGAGATCCGCATCGTCGCCGGTCCGGAGGTGAGCACCAAGTTCGGCGAAAGAGAGTACACTATCACCTCGTCCAAAATGGAGTATGTGTTGGGGCCGGCGCATGATGCGAAAGTCGATGACCGGGAGTTAATCATGAAGTGGGATTTCGCGAAAGTGAATCGGCGGTATTACTACTGTGCTGTAAAGGGCAAAGAGACTCGGCTGTATGTTACACAATCCGAAACGGCTGACGAACTGCAGAAGCGTCGGAAAACCAAACACAAGTAGAAACCATCCCCCACAATGGGGGAGGCTCAACTGACAGCCGAGTCGGCAAGCCGTGCGGCAATAGAGGCACGCCGAACCAGGATAAGGTATTCCAAGGCAATCGAATAATTCATTCCACTGTACGGCCGATGCTTCCGCGATCTGTGTGACCGATCCGGGGCGGGGATTTCTCGTGGATGCGACGGCTTGCGGCGATCGATGGCCACGGTGTCCGACGCGGAGGGGTCAATCTGCAGCCAGAGGTCGAGCCTCACCAGACCGAAAGACCTCCTCGCGACTCGCAGTTGGAGGATACCCCGGATACAGTTTCCGAGGGTGAATTGAACATACAACCAGACGGCGGCGGCATGTAGCGCTTCTGTGATTCATCGCTCTCCGAGCGGCCCCGGCGGCAGAGCGGGGTCGTTCGCCGGCGCAAGCAGTCACCGTGTCAGGTACGGCCTCGCACTCTGCGCCGTCGGTCTGTAAAATGGCCGTCATGTACCGGCGCGAATGAAAGCCCGTAAATCGCGGAGCAACGTCCACCAATGGTAGACCGTCGGAAAAAGTCCCTCGCTCGGCCCAGCAGCCCCAAACGGCGACCGCCCAAAATCGCTAGCTTGAGCGGCGAGAAGCTGATTCCGTTCGGCTGGTACGGTGGCAAGTTCTCCCACCTGGCGTGGCTCCTGCCACTACTCCCGAAGTGCCATCACTACTGCGAACCCTTTGCCGGCTCCGGAGCCGTTCTCTTGAACCGCCCTCCTTCCCCGATTGAAACCTACAACGATCTTGATGGCGAAGTCGTCAACTTCTTTCGGGTCTTGCGGGACGAAAAGGACAAACTGGTCGAAGCGATTGGCCTCACGCCGTTCTCGCGAGAGGAATTCGCTCTGGCTTGCAAGCTCGACCACAAATTCCCACCCTTGGAACGCGCCCGGCGCTTTTACGTCCGCGCTCGGCAAGTACGGACGGGCCTGGCGCAAACGGCTTCGCTTGGTCGATGGGCAAACTGCAAGAACACGTCGCGGGCTGGCATGAGCGGCGTCATCAGCCGCTGGCTCGGTGCCATCGAGGATTTACCCCAGATCGCGGAACGGCTCCTGCGGGTCCAGATCGAAAACCGCCCTGCGAGCGACGTGATCCGCTTGTATGATTCGCCCGAAACGTTTTTCTACTGCGATCCACCGTATGTCCATGACACGCGCGGCGATGTCAAGGCATACCGCTATGAGATGACGAACCAGGAACATGCGGACTTGGCGAAACTGCTCAACAATGTACGCGGAATGGTTGCGGTATCCAACTATCAGTGTGAACTAATGGATGAGCTATATCCGCTCCCGAAATGGTACAAGACTCTGAGCGGAGCACGGACGAACCATGCTACCAAGGGCACGCGCACTGAAGTCCTTTGGACCAATTACGACCCGCAAGCGGTAACAAAGTCAAATGGCGAAGGATCCTTGTTCGGAGATTCTTGACAAAGCCTACCGGGCCGCAGAAGCTCACCTCAAGAAGAGCTTCGTTTCAGACTCGGAGTTGGCTGGCAAGGTCGTATCTGTGGCCCTCTGCCCTGGCAACCGGGCGGGTACCCGCTTTCTATTGGCCGCAACGCTTGCAAAGGTCGATAAGCCGGCTGTTGACATTCGGAAGCCCTTCATCCAGGCATACCCGAATGAAGAAAAAGCCGACGCTTACGGCGGTCGCAACTACGACGAGCAATACGTCTTCGACTTCATAACAAAACGTAAGCTGCCATGCAGTTCCACCACAGCCTTCTTGACTCCGGCTTTTCGGACAAAGAACATCGTATTGGACCTGAGTCAGAGCCTTCGCGGTCGCCCTGCAGAACTATACCGAGCAATTCTGGAAATCCTCGACGCAATTCAATCTGGGCGCGTGTCGGCAACGGCCGTTCTCAATGAACTGGTGCGCCTTCTCATAATTGAACGCGATGAGCGCAAAGCGCGCTTGGAGAGCCTGAAGAAAGGATTGCAAGAGGAAGCCGGCGACCTGGCTCTGTCATCTGAAGACACCGTTCGGCTGATCGAGCAGCACCTTGCCCTCAAGCACTCTTCACGGCTTCCTGTGCTCGTTGTCGTCGCGGCGTATCGCGCGGCTTCCGAAAAACTTGGCGAGAAGGTGTTGCGACTCCATGCGCACACGGCTGCGGACAAGCAGACCGGCGCGCTCGGCGGTGTGAAAATCACTCTATTGGGTGACAACAAGGTGGTCACGATTTATGAAATGAAGGATAAGCCCGTAACCACGATCGATATCGACATTGCAATCCAGAAGATCGCGAATGGTGCCGAGGTGCAGAACTACATCTTTGTGACCACTGCGCCGGTCGATCCGTCTGTCCGCGAATATGCGAATCAACAGTACAAAGAACTCGGCGGCGTCGAAATCGCCGCGCTGGATTGCATCGGATTCTTGCGTCATTTCCTTTACCTGTTTCATCGCCTTCGCACCAGTTTTCTGGATGAATACCAAGAGCTGGTACTTTCTCAGCCGGAGAGTGCGGTGAACCAGGCTTTGAAGGAAGCGTTTCTTGCCCTTCGGAGGGCTGCACAAGCGGGCGAGTAGCCGGTGAGGCTAGCGTCGAACCGCAGCATTGTGACCTCGATCGCCAATAGCACGTTCCTTTGACACCGACGCTCTTTTCTTGCCTTCGTTATGACTCGCGATGCGATGGACGCTCGGCGAATTGTGCGCGCATCAGGCTCATCATATCACGCCCCAGAAACTTCTCCGTGCCGTTCGCGAGCTATTCAACATCGGGCAACGACTCCAGGTGCTTACGCAACCCGGCTCGCCATCGAGAGCGGGCTGCAGTGGCGAGCCGGGATGCGTAAGCGCTCGGAGCAACCGTTAGCCGTCACGTTGCCGCACGGCCCGCGCCGGGACGCCCACGGCGACGACGCGGTCGGGGACCGGATGCGTCACGACGGCACCGGCGCCGATGACGCTATCGGCTCCCACGTCGGCCATGATGATCGCGGCGCTGCCGATCCATGCGCCGCGGCCGATGCGGACCATGCTCCGAACATGCTCCTGCTCGCGGATCGGCTTCGACGGGTCGGCCGTGCCGTGCGTGTGCGCTCCGCTGGGCACGTGAACGGCCGGCCCGAGCAAGGCGTCGCGCTCAATATGCACCAACCCCAAATGGCAACGCGGGCCGACATAGACGTTCTCGTCGAGCCGGGCGCCGGTTTGCGAGAAGAGCGTGCCAAACTCGATCGTGGCCGACGGGTGACAATGAGCCAATACCCGCATCAGAAACGCCCGTCGCAAATAGACGCCGATCAACCCCGGCAGTAACGAGAGCGCTTGCGACGACCCTTCGAGCGCCCGATTCGGCCCGAGAATCTGCGAGGCACACCAGTACCAGAGCAGCATGGGGGAGACCGCCACGAGAGCCATGAAACGGAGAGTCGCCTTGATGACGTTGCGCATGGGGTAGTTGTACGTTCGGCGAGGCGTCGAAGTAGCGTCCGCGAGGAATGCGTTTCGTGATGGCACCGCGAAACGGGGTGGAAATCAGCGAGACGGCTCGCTATGGTCGTCGGCGTTTGAAGATCGGAGGCTCGGCCGGCGGGGTCCGGGCAGTTGGGGCGGGTCATTCAAGCGGGGCGAGTCGAGTCATGAGAACACGAATCGGATTGGCAGGGCTGGCGTTGGCCGTTGCCGGGATGGGTATCCTTTCCGCGAAGCCTTGGAAAGAGAGGGCCGCGCCGCCGGAGGTGACCTGGGTCGAGGTCGCATCACCGATTCCGCCGCCGCCGCCGCTGGGCGATCCGATCGATGTGATCGACCTATCGTTGCCGCCCGCGCCGGCTCCGTTGCCTCCTCCGTTGCCTCCGAGCTTTCTGAGTCAGTTGCCGCCATTGGTCGATGGCCCGATGCCCGCGACGCCGGAGACAATCCCGCCGCCAAAACCCATGGCCGCCGACAACGCGGGTGATGACGGCACGACGACGTCGGTTTGGGCCGATCTGTTCAACATGTTGCGGGGCGCGGCGAAAGGCGACGATGGCGAAGAGAGCGAGGCCCGCACCGCGACATCGACGCCCCAAACGGCACCGCGAAGCATGCCGGGAAGCCCGACGCCATGTCTGATCGACTCCGATTATCACCGTCATCATCCGGGCTGTCCGTATCATGGCGGCACGATGCCGGATTATGGGCAACCGTATCCGTTCGGGTCGAAGCGCGCGCCATCGTTCGGCGGGTTGACCGACCTTGTGCCCATGCCTTCTGCGCCATCGAAGCCTCCCGCGCCGATGCCGCAGATTCCCGTCGGTGTGCTGATGTGGTGGCCTCGGTAGGCATCACCCACTTCGGGGACCGGGGCCGCTCGCACGGCCAACGACGCCGGCTCCCGGATCGCTTGCCCGAGTTTCATTCCTATCGCGGTCATGGCGTGTTTGTGCCGGCGCTCACGTCGGGTTGGCTCGCTATCATATCTGCGACCACTCCATCGCGAGGTGCCCGATGCCTCTGTTGCTGATGCTATCGCTCCTATCTGTTGCGCCTGCTCAGCCGTTTGCCATCACCGTTGTCGATGCCCAAACCGGGCGCGGCGTGCCATTGATTGAGCTGCGCACGGTTAATGGCATCCGCTACGTCACGGACAGCAACGGCATCGTCGCCTTTCACGAACCGGGGCTGATGGAACAGGACGTCTTCTTCCACGTCTCCGGGCATGGGTACGAACACGCCAAGGATGGCTTCGGGTTTCGCGGGAAGGCCCTTCGCGTCACGTCCGGGAGCAAAGCGACGCTGAAAGTGACGCGACTCAACATTGCCGAGCGACTCTATCGCGTCACCGGCGGGGGGATCTATCGCGACAGCTTGTTGATGGGAGCGAAGGTATCGCTGGCCGAACCGGCGCTCAATGCCCAGGTCCTCGGCTCCGACAGCGTTGTCAACGCGGTCTATCGCGACCGGCTCTACTGGTTCTGGGGCGATACCAATCGGGCTTCGTATCCGTTGGGCAACTTCGAGGTGCCGGGGGCCGTCTCGGACCTGCCGAATCGCGGAGGACTTGACCCGGCCGAGGGCGTCGATCTCCGCTATTTCCTTGGCGACAAAGGCTTCGCGAAACCGACGGCCCGAATGCCCGGCAGTGGACCGTGCTGGCTCACGAGCCTCATTCCCCTCAAGGATCAATCCGGGCGCGAACGGCTCTATGGGGCTTACGTCAAAATCAAGGCGCCGATGACGGTTTACAATCGCGGGCTGATGGTCTTCAACGACGACAAGAACGAATTCGAGAAGCTCCGCGAAATCGATCTCGAAGCGCCGATGTTCGCCACGGGTCACACGATGATTCAGCGTGAAGACGGCGTCGATTACGTCGCGTTCTGTCACCCATTCCCGGTGGTTCGCGTGAAAGCGACCGCGGAGGCGTTTCAAGAGCCGGCGAGTTACGAAGCCTATACCTGCTTGAAGCCCGGCAGCCGGCGTGGTGACCCGCAACTGGATCGCGACGACACGGGCGCTTTGCGTTATGCCTGGCGAGCCAACACCGCACCGTTGGGGCCGGCCGACGAGGCCAAACTGCGAAACGCCGGCAAGATCACGGCAGCCGAGACGCGATGGCATCTCATCGACCGCGACAGCGGCAAGCTCGTGCAGCCTCACGGCGGTACCGTCACCTGGAACGCGCACCGCAAGCGATGGATCCTGGTCGCCGTGCAGACCTGGGGCAGCTCGATGCTCGGCGAGATGTGGTATGCCGAAGCCGATCAGGCGCTCGGGCCATGGACCTACGGCGTCAAGATCGTGACCCATGACCGATACAGTTTCTACAACCCGAAACAGCATCCTTATTTCGATCAGGACGGCGGGCGACTGATTTATTTCGAGGGCACGTACACGCACACGTTCTCGGGCAACAACGATCCGACGCCGCGATATGACTACAACCAAGTGATGTATCGGCTCGACCTCAGCGATCCGCGGTTGGCGTTGCCGGAGCCGGTTTACGAAACATCGCCGGGGGTCTTGTCGCGATCGCGCCCCGAAGCCGGCAAGGCTCGCGTCGCCTTTTTCGCCCCCGATCGCGCTCTGCCCGGTACGGTGTCGATCAGCCTTGGCGCATTGGCGATTCACGCGATTCACGCCGGCGCGAAGAACCCGCCGGCGGCGACCGTGCCATTATTTGAATATCGTCAGACGAACGGCGACGGGCGAAAGTACAGCATTGACCCCGCCTGGAAGATGCCTGGTTATGAGCGCGTCGAGGAGCCGGTCTGCCGCGTTTGGCGATGACGATGGCTTCAGAAGTGCGTTGTCGAACGCTACTTCGAAGCGTCGCTTACCGGGGCGATTCCTCGTATCATAGTGTCGTTCGCTCACCTGCCCTCATCCCTGCCGGAACATGATCTCGATACTCCTCACCCTTGTCCCGTTGGCCGTCGCCGATGCGCCCCAGTTCGAGTTGCGTGACGGCGACCGTGTCGTTTTCATCGGCGGCACCATCGTTGAACAAGAACAACGTTACGGCCATTGGGAATCGGCGCTCACTCGCTGTTATCCCGATCGTCACGTCACGTTTCGCAACCTCGGTTGGAGCGGCGACACCGTTTGGGGCGAGTCGCGGGCCGGCTTCGACTCCGCCGCCCAGGGCTACGACCGGCTTGTCAAGCACACCATCGCCCTGAAGCCGACAGTGTTGATCGTCGGTTACGGCGCTAATGAATCGTTTACGGGCGCCGCGGGACTGGATCGTTTCGAGAAACAACTGAACAAGCTGCTCGACGATCTGGCGGTGACCAAGGCTCGTGTCGTGTTGCTGTCGCCGTTGCGGGTCGATGAAACGAGTTGGCCGCGAGGCAGCGCCGGGACGCGTAACCGCGATATCCAACTTTATGCCGATGCGATTCGGCGCATCGGTGAAAAGCGCGGCGCCCGTTTCGCCGACGAGTTTTTCCAGCGATACGGCCCCCCGCCGACGACAGTCAACGGCGTCCACCTGACGGCGTTTGGGTATTATTGGACGACACAGGGATTCGTGAATGAGTTGAAGGCACCCTCACCGGAGCTGACGCCGATCGAGTTAGACGGCACAAACGTCACGTCATTCCGGCAGGCGAAATTGATCGGCCCGCCGGTGCCGACAGAGCCGCTCGCATCCGGCACCCAGGCCGATAGCCTTGTTCGAGCGAAGAACCTGAAGCCGGGCCAATACACGCTCATGATCGACGGCAAGCCGGTGCATACCGAAGACGCCGCCGTTTGGATGAGTCCGCCTTTCAAGGTCGGCGTTCTGGTGCCGCGTGGCCCATCGCTCGATCAGTCCGAGAAACTGCGACGGGCGATCGTCGCGAAGAATCAGCTCTATTTTCATCGCTGGCGCCCGCAGAATGAGACGTACCTGTTTGGCTTCCGCAAGCACGAGCAAGGGCAAAACGCCCGCGAGATTCCCGAGTTCGATCCGCTGATCGAGGCGAAAGAGAAGGAAATCGCGACGCTGCGCCAGCCCGTCGAGCATCGCTATCAGCTGGTCCCGGCGAAGGAGGGGCGATGAAGAGCGCCACGATTCATTCAACGACTCGATTGGCGACGTTTCGCAGAAGCGCTATCACCACGTTTCTTCGAAACATCGCTAATCGATGCGCGTTGTTTGCGATTCTTCTTGTCGTGCCCGCCGTCGCTCAGGCACAGCGCGACGCCAAGATTCCCGACCCGGACCCGGAGTTGGAGCGACGCACGTTTATCCTGCCGCCGGGGTTCGAGGTCAATCTCTGGGCCGCCGATCCGCTGCTGGCCAAGCCGATTCAGATCAACTTCGACGCTCGCGGGCGGCTTTGGGTGGCGGCCAGCGAGGTTTACCCGCAGATCAGACCCGGGCAGCAGGCCAGTGACAAAATCCTGATCCTCGAAGACACCGATGGCGACGGTAAGGCAGATAAGACGACCGTCTTCGCCGATGGCTTACTCATCCCGACGGGGTTGGAGCCGGGCGACGGCGGCGTTTATGTCGCCGACAGCACCGACATCGTCCACTTCAGTTCGAGCAAAGGCGAGGGCAAGGCGGATCGGCGGCGCGTGTTGCTCAGCGGTTTCGGCACCGAAGACACGCACCACATCATCCACACCTTTCGCTGGGGACCGGATTGCCGGCTCTATTTCAATCAATCAATCTACATCCACAGCCACATCGAGACGCCGTATGGCGTGCGCCGCCTCGGCGCCGGCGGCGTCTGGCAGTTTCGGCCCGCGACCCATCAACTCGAAGTCTTCGCCCGAGGTTGGATCAACCCGTGGGGCCATATCTTTGATCGCTACGGCCAATCGTTCGTCACGGATGGGGCCGGCGGCGAGGGGATCAACTATGTCGTCCCCGGCGCGGCCTACCCGACCGCCCAAGGGGTCGCCCGCGTCCTCAATGGCTTGAATCCGGGCAGCCCGAAGTACTGCGGCCTGGAGGTTCTTTCCGGCTCGCATCTGCCGCCGGAGATGCAGGGCCAACTCGTCACGCATGACTTCCGCGGCCATCGCGTCTGCCGGTTTCAGGTTCGCGAGAACGGCAGCGGATACACGTCGCAGCAATTGCCCGAACTCATCAAATCGACGCATCCGGCGTTTCGACCCATCGACGTTCGCATGGGACCGGATGGCGCAATCTATGTCGCCGACTGGTACAACCCGATCATTCAGCACGGCGAGGTCGATTTCCGCGACCCGCGCCGCGACAAGACTCACGGCCGCATCTGGCGCATCACCTACAAGGGTCGCCCGTTGGTGAAACGGCCGAAGCTCGCCGGCGCGACGATCGAACAATTGTTAAACTATTTGCGTGCCGGCGAGGATTGGACGCGACTGCAAGCGAAACGGCAATTGCACGAACGCGGCGCCGACAAGGTGTTGCCAAAACTGCGCGACTTCGTTGCCGGCATGCCGGATGACGCCGGCCATGATCTCGAGCGCCTCGAAGCCTTGTGGGTGTTCCTGGGGTTCGACGTGCCCGAGCCGGCGCTGCTCGATCGGCTGCTACGGGGGAAGGATGGCCGCGTGCGAGCCGCCGCCGTTCGGGTCCTGGCCGATTGGGCCGATCGCGTGCCCGATGCGGCGAAACGCCTCGCTGCCGCGGTGGCCGACGAGCATCCGCGCGTGCGGCTCGAAGCCGTCTGTGGCCTGCGAAAGATCACGGCGCCCGGTGCCGTCGCCGACGCCCTGAAGGCGCTCGATCGGCCGATGGACACCTTCCTCGATTACGCGCTCTGGCAGACGGTTCGCGAGCTGCAACCGAACTGGCTGCCGGCGATGACGCGCGGCGAGTTGACGCTCCCGGATCTGCGTCATCTCACGTTTGCCGTAAGGGCGGCGGGCGCGGGCGAGGCCGTGGCGTCGGTCGCGGCCCTTTACCGACAGGGCAAGGTGCCTGCGGATCAGGCCGCCGGCGTGCTGCAACTGTTGGCCTCGCTCGGCGGCGCCGGCGAGTTGTCGTTGGTCTTCGACGAAGTACGGTCGCCCCGGATGCCGGCGGATCAGGCGCGATCGTTGCTCGAATCGTTGGCCGAGGCGACGCGGTCGCGCCGAGTTCGGCCGTCAGGTGATGTTCAGACGATCGTCAAACTGATGGACCATGCCGACGAAGGCATCCGGGCGGGCGCCACCCGATTGGCGGGGTTATGGCAAGTGGCGCCGGCGCGCCTGCGATTGGTCGAACTCGCCGGCCAACCGAAGACGCCCGATTCCGTGCGTCGCGCGGCATTCGATGGCCTGGTTGCCATGGGCGGCCCCGACGCTCGGGCCGATTTGGTACGGCTGACGACGACGAATTTTCAGCCGCCCGTGCGACGATTGGCTGTCGTGGCGCTGGCAACCTTGGACCCGACCGTAGCGGCGCGACCCGCCGTTGATTTGCTCGAAATTATGTTGCTAAGCGCCGACCCCAGCGACATCATCGCTGCGTTTCTGGCGCAAAAAACCGGCCCCGATGCGCTGGCCAACGCCTTGAAGGGCCGCAAGATTCCGGCCGATCCCGCCAAGCTCGCGTTGCGATTCGTTCGCACGTCGGGCCGAAATCTGCCGAAGCTCACCGACGCGCTCACCAGCGCTGGCGGCTTGGCCACGGCCAATCGCGAGCCGAGCGCCGAGATGGTGCGCGAATTGGCCGACGCGGTATTGAAGCAGGGCGACGCCGCTCGCGGAGAGGCGATCTTTCGCCGAAGGGATCTGACGTGTCTGAAGTGCCACGCGATCGGCGGTAGCGGCGGGCAAGTCGGCCCTGATCTCACGAGTATCGGCGCGTCGGCTCAGGTCGATTATCTCGTCGATTCGATCTTGCTGCCCAACAAAGCCGTCAAAGAGGGCTATCACACCGTTGTTGTGGAGACAAAGCGAGGCAAAACGTTCACTGGTGTCAAGGTGCGACAATCAGACAAGGATTTGATTCTCCGCGACTCTGAGGATCAAGAGATACGGGTGCTGTTGGCCGACATCGAGTCGCAATCGCCGGGCCGGTCGCTGATGCCCGACGCCCTCGCCGATAGCTTCACGCGCGCGGAGTTGATCGACCTCGTGCGGTTCCTGTCGGAGTTGGGCAAAGTCGGGCCGTATCAGATCGGGCCGGCCCGTGTCGTGCGCCGTTGGCAGGTTCTCGAAACGAACGCGCCGGCGTATCAGCAACTAACGCGAGTGGGCTTGCAAGCCCCCGCGACGGACCCGCCGGGGCTGACCTGGTCGAGCGCCTATTCGACGGTCGGCGGCGTGTTGAACGTGTCGGAAATTCCGGTCTTCGAGCTTCGTCGCGGGTTGGAAAAGTACGTGTTGCCGGTGGGTGTGGCCCGTTGCGACATCGAGGCATCGGCGGCGGGCAAGGCACGGCTGTTGATGAATTCGACGACGGGCCTGACGCTCTGGCTGGATGGCAAGCCGATCGAACCGCAACGCGACACGACGTTGGAACTGACACTCGGCCGTCACCGGTTGACGATCGTGATCGACCGCCGCGAACGCCGCGACGGCGTGCGCTTTGAGCTAGCCGACGACCCCGGCGCCGCCGGCATCGCTCGCCCCGTGGGGGGGAAATGAGACGGCGAGCGCTCGCAATCGTTGCAAGAACGGTTCGAAGCCGAGCGGGCATCGTTGGGCAACGGAGTCCAACTCCATTGCCGCGGCAACGGCAGCATAAAACTCCGACGGGCGACCTGTCCAGCCATGCTGTTCCATGATCTTCCGACATACCTGCTTCGGATGGCGCGCGGAACCTTTGCCTCCATCAAGATTCTCGGGCAACGGCTGAAGCGGCACATTCTGATCAAGGACTGCACTCATTGCCTGCTGGTCCGCCAGAATCCAAGCGTCAAACGCCTGGACGGCAATTCCAATTGCCCGGGGTATTCGAAAGTGCAGATGGACTTGAGCCTCATCAAACTGTTTGATCCGCTCTTTGTGACAATCTGCATCGGTCACGAGTACAACAGCGTCGAATTGACGTTCCATCGCGTATTTGAATGCCTTCAGCGCGAGTTTGAAATGCCCGCCGCCTTTGCCCGGCATTGGATTCGATCGCGGCAGATCATGAACGTCGATCCATTCACAGCTGATTCCTGGAGGCAGGACGCGCAACACAATCGCTTTAAGAGCTTGGGGATTGTCGTCGCACTGGCTGCCCTCGTGATTTCCTTCCGAACAAAGGAGCACGCGCATGACCATCGCCTTTAACCGACGGGAATGGGTTCGGCCAGCTTCTCGTCTCCTTCAGCGGTCCAGATTTCGCCGAGGCCAAAAATGTCTATCTGGTCTCGCACCGATTTGCTGTCAGACAGGCGATGAACCGTCACGGCTCCATCACGGCCGCGCTGACACAAGGTGACCTCATCGGGTTTGAACTGATCGACGACATATGGCGAGTGCGTGGTCATCACGACTTGCGTCTTGGCCTGCTCGGCAACGAGTTCGCGCAGGATTTGGAGCACCTCCTTGAGCCGAGCCGGATGCACGCCGTTTTCCGGTTCCTCGATCAGCAGTAGCCGCGGCGGTTTAGGCATGTGGAGAATTGCCAGATAGGCCAGCAGGAGCATCATTCCATCGGACGCTTGGCTCGCGGGGATGACCCCACGGTCGTCCCGGAGTTCGAACCGGATTTCTTTGCCGGGTTGTTCGCGCGCTCCTCCGTTTTCAGTGCGATAGCCGGGTGTCCGCTCTAGGCGAATATGATCGACTTCGGGGAACAATTCACAGAACTTTTCCTCCATGCGATCGAAGCGGTCACGATCCACGCCGAGCAAATCATCGAGAAACCTCGCCAAACCAAAACCCGATTCGGCGAGGGAGAAATGAGAGGAATAATCGAGCAGAACGGGCAACGACAATTTGGATGGCACCCAGCGATGGAGTTGCACCTCATGCAACGCGTCTCGGACTTTCTGAATGTTCGGCCATCGTACATCCGACGAAAATGCCATCGACTCCGTCTGACGGAATACCTCTGACTGGTATGGTCGGTCAGGCGAGAAGGTGATCTCAGGCGGCGGCGAACTACAATCGACGATGGATTCTCCACCGTTGAACACCCCGTCGTGATCCCTGAATTTGCAGGCTAGCCGGTACTTTGCTTGGAAGAGGCCGTCGCGTATCTGAGCCTCGAAAAAAACCGTTGGTTCTTCCACTCCCAACCAGACAAGGCTTCTCCCCTCCCACTCTCCCGGAAATGCCTTCGAGAGATTGTCCACGCTTACCGTGCGACAGAGCGCGGCCATCGCCTCCAAGATGCTGGTCTTGCCCGAATCGTTGGGGCCGATCAACACATGAATCGGCGTCAGGTCCAGCGACACATCACGAAGCGCTTTGTAGTTACTGACGTGGAATCGGGTAATCATCGAGTGACCTCCGCGGCAATTCATGGTATTCTACCAAACTTGTTGCGACGGCGAACCGCATGACTGACCGGGAAACGACAAAACCCAACCCCTAAGGGCCGGGTTTTTCGGTTGGCGTTGCTTCTGCGAAGTGTCGCTGACTGGCGGCTAATTCGCGGCGGCTTGGCGTTGGCGGAACGATTTCATGTCGTGGCGGCGGATGACCACGCCGGGCTTGCCCGACGGGTCGGGTCCCATCGTATAAATGCCGAACAGGCCCGTGGTCGTCTCGGCGACATATAAGGCCGCCTGTCCCTGTGCGACGTTGCCGGTGGTCATCAAGAAATGCACGTTCTGCTTCGGGCGGATGTTGAACTCAGCGGTCAGATCGACCTCGGCCCAGCCGACGATTTGGCCCACGGAGCGATCGATGACGGTGCCGAGCAGCCGGCCGGATTTGTAATCGAGCAGCCAAACGCCATCGGTCGGCGCTCGCGGTTGCACGGCAACGGCGCCGGTACACATGATGTAGTCTTCATACCGATCGCTGTTGCCGGCCTCGGCCGGGCGAATCTGAGCGCCCCAGATCACCGTGGCGGCGAATCCCAGCACCACGCCCGCAAGAACCCCGCTAATGATACCGGCGGTCTTCATGTGTCGGCTCCTTCCGCGACCAATTTCCCACTCGCGCCGGGCTATAGCATCGGGGCCGGGTCTGGGTCAAGGTCGATTGGCAACCGATCGTTTCAATCGAATCGCAACGATCAGAGGTCAA
>CAZESP010000014.1:106170-121132 GCA_964515185.1 uncultured Alcaligenaceae bacterium
GTCTTCATCCAAGGGCGCTTCCCATGATCGTTTATACCATCGGTTACGGCGGTCGCGGCAAGGGTGATTTTCTGAATCTGTTACAATCCAACGGCGTCAATACCATCGTTGACATTCGCCTGCGACCCGATCGCGCCAGCATGGGCATATGGGTCAAGGCCAAGACGGACGACAAGGGAATCGAGCGTTGGCTTGCCGATGCCGGTATCGGATACCGATCGCTCATCGAACTGGGGAACGTTTTTCTGGGGATGGAAGACTGGCCGCAGCGTTATCGCCGGCTGCTCGATGCTGCCGGGCCACTGCTCACGGAGAGGCTCCACGACATCCCCGGCCCAATCTGCTTGCTCTGCGCTGAAAAACGTGTCGCGGAGTGCCACCGGCGTCTGGTCGCGGAGTTTCTCGCAAAACATCACGGTGCAGAGGTCCGGCACTTGGAATGACGCGACCGTGATCGGTTCATACTCCCAATAAATGCTTGTGGCACTTGCAATGAAAGTCGATTAGTATGTCACTCGACAACAAAGGATCCCACGACTTGCAACTCGAGACCATCCGATATCGTTTGTCGATCGACCCTGGCGGCGAGCAACGAGGCAAGCCTTCGAAGATTGCAGCATAAAGGAGATCAAGATGACTGGCGGCGACGAAACTGTACTGGCATTCATGAACTTGTACGGCATCTACATTATCGGTGCCGGAGAGCCAGAAGTGAAACCGTCGATGTTCTCCATCATTTTTGGATCAACGCCGCAGACCTTCGTGGAGAAGACACGCAGCGCCCTCACGCAACTTCGGTCGCGAGGAAACGGCAAGGCACTGCTCGAGCTGATCTGTGAACAACTCAAGAATAATAAGCAAACCATCACGATCGAGCTTGCTTCGGGACTTAGCGGTCAAGAGGGAAGCGGATGGGATGAGAAAACCAACGTACTGAGATTCTGCCCGGAAGTGTTCAAGACCGCTGAGGACGAAGATCAACTGAATGACATTCCAGCATTCATCATTCTCGGCCATGAATTGATACACGCCTATCATTCACTCTGCGGCTCGTCCGATTATGGCGAAGGTTATCATGGCAACAAGGCCATCGAAGAAGCAAGGACCATCGGCCTCGGGCCTTGGGCCAACGATCCCTTAACCGAGAATGGACTTCGGAAAGAATGGGGACTCAGGCCGCGCGTGACCTTTGGGGGTTCTCTTCCGACAAAATTTCTGAAATACACCAAATTCGAAAAATGGTGAGCACGCAGCGCGAGCAAGTGATGGCTCACACACTTGCTGGCGCTGCGTGCTCGTGTGTTATCACTTGCTGGCGCTGCGTGCTCACACACTTATTGCGTGCTTTACTTTTTCTCCTCTTTCTATTCCTCTTTCTTGCCGTCCTTGGCCTCGCCGCGGCCCTTTTTCTCAGCTTCCTTCTTGTCCAAGGTTCGCGGCAGCATCTTGTCGAGATTGGCAAAGCGCATGGCGGCGACGGCCATCACTTGAGCGCCTTGGATCAAGTCCGGCTCGCGGGCCTTGTCCAGCGTGTCGGATTGCGAGTGATGCGTGAAACGATACTCCGCCGGGTCTTGGCGGAACATGCAACTCGGCACGCCGGCGCCCTCGAACGACATATGGTCGCTGCCGCCCATCTGCCGGCCGAGCATCTCGGTCACGCCCAGGCCCTTGAGGGCAACCAACTCGGTTTCGAGCAGTTCCTTCAAGCCTTCGCGCGAACGCCAGCCAAGTCCGACGACCTTGCCGGTGCCGGTGTCGTGGACCAGGGCCGCGGTTGTCTTCGGCATGTCGTCCTTGTGCAGTTTCACGAACTCGCGCGAGCCGTGCAGGCCCTGCTCCTCACCGCTGAACAGTACGAAGCGGATCGTCCGTTTCGGCTTGAAGCCGCACTTGACAATCAGTCGAGCGGCTTCGAGAACCACCGACGTGCCCGTGCCATTGTCCGTCGTGCCTTGGCCGAGGTCCCATGAGTCGATATGAGCGCCGACGACGACGAATTCATCCGGCTTCTCGCTGCCCTTGATCTCGCCAACGGTGTTGTAGACGGCGATCGGGCCGGGGACGAACTTGCTAGTGATTTCGATTTCCATGCGAGTCTTGATGGGCGGCTTCCGCGTGGCAAGCCGATGCAGTAGGGCGTAATGCTCGTGGACGACAAACGCGGTCGCCATGCGATTGGTCGCGCTCGCCCGGTCGCGACCGCCACCAGCGGCGCCGCCCGCTCCGCCCCAACTGCCGGACATATTCAACAAGCCATGAGGCTTGCCGGAATCTTGCAGATAAACCGCCGCCCCTTCGGCGCGAATAAACTCGGACATCTCGCGGCGAAATGCCATCATCTCCATGAAATTACCGCGCTCGCCCGGCTGGCCGCCACCCGGAGGCCCAAACGCGCCGGGTCGCCCGCCACCCTTGCCGTCGCCTTTTCCATCGCCCGGAAACAGAGACATTTCGCTCAGCGGCGCGATCCTCGACGGCGCTCCGCGAAGGATAATGGCGTTCTTGAGCTTGCCCTTGTACGCTTGCAGCTCCTTGGAGTTCTTGGCCTCGATGACGACCACGTCGCCGACGATCTTGCCGTTGGTGCCCGGGGTCCAGCCTTGGGCGGCCAGAGTGATGGTCCGGCCGTTGTCGGGTTCCAGCAGCCGAGCCGTCGCCGTCCCGCGTTCCCAGCCTTCGGGGATGGTCCACGGTTCGAGTCGGACATTGGTTAGCCCATACTCTTTCATCTTCTCGGCGGCCCATTCGTTGGCCCGTTTCAGATTCGGCGAGCCGGTCAGCCGTGGGCCGATGACGTCGCTGAGGTAGGTCAGATTGGCCAGAATCTGCGAATTCGCCTTGGCGTCTGCGATGATCTTCTGATCAATGGCCGCCGCCGGCCCCCCCGCCGGCGGTTGATCCTGCCCGACGGCAACGACCGTGCAAACGGCGAGAATGGTCAAACACCCGTACAACCGGCGCATGATGCCTCCCATTGCTTATGTGACGAGGACGATTCGCAATACCCGTGATGAGTTCATTGGACGGGACAACGCGAAGTGAGTCAAGCGATTTTGCACCATCGAGAGATGATTTTGCGTGGGTGCCTTTACGGTTTGCCCTTGATCGTTTCGACCGCCCTCAGCGCTCGACGCGCCTCGCGTGTCAGGACCGCGGCTTCGGCGCCCGTGGCCCATGACTGCAACACGCGACGGGAGTCCGCCGTGTTAATGCGCTCCAGCACCTCCACCGCACGCGCTGCCCTAATCTCGTTGGCTGTACGCGAACCGGGACTGGGCCAGTCGCTCACCAGTCGCGTCAGACGATTCCTTTGCTCTGCATTCTTTGATTTGGCCAATGCCTCTCGCACGGCCGGCTCGATCGTCAACCCATAATCGCGTAACTGCTTCTCGGCCGCGTCACGCACGGCAAACGTCTCCGCCCCGAGGTCTTCGACCAGAGCCGTTAGGTCATTTTCACTCGGCATCTGAATCGGTTTCAAGCGATCGGCCAACAGCGTCAGGGCCCGTGAGGGATCGTTCACGAGCGCCCTAGTAGCCGCATGAGCAATCCGTGCGTCGTGAGACGCGAGTTGCTCCCAAGTTCGATCGGTGATAGACGGCGCCTGTCGCTGCCGAATCACCCGCGCGCACGCGACGGCTGTCTCAAGCGCCTTGTCCGCCGTCCACGACCGCTTTACCGTAATCGCATGTTGAATGGGTTTGACGGCCTCGGCGATTTCAAAGTAGTGTGTCTTGGTGAAGGCATACCACGTCTTGTCGTCGTTATCATGGATGAGAGCCTCGACCGGATCGCGATTCCAAATCTCTTTCAACGGCGTCCCGGGTTTGACATATCGCGGTGCCAGATAGACCCGCCCGGTATCCGTCACGATGTATCGCTCATCGCTATAGGCCGCGACATAAAATGGCCCGGTCCAATCGATGCTCCATTCGGCAAGCCGTTCCTACGACCATCTCGGACGGTCGATCCCAATCGGTCGGCGATCAGGATCGAAATCATCGCACGTTAGTCTTCTCCCACCGATTGGGTGGGTTACAAACAATTCGTATCGCCCGCGATCACGACACAATACATCGAAAAACACTTTTTTCTTGTTGTCTTCGCCACCGCCAAAGGGACCCAGTGCCTCCAAAACTGGCACGAGGCGCCGCCCAATTCTGATCGCTTTTTCATATTCAGGGCGATGCTTCTGCCAAAAATCGGGCTGATTCAGAAAGCGATTCGCGGTTTTCAGTGCGGACAGAGAAACAGATTTGATCCACCCGTCTCTCGACACGCGATTATTCGATGGCCAGTTGGAATAACACACACAATGAAATTCGTCGCGCTCACACTGCCAACGCAGCAATTCGTTTGGCGGCCCATCAATGCCGAAAATGAAGGTAAGGGAAATGCGTACCGCATCGCTTTGAAGGCCCTGCGATTCAATCCAAAGACGTCCTCCTCCATTCGTCCGCCTAACTTCGGAGGTCCCCGCTGAAACACTGCATGTAAGCACGTGGTCATTCGCTAATGTGGCTCGAACAATCGGCGCATAAGTACCACCGCAAAACAAATGCTCAATACAAACGACCATAACCAGAGCATCCACGAGAGGTCTCCTTCGATACATCGCCCACGGATCGATCTAATCCACGTCAAACAGGCAGAGGAGACTGCTTCAAGTCAATGTCGGCACCCGGCGGATTCTTGCGAAAAACGGCCCGGAAGCTATTGGCGCCAATTGGATCGAACTTAGCAAAGCCCGCCACTGAGACGGCCTCCCATGTCGGAAGATCAACAAATGGGACGGTTCCGTAACTCGGGTCGTAAATGGTCGTGCCAATTCGGACCAGCCAGTGATTGTCAAAATCGGCTTTGGGATTGGTTGTGTTCTGACCTGGAAGGCCGTCACCATCACCTACTTCGACTACGGCACCCCAAAAATACTCCCACTTCCCCGTTACTGTCTTTCGAATTACTGTTGTTTGAGCAGGATTCGCGAGCGAATTCTGGTACGGATAGTTATTGTCGCCACTTGTTCCATTGCCGACAAAATCCCAATTCCGAATCAACATGGCCTCACTTACCACGGGCCCGACTAGGATCGCTTCGATCGGCAGAACAGTCTTGCGAACTCCCGCTGCCCGAACAGAGCGGACGAACAAGTCGGCAAATCCACCGCAAGCGCCATCCAACTGTTCCAGCAATTCCGCAGCGGTGCCTCCCGACGCGTTCCACTCGCCATAGTACCGCAACTCGTGGCCATCCCATAGGGGCAGGTTGTGACGAGTCTTGATCGTTCGCGCCTGGAAGGACTTGTATGTCTCTGTCACAACACGAGATTCCGTCACGGCCGGGTATTGAGCGGAGATCGGGACCGAAAGGTGGAGAAATGTATGATAGACCGGATTGACGTCAGGCGCCGCTAGAGTTACGTACAACTCGTTTTCACTGCGACCGGCGGCATACCACGTGAGGCCGCCGTTGTTGGACCACTGCCAGTCAATCGGCAGCGTCCCGTAGTTCACGAACGTCGGAAACGGATTGTTAATCGTTGTTGGCGCAAGGACCAAGTCGCCGCCCTCAAGCGTCACCGGCGTCGGCGGCACGACATAATAGACAGGTTCCGCAGTTGTCGTGGCGCTCGTGCCGCGCACCATGAGGCTGTAATTGGACGGCGGAGTCGGCCAGAGCGCTTCAAAGGCCGAGAATCGTGCTGACACAACCGAGTCGGTGTTGCGAGGATACCCGATTGGCAACGCTCGATCACCGGGCGCATCGATGACGCCATTCAAGTCGCTATCGACCCATTGCGGGCCGGCTGGATATGCGGGCGTGCCGGGGTCGGCGACAATGTTAATCAAATCGGCGCCGGCGAATGTTACCTCGCGCACCTTGGCATTGACCACGACCGGCGTCCATGTCGGGCCGCCCGGATCAACGATCACGCCGTTGGCCTTGCCATCGGCGTCGCCGCGACCGCCATCGACAAAGTGGAGGAGGATATTCGGTCCAACAAACTCCGCACCCGTCGTTCCGTCGAAATCGAACGGTGTTAAGGCGCCGGTCGTGGGATTCTGTTTGACGTAGGAGTTAACATGAACATCTGCCGGCGTTGTAATGCGAACGGTTGCCGCGGCGCCAGGCTGAATGTTTTGGATTTCAAACGCGAACATGCCCAACGACATTGAGGCTGACGCAGTCGCGGCACGTACCTTGTGCAGCGTCGCTCGGCCCGCATCGAGATGAACTACATGGTTGGTCGCGGTTCTCAGACTTCCTGAGTGGTATGAGATTGCTCGTGAATTCGGAGAAGGGAAGCCGATCATTTGACTATCAACGGTCGAGTTGATGGTTATGTTGGCGTTCGCATCGACCCGCATTAAGGGAGACACAAATATCGCAAATCCGCCATTATCGCCGCCTCGGGCCGACATTGGCGGGATCGAACCAGCGCCGCCAGCAAACATGGGAGCATCCGCAACGTCTTGCATCCAAGCGGGCACGAATGGCATCGTGTCGGCCGGTTCTGGAATCGCTTGCGCCGGCCTGGGGTGGTGATGGTCGTCGCTAAGCCAAGCGTCTAACGGACCGACGGTCTGCGCGACGAGATTCAGCATATCAATGTTAAAACGGGCGAATTGGGGGGGCACGTCGATAGCGATGGGTCGGATGCAAAGCCATCCGCGAATGTCATTCCGGCGAGAATGGCGTGAAACGTCTCCGAAGCTGGGTTTCGCTCTTCCAGCCGTTCGAGATTGAGAAGCCATCGGTGCAGGTGTCGGGCGATGAATCCATCCAATGGTGAGAGACTTGGGGAACGAAAACACCCATGACTGTAACAGAGCCAAAACCCGTGTCAAGAACAAAGGTAAAAAATATGTTTCTCAAACCAGCGTCAGCGCATCGCCCCTGGTGCCGTCAACTCGTGGCTAAAACGCCCAGCAGCATGATCAGGCCGTTGCTCAGACCGTGGGCCATGATGGGCGCGATCAGCGAGCCGCGCCATTCACGGGCCACCGTCAGGCCGAAGGCGATGCCCATCAACGCCGGGATCGCCAGCCAGCCTTGCGGGTGAATGGCCGCGAAGATGAAGTTCATCACCAAGCCGCTGACCAAAAAGCTAAGCCCGGTCGCCATGCGCCGGCCGGTCACGTCGCGTAGATACCGATACATCAACCCGCGGAACATGATCTCTTCGACAATCGGCGCGATGACGGCGCCGAAGAGCAGCAGGAGAATTTGCGTGGTCCGGTCGCCGGTAAACAACGGGGCAACTGCGGGGTGCGTGGGTGCGTCGATCTCGCCGCCGGGGCCCATTTTTCGGGCGATGGCCATGAGCAATAGCATCAGGATGGCGCCGGCGACCAACAGCGGCAGCATCATGGCGTAGCTTGCGAAGCCGGCGGCGACCTCGCGGAGGAAGCCGCGCCCGACATTCAGACCGATATCCGAACGTACTTGCTGCCACGACAACCCGCGGATCACCGGCCAAACCAAGACGATCAGGCTCGACAAGGCGGCGGCACCCGCGCCCGGTAGGCGCAACGGCTGGGGCAGCAAGAATCCCGCCGCCGCCGACACGATCAGGAAAAAGGCGAGATAGAGGGCAAAGGTCTCGAAATAGAGGCTCGATCGCGGCTGGCGCGTGACAAGCGCGCTTCGCACGCGACCCATGACGGCATAGGCACCCAGCATGATGAGGCCCGCGACCCCGAGGCAAAAGACGATACCGGCGCCGCCAAAGCCGAGGAATATGACCATGGCCGTTCGCTTGGCCCGTCCCAGCACCGCTGCACGGGTCGCGGGATCGGCGCCCCGAGACAGGGCCAAGTCGCCGTGCCAGCTAAGGGCTTTGCGAATCGCCGTCTGATCTTCCTCCGCCAGGGCCACGCCTTGGTAGAGCTTCGTGAGCCGTTCCAGATTCGCCTGATCCTCGGGCGAAAATTTGAGCGTCGAGGCCTTCACGTCACGGCGAATCCGCTCGAGGCACTGCAGGGCCGTCTCGTCATTGCCCAACTCGCCCCCGACGATGGCGGCGGCCAACCGCTCGGGTCCACCGCCTTTCTCCAACGACGGCAACTGCGTCAGGAATTGCCCGCGATTGGCGCCTCCCAGGATTTCCGCCGCACCGATCAGATAGCGCCCCTGAAGCGCCAGCATCGGCGACAGGCCTTGCTGCGGGGCTGGGGCGATCTCGTTTGGGTTGCGCGATCGCCGGACCCCCAAGAGAATTACCACGACGACCGCAACGACCATCAACCAGGCCAGGATGACCCCGACGATGTCGCTGAGCCGGCGCCGGGCCGGCAGCACCATCGGCGGCTCATCCGTGGAAGCAACGTTTAGCGGCACCGGGTCTGCGTCGTCAATCGGGTTCATGGCGTTCCTCTTTGGGGATGCCCCTATTGTGCATCACGAATGCTCTCAAGGACACGCGCCGGATGCGCCCCATCGCCGGGATCGCGACGGAAACCGCACCGTCACGCCCACACAGCTGGGTCCACATCATGGGAGATGCAGGCAACGCAATCGCCTTGGCCGACGACAGTGGGGCCTCGGCAGGCGATCAGGACGCCGGCGCGATTCGCCGTGATCGGTATCGGGTCGCGGTCGGGGCGCTCGATGAAATGAATCTGCCCCACCATCTGGCCATCGCGGACTTCGTCACCCAACGGCACGAGGCCCTCGAACAGGCCAGACTCCGGGGCGAAGCGATAATCGTCGCGATCGAGCGATTGCACCCATCGCGTCGGCGGCAAGCCGAGATCGGCGCGGGTCGCCACGCTGCCTTCCAAGATTCCAAGATGTGTCAGAACGTTGCGCAGCCCCTGTTGGGCCAGTCGATGGACGCGGGCGGGGACGACTTCGCCGCCGCCCATCTCGGTGGTGATGACGATTTTCCCCTGATTTTCAGCTTCGACGGGCAACAGGCCGCTGCCGGCCACGTCCGCGTAGAGGAACGCGAAATCGGTGTTCCACGCCAACGTGCCGGCCGCCATCCGCCGCCGCTGCTCCCGATTCTCGACCAGATGCATGTGAGCGCACGGGTAGAAATCAACGCTGCGGCCGCCCGTGTGAATGTCGATGACCACGTCGGCCAGCGGAAACAGCACCGTCGTCAGGTAGTGGGCGATCTGCTCGGTCGGCGTGCCGTCAGGCCGGCCCGGAAAGCAGCGGTTGAGATTCTTGCCGTCAAGAGGCGAAAGTCGCGTTGAAGCCTTGACGGCGGGCATGTTCAGGGCCGGAATCAGAATCAGCCGGCCCTGAATCTGCGCCGGCTGAAGCTCTCGCATCAGTTTGAGTATCGCGATCGGGCCGGGGTACTCGTCGCCGTGATTCCCACCCAACACCAACGCCGTCGGCCCCGACCCGTGGGCGATGACCGCGACCGGCAGCATCAGGCTTGCCCAGCCACCGAGATTGTGCGAGTACGGCACGCCCAGGTGCCCGAACTGCTTTCCCGGACGAGTAAAGTCGACCGTCGCGACGATCGGGCTAGCGCTCATTTGGGCTTCACCCGTTTGAATTTGTCGGCGGCTCCCGCGAGCTTGTAGATGGCGGCGGTTTTATCGAACGCCGGATCGTTGCTGATAATCGTCAAAGGTCGCGGCGCCAGCAAACCCAGGGCCTCCGACACGTCGAGAACCCGCAGCACATTCAGAAAGATCGGCCCGTCGCGATGCGAGGCCGGCGGTTCGAGGATAACCACCTCGGCCACGCTCGGTTCCAAAATCGCCGCGTAGGCCGCCATCACGCCCGCCTGGCCGCGACCCGCGAGCCGCCACTCCTTCACCATCGAGTTGAATTGAATGTCGCGGAACGAGGCGATGGAGTCCCATACCCGGCGCTCGTCGGCGGTGCGGCCGAGCAATGCCATCGACCGCTCGACCGTGTTCGGCGGGTTCTTTCGAGTCCATGGCAGGGCCAACGACCCGCGCGGGTAGAACGTGAAGATGTCGCCCTCGAAACGATCCTCCGCCCACTTCGGCAACTCGTTTAGTTTCTCGTCCACGTTCATGACGTAGAAGGTCGGACGCAACCGCCCGTTGCCCTCGTTGTAGACCATCCTCACCATAATGTTCGTTTCCGACTCCTGCCGGAAACCCATGTCCTTGTCGCTGACCGCGTCGATCGGCTTGGCTCGCGGTACCTGAACAGGCCACTCGCGGAAGCACTTCTCGCGAAGCTGTTTCGTCAGGGCGGCCTTCCATTCGTCGAACTTACCCTCGGCGGGTAGCTCGACCTTGGCCGTGGCCACGAACGATTCGTCGATCTTGGCGTTGATCGCGTCCGCGGGAAGGTCCTTGTCCTCTGCGAAGACCCGCAGCTCTTTCCCCGGCAGCGGCTTGAACTCGGCGTCGGCCACCGCCGCGGAATCCTTTTTCAGATGCGTGTGAAACCATTTGAAAATGGCGATGCGAAGGTCCGGCCGATAATCGTGACCGCCCTTGCTGACGTAATCATCCACGAGGTCGGCTTTCTCATACATCCGATAGGCGTCGCGAAGACGGGCGATGATCCGCCGATTGCCATCCATCGGAAAGATCTTGTCGTCGTCGGAGTTCGCGAACAACAACGGGCGCGGCGCGATCAGGGCGGCGATCGTCGTCCATTCCCAACGATAGGTGTTGACGAGGAACATGCAGTCGCAATGTCCGTTGACGACCTCGTTGCTGACGTAGCTTTCGAGGTCGCTCATGCCGCTGACCGGGACGGCGACCTTGACGCGGTCGTCGGCGGCCGCGATCCAGACGGTACTCGCCCCGCCGCCGGAGATGCCCGTCACGCCGATCCGTTCCGGGTCCACCTCGGGGCGGCTGATGAGATAGTCGATGCCGCGGATGCCGTTCCAACATTCGACGCCGGCCGGCGTGTATCCGCGAGCCTGCCACCACCAGCGCCCCTCACGGTAGGTGCCGTGGTGAATGCCCGCGATCTCGCCGAGTTGCAACGTATCGACGATCAAACAAACGTACCCATGTGAGGCGAACCACATGCCGTGATCTTGAAATGCCGTTTTGTTCCCGTCGCGACCGCGGCCGGAGTGACCGCAGACGTAGAGGATGGCCGGCAACTTGCCCTCGACCTTCTTCGGCCGATAGAGGTTGGCGGTGACGTACAGGCCCGGCCGGCTCTGATAATGCAGCTTTTCAATAACGACGGCCTCGCGATCCACGCTGCCGGTGACGGTCGCCTTGAGCGGGGTCTTTTCCGGCAACGGCCAAAGGCCGAGCATTTCGAGGTATTGCTCTTTGAGTTTCGGGCGCTTTGCCTCCCATTCGTCCTTGGTGACGGCGCCGTCCATGAAGCGCTTGGAAAGCTTGGCGGTCTCGGCCTTGAGGTAGGCTTTCGCTTCGAGGTCGCCGATTTTGCGCTCCTGGCCCGCGGCGGCCGCCGCCAGCCCCAACGTTAACGCGATTGCGGTCGGACGCATGGATGGACCCCCCTCGATTGCCAATTTCAACGCCTATGTCAAGCGACGCTTCGCAGAAGCGCGGTGCCGTCAGCGTTTCTTTGAAACGTCGCTAATCTCCCCGATGACGACGTTTGGCTTCAGTATCAGCCAGCATAGCAACGGGACCAGATGTAGGCCGAGGTAAACCGCGAGAATCGGGTCCCAATCCGGCGATCGTTCCAACAGCATCCCGACCACGCGATGACTGGCCCAGGCACCGATGTTGCCGAGCATGTTCATCGTGCTGAACACGACTGCGGTATTGCGGCCGCCGACGTCCATCGTCAGGGCGTAGGCACACGGCGACGCGAACGTCGAAATCAGAAACGCCAGACTGATGAGGCTCACCGCCACCTCAACCCGCGGCGATGAGTATGCGAATAGATACAACCCGCTGCTGATGGCGAGACTGGCGACGGCGACGCCATTGCGGCCAAGCCGACGGCGACCCGTGCGCCGCAACACATAATCGCTGATCCAACCGCCCAAGAGGCTGCCCAGAACGCCCGCGATTTGCGGCATGCTGGACCAGACGTTCGCTTCGGCCGTCGTCAACCGCCGGGTTTCTTCCAGATATCGCGGCATTCGCTCGATCATGCGATTGGCGCCGGCACGACAGAACTGTTGCACGCCGATCAGAATCATCGTCAGGCTCATGGCGATGGCCAGCCACGGCACACGATGGCCCGTTGCCGGCTCTGTCACCGCGTCACGGCCCGCGGCGATGATCGCCTGTTCGGAGTCGTTGACGCCCGAATGATCCGCGGGGCGCTCCGTGAACCAGAGGTAAAACCAGATCGCCCAGAGAATCCCCGGCACCGCGAAGGCCAGCATCAACCCGCGCCAACCGAGGTAATTCACGAGCAAGCCGACTAACAAGTTGCCCAACGCCGTGCCGCCGACCATGCACGCATTCAGAATCCCGCTGGCGAATCCGCGACGGGACAACGGCAGCCACGCCGCCACGATGAGGGTCGCGCATGGAAAGATGCCCGCTTGGCACGCCCCCATGATGAGCCGCAACCCGCGAAGCGCCTCGACGCCGTGCGCCAGCGCCAGCCCCGCCGTCGCCAGCGACCAGCCAATCGTGAACAGCGTCAACGCCCGCCGAGTGCCCCAGCGTTGCGCCAGCCAACCGCTCGGAATCTGAAACAAGGCATAGGTCAGGAAGAACTCGGCGATGGCGGCGCTGATCTGGTTCTTGTCGAGTTTCAGTTCCGCGGCAACGACCTTCTCGACGCCATTGATGGCGTTTCGTTGCACGTAATTGATGACCGTCACCGTGCAAAGAGACAGCAGAACGAGATAGCGAATAATGGTGGGACGCGGCACGGCGGGATATTCCATCGGTTAGCCACGCTCCGAAGAAGCGAGTGCGATTCTTCGGAGCGTCGCAAATCACTCGGCGGGCATCAACTCTCGGGCAAGCCGTCGTCGGAATCAAGCCCCAATTCATCCATGACGCGATCGACGGCGCGTGCCAATTGCTTGCGAAGGGCGTCGGGTTGTTTGCCGAGTTCCGACGCCAGGTCGCTCCAATCGCGCCCGCTGGCCCGTTGCTCGGCGAGGTAGCGTTCCTCGGCCGTGAATCGCCGGCGCATTTCGTCGATGAGTTCGCGACCGGCGACAATCTGGCTGGGGCTATCGACGGCGGCCGTCATGCGAGCCAAGGCCGAATCGCCGGCCATCATCCGGCGCCGATCACGCCGCTCCGCCTGCTCATGTCGTACATGATCGAGCAACCGGTTACGGGCCATCGTCACCAGCAGGCGCAACAGTTGCGGCGGTTCTTGAATATCGAACTGACCCTGACTGACGCGCGCGAAAAAATTCGCCATCACCGATTGGCAGATATCCATCGAGTCTATGACTCGGCGGATGCGATCATCGGTCAGGCGGATGCGAATGGCCCGGCGGATTTCCGGCTCGTAGAGGCGGACTAAATCAGTGGCGGCCGCCGCGTTTCCTTGGCGAATCTGACCGATGAGTTCCGCAAAGGTAGGTTCCATGACAACCCATTGACGCCCATTAAGTTCCTGTGGCGAATATTCTATTAAGAGCCGAAAACCAACCGCCGAGAACACGGAGAAGCGATGGTCTTCTCTGTACCCTCGGCGGCTCTGGGGTGAATTTCTTCTCTTAGTACTTCGCCAGCCCCGCCACGAAGGCCGCGAACCTCGGGTGCTTGCGGATGCCTCGAAGTCCGTGTCTTGCTTGATGTGCGCGATGCGCCTTACGTCGAAGTAGCCATGCACGTCAGCCTTTTGCAAAATGGCGCGAAGCCGCACGCGCCGGCGGCGCAGCCAAGATTCCTACGGAAATAGAACTTCGATGGGTAGCCGTTTGCCGCGCAGCTTCTTGCTCGACACAAAGTTGAGCCGTTCTAATCCAATGACCCGACCGCGACGATCCTTGATCAGCACCACGTCATCGCCGATCTCTTCGCAGACGGCCTCCTTCGTCGGATCACCGAACCAGACTGTGAGCGTGTTCCCGGTCTCGTCGAAATACACCCTTACTTTGTCCACAACTCCTGTCCCTTCTTGATGGTCTCGGCGAAATAGAGTACGCGGTGGTTGCCGGCGCGGAATGCACGGCGGAATCACGTGATCTGCCCCACACGTGCGGTCAACCGATCTCCAGGAGTAACTGAGGACCATCAAGCAGTAGGCGATGGGCATTCAGCACGTCGCGGCCCAAGAGTATCCAGGATTCGCCTCCGCTCGCCACAACCTCAACGACCTGATCGGGTTGATTGTGGATCGTTATCTGGACCACGTAAGAGGGCATGGCTTGGATGATGCCGGCGACCCCGCCAATCCGAATCAGCCCGATCTGAGCAAGGCCGAGCGCTTGGACCAGTGCATCGGGCAACAGCGTCCGATCGGCCGCCGTGTCGAGTTGAGCCGGCAAATCTTGTTGTTGGACCCCGCTGACCGGGTTTGTCAACGTGACGTGAACGAAGGGAGCGGGCGGTAGAATTTGTGTCAGGTACTGGTAGCGAATCACGTCGCGCCCCCGAGTGGTTGCCCGTCGCGGCGCACCCCCGAACGAGACACCGGCTCGGCTTCCTCGGTGACGCGGCCGATGTGAATGGCGACGTTGCCCACTTTCGCCAACACCCGGAGGGCCAGCGCCACCTTCTCGCCTCCGCTGTCCACCACCTGACCCTCGTGGATTGCCACGTATTGGCCCCGATGGGTACACAACAGTTGCGGCAACAGGCGTCGAAAGGCACGATACTCTTGCTCCCACTTCGAGTCTGTCGTACCAGACCGATCGATGATCGGAGCCGGCAGCGGGATCGCTTTATTCACAGTAGGACTCCTCGGTTCGCGAGGACCGGACTCGCTCCGCCTTGTTATGATACCGCACGTCAGTGATCGAGAAAATCCCTGCCTGGAGCCTTGTTGTCTCGTCCAGCACTTCGCATCACTTCTCCTTCGGTTTCGCCGACAATGTCTGAACAAAGGCCGCGAACTTTGGGTGTTGGCGGATGCCGTCGAAGTCCGTGTC